>NZ_JBFOHP010000002.1:2764166-3395833 GCF_040907265.1 Streptomyces sclerotialus | reverse complement strand
AAGGTGATCAGCCTGGACGTCGAGGTGTCCAAGGAGCCCAACCCGCGGCAGGCCGACCGTTCCGACCGGGTGGAGATCACTCTCCGCTCCCGTGGCCCGGTGGTCCGGGCCGAGGCGGCCGCAGCCGACCCGTACGCCGCGCTCGATCTGGCCACGGCCAAGCTCGAGGCGCGACTCCGTAAGCAGCACGACAAGCGACACTCGCGGCGCGGCAGCGGACGCATCCCGGCCAGCGACGTGGCCGTGAGCGTTCCGGACGCGGCGCGGCTCAACACCAACGGCGAACTCGCCGCCCATGAGGCAGCCGCCGAGGAGAAGGTGCCCACCACCCGGATGGGATCGCTGGAGGTCCAGGGCGAAGGTCCCCTGGTCGTCCGCGAGAAGACCCACTCCGCAGCGCCCATGGCTCTCGACCAGGCGCTTTACGAGATGGAGTTGGTCGGACACGACTTCTACCTGTTCGTCGACGCCGACACCAAGCAGCCCAGCGTGGTCTACCGGAGGCACGCGTACGACTACGGCGTCATCCGTCTGAATTCCGATCCGTTCGCGGACGGAGCGCCCACCGATGCCGGAGGGGCGCTCGGCGGCTGATGCCACCGACGAGGTGCCCCCGGCGTGCGCCGGGGGCGCCATTGTGGCCGCTGTGAGCAGGAGTTGAGACCGTATAGTGTCTGTGCGGCCAGGGTGTTGGGACACGAGGCGACATGCCGGAGAGACGGTTTGTGTATGGCGCTGATCGGGCTGGCCGTAGCGGGCTGTTGTCAACCAGCCTTATGAGCAAGCTCAGGCCTTCCGGGCCGAGTAGTTGACGGGGAGGAACGATGGGGGACAGCTTCGGGCCCGTGCGCGACGAAGCGGACGATGACGGCGTCGGTACGGCCGACGGTGTCGGCTCGGACGCGGCAGCGTCCCGCAAGGAGCCGATCAGAGTCCTGGTGGTGGACGACCACGCACTCTTCCGGCGCGGCCTGGAGATCGTGCTGGCCCAGGAGGAGGACATCCAGGTCGTCGGCGAGGCAGGGGACGGTGCCGAGGCCGTGGACCAGGCCGCCGACCTGCTGCCGGACATCGTGCTGATGGACGTCAGGATGCCGCGGCGGGGCGGTATCGAGGCGTGTACCTCCATCAAGGAAGTGGCCCCCAGCGCGAAGATCATCATGTTGACGATCAGCGACGAGGAGGCCGACCTCTACGACGCGATCAAGGCGGGGGCCACGGGTTACCTCCTCAAGGAGATCTCCACCGACGAGGTGGCCACCGCGATCCGCGCGGTCGCGGACGGCCAGTCGCAGATCAGCCCCTCCATGGCGTCCAAACTCCTCACCGAGTTCAAGTCGATGATCCAGCGGACGGACGAGCGCCGGCTCGTTCCGGCGCCGCGGCTGACCGACCGCGAGCTGGAAGTGCTGAAGCTCGTCGCCACGGGCATGAACAACCGCGACATCGCCAAGGAACTCTTCATCTCCGAGAACACCGTGAAGAACCACGTCCGCAACATCCTGGAGAAGCTGCAGCTGCACTCCCGGATGGAAGCGGTGGTCTACGCGATGCGCGAGAAGATCCTGGAGATTCGCTAGCGGGCGAGCCGGGGTCACCGGCCTGCCCGCGGGGCGGGTCAGGCGGACAGCTCGGCGGTCAGGGCGGCGCGCAGGGCCGGGTCGTCGCAGCGGTCGACGCGGACACTGTCGCAGTCGACCCAGGCGGCGGCTTCCCGCAGGGCCTGGGCCATGGGGCGGACGGCCTTGGGCCCCTGCATCGAGACCTGGCGGGCCACGAGCGTCGTGCCCTCGCGGGCCGGGTCGACCCGGCCCATCAGCTTGCCGCCTGCCAGCAGGGGCATGGCGAAGTAACCGTGTATCCGCTTGGGCTTGGGGACGTACGCCTCCAGCCGGTGCGTGAAGGCGAACATCCGCTCGGTGCGCGGGCGGTCCCAGATCAGTGAGTCGAAGGGCGAGAGCAGGGTGGTGCGGTGCCGGCCGCGCGGCGGCTCGGCCAGCGCCGCCGGGTCGGCCCAGGCGGGCTTCCCCCATCCCTCGACCTCGACCGGTACCAGGCCCGTGTCCGCGATGACCGCGCTTACCTGCTCACTCTTGAGGCGGTGGTAGTCGGCCAGGTCGGCGCGGGTGGCCACGCCCAGCGCGGTCCCGGCCTGCGCGACCAGGCGGCGGACGCACTCGGTGTCGTCCAGGTCGTCGTGCAGCAGGTCGTCGGGGACGGCGCGCTCGGCGAGGTCGTACACCCGCTTCCAGCCACGGCGCTCCGTGCAGACGACCTCGCCCGTGTCGAGCAGCCACTCCACGGCGATCTTCGTCTCGGACCAGTCCCACCACTCCCCGCCGTTCCGCCCGCCGCCCAGCTGGGTGGTGGTCAGCGGGCCGTCGGCCTTCAGCCGGTCCAGGACGGCGGCGCACGAGCGCTCGGAGTCCTTCATGACATGCCAGCGGTGGCCGCGCGCCCGCATGGCCCGGCGCCGGAACGCGAAGTGCGGCCACTCCTCGACGGGCAGGATGCAGGCGGCGTGCGACCAGTACTCGAAGCTGTGCGGCGCGTACGCGGCGCCCGACGCGGCGGCGGAGTCCCCGTCCGGGCGCGGTGTCCAGTACGCGGATTCCACGGCCGTGCGGCCGACCGCGCCGAGGCGGGCGTACGGGATCAGCTCATGGGAGCGGGCGAGCACGGAGATCGTGTCGAGCTGCACGGCGCCGAGGCGGCGGAGGACCCCGCGCACGCCCGCGCGCCGGTCGGGAGCGCCCAGGAATCCCTGGGCGCGGAGCGCGAGGCGGCGCGCTTCGTCGGCGGACAGACTGGTCACGGGCTGCGCTGCAGGCACGGCTGTCATGCCGATCAGAGTAGGACCGGCCACTGACAACGGTACGGAGAATCGATCATTCGTTCCCGTGGTCGGCCGGGCGGGCGGCGGCCGAGGCGCGGCCCTCGTAGGGCAGGTACGGCGTCTCCGAGGTGAGCCCCAGGTCGGAGGGGAGGAGGGAGCCGGCCCAGGCGTCGCGGCGGGTGCCCCGGTGGAGGATCTTCGCGCGGAGCGTGCCCTCCATGCGGAAACCGGCCTTCAGGGCGACGGCCCGGGAGGCTTCGTTGCCGGCCTCCGCGTACCACTCCATGCGTTCCACCCCGAGGTCGGTGAACGCCCAGCGCACGATCGCGCGGGCGGCTTCGGCGGTGTACCCGCGGCCGCGCTGCTCCTTGACCGACCAGTACCCGAGCTCGGCCTGCAGCTCGGGCGGCGCCAGTTCGCGCAGCCGTACCAGGCCCGCCGAGCCGACCAGCGTCCCGTCGCCCGCCGCGCGGCCGTCCTCCTTGAGCGTCACGGCGAACGTGTACGTGGTGTCCTCGCGCCAGCCCCTGGCGGTGAACGGGCCCACGAAGTCCTCCGCGTGCGCGTGCGTGTACGGGGAGGGGACGGTCGTCCAGCGAGGGATGTCGGGGTCCTGGCAGGCGGCGTGCACGGCCGCGGCGTCGGCGGGCCGGAAGGGGCGCAGGACGAGCCGTTGGGTGGTGAGGGTGACGGGTTCCATGCCAGGCAGTGTGCTTATTGGCCGCGGCGGGGGCGAAGGAATTACGCTGCGCTCCGGGCGCGCCCGGACCCGCGGTACTCAGGCAGGACGTGGCATGCGTGGCGCGCCGGACCCGCCGTCGTCGAGCGCGTGCGCAGGAACATGTTCCGGCCGCGCACCGGCACCTTCTGCGGACCTCGCGCGTTGTCGTAGCGAGAGGACGAGGAGAAGGGACCGGAAGTGTCGTAGCGAGTCGTGGAAAGTTGTGGAGAAGGGACAGGGGCCTTCGGGCGACGGACCTCCCTGCGTAGCGGGGTCCTCCCTTACGATGGCCGTTGCGGCGGGGCCTGCCCCTTGGAAAAATGCCGCGCCCGCGCACCGACCGTGCACAGGCCCGACCGGCGAGGAGACCAGCCCAAGTGTCCGTCTTGACGAAGATCATGCGTGCAGGCGAAGGCAAGATCCTGCGCAAACTGCACCGCATCGCGGGCCAGGTCAACTCCATCGAAGAAGACTTCGTCAAACTCTCCGACGCCGAGCTGCGGGCCCTCACCGACGAGTACAAGGAGCGGTACGCCGACGGCGAGAGCCTGGACGACCTGCTCCCCGAGGCGTTCGCGACCGTCCGTGAGGCGGCCAAGCGCGTGCTCGGCCAGCGTCACTACGACGTCCAGCTGATGGGCGGCGCCGCGCTGCACCTCGGGTACGTCGCCGAGATGAAGACCGGTGAGGGCAAGACCCTGGTCGGCACCCTGCCCGCGTATCTGAACGCGCTGTCCGGCAAGGGCGTCCACCTCATCACGGTCAACGACTACCTGGCCGAGCGCGACTCCGAGATGATGGGCCGGGTCCACAAGTTCCTGGGCCTGAGCGTCGGTTGCATCCTGGCGAACATGACGCCGGCGCAGCGCCGTGAGCAGTACAACTGCGACATCACCTACGGCACGAACAACGAGTTCGGCTTCGACTACCTCCGCGACAACATGGCGTGGTCGAAGGACGAGCTGGTCCAGCGCGGGCACAACTTCGCGATCGTCGACGAGGTCGACTCCATCCTGGTCGACGAGGCCCGTACGCCGCTGATCATCTCCGGTCCGGCGGACTCCGCGACGAAGTGGTACGGCGACTTCGCCAAGCTGGTCAAGCGCCTGAAGAAGGGCGAGGCGGCCAACCCGCAGCGCGGCATCGAGGAGACCGGCGACTACGACGTCGACGAGAAGAAGCGCACGGTCGGCATCCACGAGTCCGGTGTCAGCAAGGTCGAGGACTGGCTGGGCATCGACAACCTCTACGAGTCGGTCAACACCCCGCTCGTCGGTTATCTGAACAACGCCATCAAGGCGAAGGAACTGTTCAAGAAGGACAAGGACTACGTCGTCATCGACGGCGAGGTCATGATCGTCGACGAGCACACCGGCCGTATCCTCGCCGGCCGCCGCTACAACGAGGGCATGCACCAGGCGATCGAGGCGAAGGAAGGGGTGGAGATCAAGGACGAGAACCAGACGCTCGCCACGATCACCCTCCAGAACTTCTTCCGCCTCTACGACAAGCTCTCCGGCATGACCGGTACGGCCATGACCGAGGCGGCCGAGTTCCACCAGATCTACAAGCTCGGCGTCGTCCCGATCCCGACGAACAAGCCGATGATCCGCAAGGACCAGGCGGACCTGATCTACCGCACCGAGGTCGCCAAGTTCAACGCGGTCGTCGAGGACATCGTCGAGAAGCACGAGAAGGGCCAGCCGATCCTGGTCGGCACGACCTCGGTCGAGAAGTCCGAGTACCTCTCGCAGCAGCTCAACAAGCGCGGCGTGGCCCATGAGGTGCTCAACGCCAAGCAGCACGACCGGGAGGCGTCGATCGTCGCCCAGGCCGGCCGTAAGGGCTCCGTCACGGTCGCGACGAACATGGCAGGCCGCGGTACGGACATCAAGCTCGGCGGCAACCCCGACGACATGGCCGAGACCGAGCTGCGCCGGATGGGCCTGGACCCGGTGGAGAACGCCGAGGAGTGGGCGGCCGCGCTGCCTGCGGCCCTGGAGAAGGCCGAGGCCGCGGTCAAGGCGGAGTTCGAGGAGGTCAAGGAGCTCGGCGGGCTCTACGTCCTCGGTACGGAGCGGCACGAGTCGCGTCGTATCGACAACCAGCTGCGTGGCCGTTCCGGCCGTCAGGGCGACCCCGGCGAGTCCCGCTTCTACCTCTCCCTCGGCGACGACCTGATGCGCCTCTTCAAGGCCCAGATGGTCGAGCGCGTGATGGCCATGGCCAACGTGCCCGACGACGTGCCGATCGAGAACAAGATGGTCACGCGGGCCATCGCCTCCGCGCAGTCCCAGGTCGAGCAGCAGAACTTCGAGACGCGGAAGAACGTCCTGAAGTACGACGAGGTGCTCAACCGCCAGCGCGAGGTCATCTACGGCGAGCGTCGCCGCGTCCTGGAGGGCGAGGACCTCCAGGAGCAGGTCAAGCACTTCATGGACGACACCATCGACGCCTACATCCAGGCGGAGACGGTCGAGGGCTTCGCCGAGGAGTGGGACCTGGACCGGCTGTGGGGCGCGTTCAAGCAGCTGTACCCGGTCAAGGTGACCGTGGAGGAGCTGGAGGACGAGGCCGGGGACCGGGCCGGGATCACCGCCGAGTTCATCGCCGAGGCGATCAAGGACGACATCCACGAGCAGTACGCCAAGCGCGAGGAGCAGCTCGGCTCGGACATCATGCGCGAGCTGGAGCGCCGCGTGGTGCTGTCCGTCCTGGACCGCAAGTGGCGCGAGCACCTCTACGAGATGGACTACCTCCAGGAGGGCATCGGCCTGCGGGCGATGGCCCAGAAGGACCCGCTGGTCGAGTACCAGCGTGAGGGCTTCGACATGTTCACCGCCATGATGGAGGGCATCAAGGAGGAGTCCGTCGGCTACCTGTTCAACCTGGAGGTCCAGGTCGAGCAGCAGGTCGAGGAGGTCCCGGTGGCGGACGCCGAGGAGCGGACCTCGCTGGACAAGGACGTGCAGGACGCGGTGCCGGCGCAGGCCGGGGCCCGGCCGGAGATCCACGCCAAGGGGCTGGACGCGCCGCAGCGCCCGGACCGGCTGCACTTCTCCGCGCCGACGGTGGACGGCGAGGGCGGGGTCGTCGAGGGTGACTTCGCCACCGACGCCGTGCCCTCGGGCCAGACCCGCTCGGAGTCGGACGGCATGACGCGTGCCGAGCGCCGCAAGGCGCAGAAGGGCGGCCGGCGCCGCAAGAAGTGACCTGGCCGGTTCGACCGGCGGGGTACGGGAGGCCGGGGTGCCGCAGCGACGGCTGCGGTGCCCCGGCCTCCCGCATGGGCGCCGTGTGGTCAGGTGGTCCGGTCCCAGACCGTGAGGGACGGGCCGATGTCCAGGGCGGCGCACCGCCAGCGGGCGTCGCGGCCGCGTTCGAGGCGGAAGGCGAGGGCCCGTACGCGTTCTCCGGCGGAGATCCGGGCGAAGGCCTCGATGACCCCGCGCCGCGGGCAGTACACGCCGCATTCGCGGACCTGGGGCTCGGGGGCGCGGTGGTACGGCCCGGCGGGACGCAGCGGGGTCTGCGGGGCGAGTTCCACGAGCCGGTCGTACGCGGCGGGCAGCGCGTGGCCCAGCAGCGCGTGTACGGGGCGCCGGCCGCTCAGGGTGAGCACCAGCTGATCGGCGAACCAGCGGTGCGGCAGCCGCTCGGCGGCGCGGCGGCGGGCCGCGCCCTGCGGGAGACGGTGCGCGGTCTGCGGGGTGCGGGGTCCGCCGGGGCGGCGGCTGTCGCGGCGGGTGCCGGGGCGGCTCGGTACGCCGGGCCGGGGCGGTGGCGGCGTACGCCTGGCCGCCCTGCCGCCCGCGGCCGCCGTGGCCGCGGCCGACGCGGCAGCTGCGGTCCTGGGCGCGGGCAAGGCGGCCGCGCCGCCGTCCCCGGCGGCCGGCGCCGTGTTCGCCGATGTGGCTGTGGCTGTGGCTGTCGTCGAGTGCGTGGACGCGATCGTGGTCATGGCGGACCTCCCCCGTTCCGCCCGGCCCCGCGGGATACCGGGCAGTAGCTTTTTCGGTGGGGCTCTTCTACCGAGGCGGGCGGAGGGGCGGCAAGGAGCCCGGAGGCGCGGCGGCGGGGGTCGGCGAATTCACCTATCCGGGTGACGGGCGGGGTGCGAGGAGGACGGGAGCCGGTCGGGCAGAGGTGTCCGCAGGGCGGCCTCCGGGGCGTACCGGCAGCACGAAGGGGGACCCGCGCCCGTATGCTGGCTGCCTGCGCCCGATCGGAGCAGCCACCAGTCCCAGCAGTCCGAAACGAAAGCGGCGGCCATGCGTGTCTACGTCCCCCTGACCCTCTCCGGTCTCGCAGAGGCGTACAAGGCGGGTGAGCTGGGCTCCGGTCCGCTGGAGGCCTTCGCCGTCACGCCCGCGCTGCGCGAGTGGTACGTCTCGGACGACATCGAGGAGCTGGAGTACGCCGCGCTGAACCGCGCCGCCCAGGCCTCGCTGCGGCTGCTGGCCACCGACCCGCAGGCCGCGCGGCGGCGCGTCGTGGTGGCCGTCGACGTCGCCGACGGTGCCGCGTCCGTGGACCCCGACCGGGGGCTGGACAAGTCGGCGCTGGGCGTGGTGCGGGTGGCCGGGCCGGTGCCGATGAAGAAGGCGGCCGCCGTGCACGTCGATTCCGACGACGCGGAGCCGGACGTCACCGCGGCCGCGGCGGCGCTGGGCGCGGCGGACCAGGGTGACGACGACGCGCAGTTCACGGTGGACGGTGCCGAGGACCACGAGCTGATGTGGTTCGGCGTGCAGGAGATCCCGAACCTGATCGGCTGACGGCGGGCCGTCGGCGTCGGGGCGTCGGTGCCGGCCGTCCGCCTGAGGGCGTGAGCTGCGGCTTCGCCGCCTGGCGGCAAGATTGTCAGTGGCCGTGGGTACCTTTCTCGCATGGGGAAGCACGCGACGCACATCGTCTGGGACTGGAACGGCACGCTCTTCCACGACATCGACGCCGTGATCGCGGCGACCAATGCCGCGTTCGGTGAGATCGGTCTGCCCCCGATCACCCTCGAGCGCTACCGCGAGCTGTACTGCGTGCCGATCCCGCGGTTCTACGAGCGGCTGATGGGCCGGCTGCCGACGGACGCCGAGTGGGTGGTCATGGACGAGGCGTTCCACCGGCACTACACCCTCCAGCGGGCGGCGTGCGCGCTCGCGGAGGGCGTGGAGACGCTGCTGGAGAGCTGGGCGACGGCGGGGCGCAGCCAGTCGATCCTCAGCATGTACGGCCATGACGAGCTGCTGCCGCTGGTCCGGGGCTTCGGCATCGAGTCGCATTTCATACGCGTGGACGGCCGGACCGGGCCGTCCGGAGGCAGCAAGAGCACGCACATGGTGCGGCATCTCGCGGCGCTGGAGAGCGAGCGCGTCGACCCCGGCCGTACGGTCGTCATCGGTGATGCCGTGGACGACGCGCTGGCGGCCCGGCACGCGGGGGCGCACGCGGTGCTCTACACGGGCGGTTCGCACAGCCGCGCCAGCCTTCTGGAGGCCGGGGTGCCGGTCGTCGACAGCCTGGCGGAGGCCGTCCTGACGGCGGAGCGCCTGGCCCTCTGAGCGGTCGGACCGCGCTTCCCGCTCTGCCGGGGGGGCCGGGCGCTCAGCGGCCCGGCTCCCCGGCAGCGGCCGTCAGCCCGCCGGTGCCTTGGCGCGGAGCACCTTCAGGAATTCGCGCATCCAGCCGGAGTGGTCCGGCCAGGCGCGGGAGGAGACCAGGGTGCCGTCGACGACGACCTCGGAGTCGCGGAAGCCGGCGCCCGCGGCCTGCATGTCCATCTCCAGCGCGGGATAGCAGGTGACCCGGCGGCCGTTCAGGAGGCCCAGCGCGGCGGTCAGCAGGGGGCCGTGGCAGATCTGGGCGACCGGCTTGTCGGCGTCGAAGAAGGCCTTGACGACCTTGCGCAGCTCGGCGTCGTTGCGCAGGTACTCGGGGGCCCGGCCGCCGGGGATCACCAGGGCGGCGTAACTCCCCGGGTCGACTTCGGAGAACGCCAGGTCGGCCGGCCAGGTGTAGCCGGGCTTCTCGGTGTAGGTGTCGAAACCCGGTTCGAAGTCATGGACGACGAAGCGCAGGGTCTTGCGTGCCGGGGCGGCGATGTGGACGTCGTACCCCTCTTCGCGCAGTCGCTGATACGGGTACAGGACCTCCAGCCCCTCCGCCGCGTCCCCGGTGACGATCAGGATTTTGGCTGCCATGGCGTACCTCCGCGCGGCTCGCTTCCGACTCCGTACCGCTCAAGGTCCTCCGGTCGGCAGCGCTTGCCAAGACCCCCTGCGACCGTACGAGAGGGACCGGACCGGGCGCGTCTCTGTCCATACCGGCAAAGAACCGGGTGTGGTTTTGTACACACAAGGCCCATGACGACCACCCGGGCAGGAGCGATAGCCTGGCAGTGTGATCAGCGCGATAACCCGCGGGGGCGTCGAGGCCTCTGCTCCGCGCCCGGGATGCGACCGTGCCCGGGCGGCCGTTGATCATTCTCGTTACGGCCAGGTGCCAGGAATGCCAAATCTGGCCAATTCCGCCCCGGTCGCCCCTCATCGCGGCATAGCGTCGAAGACGACCGGACACGCCCCCGGGCCCCTCCCGGGGTTCCCTTACGCGTCGGTCCGGCGTTGTGCCGTGCCCACTCATTTCCACAACGTCACGCAACGGCGCGCGACAGGAGCCAGAGGACATGCAGACCAAGCTGGACGAAGCCAAGACCGAGCTGCTCACGAAGGCGGCCAGGGTCGCTGAGAGCGGACCGGCGGGAGGGCAGTCACCGGTACCGGGCCTGGACCCGGACACCCTCAGCGGATACCTCCAGCGCTACTACCTGCACACCGCCCCGGAGGACCTGACCGGGCGGGACCCGGTCGACGTCTTCGGCGCGGCGCTGTCGCACTACCGCCTCGCGGGCACCCGGCCGCAGGGCACGGCGAACGTCAGAGTGCACACCCCGACCGTCGAGGAGAACGGCTGGACGTGCAGCCACTCCGTCGTCGAGGTCGTGACCGACGACATGCCCTTCCTCGTGGACTCGGTCACCAACGAGCTGTCGCGGCAGAACCGCGGCATCCACGTCGTGATCCACCCGCAGGTCGTCGTCCGGCGTGACGTCACCGGCAAGCTGATCGAGATCCTGGACGCCGAGGACGAGGCGCACGGCACCCCCGGCAAGGGCAAGGACTCCGAGCTGCCGCACGACGCGCTCGTGGAGTCCTGGATCCATGTGGAGATCGACCGGGAGACCGACCGCGAGGACCTCAAGCAGATCACCGCCGATCTGCTCCGGGTCCTCAACGACGTGCGCGAGGCCGTCGAGGACTGGGAGAAGATGCGCGACGCCGCGCTGCGCATCTCCGACGAGCTGCCCGTCGAGCCCACCGCCGACGACCTGCGGGACCAGGAGATCGAGGAGGCGCGGGAGCTGCTGCGGTGGCTGGCCGCCGACCACTTCACGTTCCTCGGGTACCGCGAGTACGAGCTGACCTCGGCGCCCGGTGAGGCCGACGGCGAGGAGGACGTGCTCACCGCCGTGCCCGGCACCGGCCTGGGCATCCTGCGCTCGGACCCCCAGCACCACGAGGACGACGAGGGCCACCCCGTCTCCCCGTCCTTCAACCGGCTCCCGAAGGACGCCCGCAAGAAGGCCCGCGAGCACAAGCTGCTGATCCTCACCAAGGCGAACAGCCGCGCGACCGTGCACCGGCCGAGCTACCTCGACTACGTCGGCGTGAAGAAGTTCGACGCGCAGGGCAACGTCGTCGGTGAGCGGCGCTTCCTGGGCCTGTTCTCGTCCGCCGCGTACACCGAGTCCGTGCGCCGGGTGCCGGTCATCCGCCGCAAGGTGACCGAGGTGCTGGAGGGCGCCGGCTTCTCGCCCAACAGCCACGACGGCCGCGACCTGCTCCAGATCCTGGAGACCTACCCGCGCGACGAACTGTTCCAGACCCCGGTCGACCAGCTGCGCGCCATCGCCACCAGCGTGCTCTACCTCCAGGAGCGCCGCCGGCTGCGGCTGTACCTGCGCCAGGACGAGTACGGGCGCTACTACTCCGCGCTGGTCTACCTCCCGCGGGACCGCTACACCACCGGCGTCCGGCTGCGCCTGATCGAGATCCTCAAGGAGGAGCTCGGCGGCACCAGCGTCGACTTCACGGCCTGGAACACCGAGTCGATCCTCTCCCGGCTGCACTTCGTCATCCGTGTCACGCCGGGCGCCGCGCTGTCCGACCTCACCGACGCCGACGTGGACCGCATCGAGGCGCGGCTGGTGGAGGCGGCCCGCTCCTGGGCGGACGGCTTCGCCGAGGCGCTGAACGCCGAGTGCGGCGAGGAGCGCGCGTCCGAGCTGCTGCGCCGGTACGCGCAGGCCTTCCCCGAGGGCTACAAGGCCGACAACTCCCCGCGCGCCGCGGTCGCCGACCTCCAGCACCTGGAGAAGCTGCGCACCGCCGAGGACGGCCGGGACTTCGAGGTCAGCCTGTACGAGCCGGTCGGCGCCGGCCCCGGCGAGCGCCGCTTCAAGATCTACCGCACCGGCGACCCCGTCTCGCTGTCGAAGGTGCTGCCGCTGCTGAACCGTCTCGGCGTCGAGGTCGTCGACGAGCGGCCGTACGAGCTGCGCTGCCCGGACCGGTCCAGCTCCTGGATCTACGACTTCGGCCTGCGGATGCCGGAGCGGCCGAACGGCGACGACTACCGCGAGCGCTTCCAGGACGCCTTCACGGCGGTGTGGACGGGCCGCGCGGAGAGCGACAACTTCAACAAGCTGGTGCTGGGCGCGGGCCTGGACTGGCGGCAGGCGATGGTGCTGCGCGCGTACGCGAAGTACCTGCGGCAGGCCGGCTCGACCTTCAGCCAGACGTACATGGAGGACACCCTCTCCCACAACGTCCACACCACCCGGCTGCTGGTCCACCTCTTCGAGGCGCGGATGGCCCCGGCCCGGCAGCGGGCCGGCACGGAACTGATCGACGGGCTGCTGGAGGAGCTGGACGGCGCGCTGGACCAGGTGGCCTCGCTGGACGAGGACCGCATCCTGCGGTCGTTCCTCACCGTCATCAAGGCGACGCTGCGCACCAACCACTTCCAGAAGGACAGCAACGGTGAGCCGCATGCCTACCTGTCGCTGAAGCTGGACCCGCAGGCCATCCCGGACCTGCCGGCGCCCCGCCCGGCGTACGAGATCTGGGTGTACTCGCCGCGCGTGGAGGGCGTCCACCTGCGGTTCGGCAAGGTGGCGCGCGGTGGTCTGCGCTGGTCGGACCGGCGCGAGGACTTCCGTACGGAGATCCTCGGCCTGGTCAAGGCGCAGATGGTCAAGAACACCGTCATCGTGCCGGTCGGCGCGAAGGGCGGCTTCGTCGGCAAGCAGCTGCCGGACCCGGCGGTGGACCGGGACGCGTGGCTGGCCGAGGGCATCGCCTCGTACAAGACCTTCATCTCCGGTCTGCTGGACATCACCGACAACCTCGTCGGCGGCGAGGTCGTGCACCCGGAGGACGTCGTCCGGCACGACGGGGACGACACCTACCTCGTCGTCGCGGCCGACAAGGGCACCGCGAAGTTCTCCGACATCGCCAACGAGGTCGCCGAGGACTACGGCTTCTGGCTGGGCGACGCCTTCGCCTCCGGCGGTTCGGCGGGCTACGACCACAAGGGCATGGGCATCACCGCGCGCGGTGCCTGGGAGTCGGTCAAGCGGCACTTCCGGGAGCTGGGCACGGACACCCAGTCCGAGGACTTCACGGTCGTCGGCGTCGGTGACATGTCCGGTGACGTGTTCGGCAACGGCATGCTGCTCTCCGAGCACATCCGGCTGGTGGCCGCCTTCGACCACCGGCACATCTTCCTCGACCCGAACCCGGACGCGGCGACCTCGTACGCCGAGCGCCGCCGCCTCTTCGAGCTGCCCCGCTCCTCCTGGGCGGACTACAACAAGGAGCTGCTGTCGCAGGGCGGCGGCATCCACCCGCGTACCGCCAAGTCCATCCCGGTCAACCAGCACGTCCGTGCCGCGCTGGGCATCGACGCGGGCGTCACGAAGATGACCCCGAACGACCTGATGAAGGCCATCCTCCAGGCGCCGGTGGACCTGCTGTGGAACGGCGGCATCGGGACGTACGTGAAGTCCTCGGCCGAGTCGAACGCGGACGTCGGCGACAAGTCCAACGACGCCATCCGGGTCGACGGCCAGGACCTGCGGGTCAAGGTCGTCGGTGAGGGCGGCAACCTGGGCCTGACCCAGCTGGGCCGTATCGAGTTCGCCGTGAACGGCGGCCGGATCAACACCGACGCGATCGACAACAGCGCCGGCGTGGACACCTCCGACCACGAGGTGAACATCAAGATCCTGCTGAACTCCGTGGTGTCCAACGGGGACATGACGGTCAAGCAGCGCAACAAGCTGCTCGCCGAGATGACCGACGAGGTCGGCGAGCTGGTGCTGCGCAACAACTACGCGCAGAACGTCGCCCTTTCGCTGGCCCTCGCGCAGTCCTCCAGCATGCTGCACGCGCAGCAGCGGTTCATGCGGCGGCTGGTGCGCGACGGGCACCTGGACCGGGCGCTGGAGTTCCTGCCCACCGACCGGCAGATCCGGGAGCGGCTGACCAACGGCCGGGGCCTGACCCAGCCGGAGACCGCGGTCCTGCTGGCGTACACCAAGATCACGGTGGCGGACGCGCTGATCAAGACCGGGCTGCCGGACGACCCGTACTTCGCGCACCTGCTGCACGCGTACTTCCCGTCGGCGCTGCGCGAGCGCTTCCCCGAGCAGGTCGACCAGCACGCCCTGCGCCGCGAGATCACCACGACGGTGCTGGTCAACGACACCGTCAACTCCGGTGGTACGAGCTTCCTGCACCGCATGCAGGAGGAGACCGGCGCTTCCCTGGAAGAGGTCGTCCGGGCGCACACCGCCGCCCGCGCGATCTTCAACCTGGGCCAGGTCTGGGACGACGTCGAGGCGCTGGACAACGAGGTGCCCGCCGAGGTGCAGACCCGCATCCGGCTGCACTCCCGGCGGCTGGTCGAGCGCGGCACCCGCTGGCTGCTCAACAACCGCCCGCAGCCGCTGGAGCTGTCCAACACCATCGATTTCTTCCGCGACCGGGTCGGCACGGTCTGGGCCGAGCTGCCCAAGCTGCTGCAGGGCAGCGACATCGAGTGGTACGAGTCGATCCTCGGCGAGATGACCGAGGCGGGCGTGCCGGAGGAGGTGGCGCACCGGGTGGCGGGCTTCTCGTCGGTCTTCCCGGCGCTGGACATCGTGGCCATCGCCGACCGCACCGGCAAGGAGCCGCTGGACGTCGCCGAGGTCTACTACGACCTGGGTGACCGGCTGCGCATCAACCAGCTCCTGGACCGCATCCTGGAGCTGCCGCGCAGCGACCGCTGGCAGTCGATGGCCCGGGCGGCCATCCGCGAGGACCTCTTCGCCGCGCACGCCGCGCTGACCGCCGACGTCCTCTCGGCGGGCAACGGCAACGCCACGCCCGAGCAGCGGTTCAAGGCGTGGGAGGAGAAGAACGCCGCGATCCTGGGCCGGGCGCGGGCCACCCTGGAGGAGATCGAGGGTTCGGACTCCTTCGACCTGGCCAACCTCTCGGTCGCGATGCGCACCATGCGGACGCTGCTGCGGCAGCACAGCTGACGGCCTGGGAAAGGCCCCGGAGCTCCTGCTCCGGGGCCTTTCCAAAGCCTGCCGAACGCCTACTTCTTGGTGAAGGCCTCGTACTCCTTGAGGACGTCCGCGGTGGGGCCGTCCATGACCAGCTCGCCCTTCTCCAGCCACAGCACCCGGTCGCAGGTGTCCCGGATGGACTTGTTGTTGTGGCTGACCAGGAAGACCGTGCCGGCCTCCTTGCGCAGCTCGCGGATGCGGGCCTCGGAGCGCTTCTGGAACTTCCGGTCGCCGGTGGCCAGCGCCTCGTCGATCATCAGCACGTCGTGGTCCTTGGCCGCGGCGATGGAGAACCGCAGCCGGGCCGCCATGCCCGAGGAGTAGGTGCGCATCGGCAGGCTGATGAAGTCGCCCTTCTCGTTGATCCCGGAGAAGTCGACGATGTCCTGGTAGCGCTCGCGGACCTGGTCCCGGGACATGCCCATGGCCAGCCCGCCCAGGATGACGTTGCGCTCGCCGGTCAGATCGTTCATCAGGGCCGCGTTCACGCCCAGCAGGGAGGGCTGGCCGTGGGTGTAGACATGGCCCCGCTCGGCCGGCAGCAGCCCGGCCACCGCCTTGAGCAGGGTGGACTTGCCCGACCCGTTGGTGCCGATCAGGCCGATCGACTCGCCCCGGTAGGCGGTGAAGGACACGCCCTTGACCGCGTGCACCTCCCGCACCCCGGTCGACGGCTTGCGGCGGATGATCCGGTTCAGTGCCGCGGTGGCGCTGCCCCGGCCCGCGCCCGAGCCGTAGACCCGGTACACGATGTGCAGATCATCGGCGATGACGGTGGGAATGCGCTCCTCGGCGGCCGCTGCCGCCTCCACCGCCGGCTGCTCCAGTTCGGTGCTCTGCTGCTCAGCCACGGCCGTACCGCTCCTCCGCCTTCCAGAAGTACACGAAGCCCACCAGGCCCATCACGACCGCCCAGCCCAGCGCCAGCGCCCACACGTGCGGCGGCAGGTCGTGGTGGGTGAAGGAGTCGATGAGCGCGAAGCGCATCAGGTCGATGTAGACCGCGGCCGGGTTCACGTCCAGCAGGAAGTGCACGAAGCCCGGGATGTTCTTGCCCTGGGTCACATGGCTGATGCTGTACATGACGCCGGAGGCGTACATCCAGGTGCGCAGGATGAACGGCATCAGCTGCGCGAGGTCCGGGGTCTTGCTGCCCAGCCGCGCCATGATCATGGCGAGCCCGGTGTTGAAGACGAACTGCAGGCACAGCGCGGGGATCGCGAGCAGCCAGGACCAGCCGGGGACCTGCCGGAAGGCGAGCAGGATGACGACCAGCACGCCCATGGAGAACATGAGCTGCTTGAGCTGCATCAGGCAGAACGAGATCGGCAGGCAGGCGCGCGGGAAGTGCAGCGCGCGGACCAGGCCGAGGTTGCCCGAGATGGACCGTGTCCCCGCCAGCACCGAGCTCTGCGTGAAGGTGAAGATGAAGACGCCGGTGACCAGGAACGGGATGTAGTCGTCCACGCCCCGGTTCGTTCCCAGCAGCAGGCCGAAGATCAGGAAGTAGACCAGCGCGTTCAGCAGGGGCGTCACGACCTGCCACAGCTGGCCCAGCTTGGCCTGGCTGTACTGGGCGGTCAGCTTTGCGCTGGAGAACGCGGAGATGAAGTGGCGCCGCTGCCACAGCTGCCGGACGTACGAGGGGAGCGACGGGCGGCGGCCGCTGACGGAGAGGCCGTACCGCTCGGCGAGGGCGCGCGGATCGGGGTCCGGCGGGGCGGCGGGGACCGGACGCGTGAGGGTCTGAGACATCAGTCCGCTTTCGTGCGTGGACGCGGGCGCTGCGGGGGTGGTGGCACCGCGAGGCTGAGGAACTCACGACGAGACGGCTCCGTATCGTCGCAACCCGAGAGTAGGGCGCCGGTACGTCGAAACGCAACCGTCCCGTCGCGACGCTATGCTCCCTGCATGGCAAAGGACCCAGCACCGTCGGAAGCGGCATCCCCGACGACGGCGGAACGGCTCGCGCCGCCGGGCCGACCCGCGCCGTCGCCGCGCCGGGCGCCGGCCGGCGCCGCCGTGCTGCGCGAGGAGAAGACCGCCGCCATCCGGGCCGCGGTCTTCGCTGAGCTGGCGGCCGTCGGGTTCGGCAGGATGTCGATCGAGGGCATCGCGCGGCGGGCGGGGGTCGGCAAGACCGCCGTGTACCGCCGCTGGCGCTCCAAACTGCACCTGGTACTGGACGTGGTCACCGCGCTGGCCGCCGAGGGCATGCCGGTGCCCGACACCGGCACGCTGCGCGGCGACGTACGGATGCTGCTGGAGGTGGCGTCCCGGGCGCTGCGCCATCCGATGGCCGCGCAGATCATCCCGGACCTGCTGGCGGAGGCGGCGCGCAGCCCGGAGATCGCCGAGGCGCTGCGGAGTGCGTTGCACGACAGCCAGGAGTCCATGACGCGGGCGATGGTCGGGCGCGCGGTGTCGCGTGGCGAACTCCCGGAGGGCATCGACGTACGTCTGGCCCTCGATCTGATCACCGGGCCGCTGTACTGGCGGGTGGTGGTCCTTCGGGGGGACCTGCCCAAGGGGTACCTGGACGAGCTGGCCGCCGCCGTGGCGACGGCGCTCGGTGCGCGGGGCGCGTAGCGCCGTTTCGGCAGGGGGCGCGGTTTCGACTGCGGGCCGTCTGTGGCTGAGCGCGCAGTTCCCCGCGCCCCTGGCGGGGCGCGGGGCTGCCCGTCAGCCGGCCAGGTCCATGTCGGACGGGGTGGCCTCGGCGCCCGGCTTCTCGGCCGTGAGCGGGCCGGGCTGCACCGGCAGCGTGGCCACGCCCGAGCCGGTCGCCGCCGCCTCACGCGGGCTGGGCGCCACCGTCCGCTCGTCGAGCGGGATGACCTCCGGAGTCGCCTCCTGGCCGAGGAAGACCCGGCGGACGACGCGCTCGGCGGCGTGTCCGTCGTCCCACTGGCAGAAGCGGGCGCGGAAGGCGGCGCGGCGGGCCGCGGCCTCCTCGCCGTCCCAGCTGCCGTCCTGGAACGCGGCGATCAGCTCGCCCTCGCTCGTGGCGACGATGCCCGGGGTGTCGCCCGGCTCGCCGGAGAGCAGGTCGAAGGTGACGCCGCGGGACTTCACGTAGACGTCCCAGTCGTCCGCGTACGTGATGATCGGGCGGTCCAGGTTGGCGTAGTCGAACATGATCGACGAGTAGTCCGTGATCAGCGCGTCGGCGGCCAGGCACAGTTCCTCGACCGACGGGTGGCGCGAGACGTCGATCAGCGCGCCCTGCTCCTGGAGCTCGGCCAGCCGGTCGTTCGCGCCGTAGAAGTAGTGGGTGCGGACCAGCAGCACCACGTCGGGGCCCAGTTCGCGGGTGACGCGCTCCAGGTCCATCCGCGGCACGTACCCGTTCTGGTAGTCGCGGACGGTGGGCGCGTACAGGACGGCGGTACGGCCGGGGGCGATGCCGAGGCGGGCGCGGATGTCCAGGACGTCCTGGGCGGTCGCCCGGTAGTACACGTCGTTGCGCGGGTAGCCGGTGTCCAGCGACCGGAAGGAGCAGGGGTAGACCCGCTCCCACTGCTCGGTGGTGTGCTGGTTGGAGGAGACGCTGAAGTCCCAGCGGTCGGCGCGCTGCAGCAGCTTGCGCATGGACATGCCCTTGGCGGCGGCCGGGTACTGCTGCTGGTCGATGCCCATCCGCTTGAGCGGGGTGCCGTGGTGGGTCTGCAGGTGGATCTGGCCCGGCCGCTTCACGATCGCATCGGCGAAGTTGACGTTGTTGACGAGGTACGTGGCGCGGGCCATCACCTCCCAGTAGCGCGGGGAGTTGACCACCACGTGGTCGATGCCCTCGGGGAGGGCGTCCACCATGTCCTGCTTGACCACCCATACGCCGTGGATGTGCGGCGCCAGCTCCTTGGCCTTCTCGTAGATCGCGAGCGGGTTGCAGGCGGGGGTGCGGTTCCAGTACGCGGCGTAGACCGCGAGGTGCGGGTCCAGCGGGCGGTGCAGCTGGAGCTGGTAGAAGCGCGCGTACGCCTGCTTGCCGAGGGTGTGCTTGGCCTTCTTCAGGCGGCCCGCGGCCTTCTTGCGGCCCCTGGCGGCCAGCTTCAGCGCGGCGTATGCGGTGTAGGAGCCGCGGGCGAGCGCGTCGTACTGGACGCCCATCACGCCCTTGGGGCGGACGAAGCCGGCGGGCCGGTAGCGGCGGTAGTGCTGGGCCGCCAGCCGGAAGAACTCCGGGCGGGCGGCGGTGGGCACCCGGTCCGGGCGGGCCAGGATGAAGAGGTAGTGGTCGATCATGTGCTCGAAGAGGAAGGCGCGCCAGCGGTGCAGCGCCGGCCGCTCCTCGACGAACGCGAACAGCCGCTCGTACTGCGCGAACGCGGCGAAGTGCGCCCGGCTGGGGGTGCGCAGCGCGTTGCCCTGGCGGCGCTGCCGGTAGTGCACGCAGACCTGGTCCAGAAGGGCGATGCGCTCGGCGCTGAACAGCGACTCGTAGACGACGACCGCGTCCTCGTAGAAGCCGTCGGGGAAGCTGAAGCCGCCGGCGAGGTAGAAGTCGCGGCGGTAGGCCTTGTTCCACACGACGGTGAACAGGCGCAGCAGGTCGGGGCGGTCGTCGATGGAGCCGACCTCGGGGCCGGGCGCGGACAGCACCTCGGCGTCGCGGTTGCGCTTGGCCTCGCCCCACCAGAAGGTGCGCGCGTAGTCGTAGACCAGGATGTCCGGGTCCTCGGTCTCCTTGAGCCGGGCGGCTATGGACTCCAGCGCGTCCGGCAGCAGCGTGTCGTCGCTGTCGAGGAAGAGGAGGTAGTCGCCGCGGGCGTGCGCCACGCCCTCGTTGCGGGCGTTGCCGATGCCCTTGTTCTCGGGGAGGTGCAGCGGGACGACGCGCGGGTCGCGGGCCGCGTACTCGTCCAGGATCGCCCCCGAGCCGTCGGGCGAGCGGTCGTCGACCGCGACGACCTCGAAGTCGCCGTACGTCTGGGCCAGCACCGAGTCCAGGCAGGCGCGGAGGTAGCCCTGCACCTTGAAGACCGGCACGACGATGCTGAAGCGAGGCGATGCGGCGGAGCCACCTGGTGCGGGCATTGCGGAAACTACTCCTCGTATCGGACCGGGCACAGTAAGCGGAATCGCCCGAAATGCGGTTCCTTTTCGCTACCTGTGAGACGGAGGGGACGAGGAGTTGGTTGTGTGCTTGTTCGTTAAAAATACGACCAAGGTTCAGTCGTGCTTCGCCTCCGGGTGCCGCAGCAGCCAGCCCGCCCACGCCGAGCTGACCATGTCGCGCACGTCGTGCCGGGCCTTCCAGCCCAGCTCGGCCGCGACCCGGTCGGCGGCCGCCACCACCCGCGCCGGGTCGCCGGGGCGCCGCGGGGTGACCCGCGCCGGGCGGTCCCGGTAGCCGGTGACCTCCGCGATCAGGTCGACCATCTCGCGTACGGACACGCCCTCGCCGCGGCCGATGTTGACCGTCAGGTCGCGGACCGGGCCCGGCTCGCCGAGCTTGCGCGCGGCCGCGAGGTGCGCGTCGGCCAGGTCCTCGACGTGGATGTAGTCGCGGATGCAGGTGCCGTCGGGGGTGTCGTAGTCGTCGCCGAAGATCAGCGGGGCCGCGCCGTCGGTGAGCTTCTCGAAGACCATCGGGACGATGTTGAAGACGCCGGTGTCGGCCAGCTCCGGGGCCGCCGCGCCCGCCACGTTGAAGTAGCGCAGGCAGGCCGTGGAGATGCCGTGCGCCCGGCCCGCCGCCCGGGTCAGCCACTCGCCCGCGAGCTTGGTCTCGCCGTACGGGCTCATCGGTACGCACGGGGTGTCCTCGGTGACCAGGTCCACGCCGGGCATGCCGTAGACCGCGGCGGAGGAGGAGAAGACGAAGCGGCCGACGCCGCCCGCCGCGACCGCCTCCAGCAGTGTCTGCAGCCCGTGCACGTTCTCCCGGTAGTACAGCAGCGGCAGCTCCACCGACTCGCCGACCTGCTTCTTCGCCGCCAGGTGCACCACCCCGGACACCTCGTGCTCCGCGATCGTGCGGTCCAGCAGCGCCCGGTCCAGGGTCGACCCGACGACGAGCGGCACGCCCTCGGACACCCGCTCCGCCACGCCGGTGGACAGGTCGTCCAGCACCACCGCGCGCTCGCCCGCGCCGGTCATGGCGCGCACCACGTGCGCGCCGATGTATCCCGCACCACCGGTGATCAGCCAGGTCATGGCTTGCTCCTTCGCCTTCGGGTCAGCCGTGCTCGTACGGCGACGGTACGGGGAAGTACGCGCCCAGGAAGGCACGCACCACCCGGTCCTGCTCCGCGGCCGGCACCTCGGCGTCGGCCGAGTCCCCGATGCAGAAGACGGAGTGGCTGCGGGTGGCGAGCAGGCGGCTGAGGACAGTGTGGTGGTCGTAACGGCCGGCGTTCACGAAGGAGCAGGAAATGGTCGCGGGCGTCGACTTGCCGGTCAGATATCCGTAGTAGTGGTGCAGGGACGAGGCGATGGAGAGATCGGTACGGGCCCGGAAGCGGCTCCCGGCGGTCGTCGCCACCTTTTCGGGGAAGCGGTCGGCGATCTCCGCCAGGACGCTGCGCCGCAGGGGGTGCGGGGCGTGCAGGAAGCTGTGCGTGGCGACCCGGCCGAACTCCCGCTTGAGCAGGGCCCGGTTGTTCTTGGCGGCGGCGAAGTAGCCCTCGTCGTCCTCGGTGACCTTGCCGGGCGGCACGGCCGTGGGCGACCGGAAGAAGTGCGCGGTGCCGTTGCTGTGGAAGAACGCCGAGGGCGGCAGCGGGCGGCCGAGGAACACGTCGTCGTTGAAGTACAGGAACTGCTCGGACAGGCCCTCGATGCGGTGCAGCTGGCTCTCGATGGCGTGCGAGTTGAAGGTCGGCAGCTGGGCGGTGTCGGCGAACAGCTCCCGGTGGTCGACCACCTTCAGGCCGGGGTGCGCGGTGTCCAGCCAGTCGGGAACCTGGTCGTCGGTGACGAGGTGGACGGTGCGGACCCAGGGGGCGTACATCGCCAGCGAGCGGAGCGAGTGCCGCAGTTCGTCGCGACTGCGGAAGCGGGCGTCGCCGCTGTCCACGTGGTCGGTGGGCAGGCCGGCGGCTCTCCGGGCCGCGTCCCGCCGCTCCCGCCAGGCCGGGTCGGCGTCGTCCACCCAGGTGTAGACGACGTCGACGGGGAAGTCGACGTCCCACATGAGGGTGTCGGCGAAGGGGGCGAGCGTGGGGTGGTCCCGGTCCGCGACCCGCCAGGTGGCCGTGGGAGTGAGGTCGGGCAGCCGCGGCCCGAGGAGGGTGGTGCCGCGCGGCGCCTCCCGCCAGCCGTCCTCGTCCCGGGCCCAGAACTCCACCGTGCAGCCGAACGCCGGACCGTACCGCAGCGTGCGGCTCTCGCTGGTCACCGGCTTGAAGACGCGCACGCCCGCGATCTCGCCGGCCTCCCGCAGCCGCTCGGCGAGCAGCGCGCCGGGCGCGTGGCCGCGCGGTGAGACCAGTTCGCCGTAGACCGGCTCGCCGCGCAGCTCCTCGGCGAGCGCGGCCAGCGCCCGTTCCCGGTCCTCGACCGCCACCGCGACCCGGTGGGCGAGCGCGTCGTCCCGCAGCAGGACGTAGCCGATGCCGTGGGCCCGCAGCGCGTCCGTGGCCAGCTCCAGGTTGCGGTCGGCGACCTGCGGCGCGGTGAGGTCGTCGCGCAGCTCCGCCAGCCGTCCCGCCGAGCGGACCAGCCGGCCCGACCGGTCCTGGGCCTTCAGCAGCACCTCGCGGGCCTTCTGCGCGTCGGCGGAGGGGGCGAGCGGGCCGCCGTGCGGGGCCGCCACGCTGAACGCCCGGCCGCCGCCCGCCGCGATGCGCAGCGCGGTGCGGTCGGCGCGGGCCGCGAGCCGGTCCGGTGCGTCGCGGCGGGTCACCAGCTTCTCGAAGAGCCGCTCCCACTCGCCGGTGACCAGCTCGCCGGAGAAGCGCTCGTACACGCCGGCGCGCGCGGCCTTTCCGTACGCCCGCAGCCGCTCCTGATCACCCATCAGTTCACCGAGCGCGGCGGCCAGCGCGTCCACGTCACCGGGCGGTACGAGCAGGCCGTCCACGCCGTGCCGGACGATCTCGGCGGGCCCGGTGACGATGTCGTACGCGACCACCGGCACCCCGGCGGCGAACACCTCCAGCAGCACCAACGGGAAGGCCTCGTTGCGGGACGGCAGCAGGCACAGGCTCGCCTTCGCCCACTCCTCCGTCATCTCTCGCGTCCGGCCGAGGAGTTCGACCCGGTCGTGCAGTGCCAGGCCCTCTGCCAGGTGGCGCAGCCGGACCTCCTGCGGCCCGTCGCCGAAGATCCGCAGCCGCCAGTCCGGGTGGTCCTCCGCGACCTGCGCGAAGGCCCGTACGGCGTGGTCGAGCTGTTTCTCCGGGGTCATCCGCGCCGCCACCACGATCGTGCGGCCCGCGAGGTCGGAGCGGGGGCGGTAGCCGTCGGGCACCGCGTTCGGGATCACCGGGAGCTCGGGCGCCGCCGGGCCCAGGGACTCCCGGAACCACTCGGCGGTCCGCTCGGTGAGCGACACCAGCGCGTCGATCCGCGGCGCGTACCGGAGCAGCGGCTCGCCGCTGACGCCGCGCAGCTGGGAGGCGCGGTGCTCCTGATGCACGGTGATCACCGGGCCCTGCACCAGCTCGGCGGCCGCGGCCATCAGCGCGGGCGTGGTGGTGATCAGCACGTCGGTGTCCAGGGCCGCGAGCGCGGCGCCCATCTCGATGTCGGAGAGCCGGTCGAAGGTGTGCTCCCAGGCGGGCTCGATGAGCTCGCTGGGGAGCGCGGCCAGGGTGCGGCAGGCCGCCTCGTCCAGGCCGCTGCGGCGCACCGGGCGCTCGTACGGGCCGGTGCGGTCGACCAGGTAGCGGCGGCGGATGTCCCGGCCGGCCGGGAAGAACGGCTCGTCGCGGGTCCGGAAGACGCTCAGTACCTCGACGTCGTGGCGCGGCGCGAGATGGGCCGCCTGGGTGTACGCGGCCATCTCCGTGCCGCCCATCTCGTCACCGAGGGTGAGCAGGAACGTGATCCTCATGGCCGGTCCTCCGAGGGCTCGTGGGCGCGGGCGGGCACCGCGTACGCGGCGCAGCTGACGGTGAGGGTCCCGGCCGCCGAGAGCTGGGCGTGCACCCGCAGCAGCCGGCCGTCCGCCAGCGCTATGGAGCGGTAGGGCGTACGGAAGACCCGCTTCGGGTGGCGTACGTCGGTCAGCCGGCGGCCGACCTTCAGCCGGGTCCGGCCGGACCGCAGCCGCACCTCCCAGGTGTGCTGGACGTGCCCGTCGGCGGCCATCGCGGCCAGCGGCAGGTCGGCGGTGAGGTGCCCAGCACCCTGTTCCAGCGGCATGGGCAGCACGGTGCTCCCCGGGCCCTGCCGCACGGCCTCGGCCGTCCAGGCGGCGTGCCGGGGCAGCGGGCCGACCAGTCTGATCTGCACGGTGACGCGGTCCCAGCGCAGGCCGAGCGCGACCAGCTCGGCCTGCGGGGCCGGGCCCGAGACCTTGAGCAGGGCGTGGCCGTCGGCCGATCGCACGGGGCGGAAGAGGGCCCCGCTGCCGGGGTCGGGGGAGTACGGGAGGGTCGGTCCCGCCACGGCGCGGGGCGGGGCGGCGCGGAGGTCGGCGAGGGTCTCCCGGCCGGCCGTGTCGGTCACGGCGAGGGAGAGCCGCCAGACGCCGGGGCCCAGGGCGAGGACGCCGGGCTCCGGGGGCGGGCCGTGGGACGCGGGGTCGTGGGGCGCGAAGTGGAGCGGGGCCGTCGCGGTGAGCAGCAGGGTGCCGTCGGGCTGCGGCTCGGGCGTCAGCGGCGCGGTCCGGCGGTGGCCGCGGTGGTCCAGACGGAGCAGTGCGGCGCCGACGCCTTCGGCGCGGCGGGGGTAACGCACCGCCACGTTCAGGGTGCGGCCGCCCAGGACGGAGAGGTGGACGGGGCGCAGGACGGGCCGCGGGCGCAGGCGCGCGGCGAGCACGGGGACGGTGTCGACACGGGCGAAGCGACGTCGTACGCCGCCCGCCGCGCGGCGGGCGCGGCGGCCGGCCTTCACCGCTCGGGACAGCAGGACCTGGTGCATGGCGGGCATCCTTCTCGTCCGCTGACGAGTCATCTCTTGTGGAGGGTCCTCCCCTATGAGGACGCGGGCATCCCCAGGGGCCGGACGCACAGGGGATGTGTACCGGTACGTACGGCGTCATAGTGGCATCAAGAGCCCATAGGGGTAAATGACCGGACACGGGGAGCGACGCAGAGGGGGAGACCGGAGTGAGTGCACAGATGGGACAGCGGACCGCCGGACCGCGCCGCCGGCCCGTACGGCATCCGGGTGCGGGCCGCGCCAGGGGGACGGTGCGGCGGATCAACCCGGAGGCGTCGACCCTGGTGTCGGTCTACCGCAAGGCCGTACCGGAGCAGCTGCGGCGGGCCATCGCGACCCGCAGCACCCCCGAGCTGCGCCGCCGCATCAAACAGCAGGTCAGCTGGCTGGCGACGGCCCGGCATCTGGACGGGCTGCGCACCCGGGGCGTGGCGCTGTGCCACCGCGCCCTCGCCTCCGGACCCGGCCGGGCCGTCACCATGGCCGACGGGCACCCGCGCATCGCCCTCGTGCAGCACGACCTCTCGCCCGCCCGGGCCCGCCGCGACAACCTCGTCACCGTCACCGAGACCCTGGAGCGGGCCGGCGTCGGCCACTTCTGCGTGCGCGGCAAGGAGCGCGGCCGGGGCGTGGTCGCGGTGGCCGCCGAGGACGGGTCGCGCGCGCTCACCGCGCTGGCCGCCCGCTGCCGCGAGCTGCCCGGCTACGTCTCGCTGCTGACCCCGGGGCGCGAGGTCCGGCACACCGCGCCCGGTTACGACTCAGGAGGCTGGCACCGGGCCGCGCGTGCCGGGCTGTTCCGGGTCACCTGGTTCCGTACGGACCCGGCCCGCTCGCTCGTGCTGGACGAGGCGTACGGCTGCGACGTGGAGTTCTGGCCGCGCGAGGAGGACCGGCTCATCGCGCCGCGGCGGAACGCCGTCACCGAGTGGGTGCCGGCCCGGGGCCGCCGCATCGACGTCCCCGCCGCGCTCTTCACCTGCCCGAACGGCTCGGGCGACGACCGGACCCCGCAGGTCACCACCTACCGCGACTTCACCGTGCCGCTGCCCGGCGACATCACCTTCCCCGTCGACGTCGTCTACACCTGGGTGGACGGCGCCGACCCGGCGTGGCTGGAGCGCCGCGCCAAGTACACCGGGCAGGCGTACCACGACGAGGCGGCCAACGCCGCGCGCTACGCCAACCGCGACGAGCTGCGCTATTCCCTGCGCTCGCTGGACATGTACGCGCCCTGGGTGCGCGACGTCTACCTCGTCACCGACGACCAGGTACCGGCCTGGCTCAACACGGCGCACCCACGCGTGACAATCGTCAGCCACCGCGAGATATTCACCGAAACGGGGGATCTACCGACCTTCAACTCACACGCCATCGAGAGCCAGCTGCACCACATAGACGGCCTCTCGGAGCACTTCCTCTACTTCAACGACGACGTCTTCCTCGGCCGGGAGGCCTCGCCGCACGACTTCTTCCTGGCCAACGGGCTGACGAAGTACTTCCCCTCGCCCGCGCTGGTGCCGCTCGGCCCGCCCGGCGACGACGACGTCCCGGTGTCCGTCGCGGGCAAGAACAACCGCAGGCTCATCGAGGCCCGCTTCGGCACCACTCCCGTGCAGAAGATGAAGCACGTACCGCACGCCCTGCGGCGCAGCGTGCTCGCCGAGATAGAACGGGAGTTCGGCGCGGAGCACCGGGCGACCGCCTCGCACCGCTTCCGCAGCGTCGACGACATCTCCATCCCGTCCTCGCTGCACCACTACTACGCCTTCCACACCGGCCGGGCGCTGCCCGCCGACATCGCGTACTCCTACCTCGACCTCTCCCGGCCGAACGCCGCCGACCGGCTGGACCGGCTGCTCGCCCACCGCGACCGGGACGTCTTCTGCCTGAACGACACCCGGTCGGAGGAGACCGACCTGGCGGACCAGCTGGCGCTGCTGCGGCCGTTCCTGGAGGCGTACTTCCCGCTGCCGGGCCCGTTCGAGGTGCCCGTGCCGTAGGGCCGCCGCCGCTCCGGCCGGCCGGCCCGGCGGGCGGATCCGCCGGGCGCCGGACAGGATTTCCGGTATGAGCGGACCGAGCGTGGCGGACCCCGAGGAGCAGCGGCCGCCGGCCGCGGTGCCGGGCCGGGCCCCGCGGCCCGCGCGCACCGGCCCGCGCGTGCGGTGCCGCGCCACCGCCCTCGCCGTCCTCGTCCCGTGCGCGGTCATGCTCGTACTCGGGCTGTGGGGCCTGGACCGCGGCACGCTGTGGCGGGACGAGGCGGCCACCGCGCAGCTCGCCGGCCGCCCGCTGCCGCAGCTGTGGGACCTGCTCGGGAACGCCGACGCGGTGCACGGCCTGTACTACGCCCTGATGCACGGTTACGGGGCGCTCGCCGAGGGGTTCTCCGGGCTGTCGCTCCGCGACGGGCCGGTGCTGCGGCTGCCGTCCGTGCTCGGCGCGACGGCCGCGGCCGGACTGGTGGCGCTCCTCGGGAGCCGGCTGGCCGCGCCGCGCGTGGGCCTGTGGGCCGGGCTGCTCTTCGCCACCCTGCCCACGACGAGCCACTACGCGCAGGAGGGCCGCTCCTACGCGCTGGTCACGGCGGGCGCCACGCTCGCCACCCTGCTGCTGGTCACCGCCGTGCGCCGCGGCCGGGCCCGGGACTGGGCCGGGTACGCCGCCGTCGCTGCGGTCACCGCCGTCCTGCACGAGTGCGCCGTACTGCTGCTCGCCGCGCACGCGCTGACCCTGCTGGTCTCCCGGGTCCCGCGCACGGTGTGGTGGCGCTGGGCGGCGGCGGCCTGCGCGGCGGCGCTCGCGCTGCTGCCGCTGGTGGCGCTGTCCCGTGGCCAGAGCCACCAGCTGAGCTGGCTGTACCCGCCGGGGCTGCGCGCCGCCCGGCTGCTGCTGCAGTCGTTCGCCGGACCGTCCGTGCCGGCGGTCGTGGCGGTGTGCGCCCTGGTGGCGGTGGCGGCGGTGCGCCCGCTGCCCCGGCGCGGCCCGCTCGGCCTGTCCGCCGTCGCGCTGCCGCTCGCGCTGCTGCCGCCCGTACTGCTCTTCCTGGCCTCCCAGCGGTACCCGGCCTTCCTCGACCGCTATCTGCTCTTCTGCCTGCCGGGCGTCGCGCTGGCCGCGGCGGCGGGGGCCGAGCGCCTGGTGGACGCGGTGGCCGTACGGCGGCACCGGCGGCTGCCGCCGCGCCTGGTGGCGGTGGCGGGCGCGGCCGTGGTCGCCGTGGCCTTCCTGGGGCAGCTCCCCGCTCAGCGGCGCGAACGGGAGCCCGCGAGCCGTCCGGACGACCTCGCGGCCGTGGCGGCGGCCGTCGCGCGCCGCGCGGCGCCGGGTGACGGCGTCTTCTACGTGCCCACGTACGCGCGGCGGGTGGGGCTCGCCCATCCGGAGCGGTTCGCCGGGCTGACGGACCTCACGCTCGGCGTCTCCGGCGCGGCGTCCGGCACCCTCTACGGGCGGGACGCGCCGCTGCGGGAGATCCGCGCCCGGCTGGCCCGTACCGGCCGGGTCTGGCTGGTCGCCGCCGACGGGGTGGACCGCACCCGGTGGTTCCGGCACGACGCGGCGGAGTCCGCCAAGTGGCGGCTGCTGCACGAGAGGTGCGTACAGCGGTACTGGCTGGACGGACCCGGCGCGAATGTGGCGCTGTTCGTGACGCGCCCCTCTTACGCGCCGAGCCGGCCGCCCATTCCGGATTCCGCCGTCTCCGGCGGCTAATGTCCGGCACCGCGTTTCCCGTCGAGAGGCCGGACATGACACCACTGAACACCGAGACCCTCATCGCGCCCGCCGGAGCCGCGCTGCCGCGGCCGGGCACGCTGGCGGACGTCAAAGGCTGGTTCTTCGACCAGGACCAGCTGCTCTTCGACTGGCTGCTGGCGCACCAGGCCCGCACCGGCGTGCGCGGCGACCTGCTGGAAATGGGCGCGTACCTGGGAAAGAGCGCCATTTATCTGGCCCGCTACCTGAATCCGGGGGAGGAATTCACGGTCTGTGACCTCTTCGATTCCCCGGCCGGCGACGAGGCCAACGGCGCCGAGATGCGGGGCTCGTACGCGACGCTCACCCGCCGCGCCTTCGAGGCGAATTACCTCGCTTTCCATGACGAGCTGCCCACCGTTCTCCAGGGGCCCACCACGCTCGTCCCCGAGGAGGTGGCGCCGGGCAGCTGCCGTTTCGTGCACGTCGACGCCTCGCACCTGTACGACCACGTACGCGGCGACATCACGGCGGCCCGCCGCGCACTGTCACCCGAAGGAGTGGTCGTGCTGGACGACTACCGCTCCGAGCACACGCCGGGCGTCTCCGCCGCCGTCTGGGAGGCCCTCTTCACCCAGGGGCTGCGGCCCATCTGCCTGAGCCGCACCAAGTTCTACGGCACCTGGGGCGACCCGGCGCCGTGGCAGGAGGCGCTGATCCTGGAGATCGTCGGCCGCGGCGACTGCCACGCCGACCTCCAGACCGTCGCGGGCCACCGGGTGCTGCGCCTGATCAGCGGGCGCGACCTCGTGCTCCCCGCCCTCCCGCGGTCCCGGCACTACGAGGCGCTGCGGAGCGAGGAACGCGCCGCCGAGGAGATCCGGCGCCGCCGCGCCGACACCGACGCGCGTGCCACGTCCGCCGCCAGGGAGGCCGAGGCCGCGCAGCGCCGGTCAGCGGCGCGCCGCCCGAAGGCCCGCGCCCGGCGGGCCGCGCTGCTGTTCCTGCCGCCGCTCGCCGCCAAGGGCCTCCGGCGGCTGCGCCGCTGACAGCCGGGCCCGCGGCCCGGTCTCACCCCAGCAGCAGTTCCGCGGCGCGGGCCGCGGCGCCGCCGTCGTCCCGCGCGCAGTACGCCGCACGGAACCGCGCGTACGCCTGCGCGCTGCGCCGTGCCACCCCGTCCAGGTCGCGCAGCGCGTCCACCAGCTCCCCGGTGTCCGACAGCAGCGGGCCGGGGGCCTGCGCCTCGAAGTCGAACGTGAAGCCGCGCACGGTGTCCCGGAAGTGCGCCAGGTCCGGCGTCAGGAACAGCATCGGGCGCCCGGTGTTGGCGAAGTCCACCGCCAGCGAGGAGTAGTCCGTCACCAGCACGTCGGCGGCCAGCAGCAGCTCCGTCGCGTCGGGGAAGTCGCTGACGTCCCGGACGAAACCGCGGGGCGGGGCCGCTACCCGGTCGGCCACCAGCGGATGGCTGCGCAGCAGCAGCACGTGGTCGGCGCCGAGCGCGGCCTCGGCGTGCGCCAGGTCCAGCGGCAGGTGCAGCTGGTAGTGGTCAGCGTCGTACGCCTTGTCGTCGCGCTGCGTCGGCGCGTACAGCACCAGCTTCTTGTCCGCGGGGACGCCGAGGTGCTCCCGCACCCGCCGGGCCGGCTCCGCGCGGTCGCCGGTGACCAGGGCGTCGGTACGCGGCAGGCCGGTCTCGCAGATGTCGCCCTCGTAGCCCAGGGCGCGGCCCAGCAGGGCCGTGCTGTGCGCGTTGGGGGAGAGCAGCACGCTCCACTGGTGGCCGCGGCGCGGCTGCGGCCAGAGATGGACCAGGTCGGCGCAGAGCGTGCCGGCCAGGTCGGCGCCGATGCGCTTGACGGGGGTGCCGTGCCAGGTCTGGAGGACCTGCTGCCCCGCACGGCGGACGAACCACTCCGGGAGGTGGGTGTTGGTGACGACGCGCCGGCTGCGGGCCAGCGCCTCGTGCCACTCCGCGCTGCCCAGCAGCACCGGGCGGGTGCCGGCCGGGGCCTGCGCGCGGGCGTCGCGGACCACCCACAGATGCTCGACGGCCGGTTCGCGACGGGCCAGGGCCTCGTGCACCGCACGCGGAGAGTCGCCGCCGCAGCGCCCGTCGAAGCTGCTGAAGAGGACGGTGTCGCGCAGCGGGCGTGAGCGGCGGCGCGGGTAGTGCTCCTCGCGCAGCAGCCGCTGCCGGTACGGGCCGCGGTCCGCGTCCGGCACGGCGGGGCCCGCCTCGATGAACATCCGGTCGTGGAAGCGGCGGTCGACGGTGAGCGGTTTGGGCGCCGCCGGGCAGGGCGAGGGCAGCGCCGCGAAGAGCGTGGGGCACAGCCGTACGGGCAGGTCGCCGCCGTCGTGCCGGTCCGCTCCGGGCTCCGCCGTGCGCAGGAAGAGGTACCAGCGTCCCTCACGGAGCGGGAGCGCGCCGCCGTAGGAGGGCACGGCGGCGGGCCGCAGTTCGGCCGTGAACCGTTCGCCGTCCCGGGACGCGGCGAAGGCCACCTCGGCGGCGAACCGGCTGTGCCGCAGCACGGCGGTGATCCGCGCCGTGCCCGCCGCCGCGCCCGGCAGCATCCCGGCCACCTCCAGCGTCCCGTCCGGCCGCCACGCCAGCCGGTCGGCGAACGGCTCGGGGAGACGCGTGTGCAGGACGAGGTTGCCCGCCGCCGTGGCGGTGACCACCAGCTCCCGGCCGCTGCTGTCGACCTGCCGGCCGGCCGGCACGGTGGGGTCGGCCGCGATCCGGGCGGTCTTGGCGTCCGCGTAGACCAGTACGGGATCCCAGGTCGCGCCGGTCTCCTGCCCCGGCCCTCCGGGGAGCCCGTCGGCCGGCGGGGCGGGAGCGGCCAGCTCTGCGGGGTCGATGCGGAGGGTGAGACGGTGGCCGGTGCCCTCGGGCGTCACGTCCTCGCCCGTGAGCGGCCGTTCGATCCGCTCGCCTGTGCCGCGGCGGGTCAGCCGCAGCGCCACCGGCGCGTCGGCCGAGGCGTCCCGCACGGTCAGTTCGGCCGCGCCGTCACCCACCGTCCGCTGCCCCGCCAGCCGCCGTACGGTCCGCTCCACGGAGAGGTGCAGCCGCCCGTCCTTGTACCAGGGCACGACCCGCATCCCGTCGGCCACTTCGTGCGGCAGCGGTGCGGCGCCGGAGCCGGTGTCCAGGGCGCGCAGCGCGGCCGGGCGGACCACCCCGGCCCCGGCCACCACGATGCCCGCCTTCCACTGGCCGGGCGTGAACCTGCCGCCCTTGGCCAGCCGCTTGGGGTCCACCGTGATCTCGAAGCCGGACCAGTCGTAGCAGTGCTGCTCCTGGCGCGAGTTGTGGGTGGCGTCGGGAGCGGGCACGGACCGCACCGGCAGGACGATCCGGCGCTTGCCGGACATCAGCACCGCCGCCTTCAGACAGCTGAGCCGGCCGGGCGCCGCGATGTTGCGGATGTAGGCGTAGCCGCGCAGCACCAGCTTCCCGTCCCGCCACACCGCCTCCCGCAGCCGCGCCCGTACCGGCAGGTCCCTGGCGGTGAGCCGGGTGACGGCGGGCGGCAGCGGGATGGGCCGGCCGCCGCCCACCGCGAGCACCGCGCGCTTGTGCAGCGGCGGGCCCGCCACGTGGAAACCGGAGTTGTTGCGCTGCTGGTACTCCAGCAGCCGCAGCAGGTCGTCGAGGCGGCCCTCCCGGATCAGCGCCCACTTCATGCGCTGCTCGACGGGGAGTTCGGCGTAGAGCGAGGGGTCGATCCGGCTGAGGAAGTCCCGGGCGCCGGTCATGAAGACCCGGTGGTACTCCGCGCCCGCCATGGGCAGCGCGTCGATGAAGTACTGGAGGTCGTCGAGGAGGACGGAGCGGTCGTAGTCGCGCTTGTACCGGGTCCAGCGGGTGCGCTCCGGGTCGGCGAGGAACCGGCTGACGCCGTCGACGGCGGCGAGCCGGTCGCGTACGCCCTTGACGTCGGTGCGGCGGCGGGTGATCGAGCCCTCGCGGATGCGCCAGTAGTAGACGTGCTCGTGGAGGACGTCGACGGCCTCGGCCAGGAAGTGCGCGGGAATGGTGAGCGGGGTGTCCTCGTAGAGCACGCCCTCGGGGAAGGCCAGCCCGTGCCGGTCCCAGAAGGTGCGGCGGAAGACCTTGTTCCAGGCCACCCGGTCGGCCAGCAGCGTGAGGTCCTTGCTGATGTGGGTGCCCTTGACCGTGCGGGTCATGGTCTTGTGCTGCCAGGCCTGGCTGGGGCCCTCGGCGGTGAGCCGCCAGACGTTGCCGGTCGCGAAGTCCGAGCCGGACTCCTCCAGCAGCGACACCAGGCCCTCGTACGCACGCGGCGGCAGCACGTCGTCGCTGTCCATGAACGTGAGGTAGGCGGTACGCGGATCGGCGTGCCGGGCACCGGTGTTGCGGGCGTGCCCCAGGCCCCCGTTCTCCTGCGTCACCAGCCGGAAGCGCGGGTCGCCGGCGGCGAACCCGCGGGCCAGTCCGGGCCCCGCGTCGGTGGAGCCGTCGTCGACCATCACCACGTCCAGCTCCCGCAGGGTCTGGCCGGCCACGGACCGCAGGCACTCGGGGAGGTACTCCTCGACGTTGTAGATCGGGATGACGACGGTCAGCCGGGGATCCATGGAGCAGACCACACCTTTTCCAGGGGACGCACGGGACACCAGTCCAACCCGCCGGCGGCCCCACCCGTCACATTTCCTGCGCTGTTCGAGTGACCGGGCCCGGCACAGGAACCGAGCGGAGGGTAATCATCTGACTACGCTGGCGGCGCACCGTGCGTACCGACCCCTGGATGGCCATGCCCCGCTTCAGCGTCATCGTCCCGGCCCGCGGCGTGCAGGGTTACCTGCGCCACTGCCTGGACTCCGTGCTCACGCAGTCCTTCGAGGAGGTGGAGCTGATCGCCGTCGACGACTGCTCGGACGGCGACGGGGCGATCATCGACGCCTGTGCGCGCACCGACCAGCGGGTGGTACCGGTGCACCTGGAGCGCCCCGGCGGCGTCGGCCCGGCCCGGAACGCCGGCGTCCGCCACGCCACCGGCGAGTACCTGCTCTTCCTCGACGGCGACGACTTCCTCACCCCCGGCGCGCTGGCCGCGGTCGACGCCCGGCTCCGGGCCGCGGGCGAGCCCGACGTGCTGCTCTTCGACCACGACCGGCTCAACATCTGGGAGCAGCTGCACGGCAGCGTCGACCGGGAGTTCCTCGAAGCGCACGCCGACACCGTCTTCACCGCCGAGGACGTGCCGGAGTGCCTGACCGTGCTGCCCGCCGCCTGGAACCGCGCGGTCCGCCGCGACCTGTGGGAGACGCACGGCTTCGCGTTCGCCGACGGCCCGTACGACGAGGTGCCCGTGGTCTTCCAGGCGCTGCTGGCGGCCTCCCGGATCGCCTGCCTGGACCGGGTGTGCGTGACCTGGCGCAAGCGCCGCAGGGGCAGCGCCTCCACCGTCCCCGGACGCCACCACTTCGCCGTCATCGACCGGTACGACGCGCTGTTCCGCGCGCTGACCGGGACGGGGCTGGGCGGCGGTGTCGAGACGGCGCGCGGCGTCCTGTTCGCGCACGCCACCGGGCGGCTGCTGCGGATCATGGAGGACGACGGCCGGGTGCACCTCAGGGACCGGCCCGACTTCTTCCGCGAGCTCTCCCGCGTCCTGCGCCGGCACCGCCCGGCCGACGCCGAGCTCCCGCCGCACCTGAACTCCTACGCCGTCTACCGCTCCCGGCAGCGCGCCGGGACGCTGCGGCACCGCACCCTCAAGACGCTGCGCGCCCGCCGGCACCGCACGGCACGCAGCGTCTACCGCCGCTACTACGCCCTCCAGCTGCGCCGCCCCGTCGACGAGAACCTCGTGGTCTACGCCGCCTACTGGAACCGCGGCGTGCTCTGCAACCCCGCCGCGATCCACGCCAAGGCCCGTGAGCTGGCCCCGCACCTGCGCGGCGTGTGGCTGGTGGACCGCAGGCACCGCGACGACGTGCCGCCGGGCGTGACGGCCGTGACGGTCAACTCGCGCCGGTACTGGGAGGTGATGGCCCGCGCCAAGTACCTCGTCAACAACGCCAACTTCCCCGGCACCGTCCACAAGCGCCCCGAGCAGATCTACCTCCAGACCCACCACGGCACCCCGCTGAAGAAGATGGGCATGGACCTGCGCCGGCACCCGGCCGCCGCCGGCGGCGTCAGCTTCCTGCGCCTGCTCGACCACGCCGACCAGTGGGACTACTGCCTCTCCGGCAACCCGCACTCCACGGAGGTCTGGCAGCGCGTCTACCCCAGCGACTACGAGACGCTGCCGACCGGATACCCGCGCAACGACGCCTACTTCACCGCCGGCGCCGAGGACGTCCGCCGCATCCGGGCCGGGCTGGGCATCACACCGGGCGCCACCGCGATCCTCTACGCACCCACCCACCGCGACTACGAGCGCGGCTTCCACCCGCCGCTGGACCTGGAGCGGCTCGCCGACGCGCTCGGCGAGGGCCACCAGCTCCTGGTCCGTACGCACTACTTCTACGGCGCCGACTCACGGCTCGCCGCGCTGGAGGAGGCCGGCCGCATCCTGGACGTCTCCCGGCACCCGTCGGTGGAAGAGCTGGCCCTGGCGTCCGACGCGCTGCTCTGCGACTTCTCCTCGCTGATGTTCGACTACGCCAACCTCGACCGGCCGATCGTCGTGCACTCCGCCGACTGGGAGGCCTACCGGCACGCCCGCGGCGTCTACTTCGACCTGCTCTCCGGCGCGCCCGGCGACACCCCGGGCCACGTGGCCGCCGACGAGCAGGAGATCGCCGACGTCTTCCGCTCCGGGCGCTGGGCGGACGAGCACGCCGCGGACCTGCGGGCCGCGTTCCGGGAGCGGTTCTGCCCGTACGACGACGGGCTGGCGGCCGAGCGCGTCGTACGCCGGATCTTCCTCGGCGAGGACGAGCTGCTGCCACTGGTGCCCCCGGACGAGCGCACCGTCGCGCCCACCCCACGCGAGGCGGAACTCGGCGGGGAGGACGAGCCCTGCGCACAGGTGTGAGGTGGCGCGCCCCGTGGGGCGCGGGGAACTGCGCGACCAGCCACATACGGCCCGCAGCCGAGGAATCGCCCGTTTCCGCCTCCCCCGCTGAGCGGCTCAGCGCCCCCGGTTCCGGGCGTCCACGATCGCCTTGGTGACGATCGGCGGCAGCACGTTCACCGCCACGCGCCGCAGCGCGCTCCGGCCGGGCCGGCCCCCGGGGCCCGCGGCATGCGGGCCCCCGGCAAGCGGCGAATGCCGCACCTGGTGCCGCGACACCGGGTGCGCCGGCTCCTTCGCGCCCTTCGTGGAGAGCCGGATCAGCGGCTGCCCGGCCACCGACTGCACCTCGTGCCAGAGATCCGTGCGCGAGCGCAGCCACTCCAGCAGCTCCGTGCGCACCGGCTCCGGGTCACCCCAGGTGCCGTAGAACTTGGTGCCGGTGATGCACAGCGGCTTCAGGCCGCCGGTGGTCACCGCCTGCCAGGTGGCCGCCGCCACGCCCGGACAGTGCTCGGCGCGGTAGTCGTCCAGCACCACCACGCCGTGCGGGCGCAGCAGCTCCCGTACGGCCAGGATGTCGCCGTGCACGTGCTCGTACAGGTGCGAGGCGTCGATGTGCGCGAAGCGGCAGCTGTCGTCCGCGACGTGCCCGCGGATCACCGAGGACAGGCCCTGGACGATGTGCGGCAGCTCGTCGTGGAAGGAGAGGTAGTTGGCCTCGAAGGCGCGGCGGGTGAGCGTGGCGTAGGACTTCGCCATCTCCTTGGAGTTGGAGGCGTCCTCGGCGGGGGAGTCGAAGAGGTCACAGACCGTGAAGCGGTCACCGGCGCGCAGCCGGGCGCCCATGAAGATGGCGCTCTTCCCCATGTACGCGCCGAGCTCCAGCAGGTCGCCCGGTTCCTTGCGGCGTTCCTGGCGGGCCAGGAACCAGTCGAACATGAGCTGGTCGGCGGTGAAGAACCAGCCCTTGACGTCGGACAGCCGGGTGGGTCGCGGGAGCTGTTCGGCACTCTGGTCTGCGGTGAGGGCAGTCATGTGCGGTCCGTCTCCAGACGGTCGGGGGATTCGATGGCGACATGCGACGCGTGTGCTGTTGTGGGACCGGGCGCCGGCTGCGGTACCGCGATACGTCGGGCCCGCTCGGGCGGGGGCGCGGGCCGGCGCTCGTCGAGGGGAACGGCGGGGGGCGCTCCCTCGTCCCCGAGGAACACGCGGCGTACCACGCGTTCCGCGGCGTGGCCGTCATCGTAGGGGCAGAAAAGTGAACGGAAGGTGGCTCGCAGAGCGGCCGAACGGGGACCGCGCCATGCGGGACTCGCGAAGATCTCGATGAGCTCGTCCTCGCTGCGCGCCACCGGTCCCGGAGGGTTCGCGAGCAGGTCGAGATAGGTGCCGCGGGCCGCCCGGTAGGCCTCCCAGTCGTCGGTGAGCAGCACCACGGGCCGGTCCAGGTTCAGGTAGTCGAACATCAGCGAGGAGTAGTCGGTGACCAGCGCGTCCGACGCCAGGCAGAGGTCCTCGACGCAGGGGTGCCCGCTCACGTCGATCACCCCGTCACCGGGCGGTTCCTGCGGGACGTCCGCGGCGTAAGCAGGGCCCTCCAGGGTGGCGAAGTGCGGTCGCACCAGCACCACGAAGCCGGGGCCGAGCTCCCGCAGCAGCCGCCGCGGGTCCAGCGCGGGCCGCCGCGACCGCCGGTAGTCGCGGTGGGTCGGTGCGTACAGGATCGCGGTGGCGGACGGCGGGATGCCCAGCTCGGCCCGGATGCGCAGCACGTCCTGGGCGGTGGCGTGCTGGAAGCGGTCGTTGCGCGGCCTGCCGTACTCCAGCGTGGTGTAGCCGGCGGGGTAGACGCGCTCCCAGGTGAGCGTGGCGTGACGGTTGGCGGACAGGCTGTAGTCCCAGCTGTCCACGCCGCGCAGCAGCCGCGCGAAGTCGGTGCCGCGGGCCGCGGCGGGCCGCTCCTGGAGATCCAGGCCCATGTGCTTCAGCGGGGTGCCGCGGTGCGTCTGGAGCAGGACCTGGTCGGGCCGCTTGACCAGCCGCGCGTCGAAGTTGACGTTGTTGACCAGGTACTTCGAGCGGGCCAGCGCGGTCCAGTACGCGGCGGACCCGGGCCGCAGCCACCGCACACCCGGCGGCACGGTGTCCTCGTACCCGGGCGCCGCCACCCACGCCGTGCGCATCTGCGGCCGCAGCTCGCGCAGCTTGGCCTCGATGGCGGCGGGGTCGCCGGCGTAGCCGCGGTGCCAGTGCGCGGTGAAGACCGCATGGTCGGGCCGGACCGGCAGCCGCCGCTGGAGCCGGTAGTGGAGGCCGAGCGCGGCGCGCCGCGTCCGCCGCAGCAGCCACCGGGCGTGCCGCGCGACGGCCCGGCGCAGCCGCTGCGCGCCCGCCAGCAGCCGGAAGGGACGGTGCCAGCCCAGCCGTACCAGGCCGTGCCGGACCCGGACGCCGAGCCGTGGCGGGGCGCCCTCCGCCGCGGCGGGAGCGGCACAGCGGTACCGGCGGCAGTGCGCGGCGGCCCGCCGGAAGAACTCGGCGCGGCTGTCCCGCGGCAGCCGTCCCCGCGCCGTGTAGACGGCCGTGAGGTGGTCGGTCATCCGGCGGACCATGAGCGGCCGCCAACGGGCCAGCTCCGGGCGGGAGTCGAGCAGGGCGAACACCCGGTCGTACTGGTCGAAGATGTCGAAGTGGCCGCGGCCCGTGGTGCGCAGGATGCTGCCCCGGCGGCGCTGCCGGTAGTGCACGCAGACCCGGTCCAGGACCGCGAGCGACTCCGCGGTCGCCAGCGCCGGGAACGTCCAGGGCAGGTCCTCGTAGTACCCCGGCGGGAAGGTCAGCCGCTGCCGCTGGACGAAGTCGCGGCGGTACGCCTTGTTCCACACCACCATCAGCAGCCGCAGCAGTCCGGGCCGGTCGGTGAGGCGGAAGACGTCCGGGCCGTGCTGGGCGAGCAGGTGGGCGTACTGGTTGCGGGCCGCGGTGCCGGACCAGGTGGTGCGCGCGTAGTCGTAGACCAGCACGTCCGGGTCGCCGGTCGCGGCCAGCCGCTCGGCGACGGCGCGGAGGGCGCCGGGCGTGAGGGTGTCGTCACCGTCCAGGAAGAGGAGGTAGTCGCCGCGGGCACGGGCGATACCGGCGTTGCGGGCCGGACCGAGCCCGGTGTTGGCCGGCAGGTGCACGGGGCGTACCCGCTCGTCGCGGCGGGCGGCCTCGCGGATGAGATCCCCGCAGCCGTCCGGCGAACCGTCGTCCACCGCGATCAGCTCGAAGTCCTCCCAGTCCTGGCCGAGGACGGACTCCAGGCATTCGGGCAGATACGCCTGGACCTGGTAAGCGGGAACGATGACGCTGAACCGTGGCAAGGGAGGGCACATCCATGAGATCGGCGACCTGCTGCGCTGTCGGTCAGCGATCGTTCCCGGCCGTGCCGCACCGGCATGCGGCGCGGCGCCCGGTTGCCCCCGGGTGGCTGACGAGACGCACCCGTACGAGTGAGCGCGGCTCCGGGAGCCGGCCTACTTCACCGCGCCCGCCATCACACCGGACACGAACTGGCGCTGGAAGGCGAAGAAGACCACCAGCGGGATGATCATCGAGATGAAGGCGCCCGGCGCCAGCACGTCGATGTTGTTGCCGAACTGGCGGACCTCCTGCTGGAGCGCCACGGTGATCGGCGGGTTGCCGCTGTCCGCGAAGATCAGCGCGATCAGCAGGTCGTTCCACACCCACAGGAACTGGAAGATGCCCAGCGACGCGATGGCCGGGCCGCCCAGCGGCAGGACCACCCGGGTGAACAGCCGCAGTTCGTTCGCGCCGTCCAGCCGGGCGGCCTCCAGCAGCTCGCGCGGGATCTCGGCGAAGAAGTTCCGCAGCAGGAAGACCGCGAACGGCAGGCCGAAGGCGGTATGGAAGAGCACCACGCCGGGCGTCGTCTCGAAGAGCCCGACGGCGCCGAAGAGCTTCGCCACCGGGATGAGGGCGACCTGTACCGGGACCACCAGCAGCCCCACCACGACCATGAACCAGACGTCCCGGCCCGGGAAGTCCATCCAGGCGAACGCGTAGCCCGCCAGCGCCCCGATGATCACCACCAGCACCGTCGCCGGCACCGTGATCAGCGCGGTGGTCCACAGCGAGTCCATGATCTTGGCGTTGCCCAGCAGGTTGCCGTACCCCGACCAGGTCAGCTGCGCCGGCTTCGCGAACACCTCCCACCAGCCGCTCTCCGCGACGTCCGCCGGGTCGCGCAGCGAGGAGATCAGCAGCCCGACCGTCGGCATCAGCCAGAACAGCCCGACCAGGACCAGGAAGACCCGCAGCGCGCCGCCGCCGGTACGGGCCGCGATCCGCGCGGCCAGGGACTGCCGGGCGCGTACCGCCCCGTCGGCGACCGCCGTCATCGCTGCCGCTCCTTCCGCAGACGCCGGATATTGACGATCAGCACCGGTGAGACGAGGAGCAGCAGGAACACCGCGATCGCGGAGCCGATGCCCTGGTTCACGTCCGTGCCGAAGGACGACTGGTACAGCTGGAGGGCGAGCACGTTCGCCTCGTCCTGGCTGGCGCCCGGCGCGATGATGTAGACAAGGTCGAAGATCTTCAGCACGTTGATCATCAGCGTGACGAGGACGACGACCAGGACCGGCGCCAGCAGCGGCACCGTCACCCGGCGGAAGACCTGCCACTCGTTCGCGCCGTCCACCCGGGCCGCCTCCAGCAGCTCCCGCGGCACGCTCGCCAGGCCCGCCGCGATCAGCACCATGGCGAAGCCCGCCCACATCCACACGTAACTGCCGATGATCGCGGGCGTCACCAGCGTCGGGCCGAGCCAGTCCACGCCGTTGTACGCCTCGGCGAAGTTGGCCGCCGGCAGCCGCAGCTTCGCCCCCTCGGCACGGGCGGGCAGCGCGTACGTCCCGTCCGCAGCCGTGGTGGCCGTGGCGACGACCCTGCCGTCCCTGACCGCCTCGATCTCCAGGCCGGCCAGCGCCTTCTCCTGCGGGTCGATCCTGTCCGGGGTACCGCCGCCCCCGCGCGTGAAGTCCAGCCACGCGGTGCCGGTGATCTGCCCGGGGCGCGGCTTCGCCGGTACGGCCCGCTGCGCGCCCTTGACGTCGTCCGGCTGCACCGCCACCAGCGGCAGGCCCACCGCGGTCCCGGCCCGCACCGCCGTCTTCGTGGTGAACGCGCCGCCGCCGGACGCCTTGAGGTCGGCGTTCGGCCGCGGGTTGGCCCCCGGGTACGGCGCGGGCTCGGCGAAGGTGTCGTGCACGCCCACCCACACCGCGTTGGCCACGCCGCGCTCCGGGTCCTGCTCGTACACCAGCCGGAAGATGATGCCGGCCGCCAGCATGGAGATCGCCATCGGCATGAAGACGACCAGCTTGAACGCGGTGCCCCAGCGCACCCGCTCGGTCAGCACTGCGAAGATCAGGCCCAGCGCGGTGGCCACGGTCGGCGCGACCACCACCCAGACCACGTTGTTCCGCAGTGCGGTACGGATCCGGTCGTCGGAGAAGAGCTCCCCGTAGTTGCCCAGCCCCACGAAGCCGCTGCCCGACGCGTCGAAGAGGCTGCGCCAGACCGAGTACCCGATGGGGTAGACCACCAGCGCGCCGAGCAGCAGCAGCGCCGGGAGGAGGAACGCGCCCGCGATCCACGGGCGCGTCCCCGTCACGCTCTTGCCGGACGCCTTGGCGCCCTTGCCGGACACCGGTGCGGCGGCCGGGGTGCCTCCGGAGGTCATGGCGTCAGTTCCCGAACGACTTGGCGGCGTCCTTCTCCAGCTGGGCCTGGGTTCCCGCGACGTCCTCGGGGTTCTTCAGGAAGTCCTGGAGGGCCTTCCACTCGCCCTGCCCCGGCTTGCCGCCGAAGGACGCCGGGGCCTGGTCGGACATGTCGAAGCGGAAGTCGTCACCGGCGGCGACCAGCGCCTTGCCGATCTCCCGGAACACGGCGTTCGGGTAGACCTCCGGGTCCAGCTTCTTGTTGGCGGAGACGAACCCGCCCTCCGCCGCCCAGATCCGGGCCGCGTCCGTGGAGGCCAGGAACGTCAGCAGCGCCTGCGAGGCCTTGTTGTCCTTCAGCGCCACGGCCACGTCCCCGCCGGTCACCACCGGGGACTCCTTGCCCACCGCCGGGAACGGGAAGACCTTGGCGTCCGTGCCGATCTCCGCCTTGGTCTGGCCGATGTTGGCCGCGGCGAAGTCGGCCGAGGAGACCATCGCGGCCTTCGGCTCGTCCTTGAACGTCTGCGTCACCGACTGCGGGAACGCCGTCTGCAGCGCGCCCCCGTTGCCGCCCGCGAGCAGCCCCTTGGCGCCGAAGAGCGAGCCGAGCGTGGTGAGCGCCTGCTTCACCGACGGGTCGGTCCACTTGATCTCGTGCTTGGCCAGCTGGTCGTACTTCTCGGGCCCGGCCTGCGAGAGGTAGACGTTCTCGAACCAGTCCGTGAGCGTCCAGCCGTCGGCGCCGCCCACCGAGACCGGCTCGACACCGGAGTCCGCGAGCGTGCGCGCGGTCTTCAGGAAGCCCTTCCAGTCCTTGGGCTCGGACACCCCCGCGTTCTCGAACGCCTGGGTGTTGTACCAGACCAGCGACTTGTTGCTGGCCTTGAAGTACACGCCGTAGCTCTTGCCGCCGTGACTCCCCAGGTCCTGCCAGCCCTTGGAGAAGTTCTTCGACAGCTCCTTCTTCGCGGCCGGGCCGAGCGGCTTCACCCAGCCCTTCTTCGCGAACTCCTGGAGCACGCCGACCTGCTGGAGCATCGCCACGTCCGGCGCGCCGCCGCCGGCGACCTTGGAGCCGATGAAGCCGGCCATGTCGTCACCGCTCGGCACGAACTCCACCTCGGCGCCGGTGCGCTTCTCGAACTCGGCCAGGACCTTGGTGAAGTTCTCCCGCTCAGGACCGGTCCACACGGCCGTCACCTGGAGCGTCTGCCCGTCCAGCTTCGGCAGCCGGACGGTGGGGGCGCTGTCGGTGCCGCCCTTGCCCTCGTCCTTGCCGCCGCCGTCGCCCCCGCAGCCGGTCAGTGCCAGGGCACCCACCGCGACAAGTGCCGTTGCCGTACGAAGCGTTGCGTGACGCATCCGTCGCCCTCCCGTTCGCCGTGCGACAGTCCTACCGGCGCCGGGAGGTCCGAGCAATAGTGCGTTCGACTGCAACTCCCCGTCGTGACCGGGCCGTTACCACGGCGGGTAACCCGGCTTTTCCGTACGGCGACCGATTCGTTGCACGGTTGCACATGAAGTCACGCACGGGGTCACGGCACGGACTTGGCCGCCTTCTGCAGCGCACTGGCCAACAGGGCCAGGTCGGTCGGCCGCCGTTGCCCAGCTCGCGCAGCGGACGGCGGGCCGGCGGATCACCCATGCGGTGCCATTCGAGCGGCACGACCGTCGGCCGCAGCGTGGACGTCCGGGGTATCCGGCCCGTCACCCGGCCCGCCTGGAAGGGCGTGGCTGAGCCGTCGGCGGCGCGGTACAGCCGGCCGCGCCCGACGGGCAGCGGCTCGGCCGGATCGCTCTCCGCGCCCAGCTCCACGCGGAGCCCGGCCCGCTCGGCGGTCGCCGTGGCCGCCGTACGGTCCGGATGGCCGGTCGAGGCGATCAGATGCACACCGAGCGCGGCGCCGTCCCGTGCGACCGCCTCCAGCGCCCGCACGACCGACCCCGCAGCGGGCCGTCCCGTACTGCCCAGCGCCGGGGCGACCAGCGCGTCGAAGTCGTCGACGAGCACGAAGAGCCGGGTCATCGGCGGCACGGCGGCGAGACCGGCGGCCACCGGACGTCCCTCTTCCGCCGCGCCCTGCGGACGGGGGCGCAGCCGCAGCGTGCTCGTGGCCGGCGCGTCGAGCAGCCCCGACGGGTCGGCGGCGGAGTCCGGCCCGCCGGGCGCGGCGGACGGGGCGGGCGCCGGGGAACCGCCACCGCCCGGGGCCGTCGCCGCGCGGCCCTCGGCGGACCGGCGCGGGCCGACCACCCGGGGCGCCGCGACGTACTTGGCACGCCACTCCGCGAAGCCCGTGCCGCCCAGTATCTCCGCGCGCCGTTTCAGCTCCGAGGTCAGCGCCTGCGCGAACTCCCGCATCAGCACCGGGTCCGAGGCCGCGAGATGCGCCGTGACGTGCGGCAGGTCCGTACAGAGCCGCAGGCCGTCACCGCGCTCCGTCCCGGCGCCGTCGACCAGCACCAACGAGAGCCGGTCCGGCCGGTCGGCGGCCGCGAGCGAGGCGGCGACCGAGCGGAGCAGCTCGGTCTTGCCCGTGCCGGGGCCGCCCTCCAGCAGGAAGTGGCAGCCGTCGGCCGCCGGGTCGGCGTGCACGGGGCCGTGCGGGCCCGCGCCCAGCACCGCGGCGGCCGAGGGCTCCTCGCTGTCCGCGGCGGCCGCCCAGCGGGCCATCAGGGACGCGGGCGTGGCACGGGCGAGCCCCAGCTCGTCCAGCAGCCGGGCCGTCTCGGGCAGCGGCACCGCCGCGCTGCGGGTGCTGCGGTCCGCCCGGACCGTCTCGGCCTCGCGCAGCGGCGCCAGGGCACGCGCGAACCGCTCGGCCCAGGGCAGGGAGACCGCGTCCACGGTCGCTACCGTGCCGTTCGTCCCCGAGCCGTGCGGTCCGGAAACGCTCTGCGGGACGCCGTTCACCGCGATGCCGCCGGTCACCGCGGCACCCGAGGGGGCGGGGGCCAGCGGGGCACCGGGCTGGACGACACGCAGCGCCGTGGCCACGTCGCCGCTGAGCACCGCGACGGCCCCGCACTCACCGAAGGCCGGGGGACGCGGCGCGGGCCGCTTCGTACGTCGCGGCCAGCGGATACACGGGCGAGGCCGAGGGCGTCTCGGCCAGCGCGAGCACATGGACACCGGCCGACGGGCCGCCCGCGGCCAGCCGCGCCACGGTCTCCCGCAGCCCGGACGTACCGGGATCACCGTCGGCGATCACGAGGGTGTACGGGCCCCGGTGCCGGGCCGCGGCGGCGGCCACGGCGGACCGCTCGGCGCTCGCCCAGCCGGGCCCGAGCGGACCGTCGTCCAGCCGCCGCACCAGCTCGGCGGTGCGCGCCGCCGCCTGCTCCCTGTCGTAGGCCAGCAGCAGCCGGCAGTCCTGGGCGTGCGCCGGACGGACGTGCGGCAGCCAGCCGAGCCAGGACCACTCCTCCAGGCGCTGCGCCGTGGTGCGCGCCCGGTCGGCGGCGAGCAGCACGATCTCCAGCGTGCCCGGCGCGTGCAGCGTGGCGAGCTGGGCGACGGCGGCACGGGCCAGCCCGGCGAGCCGGGGTCGCGGCCCGGCCAGGCCCAGCGAACCGGCCGAGCGCAGCGCCACCGTGACCGGCGCGGCGCTGCGGCCGCCGTCCCGGTCGGCGGTGCCGAGCCGTACGGTCAGCGCGTCCGGATGCCCGGCGTCGCGCTCCCACAGGCGGGGGCCGGGGCCGAGGGCGGTCAGCAGGACCGTGGCGGCGTCCGGCCAGCGCTCGTACCCGGCCGGTCCTCGGCCGTCCTCGGGGAGCGCACCGGGACCGTCCACGGCAGGGGACTGCGCCTCGGTGCCGTACGCGGCGGCCTGCTGGGCGGCTTCCTCGTCGGTCGCGGCCTCCGCGCCTCCGCGCCCGCCGGCCAGCCTGCGCGCCCAGGCGCCCCAGCCGCCCCGGCGGGTCGGCCTGCGGGACGGGGACGCGTCGGCGTCGGCCGGCGGCTCGGCGTCGGCGGGCTGTTCGCCACCGGGCTGCGCGTACGGATCCACCAGCTGCCGGCGGCCGCCGTGAGTGGCGGCGGAACGCGGATCGGGGGCGGTACCCGGGGCCCCGCCCTCGCGGTCGTCCTCCTCCGCCACGCCGTGGCCGCCCTGCCCCGCGCCGAACCCGAGGGCGGCGGCGCTCGTCCCCCGGACGGGAGTGCCGCGCCGACCTGACCCGGCGACCCCCGGAGGAGCCGCCCCGGAGCCGGGGGAGGACACCGCGTCACCGCTGTCGGCGGGGTGGCCGTGCGCGCTGCCCGCCCCGGCGCCGTACGGGCGGCCGTGCTGCGCGCCGTAGGACTGCCCGCGCTGCGGCTCCTGCTCGTGCGGTACCGCCGCGCCGTACCGGTCCGCCGCGGGCCGGACCGCGGCGCGCGCGTCGGTGGCGTACGCCTCCGCCGACCGTGCCCCGGCGGCGTACGCCTCGGCACCCGGCGTCCCCGCCGCGTACGGACCCGCCGCGGGAGAACCGCCGTACGTGTCGTGCCGGTCGCCCGCCGCGTACGGCCCGGCGGCCGGCTGCGCTCCGTACGGCGCCGCGGCAGCGCCGGCTCCGCGGGCGTCCGCCGCGCGGGACCCGGCCCCGTACGCCGTCGGCCGCACGGTCTCCGCTCTGTGCGGTCCCGGCGCGCCGTACGGCCCCTGGGTGGGACCGGGGCCCGGGCCAGCGGCGCGCCCCGGGCCGGAGTCGATCCGGCCCGAGCCGACCCCGTCCTCGCGCGCGGCACCGCTCCGGGCGGCCGGGCCGGGATGCCCGGCCGCCCCCGCGGTGTCCGCCGCCGGGCCCGCCTCGTGGTTGTACCGGCCGCCGCCGTACGGAGCACCGGCCGGGGCCGCGCCCCGGGCGCCGTACGAAGGGACCGCCCCGCCGCCGTACGGGGAAGCGGTGCCGCCGTAGGGGGAGGGGGTGCTTTGCGTGCCGTACGCGGGAGCCGCGCCGCCGGGGGCCGGGCGGTGCTCCTCGGCGGACGGCGCGCCGCCGCCCGCGGGGTGGACGCGCAGGTGGCCCTCGCCGTCCGGCGTGGCCGGCAGGGCCGGATCGGGGGTGGCGGGGGAGGGCTGGAGGCGGAGCGCCGACTCGCCGATGCGGAGCAGCGCGCCCGCGGGCAGCGGCGCCGGGCGGTCGTCCAGCTCGGTGCCGTCGACCGCCGTGCCGTTCGTGGAGCGGAGGTCGGCCACGGTCACCGCGCCGTCCGGCGCCACCGTGACCGCGCAGTGCATCCGGGAGACGTCGGGGTCGTCCAGCGGCACGTCGGCGTCCGTGGAGCGGCCGATACGGATCTGGCCGCCGTGCAGCAGATGGACACCGCCCGCGTCCGGGCCCGAGACGACCCGCAGCCGGGCAGGTCCGGCGGGCAGGCCGTGGGCCGGCGCGGGCCCCGGCCCCTGGAGGGAGAGGACCGCACCGTCTATGAGCGGCGGCTCGCCGAGCGCGGCACGCTGGAGGTCGAGCCGCTCCTGTCCGGCGTAGAGCACGACGGGGCCGCTGCCGGCGCCGGCCCCGCCGACGTCCGCACCCGCGCCCGCGACGGCCGCCGCGAGGCTGCTGGCCACCGCCGAGAGCGCCGTACCGGCAGGGGCCGTCACGAGCACGTCGCAGGCACGGGTGGAGTGGCCGCTGCGCGGCCCGAGGACGGTCAGCCGGATCTGCATCGCCGTCAACGGTCCCTTCCGCCCGGCAATGCGGCGGGGACCGACACCTCCCCCCACCGCGCCCGGACACGTCGGCACGTACAAGTCCAAGTGCGCGTGCATGTGCACGCCGCACGCCGCGGCGCGACGCCCCCGTTCCCCACCGCTGCCGTGCTGGAGAGCATCCTCGCACCTGCCACCGACAAGTCGCGTGGCGACTGTCGTTCAGTGATCTTGTTCGGTCACTCATGTTCGCAAAAGTGGCTGCTTGCGACCCATGATCGGCCAAAGATCGTCCACTGAGTGGTCAGCGATCGGGGTAGGGAGCAACCATCCGCCCGGAACTGGCGTCTTTCCCCGGAGCCCCGCCGGGTGCCTTACCGGACGACCCGGACGGAACCGCCCCGGACCACGGGATCCGCCCGGCCGCGGCCGCGGAACACGGCACTATGGTGGGGCGGACGGGACCGTCCGGACCACCGGAGTGGCCCGGCATCCCCCACAGCCCGACAGACAGCGCAGATCAGGCAGCTGCTCAGTGACGACCAGGGAGCGCATGACGTGCGGCCGGTAGGCAGCAAGTACCTGCTCGAGGAGCCGCTCGGACGCGGCGCCACGGGCACCGTCTGGCGTGCCCGCCAGCGGGAGACGGCGGGCGAGGAGGCCGCCGTCGCCGGACAGCCCGGCGAGACGGTCGCGATCAAGGTCCTCAAGGAGGAGCTGGCGCACGACCCGGACGTGGTGATGCGCTTCCTGCGCGAGCGCTCCGTCCTGCTGCGGCTCACCCACCCGAACATCGTCCGGACCCGCGACCTGGTCGTGGAGGGCGATCTGCTCGCCCTGGTCATGGACCTGGTCGACGGCCCGGACCTGCACCAGTACCTCCGCCGGAACGGCCCCTTCAGCCCGGTCGCGGCCGCGCTGCTCACGGCGCAGATCGCCGACGCGCTGGCCGCCAGCCACGCCGACGGCGTCGTGCACCGCGACCTCAAGCCCGCGAACGTCCTGCTCGCCGGGGCCGACGGCGCCGCCGAGATGCACCCGATGCTGACCGACTTCGGCATCGCCCGGCTCGCGGACTCCCCGGGCCTGACCCGGACCCAGGAGTTCGTCGGCACCCCCGCCTATGTCGCGCCGGAGTCCGCCGAGGGCCGCCCGCAGACCTCAGCGGTGGACATCTACGGCGCGGGCATCCTGCTGTACGAGCTGGTCACGGGCCGTCCGCCGTTCGCCGGCGCGACCGCTCTCGAAGTGCTGCACCGGCACCTCAGCGAGGACCCGCAGCGCCCCGGCAGCGTGCCCGAGCCGCTGTGGACCGTCATAGAGCGCTGCCTGCGCAAGCGCCCGGAGGAGCGGCCCAGCGCCGAGAACCTCGCCCGGGCCCTGCGCGTGGTCGCGGCCGGCATCGGCGTGCACGCTTCGCCCGCCGAGGCCGAGGCCGCGCTCGGTGTCGGCGCGCTGCTCGCGCCCGACCCGGCGCCCGCGCCGGTCCCCGACACCGGTGCCGGCGGCGGTGACGCGGACCCCACGCAGGTGCTGCCCTCCACCGGCGCCGGCGGCGGGTACGACCCGGCCGCCGCGACCGACGTCCTGCCGACCACCGGCGCCGGTGCGGCCGGCGCAGCGGGTGCCGCGGCGGGCGCCACCGCCGCCGGTTTCGGTGCCGACTCCGGGCGTCCCCCGGGCAGCGGCGACCCGACGCGCGCCATGCCGCCCGTACCGCCAGGTGGCGACCCGCAGCAGCCCGAGGGGCCGCATCCGTGGGAGAACCAGCTGCGCGCCGCCCGCGACCGGAACGAGCAGACCCAGGTCCAGTACCTGAACCCGGACGAGGACCCGCTGCGCCGCCGCCCCCAGCGCCGGCCGGCCCAGCCGCCGCCCCCGCAGTACCAGCAGCCGCAGCAGCCCCCGCAGCAGTACGGACAGCGGCAGGCGCCGTACCAGCAGCCGCCCCAGCCGCAGCCCCGGCAGCGCCGGCAGGAGCCGCCGCCGCAGCGGTACGAGCCCCGGCCACCGGCGCCGGAGCCGCGCCGCCGCGAGCGCGAGCCGCGCCGGCGCAGCGCCAACCCGGTGCACATCCCGGGTCTGGGCTGCCTCAAGGGCTGTCTGATCATGATCGTGCTGATCGTGGTCGGCTGCTGGCTCATCTGGGAGCTGACCCCCCTCCAGGAGTGGATCGGCCAGGGCCGCAGCTTCTGGAACCAGATCAGCCAGTGGTGGACCGACATCTCGGGCTGGGTGTCCACGATCGGTGAGGCCTCGAAGTCGGTGGGCCAGTAGCCGCCCGTTGCCCGCGCCGCCCTGTCGGCCGCCACCGCTCCCCGGAAGGGCCACGTCGTGGATTTATCGACATCCCAGGAGATTTTCCGGCGGAGAAGTGGCGGTTGACGGCGTCCGGGGCGCCGAAAGCGCCGCGGCCCGCGTAGTTTTGACGCCAGCATCGGCCCCGCGCACCCCCGCGTCCCGGGCCGCGGCCCCCGCGCATCCGCGCCGCGGGCCGTCACCTGTCGGACAAGACCCGTCGGAGCAGTCTTGGCACGGAAGATCGGCAGCCGGTACACCGCCCACCAGATCCTCGGTCGCGGCAGCGCCGGCACGGTGTGGCTGGGCGAGGGTCCCGAAGGGGCCGTGGCGATCAAGCTGCTGCGCGAGGACCTCGCCTCCGACCAGGAGCTGGTCGGCCGCTTCGTGCAGGAGCGCGCCGCCCTGCTCAGCCTGGACCACCCGCACGTCGTCGGCGTCCGCGACCTGGTCGTGGACGGCAACGACCTCGCCCTGGTCATGGACCTCGTCCGGGGCACGGACCTGCGGACCCGGCTGGACGCCCAGCGCCGGCTGGCCCCGGAGGCCGCGGTCGCCATCGTGGCCGACGTCGCCGAAGGCCTGGCCGCCGCGCACGCCGCGCGCATCGTGCACCGCGACGTGAAGCCCGAGAACATCCTCCTGGACATGGAGGCCCCGCTCGGCCCCGGCGGCGCCCACCCCGCGCTCCTCACCGACTTCGGCATCGCCCGCCTCGTCGACTCGCCGCGCCGCACCCGCTCCACCCGGGTCATCGGCACCCCCGACTACCTCGCCCCCGAGATCATCGAGGGCCTCCCGCCCCGCGCGTCCGTGGACGTGTACGCGCTGGCCACGGTCCTGTACGAGCTGCTCGCCGGGTTCACCCCCTTCGGCGGCGGCCACCCCGGCGCGGTGCTCCGCCGGCACGTCACCGAGCGGGTGGCGCCGCTGCCCGGCATCCCGGACGAGCTCTGGCAGCTGCTGATCCAGTGCCTGGCCAAGGCCCCCGCCTCCCGCCTCCGCGCCCCCGAGCTGGCGGCCCGGCTGCGCGAGATCCTGCCCTCGCTGGCCGGCATCCCGCCGCTGGACATCGACGAGCCGGAGGACGAGGAGGAGGCGGAGGAGGCGGCCGCCGGACCGGAGGCCCCGCGTGAGGACGGCCCGTACCAGCCGCTCCCCGAGGAGGGCGGCCGGGTCCGCGGTGCGGTGCCGCTGGTGCACGGCGCGGCCCCGGACTCCACCCGCGAGACGCACACGAGCATGCGCGTGCCGGGCCCCGACGAGCTGGCCGGCGGCGCGCACGGGACGGCCCGCGCCCCGCGGGCCGCGGGCGAACGCCGGGCGGGGTCGGCCCGGCACCGGGTACGCAAGCGGCGGGTACGGCTGGGCGTCGCGGCGGGCGCCCTCGTGGTCGCCGCCGGCCTGGGCACCTGGCTCGTCTCGGGGGACGACGCGCCTGACGACGCCCGCCCGGGCACGGAGCAGACAGCTCCGGACGTGCCGTAGAGCGCCCCGTGAGGGGCGCGGTGAACCGCGCGAGCAACGCCGACGGCGCCGGGGGTGGCCACCGGCCCGGGGTCCGCCGGAACGTCCGGAGACGGCCACGGCTCAGGGCGGCCCACCCAGCCGTTAGGCTGGAGTCGTGGCAGTCGTCGATGTATCCGAAGAGCTGAAGTCCCTCGCCTCGACCATGGGGTCGATCGAGGCCGTCCTGGACCTCGACAAGATGAGGGCCGATATCGCTGCGCTCGAGGAGCAGGCAGCGGCCCCCGACCTCTGGGACGACGTGGAGAACGCCCAGAAGGTCACCAGCCGGCTCTCCTACCTCCAGGGGCAGCTGCGCAAGGCCGAGGAGCTGCGCGGCCGGGTCGACGACCTCGAAGTGCTGTTCGAGCTGGCCGCGGACGAGGGTGACGAGGACACCCGCGCCGAGGCGGAGGCCGAGCTGGCCGCGGTCCGCAAGGCCGTGGACGAGCTGGAGGTGCGCACCCTCCTGTCCGGTGAGTACGACTCCCGTGAGGCGGTCGTGAACATCCGCGCCGAGGCGGGTGGCGTGGACGCCGCCGACTTCGCGGAGAAGCTGCAGCGCATGTACCTGCGCTGGGCCGAGCGGCACGGCTACAAGACGGAGCTGTACGAGACCTCGTACGCCGAAGAGGCCGGCATCAAGTCGACCACCTTCGCCGTCAACGTCCCGTACGCCTACGGCACGCTCTCCGTGGAGCAGGGCACGCACCGGCTGGTCCGGATCTCCCCGTTCGACAACCAGGGCCGCCGCCAGACGTCGTTCGCCGGCGTCGAGGTCCTCCCCGTCGTCGAGCAGACCGACCACATCGAGATCGACGAGTCGGACCTGCGGGTCGACGTCTACCGCTCCTCGGGCCCCGGCGGCCAGGGCGTCAACACCACGGACTCCGCCGTCCGCCTGACGCACATCCCGACCGGCATCGTGGTCTCCTGCCAGAACGAGCGTTCGCAGATCCAGAACAAGGCCACCGCCATGAACGTCCTCCAGGCGAAGCTGCTGGAGCGGCGCCGCCAGGAGGAGCAGGCCAAGATGGACGCCCTCAAGGGCGACGGCGGCAACTCCTGGGGCAACCAGATGCGCTCGTACGTCCTGCACCCGTACCAGATGGTCAAGGACCTGCGGACGGAGTTCGAGGTCGGCAACCCGCAGGCGGTGCTGGACGGCGACATCGACGGCTTCCTGGAGGCCGGCATCCGCTGGCGCAAGCAGCAGGAGCAGGAGAAGTAAGCCGGTCGCGGCCCTTCGCAGCAGCACGAAGCAACTGTCGCCCCACAGGCGGCGGTTGCTTTTTGTTGTGCTGATTTGGTTACAGTCGTACGTCATCACACGCCGCAAACCGCCCCAAAGCGGCCATCCTCCCTTTATTTGACCTTGACGGTCCGTTGGGATCTGGGAAGGGTAGAGCGCGGCATGCGTATGTCTGGGGCGCGTGTGAACGGGGATATGAGGAAACCGCCCGCGATGGACGGAGCGGACTCGCGTCCCGCATCGGCCGTTGCCCCGCACAGCGATGCCCCAATGACACATGTAGCTACTGGGGGTAGCACTAGATGACCAAGAAGACGCGGGTGCGCGTGGCGCGCGTTGCGGCCAGTGCGGTGATCGCGGTGGGCGCTTCGCTCACTGCGGCGGGCGCGGCCTCGGCGACCGACGCGAACCAGCCGAGCACGATGGGTCAGGAAGACAACGGCGGCTTCCTCGGCGGCCTCTTCGGCGGCGGCGAAGGTGACGACGACGGCACCGACGGTGGCGAAACCGCTGGCACCGACGGTGGTGACACCGAGGGTGGCGTCAGCATCGGTGGCCTGGTCGCCGGCCAGGACGGCGGCAACGGTGGCGAGAACGGCATCGGCGGCGGCGACGGCGGCAACGGTGGCGAGAACGGCATCGGCGGCGGCAACGGCGGCAACGGCGGCGAGAACGGCATCGGCGGCGGCAACGGTGGCGAAGACCCCACCGACCCCCCGACCGAGGACCCGACCACCCCGCCCACCGAGGACCCGACGACTCCGCCCACCGAGGACCCCACCACGCCTCCCGGCGGTAACGGCGGCAACGGTGGCGACAACGGTGGCCAGAACGGCGGCGGCAACGGCGGCCCCGACGACGGCACCGGCACCGACAACGAGGGCACCAAGCCGATCGAGCAGCCTGGCGACTCCAAGGAGGACATCGCCAACACGCCCGGTCAGGCCCAGGACACCCCTCAGGGTGGCCAGCAGCAGGCCGACGGTGAGCTGGCCGAAACCGGTTCCTCCGGTACGACCTTCCTGCTGATCGGCGCCGCGACGATGATCGCCGGTGGTATCGGCTTCCGCCTGATGCCCCGCCTGATCAACAAGGGCGGTGCCGCCGCGGCCTGAGGCCGGCGGTAGCCCCGTAGCGCAGCACGCTGCACAGCAGAGGGCCCGGCGCGGATTCCGCGCCGGGCCCTGGTGCGTCGTGGTGCGTCATCGACAAGATCAGTCAGGGCCTCGGCCCGTCCGGTCCCGCGTCGGCGGAGCTCAGCCCACCCGCTCCAGCAGCAGGCCCACTGCCACGAGCGCCACCAGCAGCGCCACCAGCGCCGCCGGGGTGACCTGCGCGAGGAGCCCGGTCAGGCCGCTCTGCTGCTGCATCCGCTCCCTGCTGGCCCGGCACACCGGGCAGCGGCCCTCGCTGACGGGGGCCGCGCAGTTGGCGCACACCAGCCGGTCGTACGTCATGCGACCTCCTTCTCACCAGCTCCAACGCGCGGGCCGGCGCGTTGGTTCCCTCTTCTACTGTGCCAGCTCGCCGGAGCATCGGCGCGCCTACCGGAATCCTCGCAGCGCACGGCGTATTCAGGCCGTGTGCGGGCCCTCGGCGGGAGCCGGAATGTGCTCGTTTTGTCCCCGTAGGTGCCGTGAATAAACGCACCAAGACCGGACGCCGACTGCGCCGCGCCATGTGGTTCGCGTATGGTCACGCTCACCGACGGGAGCCGCAAGTCGGCAACCCGTGCCCCTACCCAGGTCGACCGTGGTGCATCAGTGATCCGATTCGACAACGTCTCCAAGACCTACCCGAAGCAGAACCGCCCCGCGCTCAGGGACGTCTCGCTCGAGATCGAACGAGGCGAGTTCGTCTTCCTGGTGGGCTCCTCCGGCTCCGGCAAGTCCACCTTCCTGCGGCTGCTCCTGCGTGAGGAGCGGGCGAGCCACGGTGCGGTGCACGTACTGGGCAAGGACCTCGGGAAGCTGTCCAACTGGAAGGTCCCGCAGATGCGGCGCCAGATCGGCACCGTCTTCCAGGACTTCCGGCTGCTGCCGAACAAGACCGTCGGGCAGAACGTCGCGTTCGCCCTGGAGGTCATCGGCAAGCCGCGCGGCCAGATCCGCAAGACCGTGCCCGAGGTGCTCGACCTCGTCGGGCTCGGCGGCAAGGAGGACCGGATGCCGGGCGAGCTGTCCGGCGGTGAGCAGCAGCGCGTCGCGATCGCCCGGGCGTTCGTCAACCGCCCGATGCTGCTGATCGCCGACGAGCCGACCGGCAACCTCGACCCGCAGACCTCCGTCGGCATCATGAAGCTGCTGGACCGGATCAACCGCACCGGCACGACGGTGGTCATGGCCACCCACGACCAGCAGATCGTCGACCAGATGCGCAAGCGGGTCATGGAACTAGAAAAGGGCCGGCTCGTACGCGACCAGTCGCGCGGCGTGTACGGCTACCAGCACTAAGCGTGTACGGCCCCCAGTACTGAAAGGACGCCATGCGCGCCCAGTTCGTCCTGTCGGAGATCGGCGTCGGTCTCCGCCGAAACCTCACGATGACCTTCGCCGTCATCGTCTCCGTGGCTCTCTCGCTCGGCCTCTTCGGCGCCTCGCTGCTGATGCGCGACCAGGTCAGCACGATGAAGGATTACTGGTACGACAAGGTCAACGTCTCGATCTTCTTCTGCAACAAGAACGATGCGGAGAGCGACGCCGGCTGCGCCAAGGGAGCGGCCACTGCGAAGCAGAAGAACGAGATCCGGACCGAGCTCGACCGGCTGCCCAACGTGGAGAGCGTCCAGTACGAGTCGAGCGACCAGGCGTACAAGCACTACAAGGAGCAGTTCGGCCAGTCCCCCGTCGCGGGCCTGGTGACCCCCGATCAGCTCCCTGAATCCTTTCGGGTCAAGCTGAAGGACCCGACCAAGTACGAAGTGATCAAGACGGCGTTCTCGGGGCGGCCCGGGGTCCAGCAGGTGCTGGACCAACGGGACACGGTGGAACCGCTCTTCAACCTGCTCAACGGTATGAACATCGCGGCGCTGAGCGTGATGGGGCTGATGCTGATCGTTGCGCTGCTGCTGATCGTCAACACCGTACGGGTGTCGGCGTTCAGCCGAAGGCGGGAAACCGGGATCATGCGGCTGGTGGGTGCGTCCAGCTTCTACATCCAGATGCCGTTCATCCTGGAGGCCGCCATCGCCGGTCTGATCGGTGCCGTGTTCTCCTGCGTCCTGATCGTCACCGGGAAGTACATGCTGGTGAACAACTGGCTGGCGCAGAAGATCCAGGTGATCAACTTCATCGGCTGGGACTCGGTGATAGCGGTTCTCCCGCTGGTGTTGCTGATCGGTCTGCTGATGCCTGCGCTTGCGGCCTTCTTCGCGCTGCGCAAGTACCTCAAGGTGTGACGCGACGCTTTCCGGTGGTTCGCGACAAGGGGCGGGTCGTCATGCGGCCCGCCCCTTCGTCATGCTGCGGACGAAGACCTCCGGCCCGTCGCCGGGCGACACGGCTCGGCTTCAAGATCATTGCGGGCGGTGGCGGCCGTGCTCCATGATGTTCGTACTCCCTGACCAGGAGTGAACACCACCAGACGTATCGGGGGATCTACCTCATGCATATCCAGAACGGCTCCGCCGGCCGCACCACCGAGCAGCGGGTCAAGGGGGCCCGCGGCGCAGCCGTGGCCGCGGTGATGTGCTCCGCGGTGCTGGGCGCTGCGGTGCCCGCCCAGGCCGCCGGCCCAGTGGCGAAGCCGGCCGCGGCCGTGCGGACGACCGCCGCCGTAGCCGCCAAGAGCAGCCAGTACTCGTACCACTACACGTACGACCTCTTCCGGCAGGCCGAGAGCGCCAAGAGCTCGTTCCACAAGATGAACAAGATCATGAAGGGGGTCTTCCCACTCAAGGGGATGCCGAAGACCGTCAAGAAGGGGCAGAAGATCTGTCTTGAGGGCGGTAAGAAGTGCAACCCGGTGCTGGTCACCAAGGTGGGGCAGACCTACTTCACTCTGAAGTCGCTGCCCGGTCACCTGGAAGGTGCGGGCAAGTACATCACCTTCAGCCTGAAGAAGAAGAGCGACGACACGCTGTACTTGGACGTGCGGGCCAAGGGGCCGAAGACGGTGTGGCAGAAGCATCCGCTGGGCGGCAGCGCGAACTACCTCTTCGCGAAGGCCTCGTGGGGCCTCTTCGCCCACCAGCTTCGTGAAGTGGGTCAGTACAACCTGATCTGAGACATACGGCACCTCTTGGTGTGAGGTAAGTCAACGGCGCCGTGCGGGCAACTGCCCGTACGGCGCTTCTTTCTGGCCTAGACTCACCGGCATGTCGGGCCGATTGCACTTTGTCCGGCCCCGCCGCATCCGCCGCGGGGCGGCCCTGACGTTGGTCTTCGCGAGCGTGCTCGGCACCGGCGCCGCAGCCGGTTCCTGGGAGGATGAAGGCCGAGAAGGGGCGGAGCACCGCATACCGGTACGTACCGTCGCCGACGGCCGGGCCGCCGCGGACGGCACGGCGGACCGCGAGGCCGTCGAGGAGGCCGCGGCCGAGGCGCTCAAGTCCGGCAAGTCCGGCAGCCAGGCCGCCGCCGACGTGGTCAGCCGCAGCGGCGACCGCTGGTCCACGGTCTACACCGCGGGCGAGTACGAGGACTTCCGGCGGCAGCTCGACGGCGAGTACGTCGGCGTCGGCCTGTGGCTGCGCGAGGGCGAGGACGGCCGCGTCCAGGTCTCCCGGGTACGCGCGGACGGCCCCGCCGCCCGGGCCGGCATCGCGCCCGGTGACGACCTGCTCGCCGTCGACGGCAGCGCCACCCGGCACCGCCCGGTCACCGAGGTCGTGGCCCGGCTGCGCGGCGACGCCGGCAGCACCTCGAAGCGCGCGGGGGGCGCCGCTGCCCCCGGTACCCCCGTCGACCTGAAGCTCCGGCGCGCCGACCGGGACTGGACCGCGACGCTGCACCGCGCCCGGCTGCGCACGGCGAACGTCACCGTCGACCGGCCCGCGGCGTCCGGGGGCATGACCCGGATCAAGGTCGACGCGTTCGCCAAGGGCACCGGCGAGGAGGTGCGCGAGGCGGTCCGCTCGGCCGCGCCCGGCGGCATCGTGCTGGACCTGCGCGGCAACACCGGCGGCCTGGTCGGGGAGGCGGTCACGGCGGCCGCCGCGTTCCTCGACGGCGGCCTGGTCGCCACGTACGACGTACGCGGCAGCCAGCGCGCGCTGTACGCGGACCGCGGCCGGGCCACGAAGTCGCCGGTGGCCGTGCTGGTCGACGGCGGCACGATGAGCGCGGGGGAGCTGCTGGCGGGGGCGCTGCAGGACCGCGGCCGTGCGGTGGTGATCGGCTCGCCGACCTTCGGCAAGGGCTCGGTCCAGATGCCCAGCGAGCTGCCGGACGGCTCGGTCGCCGAGCTGACCGTCGGCCATTACCGCACACCGTCGGGGCGCGGCGTCGACGGCCGGGGCATCACCCCCGACATCCCCGCCGACGACCGCGCGGAGAGCCGGGCCAGAGCGGTAATGAGTGGCCTGGGAGGCGGGTCCTAGTGCGAAAATGGCCGCACTATGGCTAAGGCGAACGCGAAGACGAAGGCGAAGCGGCAGGCCGCGGAGGCCGGGCGCAAGCTCATCGCGCAGAACAAGAAGGCGCGGCACGACTACCTCATCATCGACACCTACGAGTGCGGCCTCGTGCTCACGGGCACCGAGGTGAAGTCGCTGCGGCAGGGGCGGGCTTCGCTCGTGGACGGCTTCGTCCAGATCGACGGCGGCGAGGCGTGGCTGCACAACGTGCACATCCCCGAGTACGCGCAGGGCACCTGGACCAACCATGCCGCGCGCCGCAAGCGGAAGCTCCTGCTGCACCGGGTGGAGATCGACAAGCTGGCGTCGAAGTCGCAGGAGACGGGCCACACGATCGTCCCGCTCCAGCTGTACTTCCTGAAGGGCCGCGCGAAGGTGGAGATCGCGCTGGCCAAGGGCAAGAAGGAGTACGACAAGCGGCAGACGCTGCGTGAGCAGCAGGACCGCCGCGAGGCGGAGCGCGCGATCTCCGCGGTGCGCCGGCGGCAGCGGGCCTGACCTGGAGGAAGGCCCGGCCCTGTGCCGCTGGGAATATGCTGGCACGGTGCCGCGTTGTTCCCGTACGATGGCACACGTACCCCGCTGGACGGGGTGCACGGACTCCGCGGAAGCGGGGTCCACCGTTGAAAACACAACATGGGGATGATCGGTTTCGACAGCGGATGTCGAAGCAGGGGAAGCGTGTCGAGGAAGCGGCAATGATCTCGTTAACCACGTGTCGCAACCAATAATCGCCAACACCAAGCGCGATTCCTTCGCCCTCGCTGCCTAAGTAGCGACCTGCGAAGTGTCAGCCCGGGGATGATCCCGACCCGGATCCTGGCATCAGCTAGGGGTCTTATCCACCGAGCCCGGTCACGGGGCCCGGTGGAGACATCAAACAGTGACTGAGCCCGTCGGAGACTTGTCCGCGTGATCTCCGGGGCCGAGAAAATCGCAGCGGACTGCACACGGAGAAGCCCTGGTTCCGCACCGTTGGACGCGGGTTCGATTCCCGCCATCTCCACCGAACGGAGGCTCCGGCCTCCGGACATCCCATGTGGGCAGGAGCCCCGCCGCCGTCAGGCAGCGGGGCTCCTGTCATGCCCGGCCATGGCGAGGGCCCGGGATGTGGGCTCCCGCGCCATATCGGGGCGCGTCGTCCGCTCCTACCGTCCCCGGGCATGTACAGAACACTCAGACGCACGCTGAGCATGCTGGTCGCGGCCGTCCTGGCCGCCCTGTTCCTGCCCGCGGGCACGGCACACGCCGCCGGCACCATCGAGGAAGTCACCGGCTTCGGCAGCAACCCCGGGGCGCTGCGGATGTACCGCTACGTCCCCGAGGGCCTGCCCGCCGGCCGCCCCGTGGTCGTCGCGCTGCACGGCTGCACACAGAACGCCACCACGTACGGCAGGCAGAGCGGCTGGACCGAGCTCGCCGACCGCTGGGGCTTCTCCGTGGTGCTGCCCGGCCAGACCAGCGCCAACAACCTCAACAACTGCTTCAACTGGTTCCAGGCGGGCGACATCGAGCGCGGCCGCGGCGAGGCCGCCTCCGTCCAGCAGATGACCGCCCGCCAGCTCGCCGACGCGGGCGGCTCCCGGGCGTACGTCACCGGCCTGTCGGCCGGCGGCGGCATGACGGCGGTCATGATGGCCGCGTACCCGGAGACCTACACGGCGGGCGGCGTGGTCGCGGGCCTCCCGTACGGCTGTGCGCAGGCGGCGGGCTCGCCGTACGTGTGCATGTACGTGGGCGCCACGCAGACGCCCGCGCAGTGGGGTGACCGGGTACGGGCCGCCAATCCGGGCCACACCGGCCCCTGGCCCCGGCTGACGGTCCTCCAGGGGACGTCCGACACGACCGTGAAGCCGGTGAACATGGCCGACCTCGTCGAGCAGTGGACGAACGTGCACGGCACCGACCAGACGCCGGAGGTGACGGACACGGTGGGCGGATATCCGCACGCGGTGTACCGGGACGCTTCGGGCGCCGTGGCCGCCGAGACCTACCGGATCACCGGCATGGGGCACGGTCAGCCGCTGGACCCCGGCACCGGCGCCGCCCAGTGCGGCACGGCCGGCGCGTACATGCTCGACGTGAACCTCTGCGCCGCGTACGCGATGGGGAAGGGCTGGGGCCTGGACGGCTGAGGTCACGCGTGCCGGGCCGCACGGAGGCGGCCCAGCAGGGTCACGGTCAGTGCCAGGGCCGCCGCGGCGGCCGGTGCGCCGTACGCCGCCCCGCCGCTCCCCAGGTGGTCCGTGGCCCAGCCGCCTGCCGCCGAGCCGGCCGCGATGCCGGTCAGCAGGGCGGTGACGGCCAGCGTCATGCCCTCGGTGACCTGGCCGGCGGGCGTCAGCGCCTGGACCCGGCCCATGCCGGTGACCATGGTCGGCGCGGTCGCCATCCCGGCCACCAGCAGGGTGCCCGCCAGCACCGCGAGGCTGCCGCTCGCCGCCCCGAGGAGCGGCAGCAGCATCAGGACCGTCATGGCCGCCACGCACCCGGTGAAGCGCGCGGCGGGCCGCCCGGCGGGCGGCAGCAGCCCGTACAGCAGTCCGGCGGCGCACGAACCGGCGGCCTGCAGCGCCAGGATGCCGCCCGCCACGGCCCGGACGCCGTGCCCGTCGGCGAAGCCGATCGTGACGACCTCCAGGGAGCCGAAGACCGCGCCCGTGCACACGAAGGTCAGCAGGAGCGGCGGCAGTCCGGGACGGCGCAGCGGCGAGCGGACCCGCTCCGTACGGGGCGCGGCGGGCGGCTCCGTACGGCGCTGCGCGGCGAACAGCAGCACTCCGGTCAGCAGCAGCACGGCTCCGGTGAGCGTGCCCGCCTCCGGGAACAGCGTCGTGCACAGGAAGGCGGCGAGCACCGGGCCGAGCATGAAGCACACCTCGTCCGCCGCCTGCTCGAAGGAGTTGGCGGTGTGCAGGGCGCGCGGGTCGGCACGGAAGAGGTGCGCCCAGCGGGCCCGGGACATGCCGCCCGTGTTGGGCGTGGTGGCGGTGCACACGTAGGAGGCGAAGAGCGTCCAGGCAGGCGCGTCGAGCCGCACGCACAGCACGAGGGCCAGCGAGCCCAGTACGGCGAGCAGCGCGGCGGGCGGCGCGACCCTGGCCTGCCCGTAGCGGTCGGTCAGCCGCGCGGTCCACGGCCCCACGACGGCGGTCGCCGCGAGTCCGGCGGCGGTCACGGCCCCGGCCAGCGCGTACGAGCCGCGCGACCCGGCGATCATGAGGACCGCGCTGACACTGAACATGCCCATCGGGAGGCGGGCCAGGAGGTTGGCCGCGGTGAAGGCACGGGTGCCCGGCACGGCGAACATCCGGGCGTACGGACGGAGGAACCGCAGGCGCGGGCCGCTGCCCGGCGAGCGGCCCCGGCGGCGCGCGGCACGGCGCGGACGGGCGGGAACGGGCGGGGCGGTCACGGGGCGGGCGGCGAGGAAGAGGATCACCCCTTCACGATCGGGCCGGCGTCCCCACGGCGTCCAACACCTTCCTTCCACCGATTGACCGCCCGCAGTTGTCAATCAGTTGGCCACCAGGCCTCCGCTTCGTCATCTCGCCTTTGTCACCATGGGTGTGTGCCCCACGACATAGAGCCGCGCCTGCTGCGTGCCTTCACGGCCGTCGCCGACGAGCTCCACTTCACCCGTGCCGCCGCCCGCCTGTACGTCGCCCAGCAGGCCCTCAGCCGGGACATCCGCCGCCTGGAGCGCGACCTCGGTGCGACGCTGTTCCTGCGCACCACCCGTCAGGTGCGGCTCACCCCCGAGGGCGAGCGGCTGCTCCCGTATGCGCAGCGCGTGCTCGCCGCGCACGACGAGCTGGCCGCGGCCTTCCACGGCGGCGCCGACCGCGAGCGCCCGCTGCTGGTCGACGTGGGCGCCCCGGTCGGCACCGCGTACCGGGTGCTGGAGCGGGCCCGGGCCGCGGCGCCCGACCTGGAGTTCGCCGCGCGCTTCCACAGCGGCCTGACCGGTGCCGCCGAAGGGCTGCTGACGGGCGGCCTGGACGTGTCCTTCGGGCGGGTCGCCGGGCTGCCGCGCGGGGTGCGCAACCGGCTGGCCCACCACCCGGTGCGGTACGAGCCGATGGCCGTCCTGCTGCCGGCGGAGCATCCGCTGGCGGCTCGTGCCGCGGTGCCCGTGGACGCGCTCGCCGGGGAGACGCTCTACACGGGGGCGGGCAACGCGCACACCGCGGAGTGGACCGCCCTGGCCGCGCGCCTCTTCGAAGGGCGCGGCATCCGGGCGGCGGCGCCGTACCCGGAGATCGACGGCCCGGCCGAGTTCCTCCGCGTCGTACGGAAGCGCGGCTGGTCCGTACTGGCCAGTGTGGAGTTCATCGAGGTGCCCGGGATGGTGCTGCGGCCCCTCGTGGACCCCGTGCCGCTGTCCCCGGTGTCGGTGGTCTGGCGCCGCGGGCTGCGCCACCCGGGCCTGGACGCGCTGCGGGACGCGGCGCGCGAACTGGGCGCGGCGGGCGGCTGGCTGTCCCGCGGCGGGGACACCTGGCTGCCGCCCGAGGACGCCCGGCTGATGGCGGCGTGAGCCCGGTGGAGCGCGGCGCCGACGGTACTCACCGTGCCCGGCAGCGCCGGGTGAGAGCGATATTGCGTCGGTGACACCTGGCGGCACCGCCGTGAAACGCGCCGTCCCTAGCTTCGGAGCGGGAGACTTCGAGAGCCGGGAGGCACGATGGCGGCGGCACGTAAGGGCAAGCGGTGGATCGAGGAGTGGGACCCCGAGGACGAGGCGTTCTGGGAGGCGAAGGGCGAACGGATCGCGCGCCGGAACCTGTGGTTCTCGGTGCTCTCCGAGCACATCGGGTTCTCGGTCTGGAGCCTGTGGTCGGTGATGGTGCTCTTCATGGGGCCCGAGTACGGCATCGACCCGGCCGGGAAATTCTTCCTCGTCGCCATGCCGACGGTGGTCGGCGGCATCCTGCGGGTGCCCTACACCTTCGCCGTCGCCAGGTTCGGCGGGCGTAACTGGACGGTGCTGAGCGCGGCGCTGCTCCTCGTACCGACCGTCTTCGCGGCCTTCGTGATGACGCCGGGCACCTCGTACACCACCTTCATGGTGGCCGCGGCGCTCACCGGAGTGGGCGGCGGCAACTTCGCCTCCTCCATGACCAACATCAACTCCTTCTACCCGCTGCGCAAGAAGGGCTGGGCGCTGGGCCTGAACGCGGGCGGCGGGAACATCGGCGTGCCCGTCATCCAGCTGCTGGGCCTGCTGGTCATCGGTACCGCCGGTGCCGCGCACCCGCGCATCGTGCTGGGCGTCTACATCCCGCTGGTCGTGGTCGCCGCGGTGTGCGCGGCGCTCTTCATGGACAACCTGGCGCCGGTCACCAACGACACCGGCGCGGCCCGGGAGGCGGCGCGCGACCCGCACACCTGGATCATGGCGCTGCTCTACGTCGGCACCTTCGGGTCGTTCATCGGCTACAGCTTCGCCTTCGGGCTCGTGCTCCAGAACCAGTTCGCGCAGACCCCGCTCCAGGCGGCCTCGCTCACCTTCATCGGCCCGCTGCTCGGCTCGCTGATCCGGCCCGTCGGCGGCAAGCTCGCCGACCGCTTCGGGGGCGCGCGGATCACCCTGGGGAACTACGCCGCGATGGGCGTGGCGACGGGCATCGTGATCGTCGCCTCGGTCCAGAAGTCGCTGCCGGTCTTCCTCGTCGGCTTCATCGCGCTCTTCGTGCTGACCGGCCTCGGCAACGGCTCCACGTACAAGATGATCCCGGCGATCTTCCAGGCCAAGGCGGTCTCGCGCGGCCTGACGGGCGAGGCGGCAGCGGCGTACGGACGGCGCCTCTCGGGCGCGGCCATGGGACTGATCGGCGCGGTCGGCGCGCTCGGCGGGCTGGGCATCAACCTCGCCTTCCGGCAGGCCTTCATGACCGCGGGCTCCGGCACGCCCGCCTTCGTGTCCTTCCTCGTCTTCTACGCGCTGTGCCTGGCCGTGACCTGGGCCGTATACCTCCGGCGCACGGCACCGGAGCCGGACGTACGGGCCGAGGAAGTGCCGCGCCCGGCGTACGCGGAGGTGTGATCGTCCGCGTCCCGGCAGGGGCCCCGGCGGGAACGTCCGGGGCCTCCCGGGCGTAACACTGGAGAAATAACGGTGAACCCGGACCGTCACGGACCCTTGGCAGCATCAAGGGCATCCGGTCTGCCGGACCGCCCCGGGACGGACGCCCAGGGGACGGCAGGACCCGGCCGCCGTTGAGCCGGCGCACACCACTGCGGAGCGGGACGAGAGCCAATGCACGACGGACAGCGAAACGACCTACAGGACGACAGCGCACCGCCTCGGCGGAGCGGCGAGCGGACCGGCGGACTGCCGCTGGCCGGATTCACCGTCGGGGTGACCGCGGCCCGCCGCGCCGCCGAGCTGGGCACGCTGCTGGAGCGCCGCGGCGCCGAGGTCGTGCACGCGCCCGCGCTGCGCATCGTGCCGCTGACCGACGACGCCGAGCTGCTGGCCGCGACCAAGCAGCTCATCGACGACGCGCCGGACATCGTGGTGGCCACCACCGCCATCGGCTTCCGCGGCTGGGTGGAGGCCGCCGAGGGCTGGGGCCTGGGCACGCCGCTGCTGGAGCGGCTGGGCCGGGTACGGCTGCTGGCGCGCGGCCCGAAGGTGCGCGGCGCGATCCGCGCGGCCGGGCTCACCGAGGAGTGGTCGCCCGCCTCGGAGTCCATGGCCGAGGTCCTGGACCGGCTGCTGGAGGAGGGCGTGGCCGGCCGGCGGATCGCGGTCCAGCTGCACGGCGAGCCGCTGCCCGGCTTCGTGGAGTCGCTGCGCGCCGCGGGCGCCGAGGTGGTCGGCGTGCCGGTCTACCGCTGGATGCCGCCGGAGGACATCGGCCCGGTCGACCGGCTGCTGGACGCGGTGGCGGCCCGCACCGTCGACGCGGTGACCTTCACCAGCGCTCCGGCCGCCGCCTCGCTGCTGCGCCGCGCCGAGGAGCGGGGCCTCCTGGAAGAGGTGCTGGCCGCGCTGCGGCACGACGTGGTGCCCGCGTGCGTCGGCCCGGTCACCGCGCTGCCCCTGCAGAACCACGGGATCGCGACCGTGCAGCCGGAGCGCTTCCGGCTGGGCCCGCTGGTCCAGCTGCTCTGCCACGAACTGCCCGGCCGGGTACGGCCGTTGCCGGTCGCCGGGCGGCGCCTGGAGATCCGCGGCCACGCGGTCCTCATCGACGGCGAGCTGCGCCCCGTGCCGCCCGCCGGGATGTCGCTGCTGCGCGCGCTGGCCAGGCGGCCCGGCTGGGTCGTCTCCCGCGGCGACCTGCTGCGCGCGCTGCCGGGCGCGGGCCGCGACGAGCACGCGGTGGAGACGGCGATGGCCCGGCTGCGGGTGGCGCTGGGCGTGCCGAAGCTGATCCAGACGGTGGTCAAGCGCGGGTACCGGCTGTCCCTGGACCCGCATGCGGAGACCAAGTACGCCGACGCGTAAGGGCGTTGAAGTCGCACCCGGCGGGGCCGGCCGGCGCCGCGAGGACGGTACCGAGGGTTCCGGCGAGGCGCCTGGCCGGGCACTCTGGAGGGAGACGTTGTCCCCTAAGGAGTGACAGGCACATGGCGGCCCCTTACGACCTGCGGTTCGACTGCGGGCGGATCTGCCTGGACCTGGTGGCCACGGCCGGCGAGGCGCCGGCCGAACGGCTCCTCGGCCCCGACCACTTGAGGGCCTGGCTCATCGGCGCGGGTGTCGTACCGCGCAGCGCCCCGCTCGACGCCGTCGACGGCAGCTGGGTCGCCCGCTTCCGGGCGCTGCGCGAACTGCTGCGGCGCATCGTGCACGACGAGATCCGCGGCCGGGCCGCCGACCGGGACCTGGCACTGCTCAACGCCACGGCGGAGGCCCCGCCACCGCCCGAACGCGCCGCACGGAGCGTGGACGGCGTACTGGAGCGCCGCTGCGCACGCGCGCCGGACTGCGCCGGGCTGATGGCCGCGGTGGCCCGGGACGCGGTCGGCATGCTGACGGACGCGGTGGCCCGCGGCCAGCTGCGCCAGTGCGAGGGCGAGACGTGCTCGCGGATCTACCTGGACACCTCGCGCGGCCGCCGGCGGCGCTGGTGCTCCAGCGAGGTGTGCGGCAACCGCGAGCGGGTGGCCCGGCACCGCCGCCGCGCCACCCTCGGCCCCGCCTCCCGCGTCACCGGCTGAACACCCGCACGCGCCCGTACGTACTCCCCGGCGAGCTTTCGGAGACCGGCTCCGAACGGAGTTCGCTCCGTACTGTCGACCGGGGAGTGGCGTTGCGCGAGGATGCCGTCGTGGCCGACCGGACGACGCCCGGCGAAGAACTCATGCGGGCCTTGTACGAGGAGCACGCGGGACCGCTCCTCGCGTTCGTCCTGCGGCTGGTGGCAGGCGACCGCCACCGCGCCGAGGACGTGGTCCAGGAGACCCTGCTGCGCGCCTGGCGCAACGCCGACCAGCTGCAACGCGCCACCGGGTCCGTACGCCCCTGGCTGGTGACCGTGGCCCGCCGGATCGTCATCGACGGGCACCGCAGCCGCCAGGCCCGCCCCCAGGAGGTGGACGCGGCGCCCCTGGAGACGCTGCCCGCCGCCGACGAGATAGACCGCGCGCTGCGCCTGATGACCCTCTCCGAGGCGCTGGCCGACCTGAGCCCCGCCCACCGGGAGGCCCTGATCGAGACGTACTTCAAGGGACGTACGGTCAACGAGGCGGCGGAGGTGCTGCGGGTACCGCCCGGCACCGTGCGGTCCCGGGTCTTCTACGCACTGCGCTCCCTGAAGCTCTCCCTGGAAGAACGAGGAGTGACGGCGTGAACCGGCCCCATCCGCCCGCCCGGCCGGCGGACCACACCGACGTCGGCGCCTACGCGCTCGGCGTGCTGGACGCCGACCACGCCGCCCGCTTCGAGGAACACCTCGCCGGCTGCGACCGCTGCGCCACCGAGCTGGACGGCCTGCTCGGCCTGCCCCCGCTGCTGGCCGAGCTCGCCGGCGACGGCACGGGCGCCCCGCCCTCCGAGGCCACGCTCGTCCCGAAACCCTCCCGGCGCGTCCTGGGCGGCCTGCTGGCCGAGGCCGCCGCCGCCCGGCGGCGCGGGCGCCGGCGGCGGCTCGCCCTCGTCGCGGCCGCCGTCGCGCTGGTCGTCGGCGGACCGCTCGCCACCCTGGCCGTCACCGGGGACACGGCGCCGCCGCCTCGGCAGGCAGCGAGCCCGGCCGAGCTGATGTACGCCGGCGGCCGGGAGAAACACACCGCCGTCGACCCGGTCACCGGGGTCGCCGCCGGCGTCGCCATGGCCGACCGCCCCTGGGGCACCTCCGTCGCGCTCCGCCTCGGCAACGTCAAAGGGCCGCTGACCTGCTCCCTCATCGCGATCGGCAAGGACGGCGAGAAGCAGACCGTCACCACCTGGGCGGTGCCGTACGGCGGGTACGGCGTCAAGGGCGGCGCCACGAAGTGGAGCCGGCAGCCGCTCTACACGAACGGCGGCGCCGCCATGAGCCGCGCCGAGATCGACCGCTTCGAAATCCGCACGCTGGACGGCGAACGGCTGGCCGCCGTCGACGTGTGACCGGACGCCCGCACCGCTTCACAGGTGCGCCCGCGACCTGCTTCGCGTACGGTTGACGGCTGCCCTACGCACAGCAGAAGGGGGCCTGGGTGGCCGCGCAGAACGCCACGCACGCGCCGGAGAACTCCACGCACGCGCCGGATTCCGTACCCGACAGCGACTCCGTCCGCGACCGCGAGATCGCGGGCGAGCAGACGCACCTGGACCGGGTCTACCGGCGTCTGGAAGAGAAGATCCACGAGGCACAGTTCCTGATGGCCGACGCCGCCAAGCGCGGCCAGGTCGGCACGCCCGGCGCGCTCGCCGAGCGCGACGCGCAGGTCTTCCAGGCCGGCGTCCACCTGCACCGCCTCAACTCCGAGTACGAGGACTTCCTCTTCGGCCGCATCGACCTGCTCCTGGGCAAGGACGGCAAACGGGGCCCGGACGGCGCGTACACCTCCGTCGAGCCCGCCGACGGCGCGATCACCGAGGACAACCGCGCCGAGATCGCCGAGACGCTGCACATCGGGCGCCTGGGCGTCCTGGACGCCGACTACAGCCCGCTGGTCATCGACTGGCGGGCCCCGGCCGCCGCGCCCTTCTACCGGGCCACGCCGGTCGCCCCCGGCCGCGTCGTACGCCGCCGCGTCATCCGTTCCAAGGGCCGCAAGGTCCTCGGCGTCGAGGACGACCTGATGCGCCCGGAGGTCACCGCGACCCTGGCCGGCGAGGAACTGCCGGCGGTCGGCGACGGCGCGCTGATGGCGGCACTCGGCCGGGCCCGCAGCCACTCCATGCGCGACATCGTCGCCTCCATCCAGGCCGAGCAGGACATGGTGATCCGGGCGCCCGCCGCCTCCGTCACCGAGGTCGAGGGCGGGCCCGGTACGGGCAAGACCGCGGTCGCCCTGCACCGCGCCGCCTACCTGCTCTACCAGGACCGGCGCCGCTACGCGGGCGGCATCCTCATCGTCTCGCCCACCCCGCTGCTGGTCGCCTACACCGAGGGCGTGCTGCCCTCGCTCGGCGAGGAGGGCCAGGTCGCCATCCGGGCGCTCGGCTCGCTGGTGGAGGGCGCGGAGGCCACTGCTCACGACGCGCCGGACGTGGCCCGCATCAAGGGCTCCTCCCGCATGGTGAAGGTGCTCCGCAAGGCCGCCAGGGGCGCCCTGGAGCTCGCCGCCGACACCGCCCCCGCCGTGGAGCCGGACGGCCAGCTGACCTTCGGCGACCCGGACGAGGACGCGGCGGCCCCTGCCGTGCCCACCGACCGGCTCCGGGTGGTCGCCTTCGGACAGCGCATCGAGCTGGACGCCGCCGAGCTGCGCCGCGTCCGGCAGGCCGCCCTCGGCGGCACCGCGCCGGTCAACCTGCTGCGTCCGCGTGCCCGCCGGCTCATCCTGGACGCGCTGTGGGCGAAGACCGGCGGGGACCGCCGCTACAGCGACCCGGAGCTGGCCGCCGAGGCCCGCAGCGGGTTCGACGAGGACATCACCACGGAGCAGGACTTCATCGACTTCCTGGACGCCTGGTGGCCCGAGCTGACGCCGCGCCGGGTGCTGGCCGCGATGGCCGACGAGAAGCTGCTCGGCCGCTGGTCGCGCCGGGTGCTCCAGCACCGCGAGGTACGGAAGCTGGCCCGCTCGCTGGGGCGCCTGGACGCGCGGGGCCAGGGCCCGCTGTCCGTCCACGACGTCGCGCTCCTGGACGAGCTCCAGCTGGTCCTGGGCGCCCCGGCCCGCCCGGCCCGGCCGCGCGAGGCCGACCCGCTGGACCAGCTCACCGGTCTGGAGGAGCTGACCACGTTTGCGGACCGTAACTCCTCGGGGCGCAGCCGCCGGGAGCGGCTCGCGGAGGAGCGTACGGACTACGCGCACGTCATCGTCGACGAGGCGCAGGACCTCACGCCCATGCAGTGGCGGATGGTCGGCCGCCGCGGCCGGCACGCCACGTGGACCGTGGTGGGCGACCCGGCGCAGTCCTCGTGGTCGGACCCGGACGAGGCCGCCGAGGCACGGGACGAGGCGCTGGGCACCCGCCCGCGCCGCCGTTTCACCCTCACGGTGAACTACCGCAACCCGGCCGAGGTCGCCGAGCTCGCCGCCCGGGTGCTGGCGCTGGCCATGCCGGGCATGGCCGCGCCGGAGGCGGTGCGTTCCACGGGGCTGCGGCCGCGGTTCGCCGTCGCCGGGGACCGGCTGGGCGATTCCGTACGGGAGGAGGCGCGCCGGCTGCTGGAGGAGGTGGACGGCACGGTCGGTGTGGTCGTGGCCATGGACCGCCGGGAGGAGGCCCGCGGCTGGCTCGCGGGCCTGGGCGACCGCGTGGTGGCACTGGGTTCGCTGGAGGCCAAGGGGCTGGAGTACGACGCGACGCTGGTGGTCTCGCCCGCCGAGATCGCGGACGAGTCGCCGGCCGGGCTGCGGGTGCTGTACGTGGCGCTGACCCGGGCCACGCAGCGGCTGACGGTGATCTCCGGGGACCGCGACGAGCCGGACGCCGACGGGGTGCCGGACCTGCTGCGGGACTGAGCGGTCCGCGGGGGCCGGGCCGCCCCTCGACAGGGCGACTCCAGACATCTCTCGCGACGGGATTCGCTTACGGGGAGGGTTTGTTAGCCTGTAGATGGCACCGGCCCGATCCAAGCCCCCGGGCCCAACCATAGTCGCTGCGAGCGACCACTTGCCGCGAGGCGAGCATGGCGGGTCGGTGCCACCTCAACTCCTTCGAAGCCTCTTCTTCGAGACGTCACGGACAGGTCCGTGTCACCGGTTCGGCCGACAGGGTCAGCCGATGACGCGGACCTGTTCCGCTTGCGGCCCCTTGCGGCCCTGGGCGATCTCGAATTCCACCCGCTGGGTGTCCTCCAGATTGCGGAAGCCGTCGCCGCTGATAGAGCTGTAGTGGACGAAGACGTCCGGCCCGCCGTCCTCCTGTGCGATGAATCCGTAACCCTTCTCGGAGTTGAACCACTTCACGGTGCCCTGAGCCATATCGCCCGTCCTTGCGTGTCTTTGGGGTGCTGCGGGCCAGATCCTAAGGGCGGTACGCCAGATTTCCTCCCTATTAAGGCTGTTTTTCGCGCGAAGGAGTGGGGGGTTCCGCCGAGCTGACTAGCTCTCGTATCGTGGAAGAGTCTTTCCGAAACTTGTGGCTGGTTACCGTGTACCGGCTGGTAGGTGGGACGATCGGACAATGCGCAGGAGATTCAGGCTCCTGGGGCAGCGCATAGGGAAACAAGGGAAAGCAGAGGAAGTCGGCCATGGCAACGGCGCCTAGCGTCTCGTATTCGATGACGGTGCGACTGGAAGTTCCCGCGAGCGGCACCGCCGTCAGCCAGCTCACCACGGCCGTGGAGTCCTCCGGCGGGTCGGTCACCGGCCTCGACGTGACCGCTTCCGGCCACGAGAAACTCCGGATCGACGTCACCATCGCCGCGACGTCCACCTCGCACGCGGACGAGATCGTCCAGAAGCTGCGCGAGATCGAGGGCGTGTCGCTCGGCAAGGTCTCCGACCGTACGTTCCTGATGCACCTCGGCGGCAAGATCGAGATGTCGTCGAAGCACCCGATCCGCAACCGTGACGACCTGTCGATGGTCTACACGCCCGGTGTCGCCCGGGTCTGCCAGGCCATCGCCGACAACCCCGAGGACGCCCGCCGCCTGACCATCAAGCGCAACAGCGTCGCGGTGGTCACCGACGGCTCCGCCGTGCTCGGCCTGGGCAACATCGGCCCCAAGGCCGCGCTGCCCGTCATGGAGGGCAAGGCGGCCCTCTTCAAGCGCTTCGCGGGCATCGACGCCTGGCCGATCTGCCTGGACACCCAGGACTCCGACGCCATCGTGGAGATCGTCAAGGCCATCGCCCCAGGCTTCGCGGGCATCAACCTGGAGGACATCTCCGCGCCCCGCTGCTTCGAGATCGAGGCCCGGCTGCGCGAGGCCCTGGACATCCCGGTCTTCCACGACGACCAGCACGGCACCGCCATCGTGGTGCTCGCGGCCCTGACCAACGCGCTGCGCGTGGTCGGCAAGGCCATCGGCGACGTGCGCGTGGTGATGTCCGGCGCGGGCGCCGCCGGTACGGCCATCCTCAAGCTGCTGCTCGCCGCCGGCGTCAAGCACGCCGTCGTCGCCGACATCCACGGCGTGGTGCACGCGGGCCGCGACGACCTGGTCTCCGCCGACCCCGACTCGGCGCTGCGCTGGATCGCCGACAACACCAACCCCGAAGGCGTCACCGGCACGCTCAAGCAGGCCGTGGTCGGCGCTGACGTGTTCATCGGCGTCTCCGCCCCGAACGTACTGGCCGCCGAGGACGTGTCCCGGATGGCCGACGGCGCGATCGTCTTCGCACTCGCCAACCCCGACCCGGAGGTCGACCCGGCCGAGGCCCGGCAGACCGCCGCCGTCGTGGCCACGGGCCGCTCGGACTTCCCGAACCAGATCAACAACGTGCTGGTCTTCCCGGGTGTCTTCCGCGGCCTGCTGGACGCGCAGTCGCGTACGGTCAACGAGGAGATGATGCTGGCCGCGGCCGGTGCGCTCGCGGACGTCGTCCTGGAGGACGAGCTGAACGCGAACTACATCATCCCCAGCGTCTTCAACGACAAGGTGGCCGGCGCGGTCGCCGGAGCCGTCCGGGACGCCGCTCAGGCCGCCGGTGCGGCTGTGACGGCGACCACCACCGCCTGAGTACGGCGCGTCGCGCGTCACCGTGCCACCGGGGCCCCCATAGGGTGTCGGGCAGCGCAGGACCGGCCGCCACCCGGTGAGCGAGCCCCGGAACGTGGTGCGGAGTGTCACCGGAGCGTCACCTTTTCGAGGCGATGGCGCTCTTCGTGTGACCCTCCAGGGCGCCGGATTGGCTTTACCGCCGCAGGTGGGGGCAGGATGCGTTACCGGGCGCGAGGGTCTGAACAGCAGACCCGGGTCCGGGGACTGTCCGAGGGCCCTGGCAGCATCGGCTTCGCTGTGCTTGATATGCGGCTCCGCCGCGTGGCACGCCCATTGGCAAGAAGAACACGGGAGTAATACATGAACCGCAGTGAGCTGGTGGCCGCTCTGGCCGACCGTGCCGAGGTGACCCGCAAGGACGCCGACGCCGTTCTGGCCGCTTTCGCCGAGACCGTCGGCGAGATCGTTGCCAAGGGCGACGAGAAGGTCACCATCCCCGGCTTCCTCACCTTCGAGCGCACCCACCGTGCCGCTCGCACCGCGCGCAACCCGCAGACCGGCGACCCGATCCAGATCCCGGCCGGCTACAGCGTGAAGGTCTCCGCGGGCTCCAAGCTCAAGGAAGCCGCCAAGGGCAAGTGATCCGGCACCGTGCCTTCGGGACGACGGGGCACGGACCAGGTATCGCAGAAAAGGCAGCCACCCGCGCAGGGTGGCTGCCTTTCTCGTACGCGAACGGTCCCGGGCCACGGGACACGGCGCCGGAGCCGTTCGTACGACTCGTACGACGTACGGACGTGCGGTCCGAACACCGCCGTCAGCCCGGCTGTACGGCCACGTGAACGCCGAGGGGCGGCCACCCGGACCGGGTGGCCGCCCCTCGGCGTTCACGGCCCCACAGTCGGCGCTGCGGCCGTCGGGCGTTCAGGCCTGCTCGAGGCCGTCAGGTGCTCAGCTCTGCTTCGGGCCGTTCGGAAGCTCCACGTTGGCGCCGAGCGACACCAGCTTGTCCATGAAGTTCTCGTAGCCGCGGTTGATCAGGTCGATGCCGTGGACGCGGGACGTGCCCTGTGCCGCCAGCGCCGCGATCAGGTACGAGAAGCCGCCGCGCAGGTCGGGGATGACCAGGTCGGCGCCCTGGAGCTTGGTGGGGCCGCTGACGACGGCGGAGTGCAGGAAGTTGCGCTGGCCGAAGCGGCAGGCGGAGCCGCCCAGGCACTCGCGGTAGAGCTGGATGTGCGCGCCCATCTGGTTCAGCGCGGAGGTGAAGCCGAGCCGGGACTCGTACACCGTCTCGTGGACGATCGACAGGCCGGACGCCTGGGTCAGCGCGACCACCAGGGGCTGCTGCCAGTCGGTCTGGAAACCGGGGTGCACGTCGGTCTCCAGCGCGATGGCGCTCAGCGGGCCGCCCGGGTGCCAGAAGCGGATGCCGTCGTCGTCGACCTCGAAGGCGCCACCGACCCGGCGGTAGGTGTTCAGGAAGGTCATCATCTCGCGCTGCGAGGCACCGCGTACGTAGACCTGGCCCTCGGTGGCCAGCGCGGCGGACGCCCAGGAGGCGGCCTCCAGGCGGTCCGGGAGCGCCCGGTGGTTGTAGCCGCCGAGCTTGTCGACGCCGGTGATCCGGATGGTCCGGTCGGTGTCCATGGAGATGATCGCGCCCATTTTCTGCAGGACGCAGATCAGGTCCTCGATCTCCGGCTCCACCGCGGCGTTGGACAGCTCGGTGACGCCCTCCGCCAGCACGGCGGTCAGCAGTACCTGCTCCGTCGAGCCGACGGACGGGTACGGCAGCCGGATCTTGCAGCCTCGCAGCCGCTGCGGGGCCTCCAGGTACTGGCCGTCCGCGCGCTTCTCGATGACCGCGCCGAACTGGCGCAGCACGTCGAAGTGGAAGTCGACCGGCCGGCCGCCGATGTCGCAGCCGCCCAGGCCCGGGATGAAGGCGTGCCCGAGGCGGTGCAGCAGCGGGCCGCAGAAGAGGATCGGGATGCGCGAGGACCCGGCGTGCGCGTCGATGTCCGCGACGTTGGCGCTCTCCACGTGCGACGGGTCGAGGATCAGCTCTCCGGACTCGTCGCCCGGTCGTACGGTCACGCCGTGCAGCTGCAGCAGGCCGCGCACCACGCGCACGTCGCGGATGTCGGGCACGTTGCGCAGCCGGCTCGGCTCGCTGCCGAGCAGCGCGGCGACCATGGCCTTGGGCACGAGGTTCTTCGCGCCGCGGACCTTGATCTCGCCCTCCAGCGGGGTGCCGCCGTGGACAAGCAAAACGTCGTCGGTCATGGATCTCGCGTTCCTGGAGACGGACAGGGGCAAGCTGAAATGGTAAGGGCGGGACGGGGGTAGTCCGTAGGGTCGAGCAGGCCCCGCGCGTGTAATAGCTTTGTCACAACACGTACCGTTTATCTGCCGGAACGGACCGTGATGTGAGAGAGGGGCCGGATGCCGGGTCGGTCGCCGTACGTCCCGTCCGGCCGGAGTGCGCACATACAGGTGCGGCCAATGCCTCCCCGTACCGGCCCGAAGTGCGGGATCATGTCGCCATGACCGAGGTGTCCTCGCTCACAGGCCGGCTGCTCGTCGCGACCCCGGCGCTCGCCGACCCCAACTTCGACCGGGCCGTCGTGCTGCTCCTCGACCACGACGAGGAGGGCTCGCTCGGCGTGGTCCTGAACCGTCCCACACCCGTCGGTGTGGCGGACATCCTCCAGCCCTGGGCCGCCCTGGCCGGCGAGCCGGGCGTGGTCTTCCAGGGCGGACCGGTCTCGCTGGACTCCGCGCTCGGCGTCGCGGTGGTGCCGGGCGAGGCGGGCGAGCACGAGGGCGCCGCGGTCGCGGACGGCGCCGGGACCGACGGCGACGGCCCTTCCCCGAGTTCCCGGCTGCGCTCGAACAGGGGAGACCCCATCGGCTGGCGCCGCGTCCACGGCGCGATCGGCCTGGTCGACCTGGAGGCCCCGCCCGAGCTGCTCTCCGCCGAGCTCGGCTCCCTGCGGATCTTCGCAGGCTACGCGGGCTGGGGCCCGGGCCAGCTGGAGGAGGAGCTGGCGGAAGGCGCCTGGTACGTCGTCGAGTCCGAACCGGGCGACGTGTCGTCCCCGTCCCCTGAGCACCTCTGGCGCGCCGTCCTCCGCCGGCAGCGCAACGAACTCGCGATGGTGGCGACGTACCCGGACGACCCTTCGCTGAACTGAGACGGCCCTTCGGCGGCGGGGCGGTCCTTCGGCAGCGGGCGGGGCCCGGCCGGGGCGGGTGCCCGGGGGCCGCGCCCGGTTGTTCGACTTGGTACCGGCCGGGGCACCCGGTACGGCGCGCGCGTGAGTACCCTTGGCAGTTATGAGCACTCCCCTTGAGCCCGAGCGCGGGGCAGGTACCGGCACCCTCGTGGAGCCGACGCCACAGGTGTCGAACGGCGACGGTGACCACGAGCGCTTCGCCCATTACGTCCAGAAGGACAAGATCATGGCGAGCGCGCTGGACGGTACGCCCGTCGTCGCGCTCTGCGGCAAGGTCTGGGTTCCGGGCCGCGACCCGAAGAAGTACCCGGTCTGCCCCATGTGCAAGGAGATCTACGAGTCCATGGGCGCCGGTGGCGACAAGGACAAGGGCGGCAAGGACGGCGGCAAGAAGTAAGCCGCTGCCCGCCCCCTCGGTACGGTGACGCCCGGCCCGCTCCCCCGGAGGAGAGCGGGCCGGGCGTCCTGCGTGCGGGCGGTTCCCGTACAGGTGCTCCGTACGGGCAGCGGGCCGGGCGTACCGCGGCCCGCTGCGGCTCAGCCGTGGGCGCGCCGGCCGAGGTCGAAGATGCCGGCGCTGTCCGCGGCGGCGGTGCACAGGTTGGGGTAGCCGCGGACGATGAACGTGGCGTTGCCCTGCCAGATGCTCTTCGCGACGACCGTCACCGGCCGGTGGATCTTCGGACAGTTGCGGTTCAACGGCGGCAGCTTCTGAAAGTCGCCGTTCACCCGCGCCAGCGACCGGCAGGCCGAGTGCGGGCGGGGGTGGCTGCCGCCGACGGGGAAGCAGCGGAGGGTCGCCCGGGCGATCACCGGGCCGCCGGTGCCCTGGCCCGCATGGATGGCGATGCTCGCCTCGCGGGACGCCGCCTGCGTGGGGCCGGCGGCGGCCGGCGCCGCGGCCGCCGTGAGGGGCAGCAGGCCGACGGCGGCGACGGAGAGCAGGGCGGCGCGGATGCGTCTCTTGCGCAGGGACGGGTTCTTCGGCATGAGCGGATTCCTTACGATCGGCTGAAAGTTGGGTGAGACGGACATCTCGCCTCATGGATAGCCGCGCAGGGGCGCCGGGCGGCTGATTGTGGTCCGCCGGTGGCGTGTCGGGTGGCCGTCGCCGCGCTGCCGGCGCCGGTAACCGTCGCCGGGCCGCCGGGAGTTGCCGGCCGACGGGGGGCGCCGCTCCGGAGTGTTTCCAGGGCCGCCACCTGGACTTCTCTCCTGGTTTCCCGGAGGTGCGGTCCGGTGTGGCAGCCAAGTGCAAGGCGGGGCCTGTGTATGACGGTCCGTTACGCCCGCGGCGGACGGCGCGGCGGCGACGGCCCGCTCGGACGCCCGATCGACGGACCGCCCCCAAACGTGTGAGCCCCCCGAAAGGCGGGCGCGGTGCGGCCGGGGCCCTGGCACCGTGTACCCACGTCACGGCCCGTGCGGGCCGGTCCGGTAACGCCGAACACCAGGGCGGAACGCCCGTACGGACGGCCGCGCGGCGTCAAGTGGCGTCAAGCGCACGGTACGTGCCGTAACGCACAGTGCTTGAGAAAGGTGGCAATACGCTCTCTTCGGAGGTCCAGGACGGGGCGGGGCGAACCAGGAACTTCGCGCCGGTCGGTGACGGAACCTGCCTTCATGGACCCTCGCGTCGCGGGCCTGCGAAGATGTGCCAGAGTTGCCACGTCCGGGCCGTGAGCACGTACCGTACGGCGAGGCGGAACAGCACAGCCGGGACACCGGGGAAGGGGCAGCTGGGTTGACCACGCACGCACCGCAGGCGTCGCATTCCGTGACGTTGCCGGCCTCGCTCGACGAGGCCGTGGCGGCGCTGGCCGCCATGCCCGCCGCCGTGCCGGTGGCCGGTGGCACCGATCTGATGGCCGCCGTCAACTCCGGGCTGCTGCGCCCGGCGGCACTGGTCGGCCTGAACCGGATCAGTGAGATCCGCGGCTGGCAGTACCAGGACGGCCATGCGCTGCTCGGTGCGGGGCTCACCCTCGCCCGTATGGGGCGCCCCGACTTCGCGGCCCTGATCCCCGGCCTCGCCGCGGCGGCCCGGGCCGCCGGACCGCCGCAGATCCGCAACGCCGGGACGCTCGGCGGCAACATCGTCACGGCCGCGCCGACCGGCGACACCCTCCCGGTCCTCGCCGCCCTCGAAGCCACCGTGATCATCGCGGGCCCCGGCGGTGCCCGCCGTGAGGTCCCGGTCAGCCATCTGCTCGCCGGCATGGAGATGCTGCGCCCCGGTGAGATCGTCGGCTTCGTGCGCGTACCGCTGCTGCACGCGCCCCAGACCTTCCTCAAGGCCACCGGGCGGACGGGCCCGGGGCGCGCGGCCGCATCCGTCGCGCTGGTCCTCGATCCCGCACGCCGGGGCGTGCGCTGTGCGGTCGGCGCGGTCGCGATGATGCCGCTGCGCCCGCTGGAGGCCGAGCAGTGGGTGGCCTCCCTCATCGACTGGGACAACGACCGCGGCCTGGCCCCCGAAGCGCTGACCGCCTTCGGTGACTACGTGGCCGCCGCGTGCATCCCGGACCCCGCACCCCCGGAGGACGGTACGGAAGCGGCCCCCCTGCCACCCGCCGCCCTGCACCTGCGCCGTACGGTGGCAGCACTGGCGCGCCGAGCACTTGGGAGGGCGCTCTCGTGAGTGAGCGCAGCGAGCGAACCGACTACGGGCAGCGAACCGACGTGAACCGGCAGCGATCCATCCAGAGGCGCGCGCATCGCGCATGCGTGCCCGCCGAGCGAGCCGAGCGAAGCGAGGCCGGCGCATGAGTGACGGGGACACCCCGCGGCAGCCCCAGCACGGACAGGGCTGGGAGCCGCTGCCGCAGGGCGAGTACGACCAGGAGGCCACGGCCTTCGTCCAGCTGCCCGACGACCTGGAGGCGTACGGGCTGAACGGGGCGTACGGCTCGGGCGCCTACGGCGCGGGCGGTTACGCCCCCGGCGCGTACGGCGCGGCCATCTACGGGACGCAGGGCGCCGCCGGTACCGGTGAGGCGCACGGCGGGTACGGCGTACCGGGCGCGGGCCCGGAGGACGGCACGGGCGCCGCCGGCGTGTCCGGTTACGGCTACGGCGCGTCCGGCGCCGACCCGCTCGCGGCCCCCGGACACGGGTACATCCCGCCGGACCACTTCCCGGCAGCGGGCGACGGCGCGGCGGGCGCCGGTGACGCGGCGGGCGCCGGGGGCGCCGGTGCGGCGGCCTCGCCGTACGCGGCTCCGGCGGGCGGCGCGAGCACGGACCCCGCGGCGACCGGACAGTGGACGATGCCGTTCGTGGACCCGGCGGGGGACGCCCGGGCGGCCATGCAGTACGGCGGCGGGGCCCGGAACGGCGCCTCCGGAGACAGCGACGGACCGGACACGGTGGAGTGGCCGGTCGCGGGCGCGGCGGGCGCGACCGGGCAGCCGGGCGCGGACAGCGGCTTCGACGGCGGCGCGGGCTACGGCGCGGACGGGACGTTCGGCGCTGACGCCGGCCGGTGGGCGGTCCCCACGGCCGGTGACGAGGTGCTGGAGGAGTCCGGTGAGTACCTCGTCGGCGACGAGCGCCGGGGCCCGCACGGCGGCTACCCGGTCCACGGGGCCGACCAGGCCCGCCAGGCCCCCGCCGGTGCCCCTGACGCCACCGGCCACTGGAACTTCGCGGCGGGCCTCGGCGCGACGGCGGACGCGGCGCCTACAGACACGGCTGCGGACACGGCCCGGGATGCGGATGCTGCACCCGGTACGGGTGCTGCACCCGGTACGGATGCGGTGCCCGGCAGCGAGGACCAGGACGGCGGCGAGGGCCGGAGCGGTGGCGACGGCCAGGACGGCGGCGGCGCCGGGCCCGCGGGCGGGGCGGGGCTTCCGCAGCCCGCCGGGCCGCAGCACGTCGGCCCGTACCACGTAGGGCCGCACCCTGCCGCGCAGAGTGCGATGCAGCAGGGCGCGTACGGGGTGAGCGACGCACCGGGGGCGCCCGCTCCCGCCGTGCAGTGGCCGATGCCCGGTGACGTGCCTGCTCCGGTACCGGGCCTCGCGGGCCAGGCCCCGGCGGCGCACGGCGTGCCGCCGGTAGCGGGTGAGCAGTGGCCGAGCCCCGGTCGGAGCAGCCAACCGCCCTCCTACCAGAGCCTGTTCAGCACGCCGGGTGGCGGCGGCATCGCGGACGGTATCGCCCTCGCCGACGCCCTGGTCTCCGGCGGCCGCACCACCCCGAAGCCGCTGGCCGAGTCGGCCCCCGCGGAGCCGGGAACCGCCCCGGAGGACGAGCGGGCGGCGGCCCCGGTGGACAGCGAGCCGGAGACCCCGGAGGCGAGCGCCGAGACACGCCCCGAGGAGGAACCTGCCGGAGGGCCTGAGGGCGCTCAGGCGGAGGCCGCTTCGGGTGCGGTGACGGCTGCGTCTGAGGAGACGGCTGCGCCTGAGGAGACGGCTGCGCCTGAGGAGACGGTTCAGGCCGAGGAACCGGCCGCCGCCGAGGAACCGGCTGCCTCTGATGAGCCGGAGCCGGGCGTGTCCGAGGGGGTTGCCCCCGAGGCGGCTGCTCCGGGGGGCGCTGAGGCGCCTGAGGCGGCCCCCCAGGCGGCCCCCGAGGTGTCGGAGGCCGCCGAGGCCGACGCGCCGGAGAAGCCCGCCGGGAGCGACTCCCCGGCAGAGCCTGCCGGGACCGGGGCCGAGGCCGAGGGCGCGGCCGAGGCCGGGACCGAGGCGGAGAGCCAGGCCGAGGCCGGGGGCGATGCGGACACCGACGCCGGTGCTGACACCGACGCCGGTACCGGTACCGGCACCGACATCATTCCCGAGGACAGCCAGGAGTCCCAGGCCCCCCAGGAGGCCGAGAACGCGCCCCCGGAGGCCGCGGAGCCCACCGCCCCCGAGGCAGCCACCGCTGCCCCCGAAGAGGCCCCCACCGCCCCCGAGGAGGCGCTCGCCGCCGCTCCCCAGGAGGCGGCACCCGAGGCGCCTCCCGTGGACCCGGCCCCGCACGCCGACCTGGAGCACCCCCGCGCCTCCTACGTCCTGGCCGTGAACGGCATCGACCGCCCGGTCACGGACGCCTGGATCGGCGAGTCGCTGCTCTACGTCCTGCGGGAGCGGCTCGGCCTCGCGGGTGCCAAGGACGGCTGCTCCCAGGGCGAGTGCGGCGCCTGTTCCGTACAGGTCGACGGCCGTCTCGTGGCGTCCTGCCTGGTGCCCGCCGCGACCACGGCGGGCAGTGAGGTCCGTACGGTCGAGGGGCTGGCCAAGGACGGCGTGCCTTCCGACGTGCAGTGCGCGCTCGCCAAGTCCGGCGCGGTGCAGTGCGGCTTCTGCGTACCGGGCATGGCCATGACCGTGCACGACCTGCTGGAGGGCAACCACGCGCCCACCGAGCTGCAGGCCCGCCAGGCGCTGTGCGGCAACCTCTGCCGGTGCTCGGGCTATCGGGGCGTCCTGGACGCCGTGCAGGAGGTCGCCCGGGCCCGTGCCGAGGCGGCCCAGGCGGCGGCCGAGGCGCACGACCAGGAGCACGCCCGGCCGCAGGAGCCGGAGCAGGAACAGGAGCCGGAACAGCAGGAGCCGACCGCCCGGATCCCGCACCAGGCGGGCCCGGCCGACCCGGTCACGTACACCGAGGAGCGGTACACCGAGGGCCGGTACGCGGAAGGGCAGTACGCCGGGGAGCCGCACCCGGAGCCGCACCCCGAGAACGCGTACCCCGAGCAGCAGTCGTACGGTGACGGCCTCTCGTACGGCGACGAGCACCCGCACGGCGAAGACCGGTCGTACGGTGACGGTCAGTCGTACGCCGCCCCGGCCGACACGTATGCCGACGGGACGTACCCCGAAGGCACGTATCCCGAGGGCACGTACTCAGAGGGGACGTACCCCGACGGCACCTACGGTGACGGCGGCTATCCCGAAGGCGGGTACGCCGACAGCGCCCCGTACCCCGAAGGCGCCCCGTACCCCGAAGGCGTGCCCACGGCAGACCAGTACGCCACTCCGGGGTTCACCGGCGACCCGTACGGCACCACCGACCCGTACGCCGGGCAGGGGCCCGCGTACAACGGCGACCCGTACGCCACGCACGACTCCTACGGCCGTGACGCCCTGGCCGGTCACGACTCCTACGGTCACGACGCCCTCGGCGGTCATGACTCGTACGGCCGTGACGCCCTCGGGGGCCAGGACGCGCTGATCGAGGACCTGGACCCGGACCTCGGCCCGCACCCGGACCCCCACGCGCACCACCGTCCCCACCACCCCCACGACCCGAACACCCAGGGCCCGGGGGCCGACCCGCAATCGGGAGGCCTCGCATGACCGGTACGAACGAGGGCGCCGGCTCCGTCACCGTCACGGCCGCCCCCGGCAGCGCCCCGGCCGCCGAGGCCGAGCCGCTGCCGCACGGCCTGGGCGTCTCGCTGCCGTCCGCCGACGCCCCCGCCAAGACCCAGGGCACCTTCCCGTACGCGGCCGACCTGTGGGCCGAGGGACTGCTCTGGGCCGCCATCCTGCGCTCCCCGCACCCCCGCGCCCGCATCCTGTCGATCGACACCGGACAGGCCGCCGAGATGCCGGGCGTACGGGCCGTCGTGACGCACGAGGACGTGCCCGGGGACGCCGGGCACGGCCGCGGCACGCCCGACCGGCCGGTCTTCGCCAAGGACGAGGTGCGCCACCACGGCGAGCCGATCGCCGCGATCGCCGCCGACCACCCCGACACCGCCCGGCTCGCGGCCGCCGCGATCGCCGTCGAGTACGAGGTGCTGGAGCCGGTCACCGACCCGCAACTCGCCTTCGAGGCGGAGCCGTTGCACCCGGACGGCAACCTCGTGCGGCACATCCCGCTGCGCTTCGGGGACGCGGAGGCGACCGGTGAGGTCGTCGTCGAGGGGCTGTACCGCATCGGCCGCCAGGACCCGGCGCCCATCGGTGCCGAGGCCGGGCTCGCCGTGCCCCGCCCCGACGGCGGCGTGGAGATCTACACCGCCGCCACCGACCCGCACACCGACCGTGACCTCGCCGCCGCCTGCTTCGGGCTGCCGCAGGACAAGGTCAAGGTCGTGGTGACCGGGGTACCCGGTGCGACGGCCGACCGCGAGGATCCGGGCATTCAGCTCCCGCTGGGCCTGCTGGCCCTCCGTACCGGCTGCCCGGTCAAGCTGGCCGCGACCCGCGAGGAGTCCTTCCTCTCGCACGCCCACCGGCACCCGACCATCCTCCGGTACCGCCACCACGCCGACGCCGACGGCAAGTTGGTGAAGGTCGAGGCGCAGATCCTGATGGACGCGGGCGCGTACGCCGACACCTCGGCCGACGCGCTGGCTGCGGCCGTCTCCTTCGCGTGCGGCCCCTACGTCGTCCCGCACGCCTTCGTGGAGGGCTGGGCCGTACGGACGAACAACCCGCCCGCCGGGCACCTGCGCGGCGAGGGCGCGATGCAGGTCTGCGCCGCGTACGAGGGCCAGATGGACAAGCTGGCGGCGAAGCTGGGCCTGGACCCGGCCGAGCTCCGGCTGCGCAACGTCATGGCCACCGGCGACATCCTGCCCACGTCCCAGACCGTGACCTGCCCCGCGCCGGTCGCCGAACTGCTCCAGGCGGTGAAGGACGCCCCCCTGCCCGACCTGCCGAAGGACGCGCCGCAGGAGGAGTGGTTGCTGCCCGGCGGGCCGGAGGGCGCGGGCGAGCCGTCCGCCGTCCGCCGCGGAGTCGGGTACGGCATCGGCATGGTCCACATGCTCGGCGCGGAGGGCGCGGACGAGGTCTCCACGGCCACGGTCAAGGTCAACGGCTCGGTGGCGACGGTCATCTGCGCGGCGGTGGAGACCGGTTCGGGTTTCTCCACCCTCGCCCGGCAGATCGTCCAGGAGACCCTGGGCGTCGAAGAGGTGCACGTCGCGGCGGTCGACACCGACCAGCCGTCGGCCGGCGCCGCCTGCCACAGCCGCCACACCTGGGTCTCGGGCGGCGCGGTCGAGCGCGCCGCCAAGATGGTCCGCACCCAGCTGCTCCAGCCGCTGGCGCACAAGTTCGGCATGTCCACCGAACTGCTCCAGATCTCCGACGGGAAGATCACCTCGTACGACGGCGTGCTCAGCACCACCGTCGCCGAGGCCCTGGACGGCAAGGAGCTGTGGGCCACGGCGCAGTGCCGCCCGCACCCCACCGAACCGCTCGACGAGACGGGCCAGGGCGACGCCTTCGTGGGCCTCGCCTTCTGCGCGATCCGCTGCGTGGCGGACGTCGACATCGAGCTCGGCACGATCCGCGTCGTCGAGATGTCCGTCGCCCAGGACGTCGGCCGGGTACTGAACCCCGCCCAGCTCCGCGCGCGCATCGAGGCGGGCGTCACGCAGGGCCTGGGGGCCGCCCTGATGGAGAACCTCCGCACCACCCGCGGCCTGGTCCGCCACCCCGACCTGACCGGCTACCCGCTCCCCACGTCCCTCGACGCCCCTGACATCCGCATCGTCAAGCTCATCGAGGAACGCGACGTGGTGGCCCCCTTCGGTGCCAAGCCGGTATCGGCGGCCCCCGTCGTCGCGGCCCCGGCCGCGGTGGCCTCCGCCGTCCGCGCGGCCACCGGCCGGCCCATAGGCCGCCTCCCCATCCGCCCCCAGGCCGCGGCCCTCACCCCGCTCAGCTGAAGGCCCGCGGACCCGTCACGCCCGGGGCGGCGCGGAACGGTCAACCACCCTCCGCGCCGCCCTCGGCGTGCGGACCGGCCGTCGGGTGATGCGGGTCCTCCCCGGCCATCTCCTGGGCGACCTCCGTCTCACGCCGGTCCTTGTCCGGCTTCTCCAGCTCGTCCTCGTCGACACCCTCCACGGCGTCGCTACTGGACCCACCAGGCCCGTACGTCTCACCCACCGGTCACTCCTCCCGGCCGACAACAGATCGTCCAGCCGACGGGTACCGCGATCGGCCGCCGGTCATGTCCGGTCACCGGAGGTCACCCCAGATAGGGTGACCTCCGCTCTTCCAGGCAGTGGAGCAGCCGAAGGCGCTGCGTACGGTGCATGGGCAACTGCGCGATCTCCTCACGGCCGGCCCAGCGCAGCTCGGTGGACTCGTCCGACATCGCGAGCTCTCCACCCACCACACGAGCCGTGAACACGGCAGCAAACTGCCGCCGCGCCTTTCCATCGCTGTACGCGATCACATGCCGCGGATCGGTGTACGTACCGACGAGCCCAGTGATCTCCACATCCAGCCCCACCGGGCAGGGCCCACAATCCACTGTCGGCCCGCTTCTGCAGCAGAATCCGGCCCGCGTCATCGGTCACCACGGCTGAGGCGGCCACCACCAGGCGGTTCGGTTTCGGAGCGTCGGGATCGTCGTAGTACTCGGTACGAGCCATGCGTCTCTCACTCCCTGACCGGCCGCGCGGTCTCCCACACAGCCTCGAAGCTCTCGGCGTACGTCCGGAACATCCGGCCGCCGTCGGACCGACGCGGATGCCAGACAGGAGCCGCGTAAGCATTGACTCCCCGCACATGCGCATTGACGAGCACCTCGTCGTCCGCCCGATAGATGCTGTTGTGGAGAGTCGTCCGATGGGTGCGGACCTCGATTCCGGCCTCTGCGGCCAGCGGGCGGTAGTGCATGAGAGCCAGCCGGCACCGCGACTCGATGCCGTGCCCGAACTTCTCTTCCTCACCCCGTTGCCGGATGTGCTCACTGTCTGCGTCACCCAGCGCGATGCGCACCGCACACCCTTCGCCGGCCCGTTCTTTGAGGAGGTCACTGAGGCGCGGATGCGTTTCGTGCAGGAAGATCGCCGCATACACCAGGATGTCGATGCGTTCCCGTGCCTGCATGAGGAGATCGATGAACGCCGACACCGGTACGTCGGCCCGCTGCTCATAAAGGGCCACCAGCTCAGGGCTGACGGCCCGCGCAGACCGCGCTTGCCGCAGGGCAGGCCGGAGTGCGTGCACATCTTCCCCTAGCGTCTCGGCGGCGCGCAGAGCTGTCACGCGCCGGGGTGTCCGGCCGAGATCGACCCAGCGCTCAACCGGCTTGGGATCTCTTCCGACTTCCCCAGCAAGGCCGGCGTGCGTCCAGCCACCGGCCGACATGGCGGCCCGTAACCTCTCGTTGGCAGTCACCGCAGTCCCTCCCCACATGCCGGGACGTAGCCAGGGACGTTCCGCACCCGCTCGGACGTCCCGAAGTGGGGAATGTACGAGGTTCCTTCGTCCCGGTGAGCGGGTCCACGATCGCGCCATGACCGAAGAGCCGGAGGACGCGGCTGAGGTGACGTGGGCGGTCGTCGGGAGGGACGTCATGTGCGGGGTGTGCGTCGCCTTGCGGCGGCAGAGAGGCCTCGCGATCCAGGAGTACGACCGGTCCAGGGAAGTGGACCTCCGGGTGCTGACCCGCAGGCACATGCGCGAGCAGCACGGACAGGAGCTGCCGTTCCCCTGGTAGGGGCTGAGCGGGGCTGGTACGCGTATGCGTACCAGCCCCAGGGGGGAGGCCGTGGCGGGAATCGAACCCGCGTAACTCGCTTTGCAGGCGAGTCCCTGAACCACTCGGGCACACGGCCGGGGTGAAGCGGTGTCCTGACCTTAGGCCGCGGGGCGGGGGAGGGGGCAAGGGGCAGGCGGGGGTGGACACAAGGTTGCAATACGGGCTTCATGTATCCGGAGACATCCGGTCGATGGGTCCGGTCGATGGGACCGCTCGATGGGTCCGGTCGATGGGACCGCTCGATGGGTCCGCTCGATGGGTCCGGTCGGTGCGTGTTCGGTGGAGGGCGGTGTGCTGTCGTGCAGGGGCGGGGCGGACAGCCGTTCCGCCCCGCCCCGGTGCGCTGCGCTCAGCCGGCGGTGTTCGTGTGCCAGATGGCCTTGCCCTGGTGGTAGATGACCACGTTGCCGTCGTCCTGGACGACGAGTTCGGCTCCGGGGTTGCCGTTGGTGTCGGAAGCCCAGACCGGTGACTGGTCGTCGGCGTAGACGACGAGGTTGCCGTCGCCCTGCATGATGGCGTACTCGCCGCGGGGGTGGGCCCCCTCGCCCTGCCAGGCGGCCTTGCCGTTGCGGTAGACGCAGAAGTTGCCGTCCTCCTGAAGCCGCAGGAGGGTGCTGCCGTCTCCGGACGTCCATGCCATGTTCCGGGAAATCCTGGACTCCGGGGGGAAGGTCGCGTTCGCCAAAACCCTGCCTCTTTCAGGTCGTGACCGGGGACGCTCCCCGGTGCTCCGCCACGCTAGGCCCGACGAGTCGGGACGGTTCATAGGAAAAAACGTCATCTCGATCAAGTGGTGGAGAGAGGGAGAAGAAGGGGGAAATGGCGCCATTCGTACAGGGAGTGAGGAGGGCGCTCCGCCTGTCGGGGGTCTGGGCTCACCTGCGGGTTCGCCGTGGAGCGGCCGGGGCCTTGGCTTGCTCGTGGCAGGTGGGGGAGTGCGTGCCCTGACGGGATCATGTGCCTACGGAGCTGCTGTACGGGCTCTGTTCGAGACTCTGGCGGTGCGGACCGGCCCCCTCGGGCCGGCTGCGGGCGGTGATTCTGGCGTGTGTGCGGCCTTGTGGCGGCCGTCGATTCCGTGTCCGGGCCCCCCGGACCCGTACCGCGTCGGTACGGCTGTCCCGGCCGCCTCAGTCGCCCGTCCGCAGGAACTCCTCCACCAGGGGACGGAACTGATCCGGCTCGTCGACCCAGGGGTAGTGGCCGACCAGGTGGAGGGGGCGGAGCCGGGCGTTGGGGAAGGAGGCGGCGACCAGCTCGCCGGCGCGCATGCCGGAGAGGGCGTCGCGGTCGCCGGTGACGACCAGGACCGGGCAGGTGACGTTCCGGAGCGCGGCCAGGAGCGCTTCACGGGTGCGGTCCTCGACGGCCTGCCAGAAGCCGGCGCGGGGAACGGGGTTGAGCTGGCCGCCCTCGGCCGCGGCGTGGGCGCGCTGGGGCTCGTCCCAGCGGCCGTACGCCAGGGGCGCCGCACGGAGGAGCAGGCCGCGTACCTCGTCCATGTCGCCGGTCTCGGCGAGGCGCTGGACGGCGACGGAGGCGTCCGGCCACCAGTCCTCGTGGGCGCGGGACTCGAAGATCTCGCGGGCGTCGTCGGGGAGTTCGCCCTGGAGGCGGGAGCCGGGGCAGACCAGGACCAGGCGGCTCAGCCGGTCCGGGTAGGCGGCCGCGTACGCCTGGGCGGTGGCTGCGGCGGCACTGTGTGCGAGGAGAGCGAAGCGTTCCAGGCCGAGGTGGGTGCGGAGCGCCTCCAGGTCCTCGGCGAGGCGGGGGAAGGCGTACGCGGCGGGGTCCTCGGCGGGCGGGGAGCCGCCGGTGCCGCGGCTGTCCGGGACGATCAGCCGGCGGTCCGCGTCGAGGCCGCCCAGGTCGCCCAGGTACGTGGCGTCCCGGGCGGGGCCGCCGGCCAGGCAGACCAGGGGCGGGAGCCCGGAGTCCGGCGGGCCGAGGAGGCGGTAGTGCAGTTCGGTGCCGTCGTACGAGCGGTAGTGGGGCATGGGGGAAGTGTGCCGGATCGGACGGCCGGACCGGCGTGGCGACCGGCGCGTCGTAGGACCAGCGGCGGACGGGAATTCGGGCGAACGACAGGGGCGTACCTGTCGCGTGGCACTTACTGTGGCGGGATGACCACCGCCGAACCGCGCGACAGTGACGTCGCCGCCCCCGAGACCACCACACCCGCACCCGCACCCGCCACCGGCGGCCCCGCAGACGGACGGGGGGACGGTCCGGCGGAAGGCAGTGGAGGCGGACGGGGGGACGGTCCGGCGGAACGCGGCGAAGGCGGCGTGCTGGGCCGTACGTACCGTGCCCTCACACTCGGCATCATCTCCGTCGTCTCGCTGATCGCCTTCGAGGCGAGCGCGGTGAACACGGCGATGCCGGTGGCCGCGCGGGCGCTGGACGGGATCGAGCTGTACGCGTTCGCGTTCTCCGCCTACTTCACGGCGAGTCTGTTCGCGATGGCGCTGTCGGGCGCGTGGTGCGACCGGAACGGGCCGCTCGTGCCGCTGTTCAGCGGGATCTTCGTCTTCGGCGGCGGGCTCGTCCTGGCGGGGGCCGCGCCCACGATGTGGCTGTTCGTGGCGGGGCGCGCGGTGCAGGGGCTGGGCGGCGGGCTGGTGATCGTCGCGTTGTACGTGGTGGTGGGGCGTGCGTATCCGGAGCGGTTGCGGCCCGCGGTGCTGGCGTCGTTCTCGGCGGCCTGGGTGCTGCCGGTGATCGTCGGCCCGGTCGTGTCGGGCACGGTCACCGAGCACGTGGGATGGCGCTGGGTCTTCCTCTCGATACCGGTGCTGGTGCTGCTGCCGCTCGCCGTGATGCTGCCGGCGCTGCGCAAGCTGCCCCGTACCGAGGAGGGCGCGGCGCCGCTGGACCGCCGCCGCATCCTGCTCGCGCTCGCCGTGGCCGCCGGTGCCGGGCTGCTCCAGTACGCGGGACAGGACCTGCGCCCGCTCGCGCTGCTGCCCGCCGCCGCGGGGCTGGCGCTGCTCGTGCCCGCGGTACTGCGGCTGCTGCCGAAGGGGACCTTCAGGGCGGCGCGCGGGCTGCCCTCCGTCGTCCTCATCCGCGGGCTCGCGGCCGGCGCGCTGCTCGCCGCGGAGAGCTTCGTGCCGCTGATGCTGGTGACCCAGCGGGGGCTGAGCCCGACGCTGGCGGGGCTCTCGCTCACCGGCGGCGGGCTCACGTGGGCGCTCGGCTCGTACACGCAGAGCCGTCCGCGGCTGGAGCGGTACCGCGAGCGGCTGATGTGCGTCGGGATGCTGCTGATGGCCCTGGCCGTCGCCCTGGTGCCGCTGGCGCTCGTCGAGGCCGTGCCGGCGGCCGTCGTGGCGGGTGCCTGGATCATCGCCGGGTTCGGGATGGGGCTGACGATCTCCAGTGGGAGTGTGCTGCTGCTCAAGCTCTCGCGGCCGGAGGACGCGGGGCGGAACTCCGCCTCGCTCCAGGTGTCCGACGCGCTGGGCAACATCGTCTTCGTCGGCCTGAGCGGCATCCTCTTCGTCGCCTTCGGCGGCGGCGCGGTCACCACGGCCCACCCCGGCGCGCACGCCGGTGCTTCCACCGCCGCGCACCCGGCCGCCTTCGCCGTCGTCTTCGCCGCGATGTCCCTGGTCGCACTGGCGGGCGCGTACGTGGCGACCCGGCTGCGGCCCGCGCCGGAGGCCGGACCGGCGACCGGACCGGCACCCGGCCCCGCGGTGTGAGCTGAGTCGCACCCGCTCCGCCGCCCGGCCGGAAATCCGCGACGCGCGAGACGGCACGGGTACCCTGACGCGGTTGCCGATCGCCGAGCCAGCCGACGGAGACCGTGAGTACTACCACCAGCGCCATGAACAACCAGCACCTGTCCCCGGCCTTCCCGGGACGGGCCCCCTGGGGTACCGCGAACAAGCTGCGCGCCTGGCAGCAGGGCGCGATGGACAAGTACATCGAGACCCAGCCGCGGGACTTCCTCGCGGTCGCGACCCCGGGCGCGGGCAAGACCACCTTCGCGCTCACCCTCGCCTCGTGGCTGCTGCACCACCACGTCGTGCAGCAGGTGACCGTGGTGGCGCCCACCGAGCACCTGAAGAAGCAGTGGGCGGAGGCGGCCGCCCGGCTGGGCATCAAGCTGGACCCGGAGTACAGCGCCGGGCCGCTGGGCCGCGAGTACCACGGTGTCGCCGTGACGTACGCGGGCGTCGGCGTCCGGCCGATGCTGCACCGCAACCGCGTCGAGCAGCGCAAGACCCTCGTGATTCTCGATGAGATCCACCATGCCGGTGACTCCCGGTCGTGGGGCGAGGCGTGCCAGGAGGCGTTCGAGCCGGCGACGCGGCGGCTCGCGCTGACCGGTACGCCCTTCCGGTCGGACACCAATCCGATCCCCTTCGTGACGTACGAGGAGGGGAACGACGGCATCCGGCGCAGCTCGGCGGATTACACGTACGGCTACGGGAACGCGCTGGCCGACGGCGTCGTCCGCCCCGTCATCTTCATGTCCTACAGCGGCAACATGCGCTGGCGGACCAAGGCCGGTGACGAGATCGCGGCGCGGCTGGGCGAGCCGATGACCAAGGACGCGGTCTCGCAGGCCTGGCGCACCGCGCTGGACCCGCGCGGCGAGTGGATGCCGAACGTGCTGCGCGCCGCCGACCAGCGGCTGACGGAGGTCCGGAAGTCGATCCCGGACGCGGGCGCGCTGGTGATCGCGTCCGATCAGGAGCAGGCGCGGGCGTACGCGAAGCTGATCCGGGAGATAACGGGGCACAAGGCGACGCTGGTCCTCTCCGACGACACCGGCGCCTCGCAGCGCATCGACGACTTCTCGAAGTCCGACGACCGGTGGATGGTCGCGGTCCGGATGGTGTCGGAGGGCGTCGACGTGCCGCGCCTCGCGGTCGGCGTGTACGCCACGACGATCTCCACGCCGCTGTTCTTCGCGCAGGCGGTCGGCCGTTTCGTGCGGTCGCGGCGGCGCGGCGAGACGGCCTCGGTCTTCCTGCCGACCGTGCCCATGCTGCTCGGCTTCGCGAACGAGATGGAGGTCGAGCGCGACCACGTGCTCGACAAGCCGAAGAAGGACAGCGAGGAAGACCCGTACGCCGAGTCCGAGAAGGAGATGGACGAGGCGAACAAGCAGCAGGACGAGGACACCGGCGAGCAGGAGCAGTTCTCGTTCGAGGCGCTGGAGTCCGACGCGGTCTTCGACCGGGTGCTGTACAACAGCGCCGAGTTCGGCATGCAGGCGCACGCGGGGAGCGAGGAGGAGCAGGACTACCTCGGTATCCCCGGGCTGCTGGAGCCGGACCAGGTGCAGATGCTGCTGCAGAAGCGGCAGGCGCGGCAGATCGCGCACAGCAAGAAGCGGCCCGCCGAGGAGGCGGACCTGCTGGAGCTGCCTGCCGAGCGCCGCCCCGTGGTCACGCACAAGGAGCTGCTGGAGCTGCGCAAGCAGCTGAACACGCTGGTCAGCGCGTACGTCCACCAGAGCGGCAAGCCGCACGGCGTGATCCACAACGAGCTGCGCCGGGTGTGCGGCGGCCCGCCGAGCGCGGAGGCCACCGCAGGGCAGATCCGGGAGCGGATCAAGAAGGTCCAGGAGTGGGCCACACGGATGCGCTGAGCGTCGGAGGCGTGGCGGCGAAAGGGCGGTCCCCGGGCGGGGGCCGCCCTTTCGCCGGTACGGTACCCCTCACCGGTGTGGCATCAAGTGCCGTCAGCACAGGATCAATGGGGATAGAACGGTCAGTCACGACCGGATTCTGGACGGACTCTTCCGCTGACCGGACTGGCTCGCTACTGTCCCCGTCACGAACACGCCCCGTGGCAGCGCCGCCGCGGAGCGCAGCCGGTTCCACCGACCGGCGGCCTCGTCAGCGCTGCCGCGGGACCGGCAGCGCGACCTCCCCCTAGAGCCGCCACTCACCCGAGGAGGGGGCGTCGTGACCGCGGAGACCTCCCAGACGCTCGACCGAGGACTGCGCGTCCTCAAGCTGCTCGCCGACACCGACCACGGCCTCACCGTCACCGAGCTCTCCCACAAGCTCGGCGTCAACCGGACCGTCGTCTACCGTCTGCTGGCCACCCTGGAACAGCACGCGCTGGTCCGCCGCGACATCGGCGGCCGCGCCAGGGTGGGCCTGGGCGTCCTGCGCCTGGGCCGCCAGGTGCACCCCCTCGTCCGCGAGGCCGCGCTGCCCGCGCTGCGCTCGCTGGCCGAGGACCTCGGCGCCACCGCCCACCTCACGCTCGTCGACGGCACGGAGGCGCTGGCCGTCGCCGTCGTCGAACCGACCTGGACCGACTACCACGTCGCCTACCGGGCCGGGTTCCGGCACCCGCTGGACCGCGGTGCAGCGGGCCGCGCCATCCTCCAGGCCCGGCAGGGCCGTACGGAAGGGGACGGGCTCGCGCTGACCCACGGTGAGCTGGAGGCCGGGGCGAGCGGGGCGGCGGCGCCGCTGCTCGGGGTGAGCGGCATCGAGGGCAGCGTGGGCGTGGTGCTGCTCGCCGACACCGTGCCGGAGCGGGTCGGCGCCCGTGTGGTCGCGGCGGCCAAGGAAGTGGCGGAGGCGCTGCGGTAGACGGCCGGGAGGGTCCCCCGCGGCCGCGAGCCGCGCCGCGGTGGGATCTTCGGTACGGAGGTCATCTAGGGTGGCGGGGTGTCTTCTCGCGCCCGCGCCCTGGCGGTCTGCTCCGCCCTCGTCATCGCGCTCCTCGCCGTCGCCGCCTTCGTGCCGCTGCCGTTCTCGATCGCCTATCCGGGCCCGGCCGCGAACGTCCTGGGCGAGCACAAGGGCGAACCGGTCATCACCGTGCACGGCGCCAAGGCCCGCAAGACCACCGGTGAGCTGCGGATGACGGCCATCGTCGCCACCGGCCCCCAGGTCTCGGCGCGCCTGCCGGAGCTGCTCAGGGGCTGGTTCCGGCGGGACGAGGCGGTGATGCCGCGCGACGCGGTGTACCCGGTCGGCGACAACACCGAAGAGGTGGCGAAGCACAACGCTGCCCAGATGAAGCAGTCGCAGGACGCCGCGGTGGGCGCGGCCCTGCACTACCTGCACCGCTCCCCGAAGGACGTGAAGGTCGACCTGAAGCTGGCGGACGTCGGCGGCCCGAGCGCCGGGCTGCTGTTCACGCTCGGCATCATCGACACCATCGACGGGGACGGCGCGGGCCACGACCTGACCGGCGGCCGGTCCATCGCCGGCACCGGCACGATCACCACCGATGGCAAGATCGGCCCGGTCGGCGGCGTGGCGCTCAAGACCCAGGCCGCGCACCGGGAGGGCGCGAAGTACTTCCTCGTGCCGCGCGACGAGTGCTCCGACGCCCGCGCCAACCTCCCCGAGGACATGCGGCTGATCCCCGTCACCACGCTCTCCGGCGCGGTGGACGCGCTCAAGGCCCTGAACGACGGCGGCAAGGTGCCCAGCTGCTGAGCCCGCTGGGCACCCCGTACCGCCGCAGAGGGCTCAGCCCGCTGCCGTGATGAACCCCTCCGACACCAGCCAGTCCTTGGCGACCTGGTGCGGGTCCTCGCCGTCCACGTCGACCTTGCCGTTGAGCCGCTGCGCCACCTTGTTGTTCAGCGCCTTGGTGATCGGTGCGAGCACGTCGGCGATGGCCGGGTACTTCTTCATCGTCGGCGCGTACATCTGCGGCGCCGCGTTGTAGTTCGGGAAGAAGCGCTTGTCGTCGGTGAGCGTCTTCAGGCCCATCGCCTGGATCCGCCCGTCGGTCGTGTAGACCTCGCCGAAGGTGCAGGTGCCGCCCTTCTTGACCTGGGTGTAGATGACCCCGGCCGACATCCGCTTGACGTTCCCCGGCGGGATCTTCATGCCGTACTTCTTGACCATGCCGGGCAGGCCGTCGTTGCGGGTGGCGAACTCGTTCTCCACGCACAGCGTGACCGCGTCCGGGTCCTCCTTCACCAGCCGGGCCAGGTCCGAGAGGGTCGAGACGCCGTACTTCTTCTGGTCGGAGGGGAGCAGCGCCAGCGCGTAGGTGTTGTTCAACTCCGAGTACGGGAGCCAGACCAGGTCCTTCTTCTTGTCGGCGGCCCGCACCGCCTCCCACTGCTTGCGCTCGTCGGGGATGGGCTCGGTGTGGCCGAGGTAGGTGATCCAGCTGGTGCCGGTGTACTCATAGCTGCCGTCGGCCGTGCCGGAGGTCACCGCCTCGCGGGCGCCGATCGAGCCCTGGATGTTGGTCTTGTCCACGACCGTGGCACCGGCCGCTTTCAGGGCCAGGCCCATGATCTGGCCGAGCACGATCTGCTCGGTGAACTCCTTCGAGGTCACGGTCAGCTCCGCGCCCTTGAGCGGCTGCCCCTGGTAGCCCGCGTCCTCGCCGGGCCTGACCTCGTCGGTCATCGGGCTGCCGCTGACCAGGCCGCAGCCGCCGAGCGCCAGCGCCGCGAGCAGCGTGCCGGCCGCCGCGAGCGCGGTGCCCCGGTACGTACGCCGGTTCCCCATCAGGACGTCCCCTCCAGGCCGCGCGGCCGCAGCAGCAGTTCGGCGAGCGATGCCAGCCAGTCGACCAGCAAGGCGAGCGCCACGGTCAGTACGGAACCCAGGATCAGGACCGGCATGCGCTGGGTGACGATCCCGGCCGAGATCAGGTCGCCCAGGCCACCGCCGCCGCCGAAGGTGGCGAGGGTGGCGGTGCCGACGTTCAGGACCAGCGCGTTGCGGACGCCGGCCAGGATCAGCGGTACCGCCAGCGGCAGTTCGACCTTGGTGAGCACGCCCAGCGGCGACATGCCGACGCCGCGGGCCGCTTCGGTGAGGGTGGGGTCGATGGCCTGGAGCCCGGCGATGGTGTTGGCGAGTACGGGCAGCACGGCGTAGATGACCATGCCGATGATCGCGGCCTGGACACCGACGCCGAGCCAGATGACCAGCAGGACGAGCAGGCCGAGGGCCGGGACGGCCTGGCCGAGGTTGGCCACGGCGATCGCCGCCGGGGTCGCCTTGCGCAGCTTCGCGCGGGTCAGCGCGATGCCCAGCGGGATCGCGATGATCAGTACGAAGAAGGTGGAGACCGCGGTGAGGTAGATGTGCCGGCGCAGCGCCAGCCACACCTTGCCGTCGTCGACGGCCTGGTGGGCGATGGAGTCCAGGTGCGCGCCGCGGAACCACAGCCAGGTGGCGAGCAGCGCGGCGAGCAGGACGAACGGCAGGAAGGTGGCCTTCTGCCAGGTGATCCGGCGCTGCTGCCGCGCGGGCGGCGCGGGCGGCTCCTCCTCGCGTTCGCCGGCGCGTACCTCGTCCCGGAAGGCCAGCCCCATGACCTCGTGCTCGCCCGGCGGCCGGTCCTCGCGCCGGGTCCGCTCCTCGCGCGGGCTCATGCGGAGGCCCCGTGGGCGCTGTCGGTGCCTTCCTGCTCCCGGCGGGTCTGCTGGAGGCGCTGCTCCTCCAGCTCGTGCCGGTGTTCGATGGCGTCCATCCGGTCCGCGTCCAGCAGTTCGTGCACGTTGTTCATCAGCGTCTCCATGTCGACGACGCCGGTGTACTCGCCGCGCCGCCCGGTGACGGCGACCCGGCCCGCGTTGTCGGTGAGGACGGCCTCCAGCGCGTCCCGCAGGGTGGCGTCCCGGGTGACCGTGTCGTGCACGAGCGTGCCGGCCCGGGCGAGCGAGCCCTTGGCGAGCGTGAGGTCGCCGCGGCGCAGCCACTTGTACGGCCGGTTGTGCCGGTCCAGCAGCAGCAGTTCGTTGCTGGCGCCGTCGCGCAGCTTGTCGAAGATGGACTGCAGCGGGTCCTCGATGGTGGCGGTGGGGAAGTCGACGATCTCCACGTCCCGCACGCGGGTGAGGTTCAGCCGCTTCAGGGCCGCGCCCGCGCCGACGAAGCCGGAGACGAAGTCGTCGGTGGGGTTGGTGAGGATCGCCTCGGGGGTGTCGAACTGGGCGATGTGCGAGCGTTCGCGCAGGACGGCGATGCGGTCGCCGAGCTTGATGGCCTCGTCGAAGTCGTGGGTGACGAAGACGATCGTCTTGTGCAGCTCGTGCTGGAGCCGGATCAGCTCGTCCTGGAGGTGGTCGCGGGTGATCGGGTCGACCGCGCCGAACGGTTCGTCCATCAGGAGTACGGGCGGGTCGGCGGCGAGCGCGCGGGCCACGCCGACGCGCTGCTGCTGGCCGCCGGAGAGCTGGCGGGGGTAGCGCCCGTGGAACTCGCGCGGGTCCAGGCCGACCAGGTCCAGCATCTCCTCGACCCGGCTCCTGATCTTCGCCCGGGACCAGCCCACCATCTTCGGCACCAGCGCGATGTTCTGGGCCACCGTCATGTGCGGGAAGAGCCCGGAGGACTGGATGGCGTACCCGACCTTGCGGCGCAGCCGTACGGGGTCGATGCCGGTGACGTCCTCGTCGCCGATGGTGATGCGGCCCGAGGTGGGCTCGATCAACCGGTTGATCATCCGCAGGGTGGTGGACTTGCCGCACCCGGAGGGGCCGACGAGGATCACGATCTCGCCGGCCTTGATGTCCATGGTGACGTCGTCCACCGCCGGCACCGCACTGCCCGGATAGCGCTTGGTGAGGCTTTCCAGCTGGATGGCGGCGCCCGTCGTGGTCTGCTCAGGCACGGATCCCCCTGGGGATGGTCAGGCGTCCGATGAGTACGTACGCGGCGTCGAAGAGGAGCGCGAGGACCACGATGCCGAGGGTCCCCGCGAGGACCTGGTTCAGCGCGTTGGCGCTGCCCAGGGAGGCGATACCGCGGAAGATCTCGTTGCCGAGGCCGGGGCCCGAGGCGAACGCGGCGATCGCGGCGATGCCCATGAGCATCTGGGTGGCGACCCGGATGCCGGTGAGGATGGGCGGCCAGGCGAGCGGCAGTTCGACCTTGAACAGCCGGGCGGCCCGGGACATGCCGATGCCCTTCGCCGCGTCGACCAGCGTGGGGTCCACCCCGCGCAGGCCGACGACGGCGTTCCGGACGATCGGCAGCAGTCCGTAGAGGGTGAGGGCGACGACCGTGGGCGCGACGCCCAGGCCGACGATGGGGATGAGCAGGCCGATCATGGCCAGCGAGGGGACGGTCAGGATCGTGGCCGTCGTGGTGGTGGCGAGATTGCCCACCCACTCGCTGCGGTACGTGAGGACCCCGACGAGCACCCCGATGACGGTGGCGAGGACCATGCACTGGAACACCGCGCTGGCGTGCTGATACGTATCGATCAGCAGCTGGGTGTGCCGACCTGAGACGTATTCCCAGAAGCTCACTCGGGGTCTCCTCGGTCAGTCCCCCGACGCCTGTTGCACCAGGGGGATGATGCGCAGGCGGACCGGATTCTCCATGACAATCGCAGTCGAAGCCCGCATGATGCCATCAAAGCCGACAACCCGGTCGATGACACGTTGCAGATCGGCGTTGGAACGTGCAACCAATCTGCAGAGCATGTCCCCATGTCCCGTCGTTGTATGCAGCTCAAGGACCTCAGGGACGGTTGCCAAATGATTACGAACGTCGGCGCCCTGACCCTGTTTGATCTCCAGTGTGGCGAAAGCGGTCACCGGATAGCCCAACGCCGCCGGGTCCACGTCGGGGCCGAATCCCCGGATCACTCCATTCGACTGAAGGCGGTCCAGCCGGGCCTGCACCGTGCCGCGCGCCACCCCCAGCCGACGGGACGCCTCCAGTACGCCGATCCGCGGCTCCGCCGCGAGCAGTTCGATGAGCCGCCCGTCCAGTCGGTCGATCGCCATATGCCGCCTCTCCATGGGTCTGACGGTGGTCATGATGTACAGATCGCCCGACGATACCCGCGAGTCGGTGGCCATGTTGTCCAGTCGAAACGCAAACTATTGCGCACCTTGTGGATCAGAGAGAGCCTGCCGCCATGACTGAGACCATCGATCATTCACCTGGTACGGCAGCGCAGGCGGACCCCTTCCCGGTGAAGGGGATGGACGCCGTCGTCTTCGCCGTCGGCAACGCCAAGCAGGCCGCGCACTACTACGCCACCGCCTTCGGCATGAAGCGGGTCGCCTATTCGGGTCCGGAGAACGGCAGCCGCGAGACCGCCTCCTACGTCCTGGAGTCCGGCGGCGCCCGCTTCGTCTTCACCTCCGTCATCAAGCCCTCGACGGACTGGGGACGCTTCCTCGCCGATCACGTCGCCGCGCACGGTGACGGCGTGATCGACCTGGCCATCGAGGTGCCGGACGCCCGCGCCGCGTACGCCTACGCCGTCGAGCACGGTGCGCGCGGCATCGAGGAGCCGTACGAGACCAAGGACGAGCACGGTACGGTCGTGCGCGCGGTCATCGCGACGTACGGCAAGACCCGGCACACCCTGGTCGAGCGGTCCGGTTACGACGGCCCGTACCTGCCGGGCTTCGTCGCGGCCGACCCGATCGTCGAGCCCCCGGCGAAACGGTTCTTCCAGGCCATCGACCACTGCGTCGGCAACGTCGAACTCGGGAAGATGAACGAGTGGGTGGCCTTCTACAACAAGGTCATGGGCTTCACGAACATGAAGGAGTTCGTCGGTGACGACATCGCCACCGAGTACTCCGCGCTGATGTCCAAGGTCGTCGCGGACGGCACCCGCAAGGTCAAGTTCCCGATCAACGAGCCCGCGATCGCGAAGAAGAAGTCGCAGATCGACGAGTACCTGGAGTTCTACGGCGGCGCCGGCGTCCAGCACATCGCGCTCGCCACCAACGACATCGTCGCCACGGTGCGCTCGATGCGCGCGGCCGGCGTGGAGTTCCTGGACACCCCCGACTCGTACTACGACACCCTCGGCGAGTGGGCGGGCGAGACCCGGGTCCCCGTCGAGACGCTGCGCGAGCTGAAGATCCTCGTCGACCGGGACGAGGACGGCTACCTGCTGCAGATCTTCACCAAGCCGGTCCAGGACCGCCCGACCGTCTTCTTCGAGATGATCGAGCGGCACGGCTCGATGGGCTTCGGCAAGGGCAACTTCAAGGCCCTCTTCGAGGCGATCGAGCGCGAGCAGGCCAAGCGCGGGAATCTGTGACCGCGCGGCCGGGTCCGGGTGTTCCGCCCGGGCCCGGCGGAACGCAACGCACGGCGGAAAGTCACTTCCACGATCTTCCGTGTATGCAACATAGATGCAAGGCTGACGCCATGGACCTCATCGCACAGCTGCGCGCCGGACTCCCCCAAGAGGCGGTCCTCACCGACCCCGACGTCACCGGCTCCTACGCCAACGACATGGCCAGCTTCTGCGAAGCCGGCACCCCCGCCGTCGTCGTCCTGCCGCGCACCGTCGAGCAGGTCCAGCACGTCATGCGCACCGCCACCGCGCTGCGCGTACCCGTCGTCCCCCAGGGCTCCCGCACCGGCCTGTCCGGCGCGGCCAACGCCTCCGACGGCTGCATCGTGCTCTCGCTCACCAAGATGGACCGCATCCTGGAGATCAACCCCGTCGACCGGATCGCGGTCGTCGAGCCCGGCGTCATCAACGCCACCCTCTCCCGGGCCGTGAGCGAGCACGGCCTGTACTACCCGCCGGACCCCTCCAGCTGGGAGATGTGCTCCATCGGCGGCAACATCGGCACCGCGTCCGGCGGCCTGTGCTGCGTGAAGTACGGCGTCACCGCCGAGTACGTGCTCGGCCTGGACGTCGTGCTCGCCGACGGCCGGCTGCTGCAGACCGGCCGCCGCACCGCCAAGGGCGTGGCCGGCTACGACCTCACCCGGCTCTTCGTCGGCTCCGAGGGCAGCCTCGGCGTCGTCGTGCGCGCCGTGCTCGCGCTCAAGCCCGAGCCGCCGCAACAGCTCGCGCTGGCGGCGGAGTTCCCCTCCACGGACGCCGCCTGCGCCGCCGTCTGCGAGATCATGGCCCGCGGCCACGCCCCCTCGCTGCTGGAGCTGATGGACCGTACGAGCATCCGCGCGGTCAACGCGATGGCCAAGATGGGGCTCCCGGACTCCACCGAGGCGCTCCTCCTCGCCGCCTTCGACACCCCGGACCCGACCGCCGACCTGGCCGCCGTCGGCGCGCTCTGCGAGGCGGCGGGCGCCACCCAGGTCGTCCCCGCCGAGACCGCGGCCGAGTCCGACATGCTGCTCCAGGCCCGCCGGCTCACCCTCACCGCCCTCGAAGCGGTGAAGACGGCCACCATGATCGACGACGTCTGCGTACCCCGCTCCAAGCTCGCCGACCTGCTCAACGGCTGCGCCGCCATCGCCGAGAAGTACGACCTCACCATCGGCGTCTGCGCGCACGCGGGCGACGGCAACACCCACCCCACCGTCTGCTTCGACGCCGCCGACCCCGACGAGTCCCGGCGGGCCCGCGAGTCCTTCGACGAGATCATGGGGCTCGGCCTGGAGCTGGGCGGCACGATCACCGGCGAACACGGCGTCGGCATACTCAAGAAGGAGTGGCTGGCCCGCGAACTGGGGCCGGTTTCCCTGGAATTGCACCGCGGCATCAAGCAGGTCTTCGACCCGCACGGCCTGCTGAACCCCGGCAAGGTCTTCTGAATTCCGGCGAGTTCCGCTGAGGCCCCGGCCGCCGGGGAGCGGGCGTTGTCAGTGGCGCGCCGTACAGTCATGCCATGGACGACGCACTGACCTGGGTGGCGCTGATCCTCGCGATCGTGCTGCTGCTCAACTCCCTCTCCGACACCCGCACAAGGCGGCTGGAGCGCCGGCTGCGCGAGACGGAGCGCCGCCTGGACCTCCTCCTGGCGCACCACGGCATCGCCGACGACCGCCCCGAGCTGGCCGAGGTCGACGACCTCCTCCGCCGGGACCGCAAGATCGAGGCGATCAAGCGGTACCGGCAGCTGACGGGCGCCGGTCTCGCCGAGGCCAAGGAGGCCGTCGAGGCGCGAATACGCTGACCCGCTCCCCGGCCCTGTGGCCGGGGCGTGCCCGCGGGCGGAGGATGGGCACGACGACCGTCCACCGCCGGGAACAGCCGGACGCAGGGAGCGAGAGCGCTGATGGCACAGACCGCAGAACCCGCAGGGAAGAGCAGGGAGTACGACGTCGTGGTGCTGGGCGCGGGCCCGGTCGGTGAGAACGTCGCCGACCGTGCGCACGCACTCGGCCTGAGCGCCGTCATCGTCGAGAGCGAGCTGGTCGGCGGCGAGTGCTCGTACTGGGCGTGCATGCCGTCCAAGGCACTGCTGCGTCCGGTCACCGCGCGCGCCGACGCCCGCCGCGTCCCGGGACTTCCCGAGGCCGCGGGCGGGCCGCTCGACGCCCGCGCCGTCTTCGCCCACCGGGACGCCTTCACCTCGCACTGGAAGGACGACGGCCAGGTCGAGTGGCTGGACTCGGCCGGCATCGACCTCGTACGTGGCAAGGGCCGGCTGGCCGGACCCAAACGGGTGATCGTCGACGGCGGCGTGGAGCTCACCGCCCGGCACGCCGTCGCGGTCTGCACGGGCAGCAGCGCGGCGCTCCCCGACCTGCCGGGCCTGGCCACGGCCGAGCCCTGGACCAGCCGCGAGGCGACCAGCGCGCAGAAGGTGCCGGACCGGCTCGCGGTCGTGGGCGGCGGCGTGGTCGCCGTGGAGATGGCGACCGCCTTCCAGGCACTCGGCTCCCGGGTCACGATGCTCGTACGGGGCTCCGGCCTGCTGGCCCGTATGGAGCCGTTCGCCGGTGAGCTGGTCGCCGAGGCCCTGAAGGAGGCCGGTGCCGACATCCGCTGGGACACCTCGGTCGAGGAGGTGCACCGCCCCGACCCGGCGGGACCGGTCACCCTCACCCTGGGCGGCGGCGACCGGATCGAGGCCGACGAGGTGCTCTTCGCCACCGGACGCGCGCCGCGCACCGACGACCTCGGCCTGGAGAGCGTGGGCCTTACGCCGGGCAGCTGGCTGGAGGTGGACGACAGCTGCCGGGTCACGGGGGTCGACGGGGGCTGGCTGTACGCGGTCGGCGACGTCAACCACCGGGCCCTCCTCACCCACCAGGGCAAGTACCAGGCCCGGATCGCGGGCGCGGCCATCGCGGCCCGCGCCCAGGGCACACCGGAGCTGGAGACCGGCCGCTGGGGCGCGCACGCCGCGACGGCCGACACCGCCGCCGTCCCGCAGGTCGTCTTCACCGACCCGGAGGCGGCCTCGGTCGGGCTGACCGCCGAGGAGGCCGGGCGCGCGGGGCACCGCGTCCGCAGCGTCGACGTCGACCTGGGCGGCGTGGCGGGCGCGAGCCTGTACGCGGACGGGTACCGCGGCCGTGCCCGGATGGTCGTCGACCTGGACCGGGAGGTGCTGCTCGGCGTCACGTTCGTCGGCCCGGGCGTCGGTGAGCTGCTGCACTCCGCGACCGTCGCCGTGGCCGGTGAGGTGCCGCTCTCCCGCCTCTGGCACGCCGTGCCCGCGTACCCGACGATCAGCGAGGTGTGGCTGCGGCTGCTGGAGACCTACCGGGGCTGAGGCCCGGGGCGGACGACGGCGTGCCGGGGCCGGAGCCCCGGCGGACGGCCGTCAGAGGAGGTCCGGGTCGCCGGTCATGGCACCGGCGATCCGGAGGTGGCGGGCCGCCTCGTCGGGACGGCCCTGCCGCTGGAGGGTGCGGCCCAGCATCAGCTGGGCGTAGCTCTCGACCGGGTCCCGCTCCAGGACCGCGCGCAGCTCCGTCTCCGCACGCCACAGCTGCGCGGAGTGGTAGTAGGCGCGGGCCAGCAGCAGCCGCGGCGCGACCAGCTCGGGGACCTCGTCGACGAGGCCTTCGAGGATGTGCGCCGCGGTCGTGTAGTCCTTGGCGTCGAAGAAGAGCCCCGCACGGTCCCAGCGCTCGGCGGGGGTCCCGTGCGTGTAGTACGTCTCGGTCATGGTCTCGGCAACGCCCGGATTCGGTTGAACATTCCACCAACTCTCGGGGTGGCGCCGTACGCCCTACGCGCCGCCCTCGGGCGACTCGTCCGACGGCCACGGGTCGCGCAGCCACAGGTCGTCGCGCGCGGCCGGCGCCAGCAGTTCGCTCAGGCCTTTGTCGATCCCGAGGTGCTCCTCCTCGGTGCCCGGCGGCACCACCCGCAGCGTGCGCTCCAGCCACGCCGACACCGCGGTGGCCGGGGCCTCCAGCAGCGCGTCGCCGTCCGGCGAACTCAGCGCCATGCAGACCAGGCTGCGGCCCTCGACCTTGGTCGGCCACACCCGCACGTCACCGTGGCCGCACGGCCGGAACACCCCCTCCACCAGCAACTCGCGGGCGAACGTCCAGTTGACGGGGGAGTCGGAGCCGATGTGGAAGGCGACGTGTACGGCGTAGGGGTCGTCGGTCCGGTAGGTGAGCCGGGCGGGCACCGCGACGCTGCGCTCGGGCGACAGCACCAGACCCAGTTCCAGCTCTCGTTCCACCACGGTGTGCATGTGTCACGCCTCTCTACGTTCCTGTGCGGACGCCCCGTGAACAACCGCCCGCACAGGGATAGAGGCCGTAGCCCCCGGACCATTACGCGACTTCGTACAACTTTTTTCGCACCCCTCTTCCGAGGGGCAGGAGCCGGGACATACCCGGCGACCACCCCCCGTCTGATAGATGTGGACGCTGCGTTGCGGCAGACTGCACTAGCCCCACCCGCCCCCAGCAGGCCGAGCACAGATACGGGATTTTGGACATGAGCGCGCCTTCGTCAGGATCCGCCGGCGGCAGCCCCACGCCTGGCTACTACCCGGATCCGTCCATCCCCGGCTACATCCGGTACTGGAACGGCGCCGCCTGGGTGCCCGGTACCAGCCGCCCGGCGCCCGCCGACGGCGAGCCGATGCCGGCCCCGCCGCCGGGTGCCGCCGCCCCGCCCCCGGCGGCGCCCGCTGCCGATCAGCCGTCCACCGCCGAGGAGACCGGCCCGGTCTTCTTCGACGAGGAGGAGGACTCCGGACAGGTCGACGGGCAGGCCCCCGAGGCGGACGCGCTCGCGGTGCGTGAGCGCGGCGAGGTGGACGCGGCGTCCGCCGCCGACTGGGACGACCCGCGCCGGCTGCACGGCAACAGCCCCGAGTCGGCCGCCTCGTGGCAGGCCGACACCGCCCACCAGGCCGGCTTCGGCGGCGAGCAGGACCGCCGGGTGTCCTGGGGCGCGGTCCCGCCGCAGCGTGAGGGCGCGCCCGCCGGGGCCCAGCCGTGGGGCGACGCCGCACCGGAGGGTGCGGCGGGCGCCGCGCAGGAAGGTTCCGGTGCCGCCGCCGCGCCCGCAGCGCGGAGCGGCGAGCGTACGGACGGCGGGCGGACCGGCGGCGAGCGGCCGGCCGAGGGCGCCGCGCAGGCCCCGGCCGGCGTCCGGAGCGAGGGCACCATGGCGATCCGTGCGGTCGGTCCCGGCGCGCCCGTCGCCGACGGCACGATGGCGATCCGCCTCGACCGGCCGGGCCAGGACCCGTCGGCCCCGCCCGCCGCCTCGCCCGCCCCGCAGCCCCCCGTTCAGCAGACACCGGCCCAGCAGTCGCCGGCCGCCCAGGCGCAGCCGTCGGCGTCCGGCTACGGCTATCCCCAGCAGGGCGCCCCGTCGTTGCCCGGCCAGGGCGGTTACGGCTACCCGCAGCCCAGCCCGTCGGCGCCCCAGCAGGCCGGTCCCGCCGCACCGCAGCAGGGCGGGTACGGCTATCCGCAGCCGGGCCCCGCGGCCCCCCAGCAGAGCGGCTACGGCTACCCGCAGCCGGGCCCGTCGGCGCCCCAGCAGTCCGGCCCGCAGGCCGCGCAGCAGGGCGGCGCCCCCGAGGGCGTCATCCCCTGGAAGCCGCCGGCCGACAACCCCTTCCTCCAGGCCGCACAGGCCCAGGGGCGGCCCGCCTCCCTCGGCCGCCGGGTCGCCGCCCGGCTGATCGACACGCTCGTGCTGTGCGCGCTGCTCGCGGGGGTCGCCGTACCGCTGTGGAGCGCGGCGGCCGACCACATCGACGCCAAGGTCGAGGCGGCGAAGCAGTCCGGCGTGCAGACCACGGTCTACCTCCTCGACGGCACGACCGGCGGCTATCTGGCCATCGTGGTCGCGGTGCTGCTGGTCGTCGGCCTGCTCGTCGAGGCGTTGCCCACCGCCAAGTGGGGGCACACGCTCGGCAAGAAGCTCTGCGGCGTGCGGGTGCTGGACATCGAGGGCCACGACATCCCGGAAACGGGCGCCGCGGTCAAGCGCTGGCTCGTGTACGGCGTATTGGGCGTGCTGGCCGTCGGCGTGGTGAACGCCCTGTGGTGCCTGTTCGACCGCCCCTGGCGGCAGTGCTGGCACGACAAGGCGGCCCGGACGTTCGTGGCCGAGGGCTGAGCCCGCACGCAGCCGTGCGCGCCGGAGTGCCGGGGCGCTCCGGCGCGCGGGACGCGCAACTCTCCGGGCCGCCGCACTTCCCCCGAACGGCGCACGCCGGATGCGGCGACCGGTGGTACGCGGTCGACTCGGGCCATGAGTACCGACCAGCCGAGGCCCGGATCCGGTGAACCGCCGGAAGACGACCCGTTCCTCAAGAAGCCGCAGCGCCCGCGGGAGCCAGGCGGCGACCCGTACGGCGGCGCGCCCCAGGGCCCCTACGGAGGCGGCCCTTACGGCGGGGGCCCGCCGCCCGGCGGAGGCCCGTACGGTGGCCCGCCCGGCGGTGGGCCCTACGGCGGCCCGCCCGGCGGTGGCCCGTACGGCGGCGGTGATCCCTACGGTGCTCCCGATCCGCTCGCCGGGATGCCGCCGCTCGCGGGCCGCGGCCGGCGGCTGGTCGCGCGGATCATCGACGGCATCCTCATCGGCGTGCCGGTCGGTCTGATCATGTGGTTCATCGTGGGCGGTGTGGACTACACCGCGGCGAACGAGAGCGGCAAGCAGAGCGTGGTCTCGGGCGTCACGATGCTGGCCTATCTGATCTACGAGGGCGTCATGCTCACCAGCCGCGGCCAGACCGTCGGCAAGATGGCCATGAAGATCAGGGTGGCGATGCTGGAGAACGGGTCGATCCCCACGGCCCAGGCGGGCTGGGTGCGTGCCGCCGTCTACACCCTGCCCGAGGTCATCCCCTGCTGCGGCACGATCTTCTGGCTGCTCAACGTCCTGTGGTGCACCTGGGACAAGCCGTACCAGCAGTGCCTGCACGACAAGGCGGCCCGCACGGTGGTGGTCTCCACCGCCTGACCGCCCTCGCGTCCTACCGGGAGTGTTCGCCGACCCGGGCCTCGGCAGGCCGGGTCGGCGACGTACGCCGCCCCGCGAAGCCTTCGGGCCGCACCTGCGGGGCGGCGACGCGCATCCGGCGGGCCCGCGCGGCGCGCGGCAGCGGCGCCGTGACCGCGACGAGGAGACCGAGCCCCAGCCCGGCGATGGCGATCACCGCGACACCGATGCCCGTCCTGGTCTGCGAGAGCAGCAGCATGGCGAGGGTGGAGAGTACGACGGTGGCCGAACCGTAGGCGAGCTGTGCGGCAGTCGGTCGAGGCATGGCGGGTCCGTCCTCGGAAGCAGCGGGGTGTGAGTCGACATGGCGCGCCGTCAAAAGACTCTACGGTCCTTACTGCCCGAGCGGAACGTCCGGTAAGCGTGACTTGACCCACGGGCCGGGTCACGGGGGGCGCACCGATTCATGTGTCCGGGCAACAGGCCCGAACGGCGCGCCTGTCGGGGCGCACCCGAAGGCTGCCCGCCGTCCGATACCCGTACGCGACGAGCCGAGTAACGTACTGGGCTGACGTGCCCAAATCAAGGTCTGTCTTTTCCCCTGGCGTTCCGGTCAAATCTCTCCAACGACCGTTCGTTTCAGGGGAGGACAGCGCACCGTGAGATCCCAGAGATTGCTGTTCAGATCGGCCGCCCTGGCCACGGCAACCGCCGCGATCGGGGCGGCCGTTCTTGCGTCCGGGGCCGCGCAGGCCGACGGCCGTACCACGGCCGCGAGCGCGCCGAACGACCCGGCACCCGCCGAGCGGACGGTGGACCACGACCTCAAGGGCCCGTTCAGCGACCGCCAGGAGGCCCAGCGCGAAGAGGCGCTCCGCCAGGTCATATCCGGCGACGCCAAGGCGACGGAGCGCGGCGGCTCGAAGGTCGTGAAGCTGGGCAAGGAGAAGTACGTCGAGCTGGCCCGGGAGAAGACCGACAAGATCTTCACGATCCTGGTGGAGTTCGGCGACAAGGTCGACGACACCACCATGTACGACCCGGACGGCGACGGCCCCAAGCCGCCGGTGAAGAAGTACGGCGGCGACGCCGGTCCCGCGCACAACCAGATAGCCGAGCCGGACCGTGCGACGGACAACAGCACGGACTGGCAGCCCGACTTCAACCAGCAGCACTACCAGGACCTCTACTTCTCGCACGACAAGAAGAAGGAGTCCCTGGCGAAGTACTACGAGAAGCAGTCCTCGGGCCGCTACTCGGTCGAGGGAGAGGTCTCCGACTGGGTCAAGGTCGACTGGAACGAGGCCCGTTACGGCTCCAACTACTGCGGCCAGACCAACTGCTCCAACGCCTGGGACCTGATCCGGGACGGCGTGAACCGCTGGGCCGCTGACCAGAAGGCCAAGGGCCGTACCGACGCGCAGATCAAGGCGGGCCTCGCCCAGTACGACCAGTGGGACCGCTACGACTTCGACGGCGACGGCAACTTCAACGAGCCGGACGGCTACATCGACCACTTCCAGATCGTGCACGCCGGTGAGGACGAGTCCGCCGGCGGCGGCGTGCAGGGCACCGACGCGATCTGGGCGCACCGCTGGTACGCGTACGGCACCGACGCGGGCCGCACCGGCCCCGGCGAGAACAAGGCCGGCGGCGCGCAGATCGGCTCCACCGGCATCTGGGTCGGCGACTACACGATGCAGCCGGAGAACGGCGGCCTCGGCGTCTTCGCCCACGAGTACGGCCACGACCTGGGCCTGCCGGACGAGTACGACACCGGCGGCACCGGCGAGTCCTCCGTCGACTTCTGGTCGCTGATGTCCTCCGGCTCCTGGCTCGGCGAGGGCAAGGACTCCATCGGCGACCTGCCCGGCGACATGAGCGCCTGGGACAAGCTCCAGCTGGGCTGGCTCAACTACGACACCGCGCGCGCCGCGACGGAGTCCTGGCACAAGCTGGGCGTCGCCGAGTACAACACCAAGCACAAGCAGGCGCTCGTCGTCGAGCTGCCGAAGAAGGCCGTCACCACCTCGGTCGTGAAGCCCGCCGAAGGCTCCAAGCAGTGGTGGAGCGGCATGGGCGACGACCTGAAGAACACCCTCACCCGGTCCGTCGACCTCACCGGAGCGGCCAAGGCGTCCCTGAACCTCAAGGGCTGGTGGGACATCGAGGCGGAGTACGACTACCTGTACGCCGAGGTCTCCACGGACGGCGGCGCCAACTGGACCCCGCTGGACGGCACCGCGAACGGCCGGGCCATCCCGCGCGACGCCGGTGACAAGCCCGCGCTGACCGGCACGGTCGAGGCGTACCAGGACCTCGTCTACCCGCTGGACGCGTACGCGGGCAAGAAGGTCGACCTGCGGTTCCGCTACCAGACCGACGGCGGCGTGGCCCAGAAGGGCTTCGCGGCCGACGGCCTGAGCATCGTGGCCGACGGCAAGCCGCTCTTCACCGACGGCGCCGAGGGCGACGACGCGGGCTGGACCGCCAAGGGCTTCTCGCGCATCGGCGAGTCCTTCACCAAGGACTACGCGCAGTACTACCTCGTCGAGAACCGCCAGTACGTGTCGTACGACAAGACCCTGAAGACCGGCCCGTACAACTTCGGCTGGCCCTCCACCCGGCCGAACTGGGTCGAGCACTTCCCGTTCCAGAACGGCGTGCTGGTCTGGCTCTGGGACACCTCGCAGCCGGACAACAACGTCGGCGAGCACCCGGGTACCGGTCAGATCCTCCCCGTCGACGCGCACCCGAAGGCCACGAAGTGGGCGGACGGCAAGCTCATGCGGAACCGCTTCCAGACCTTCGACTCGACCTTCACCCGGGCCCGTACCGACGCGATCACCCTGCACAAGGACGGCAAGGCGGTGCGCATCCCGTCGCAGAAGGGCGTGACCGTCTTCGACGACCGGTACGGCACCTACTACGACAAGGCGAACCCGACCGGTGGCGTGATCGTTCCTGACACCAACACCCGGATCGAGGTCTCCAAGGAGACCAAGGACGGCTCCACGGTGATCATCGAGGTCGGCCGCGCGGCGAAGAAGTAAGGAAACCCGCAGGTCACAGACGTATCGGCCGCCACCCCCTAGCGGGCGGCGGCCGATCGCGTTTAGATGCCTCCTGCGGCCTCCTTGCTGACACGTAGTCTCACGAGGGGATTCCGACGCGTGCCCTGACCCGGTCCGCGCCGGCCGCACGACCATGCACCGACCGATGCACCGACCATGCACGGGGGAGACATGACCTTGACCGGCTCCGGCTTCATCAGGCTTCCCGGCGGAAGCGTGGTGGTGGCCCTCTCGCTGCCCAGACCGGGCCGCAGCGGCCACCGCGTACGCGTCCTCGTCCACGCCGCGAACCGCCCGCGCGCCCTGACCAGGCTGCGCAACCTCGGGCTGCGCGCCGTCTACCTGCGCGGCAACACCGAGCCGCCCACCCCCGACGAGGTCACGGCCGTGCTCCACCACCCCGACGGGCTGGTCTGGCGCGGCGCACCGGACGACGACACGGAGTCCTGGCACCCGATACGGGCGCTGCTCCGCCCGGCCGTCCCGGAGACGATCGGCCCCCGCTGACGTGCCCCCGAGGGCGGCGCCTCAGCCCCCGCTGACCACCGGCTTGCCGGTCAGCTCGGCCCCCGCCTCCCGCAGCTCGGCGACCGCCGCCTCCGTCGTGTGCGGGGCCACGCCCGCGGTCAGGTCCAGCAGGACCCGGGTGCGGAACCCCTCGCGCACGGCGTCCAGCGCCGTGGCCCGTACGCAGTGGTCCGTGGCGATGCCGACGACGTCGACCTCGGTCACGTCGTGCGCCCGCAGCCACTCCGCCGTCGAGGCGCCGTTCTCGTCCACCCCCTCGAAGCCGCTGTACGCCGCGGTGTACTCGCCCTTGGAGAAGACCGCGTCGATCGCGCCGGAGACGATGGCGGGCGCGAAATTGGGGTGGAAGCCGCTGCCCTCCGTCCCGGCGACGCAGTGCACCGGCCAGCTGTGCTCGTAGTCCGGCCGGCTGGAGAAGTGGTCCCCGGGGTCGATGTGGTGATCACGGGTGGCCACCACGTACTGGTACCCGCCGCCCGCGGCCTCGCCCACCAGGTCGGTGATGGCGGCGGCGATGTCCGAGCCGCCCGCCACGGCGAGGCTGCCGCCCTCACAGAAGTCGTTCTGTACGTCCACGACGATCAATGCCCGGTGCATGGTGCGGCCTTCCGGATGGGAAATGGGGGGAGACGGGTGGCGGCTGGGAAAAATGTGGCGGCTGTGAAACCTGTGGGGGCTACGGCATGCGCTGATGTGACCGAGGGTAGCCACTCACTCGGCATTGCGGGAGTGGGCGCTGCACGGCGGTCGGCGACACACCGGCAGGCCAGAGGCGCAGAGCGGGGCATCGATGCGCCCCGCCGCGCCCCAACCGGCCGAGGGGGGTGCCGGACGCCTGCGTACCGAGGTACCTGGAAAGCCGCCTCAGACGGTCTCCGTCGGCAGCACGGCCTCACCGCGCGACAGCTGCATCGCCGACATCGGCAGGCCGGCCCGCGCCGCGATGTGCCGGTCGCGCGCGGCGTCCAGCGGCTCGCGGGCGACCACCTCGCCGCCGCGCACCAGCGGCACCTGGAGCTGCTGGTCCGCCAGCTCCGCCGGGACCGGCCCCGTGCCGACGACCTCGGCCTCCGCCACGCCGTGCGCGTCCCGGCGCCGCGCTGACCACTTGCGGCCCCCGTGGGACGCCTTGCCGCCCATGGACTTCTTCGCGACCGGCCGCAGCGGCGCGTCGGCGCCGTCGCTGTCGGCGCGCGCGACCAGCTTGTAGACCATCGAGCAGGTGGGGTGCCCGCTGCCGGTGACCAGCTGGGTGCCGACGCCGTACGCGTCCACGGGCGCCGCGGCCAGCGAGGCGATGGCGTACTCGTCCAGGTCGCTGGTGACCACGATCTTCGTGTCCGTCGCGCCCAGCTCGTCCAGCTGCTCGCGCACCCGGTGGGCGAGCAGCAGCAGGTCGCCGGAGTCGATCCGGACGGCGCCCAGGCCGGGCCCGGCCACCTCGACGGCGGTGCGGACGGCCTCGGCGACGTCGTAGGTGTCCACCAGCAGAGTCGTTCCTGCACCCAGGCTGTCGACCTGCGCGGTGAACGCGTCCCGCTCGCTGTCGTGCAGCAGGGTGAAGGCGTGCGCGCTGGTCCCGGCCGTCGGGATGTTGTACCGGAAGCCGGCCGCGAGGTCGGAGGTGGTGTGGAAGCCGCCCACGTACGCGGCCCGGGAGGCGGCCACGGCGGCCAGCTCGTGGGTGCGCCGGGCGCCCATCTCGATCAGCGGGCGCTCACCGGCCGCGACCGACATCCGGGAAGCGGCGGCGGCCACCGCCGAGTCGTGGTTGAGGATCGAGAGGATCACCGTCTCCAGCAGCACCGCCTCGGCGAAGGTGCCCTCGACGCGCAGGATCGGCGAGCCGGGGAAGTAGACCTCGCCCTCGGGGTAGCCCCAGATGTCACCGCTGAAGCGGTAGTCGGCGAGCCACTGGCGGGTCTCCTCGTCGAGGATGCCCCGGTCGGCGAGGAAGCCCAGGATGGTGGAGTCGAAGCGGAAGTTCTCCACCGCGTCCAGCACCCGCCCGGTGCCCGCCACGACGCCGTACCGGCGGCCCTCGGGAAGCCGCCGGGTGAAGACCTCGAAGACCGAGCGGCGGTCGGCGGTCCCGGACCGCAGCGCGGCCTGCAGCATGGTGAGTTCGTACTGGTCGGTGAAGAGCGCAGTCGACGGCACGGCCACCGGCAGCCCCAGGTCTGCTGTGTTCATAGGAAGGATGCTACCTCCCTTACTCGTCACATTGACGATTTCCCTGGGTCGTTTGTGCGCGCGCCCCTCCCGGGTGGCAGCATGGGACCCGTGAGTGTCGCACCGACGGAGATCGAACGTCCTGAAACGACGGAAGCGCCCTTCGAGGCGCCCGAGCCCGATGTCCCCTGGGTGACCGTCGTTCACAATGACCCCGTCAACCTCATGAGTTACGTGACCTACGTGTTCCAGGCGTACTTCGGGTACTCCAAGGAGAAGGCACGCAAGCTCATGCTCGACGTCCACCGGAAGGGCCGCGCGATCGTGTCCAGCGGTACCCGCGAAGAAATGGAGCGCGACGTGCAGGCGATGCACGGTTACGGCCTCTGGGCGACCCTCACGCAGGACCGCTGATGGCCGGCCACTTCGAAGCCCTGCCCGGCGGGGGAGCGGCGGCCGCCTTCGACGAGGTCGAGATCTCCATCCTGCGCAGCCTGGCCGTCCAGCTGATGGAGCTGGTGGGCCCCGGTGACGAGCCCGCCGAGGGCGGGGACCCGCTGGACGCGCTGTTCGCCGAGGGGCCCAGTGAGCCGCCGTCCGACCCGGCGCTGGCCCGGCTCTTCCCCGACGCGTACGGCGGCCCGGACCACGTGCCGGACGACGACGTGCGCGCCGCGTCGGCGGAGTTCCGCCGCTACACCGAGAACGACCTGCGGGCGCGCAAGCGTGAGGACGCGCTCGCCGTGGTCCGCTCCTTGGACGCGTTGTCCGTGGAGGGAGACGGGAAGTCCGAGGGCGCCGTGCTGCGGCTCAAGCCGGACGAGTCCCAGCAGTGGCTGGGGGCGCTGAACGACCTCCGGCTGGCGATCGGCACCCGCCTGGAGGTCACGGACGAGGACGACGGCAGCGGGCTGCTCGGCCTGCCGGACGACGACCCGCGCAAGCCGATGGCGATGGCGTACCTCTGGCTGGGCGGGCTGCAGGAGACCCTGATCGAGACGCTGATGCCCTGACCGGCGGTTTCGTCACCGGTGCGGCACGTCCGACTACGCACGGAGAGGCGTTCGCTCAGCGGATGCTCAAATCCGGATAACGATCGCATGACGGAGCCACTCCGTCTTCCTGCGCCTTTTGAATTTCGTCCTATTTTCCCCGTTGTGCCCCATGGCGCCCCGGTAGTACATCCCAAGTGGTCGTGGTAGAAATCCTCGACCTGCCGTCGGTGACGCCACCCCTGTCGCCGCGGGAGCGCTTCGCCGGCCGACCGTCGGCGTGCAGGACTCCATCCGGGGGGATCGGGACCCGATCCGGACAGACCGGGTCGGAATGGAGAAAGGCGCACCACTCATGACCTCAGCGCAGGTCGACAATCAGCACGGCGTCACCGACGCCGCGGGATCTGCCCCGGAAGAGGGCTATCAGCGCGGTCTGGGAAACCGGCAGATCCAGATGATCGCCATTGGTGGCGCCATCGGAACGGGCCTGTTCCTCGGGGCGGGCAAGGCGATCTCGAAGGCCGGGCCGAGCATCATCCTCGCCTACGCCATCGTCGGGCTCGTCATCTTCTTCATCATGCGGGCCCTGGGCGAGCTGCTCATGTACCGCCCCGTCTCGGGGTCCTTCTCGGAGTACGCCCGCGAGTTCCTCGGCCCCTTCATGGGCTTCGTGACCGGCTGGACGTACTGGCTCTTCTGGGTCGTCACCGGCATCACCGAGGTCACCGCGGCGGCCACCTATGTGCAGTACTGGAACGACGGCATCCCGCAATGGGTGTCGGCACTGGTCTTCACCGTCGCCCTCTTCGGCATCAACCTGATCTCCGTGAAGATCTTCGGTGAGCTGGAGTTCTGGTTCTCCATGGTCAAGGTCACCGCCATCATCGGCATGATCCTGATCGGCCTCGGCGTGATCATCCTCGGTTTCTCCGACGCCGGCGACACCGCCTCCTTCACCCTCCTCTGGGCCGACGGCGGCTTCTTCCCCAAGGGCATCGGCGGCACGCTGATGACCCTGCAGATCGTGATGTTCGCCTTCCTCGCCGTCGAGCTGGTCGGCGTCACCGCCGGTGAGGCCACCGACCCGAAGAAGGTCCTGCCGAAGGCCATCAACACGGTCCCGTGGCGGATCGGCCTCTTCTACATCGGCTCGCTGATCATCATCCTGTCGGTCGTCAGCTGGACCGTCTTCGAGCCGGGCGTCAGCCCCTTCGTCGCGGCCTTCGCCAAGATCGGCCTGCCGGCCGGCGCCGGCATCGTGAACTTCGTCGTGCTCACCGCCGCGCTGTCCTCCTGCAACTCCGGCATGTACTCCACCGGCCGGATGCTGCGCGACCTCTCGCTCAACGGGCAGGGCCCGAAGATCTTCACCTACCTCAGCAAGAACGGCCTGCCCACCCGCGGTACCGCCGTCTCGGTGATGATGATGATGGTCGGCGTCTGGATCAACTACCAGTGGCCGGGTGAGGCCTTCAACTACGTCGTCTCCTTCGCCACCATCTCCGGCATGTGGGCCTGGATCGTCATCCTGCTCTCGCAGCTGCGCTACCGGGCCAAGGCCAACCGCGGCGAGCTGCCGATGTCGGAGTTCAAGGCGATCGGCGCGCCGTACACCTCGGTCTTCGCGCTGGCCTTCATCGCCATGGTCATCGTGATGATGGGCATCGACCCGGACACCCGGATCTCGCTCTACGCGGCGCCCATCTGGGCCCTGATCATGGGCATCGGCTACCTCGTCATCAAGCGCCGGAACCCCGATGTGTTCGCGGCCAAGGGCCCCGGCGGCCTGACGAAGAAGGACTGACCCGCCGGAGCGGCGCATTCCTGCGGTCCAGCATCCGGGCCCGTACGTATCACCTGATGGTACGTACGGGCCCGCTGCTTATTCTGGTCACCATGCTGACCATCACCCGGGCCCTCCACGACCAGATCGTCGAGCACGCCCGCAAGGACCACCCCGATGAGGCGTGCGGCGTCCTGGCGGGCCCGACGCCGGCGCCCGCCGACGGCCGCCCCGAGCGGTTCATCCCGATGCTGAACGCGGCACGGTCGCCCACGTTCTACGAGTTCGACTCCACCGACCTGCTCAAGCTCTACCGCGAGCTGGACGACCGGGACGAGGAGCCCGTCGTGATCTACCACTCGCACACCGCGACCGAGGCCTACCCCTCCCGTACGGACGTCTCGTACGCGAACGAGCCGAACGCGCACTACGTCCTGGTCTCCACCGCCGACACCGACGACGCCGGACCGTTCCAGTTCCGCTCGTTCCGGATCGTCGACGGGGAGATCACCGAGGAGGAGGTCGAGGTCGTCGACGCGTACGCGTGAGGCGTGACGCCCGTCACCTCCCGCACCCGGAAGGCCCCGGCGGCGCACGGCCCGCCGGGGCGCCCCGAATGGGTGCATCCCACATGGTGTGCACCGTCCGTCCGCATCCCGAGACCGGGTTCCAATCCCCGGACCGGGAATCGATACGATGACCGCATGGTTGACCACGACGTGAGCGAGAAGACGCCGGGCTTGCTGCTCGTTGCGCGGCTGCACGTCGACCTGTGCCGCCTCGCCAGCGCGATCTGTCCGCGCTGCGCAGCCGGCTGACCGGTACCGCCTGCCCTGTCGACAGGCGCCCGGCCGAGACGGCCGGCGGGCCCTGAACGTACGCCCCGCCCGCGTCCCAGGACGCCCTCGCCCGACGCGCCGCAGCGGCGCACTCCAGACTCGCTCTCCGGCCCCTTCCGGGAAGCGCCCAGCCAGCCGAAACCAGGAGCATCCTCATGGCCATCGAGGTCCGAATCCCGACCATCCTGCGCACCCACACCGACGGTCAGAAGGCCGTGGAGGGCAGCGGCGACACCCTCGGCGAGCTCTTCGACGACCTGGAGACCCGGCACGCCGGCATCAAGGAGCGCCTGGTCGAGAACGGGCAGCTGCGCCGCTTCGTCAACGTCTACCTGAACGACGAGGACGTCCGCTTCCTCGAAGGCATCACCACGAAGGTCGCCGACGGCGACAGCGTGACGATCCTTCCCGCCGTCGCCGGCGGCTCCCGCTGATGCGGTACGACAGCCCGCTCGCCGCGGTAGGCAACACCCCCCTGGTGCGCCTGCCGCGGCTGTCGCCCTCCGACGACGTACGGATCTGGGCCAAGCTGGAGGACCGCAACCCCACCGGCTCCGTCAAGGACCGTCCCGCGCTGCACATGATCGAGCAGGCGGAGAAGGACGGCCGGCTCACCCCCGGCTGCACGATCCTGGAGCCCACCAGCGGCAACACCGGCATCTCGCTCGCCATGGCGGCCAAGCTCAAGGGCTACCGCATCGTGTGCGTCATGCCGGAGAACACCTCCCAGGAGCGCCGCGAGCTGCTCGCCATGTGGGGCGCGGAGATCATCTCCAGCCCCGCGGCAGGCGGCTCCAACACCGCCGTCCGGGTCGCCAAGGAGCTCTCCGCCGAGCACCCCGACTGGGTGATGCTGTACCAGTACGGCAACCCGGACAACGCGGGCGCCCACTACGCCACCACCGGCCCCGAGATCCTCGCCGACCTGCCCTCCGTCACCCACTTCGTGGCGGGCCTGGGCACCACCGGCACCCTCATGGGCGTCGGCCGCTACCTGCGCGAGCAGGTCCCCGGCGTACAGATCGTGGCCGCCGAGCCGCGCTACGACGACGTGGTCTACGGCCTGCGCAACCTCGACGAGGGCTTCATCCCGGAGCTCTACGACGAGTCCGTGCTGACCACCCGCTTCTCCGTCGGCTCGGCGGACGCGGTGCGCCGCACCCGCGAACTCCTCGCCGAGGAAGGCATCTTCGCGGGCGTCTCCACCGGCGCGGCCCTGCACGCCGCGATCGGCGTCGCGAAGAAGGCCGTCAAGGCGGGCGAGAACGCCGACGTGGTGTTCGTCGTGGCCGACGGCGGCTGGAAGTACCTCTCCACCGGCGTCTACACCGCGGAGAGCACCGAAGCGGCCATCGAGACGCTGCACGGCCAGCTGTGGGCGTGAGTCCGTCCGCACGCTGACGAACCGCTTCCGCGAGGCGCCCGGCCCGTACCGCCGGGCGCCTTCGCGCTGTCCGGGGCGCTGCTGGGGCGGCTAGCGGGCCAGATGCCGGACCTGGTCCCACAGCAGCGGATCCACCGTGCCCGCGCGGCGCCGGAAGTCGGCCACCGCGACCTCCCGCAGCTCGTCCGTCTCCAGGAAGCTCGGCCGGCCCTGCGCATCTCCCACGGTCCCGGGCCGCAGCGGGATCACCCCGGGCCGCTCGTCGTGGTACCGGCTGGTGATCTTCGCGACCAGCGCGGACCCGCCCCGTACGGCCAGTACCAGGCACGGCCGGTCCTTGGCGGCCGCCATGTCCTCGAACGGCACCTTCGCCCACCAGATCTCGCCCGGCTCCGGAGCGCCGCCCCTGCCGGACCGCGTACGGACCGGCAGATCACCGGGGCGCCGCGAGGTACGCCCGGTACCGCGGCCACCGTCCCGGCGCGGCCCGCGCCCGGGCCGCCGGCCGCCGCGCCGCGGGCCCCGGTCCGAGCGGGCCCGCCCGTCGACGACCGCCACCACCAGCGCCAGTACGACCACGGCCAGCACCGCCGGCCACCATGAGGTGTCCACGACCGCCTCCTCGCTCGCCGCCCGGAAGATCTCCCCGCCAGGCGACCGTATATACCGGCCCCCGCCCCTCCCGGCACAAAGGCCCACCCGGACTGGTGATTCCGCCCACAGCTCGCCCCGCTGGAGGAGCCACCGGCCCTTTCGCGCCTTACCCTCGTGGGCACTGCAACGACTGGTACGGACCGGCCGAGCACGGCCCAAGCCCCGCATGGACCCGCCGCACCGCCCCCGCCCACGGAGGTTCACGCCCCTATGAAGCTCACTGTCGTCGGATGCTCGGGGTCGTTCCCTTCGACGGAATCGGCCTGTTCGAGCTACCTCCTGGAGGCCGACGGCTTCAGGCTGCTCATCGACATGGGCAACGGTGCCCTCGGCGAGCTGCAGCGCCACTGCGGTCTCTACGACCTCGACGCGGTACTCCTCTCGCACCTGCACGCCGATCACTGCATCGACCTCTGCGGCTACTTCGTGGTGCGCTACTACCGCCCCGACGGCGGCCGCTGCGCCCCGATGCCGGTGTACGGCCCGGCCGGAACGGAACGGCGGCTCACCGCGGCCCACGCCGACCTCCCCACCGACCACGCCATGAGCGAGGTCTTCGACTTCCGCACGCTGGCCCCCGGCACCTTCACCGTCGGCCCGTTCACGATCCGTACGGCAGAGGTCAGCCACCCCGTGGAGGCGTACGGCTTCCGCATCGAGCACGACGGCCGGTCGCTCACGTACTCCGGCGACACCGGCGTCTGCGAGTCACTGCACACGCTCGCCGAGGACACCGATTTCTTCCTGTGCGAGGCGTCCTTCACGCACGGCAAGGAGGACATCCCCGACCTGCACCTCAACGGCCGGGAGGCGGGCGAACACGCGGCGCGGGCCCGCGTCGGCCGCCTGGTCCTCACCCACATCCCCCCGTGGACCGACCCCGGCATCAGCCTCCGCGACGCCCAGGAGGTCTTCGACGGTCCCGTGGAGGTCGCCAAGGCGGGCGCCGTCTACAAGATCTGACGTGCCATGGGGAAGGCCCCGGGACCGACGTACGGTTCCGGGGCCTTCTTCATGAGACCGGGGCCTCCTCCATGAGAGGTGCGGGCTCACGCCCTGCGGCTCACGCCTTCGTGAGGTCCTCGACCTCCTCCTCGGGCTCGCGGCCCGGGGTGGCGAGGTTGAACTTCTGGATGACGAACCGGAACACGACGTAGTAGATCGCCGCGAAGACCAGGCCGATCGGGATGATCAGCCAGGGCTTGGTGGCGAGGTGCCAGTTCAGCGCGTAGTCGATGAAGCCGGCCGAGAAGGTGAAGCCGGCGTGCACGCCGAACGCCCAGGTGATGGCCATCGAAATGGCGGTCAGCACGGCGTGCACCGCGTACAGCACCGGTGCGATGAACATGAACGCGAACTCGATCGGCTCGGTGATGCCGGTGACGAACGAGGTCAGACCGAGCGAGACCATCATGCCCAGGACCACCTTGCGGCGCTCCGGACGGGCGGCGTGCGCCATGGCCAGCGCGGCGGCCGGCAGGCCGAACATCATGATGGGGAAGAAGCCGGAGGTGAACTGGCCGGCGGTCGGGTCGCCCGCGAAGAAGCGGTTGATGTCGCCGTGCACGACCTTACCGGCCGCGTCGGTGAAGTCGCCGAGCTGGAACCACGACACGGTGTTCACGAACTGGTGCATGCCGATCGGGATCAGCGCACGGTTGATCAGTCCGAAGAGGCCGGCGCCGACGGCGCCGAGGCCGGTCATCCACTCGCCGAAGGCCGAGATCGCGTTGCCGACCGGCTCCCAGACCAGCAGGAAGAGCACGCCGACCGCGGTGCCGACGAAGGCCATGATGATCGGTACCAGCCGGCGGCCGTTGAAGAAGCCGAGCCAGTCCACCAGCTTCGTACGGTGGAAGCGCTGCCACAGGACCGCGGCGAGCAGGCCCATGACGATGCCGCCGAGCACGCCGGGGTTGTTGACGACCGGCTCGACCCACTTGCCCTTCTCGATGTGGCCCTCCTCGACGGGGAAGGCCTTGAGGACGTTGCTGTAGACCAGGAAGCCGACCAGGGCGGCCAGTGCCGTGGAGCCGTCGGCCTTCTTCGCGAAGCCGATGGCCACGCCTATGCAGAACAGCAGCGGCAGGTTGTCGAAGACCGCGCCGCCGGCCGCGGCGAAGACCTTCGACACGGCCATCCAGTTCAGGCCCTTGTCACCGAAGACGTCGGGCTGGCCGAGCCGGTTGAGGATGCCCGCTGCGGGCAGGACGGCGATCGGCAGCTGGAGGCTGCGGCCGATCTTCTGCAGGCCCTGGAACAGGCCGGAGCCCCGCTTCTTCGCGGGAGCCGCCTTGTCGGCGGTGGCCGTACTCATCGGATTCCTCCTGGTGAGGCGGGCCCGGGGGAAAGGGGCGGCCCGCTAGTATGGTCTACACCACTGAGTGGTTTAGACCATACTTAGCATGTCGTCACCAGATAAAGGAATCCGTTCTTCCTGATCGTTACGGCGCCACGCGGAACGGCTCCGGAATCCATTGTTCCGGAGCCGGACACCGACCACGCAGGGCAGTCCCTACTTCACGTTCTGCTGCTCCATCGACTCGCCCACGTCCTCCGGTTCACGGCCCGGCGTCGCCAGATCGAACTTGGTGATCACGAAGCGGAAGACCGCGTAATAGACCACAGCGAAACACAGGCCGATCGGAATGATCAGCCACGGCTTGGTCGCCAGCCCCCAGTTGATGACGTAGTCGATCAGGCCCGCCGAGAAACTGAACCCGTCGTGCACCCCCAGCGCCCAGGTCACCGCCATCGACACACCCGTCAGCACCGCGTGCAGCGCGTACAGCACCGGGGCCACGAACAGGAACGAGTACTCGATCGGTTCCGTGATCCCCGTGACGAACGACGTCAGGCCGACCGACAGCATCATTCCCGCGATCTCCTTGCGCCGGTGCCGCTTCGCGCAATGCGTGATCGCCAGCGCCGCCGCCGGCAGCGCGAACATCATGATCGGGAAAAACCCGGACGTGAACTGGCCCGCACTCGGATCACCCGCCAGGAACCGGTTGATGTCACCGTGCACCACCGTCCCGTCCGGCTTGGTGAAGTCACCGAACTGGAACCACATGAACGTATTCAGGAACTGGTGCATGCCGATGACCAGCAGCGCACGGTTGGCCACACCGAAGATCCCGGAACCCGTCGCGCCCAGGTCCACCATCCACCTGCTGAAACTCGTCAGCGCGTCACCGATCGGCGGCCACACGAACAGGCAGACCACCGCGAAGGCCAGCGCCACGAACGACATGATGATCGGCACCAGCCGGCGGCCGTTGAAGAAGCCCAGCCAGTCCACCAGCTTCGTACGGTGGTACCGCTGCCAGAACCACGCCGACAGCAGCCCGATCACGATGCCGCCGAACACCCCCGGATTCTGGTACGTCGCCGGCGCCCCCGTACCGTCCTTCGCCACGCACGCGCCGCCCAGCGGCCCGCCGCTCACGAACGTCGTGCCGCCCGCGCAGTCCTCCGGGAACTGGTGCAGCACGAAGTAGTACACGAGGAAGCCCGCCACCGCCGCCAGCGCCGTCGATCCGTCCGCCTTCTTCGCCATGCCGATCGCGACGCCGACACAGAACAGCATCGGCAGCCCGAGCGAGGAGTCCAGCAGCGCGCTGCCCGCGCCCATGAACACCTTCGCCACGTCCTCCCAGCCCAGCCCGTCCGCGCCGAAGACGTCCGGCTGCCCCAGCCGGTTCAGGATGCCCGCCGCCGGCAGCACCGCGATCGGCAGCTGCAGGCTGCGCCCCATCTTCTGCAGGCCCTGGAACAGCCCGCCGCCCCACTTCCGCTTCGGCACCGCCGCCGCGTCCGAACTCATCCGCAACCTCCCGGCCGCCGGCCCCGCGACGGCCGGCTACTGCTTGCCGCATACTGGTGGTGTAGACCATTCGTAGTGGCGCTACGGGACCTCTCCTGACGCGCCACCGGGTGGTCGCCATCATTCGCCAGGCAGCGGACGAACGCCCGTCCAACAGGGCTGAACGTGCGTTACCGTGTGAAATCCTTCGGCACAACCGCCGACGGCCGAGACAAGCAGGAGTGGACATGGCCAGCAAGGCTGAGAAGATCGTCGCCGGGCTCGGTGGCCTCGACAACATCGAAGAGGTCGAAGGCTGCATCACCCGCCTCCGCACCGAGGTCGTCGACCCCTCCCTCGTCGACGAGGCCGCCCTCAAGGCCGCCGGCGCCCACGGCGTCGTGAAGATGGGCACCGCGATCCAGGTCGTCATCGGCACCGACGCCGACCCCATCGCCGCCGACATCGAAGACATGATGTGAGCCGAGCCCACGGCTCCCGCCGCTGAGCCTTACGGCTCGCGCCGCGCTCCCGCCGAGGCCCCTTCCGCACGTGCCCACGCACCGGAACGGGGCCTCCGGCATTCCCGATAGGGTCGACCTCATGTCTCGTATCGACGGCCGCACCCCCCAACAGCTCCGCCCCGTCACCATCGAACGCGGATGGAGCAAGCACGCCGAGGGCTCCGTCCTCATCTCCTTCGGCGACACCAAGGTCTTCTGCACCGCCTCCGTCACCGAAGGCGTACCCCGCTGGCGCAAGGGCAGCGGCGAAGGCTGGGTCACCGCCGAGTACTCCATGCTCCCGCGCTCCACCAACACCCGCGGCGACCGCGAGTCCGTCCGCGGCAAGATCGGCGGCCGCACCCACGAGATCTCCCGCCTCATCGGCCGCTCGCTGCGCGCCGTCATCGACTACAAGGCCCTCGGCGAGAACACCATCGTCCTGGACTGCGACGTCCTCCAGGCCGACGGCGGCACCCGTACCGCCGCCATCACCGGCGCGTACGTGGCGCTCGCCGACGCCGTCACCTGGGCCCAGGGCAAGAAGCTCATCAAGGCCGGCCGCAAGCCGCTGACCGGCACGGTCTCCGCCGTCTCCGTCGGCATCGTCGACGGCACCCCGCTCCTCGACCTCTGCTACGAGGAGGACGTCCGCGCCGAGACCGACATGAACGTCGTCTGCACCGGCGACGGCCGCTTCGTCGAGGTCCAGGGCACCGCCGAGGCCGAGCCCTTCGCCCGCGACGAGCTCAACGCCCTCCTCGACCTCGCCGTCGCCGGCTGCACGGACCTGGACAAGGCCCAGCGCGAGGCACTGGCCCAGACGCTCTGAGGCGTACCGGGTCACCGGGGCGGCGGACCACCGGGGCGGCGGACCACCGGGGCGGTGGGCCGCCGGGGCCGGGCGCGGGGCGGCACCTCCTCGTCCCCGCCCCTCCCGGTGATCTGTGACGTTCCCCTCGTGGGATCTGCATCTCTAGGAATGGCTGCAGCGCAGGCGCAAGGTGGGACATGCGCCCCGTATCTCCCCGTACCGCTGCGGGGTGCCCGTCCCCAGCTCCCCACGACGAGGAACGCCACGTCATGTCTGCTGAAGCCGCTGCCGCCGCCCTCGACGCGCCTGCCGCCCGCACCGGCGGCCCCAAGGACGACAAGCCCTGGATGGAACACCTCGTCGGCTGGACCCTCGTGGTGGTCCTGGCCATGTTCCTGACCCAGACCGGCCTCATCACCGGACTTACCTGACCTTTCGTCTCGATCCGGCGGCGTCGGCAACCAAAACCGGGCCCCGAGCGTTCCTTCCTTTACCTGTTCATTGCCAAGGGAGGGCCCCGTCCATGTCCGCGTACCGCTTCGCCCGCCGCCGCCGAACCCCCGGTTCCGGCCCCGCCGTGCGGCCCGCCCGCCGTACGGCCGTGACCGCCGCCTCGGCCGTGGCGGCCATCACCCTGGCCGTTCCCGTGCTCTCCGGCTGCGGGGCCGTGGAGACGGCCCTGGACTGCGCCCAGACCGCCGCCACCGTCGGAAAGAACGTCGACGAGCTCCAGCAGGCCTTCTCCGGCGGCGCCGAGAACCCCGCGGAGGCCCAGCAGGCCCTCGACAAGATCGACAAGAACCTCGACGAGCTCGGCGACACGAGCGACAACGCCGATATCGGCAAGGCCGTCGACGACCTCTCCCGCGGCGTCAAGGACGCCCAGCAGGCCCTGGACCAGGGCAAGACCCCCGACACCGCGCCCATCGAAGCCGCCGCCTCGGAGCTGACCAAGATCTGCACCCCGGGCTGAGCCGTGGGCTGCCCGCCCGGGTGAGTGAGGCGCGTACGAGGTGCGTCCGGGAACCCACACCCACCTCGTACGCGCGGCCGCCCGAGCGGGCCCCGGGTGTCGCCCGCCCCGCCGGGCGTCCCGGCCACGGGTGGCCGGGATAATCGCTCACCATGAAGCACCAGCGCCTGATCCTCGCCACCCGCAACGCCGGCAAAATCACCGAACTCCGCGCCATCCTCACCGCGGCCGACCTCGACATCGATCTGGTCGGCGCCGACGCGTACCCCGAGGTCCCCGACGTCAAGGAGACCGGTGTCACGTTCGCCGAGAACGCCCTCCTCAAGGCCCACGCGCTCGCGCAGGCCACCGGCCACCCCGCCGTCGCCGACGACTCCGGCCTCTGCGTGGACGTACTGGGCGGCGCGCCCGGCATCTTCTCCGCCCGCTGGGCCGGCCGGCACGGCGACGACCAGGCCAACCTGGACCTGCTCCTCGCCCAGCTCTCCGACATCGCCGACGAGCACCGCGCGGCCCACTTCGCCTGCGCCGCGGCCCTCGCCCTCCCGGACGGCACGGAGCGCGTCGTCGAGGGCAAGCTCGAAGGCACCCTCCGCCGCGCCCCCGCCGGCTCCGGCGGCTTCGGCTACGACCCGATCCTCCAGGTCGAGGGCGACACCCGCACCTGCGCCGAACTGACGGCAGACGAGAAGAACGCCATCTCCCACCGGGGCAAGGCCTTCCGCGCCCTCGCCCCGGTGGTCCGGGAACTGCTGGGCTGAGCCCGTCTCCACTCAACGACGAAGGCCCCCGGCCTCCGCTGATACGGAGGTCGGGGGCCTGGCTTAGGTAAGTAAAACCAGTGCGGCGGAAGGGATTCGAACCCTCAAGCCCTTCACGGGCCACAGATCCTAAGTCTGCTGCGTCGCCGTTGCGCCACCGCCGCCAGCCGCCAGCCATGGTACCGGCTGGCGGCTGACGGTGATGTCACCACCTAGGTCACTGTCCGGTCCGGCGCCGAGCACCTCCCCTGCACCAGGTATGGGTGACCGCATGGCAGTTGGGCAGAGGAGGCGCAGATTCTCCAGGCGGTTGTCCCGCCCTCCAGCCGGTCGGGAGGTGTACGGCGGGCGTTGGCCGGGACCTGTTCCGCGAGGAGGTCTTCGAGGGGGCGCCGTCGACGCGGGCCGCGCTCCGTACGTCCGGTCGCGCTGAAGTGCGACGTGTCGTGGGTGTAGGGGCCGGCAGGCATGGTTCCTCCCCCCGTGCGGCCGTCAGACGTGGCGGCCGATTGTTCTGGTGTCGAACGGAACAACGGGATGCACCGCGGCGCAGTCACGCAGGGCGGTCGGCAGAAATGAAGAATCCCCCGATCGGGTGATCGGGGGATTCGGGGAGCGGGGAAGAGGCGTCAGAACCGCGGGTCCGGGCTCTGGGCCGTGACGATTTCCACGGCCTCTTCGTGGGTGGCTACCGAGGGCGGGGAGCCTTCGAGGGGCTGCTGGGCGGTTTCCTTCATGCAGAGGACGGCGATGACGCCGATCAGCGCGGCACCCATGGCGTAGTACGCCGGGATCATCTGGTTGCCGTGGAAGCCGGCCATCAGGGCCTCGATGACCAGGGGGGTGGTGCCGCCGAAGAGGGACGTGGAGAGGTTGTAGCCGATGGAGAGGGAGCCGTACCGGACGTTGGTCGGGAAGAGGGCCGGGAGGGCTGCCGACATCGTGCCGAGGAGGCAGACCAGGGAGAGGCCCATCAGCAGCATGCCGGCGCAGATGAGCAGCAGGTCGCCGGTCCCCACCAGCAGGAAGGAGGGGATGGAGAGGACGAAGAAGCCGAGCATGCCGGCCATGAGCAGCGGCTTGCGGCCGAAGCGGTCGTTGAGGCGGCCGACGGAGGTGATGATCAGCATCAGGACGACCATGGTGCCGAGGAGTACCAGCAGGCCGTGCGACTCCTTGTAGTGGAGCGTGTCGGTCAGGTACGTCGGCATGTACGACAGCAGCATGTAGTCGGTGATGTTGTACGCGCCGACCAGGCCGATGCAGAGGATGAGGGCGGGCCACTGCTGGGAGAAGATCTCGCCGAGCTTCTTCTTGGGCTGGTTCTCGGAGAGGTGGGAGAACTCGGTCTCCTCCTCGGCGGGCGAGCCCGTCGCGGAGTGCGTCTGGCTGGCTTCCAGCTTCTGGAAGGCGGGGGTCTCGTCGAGCTTCATCCGCAGGTAGAGACCGACGAGGCCGAGGGGCCCGGCGACCAGGAAGGGGAGGCGCCAGCCCCAGCTCTCCATGGTGTCGGAGCCGAGCCAGGTGTTGAGGATCAGGACGAGGCCGGCGGCGCCGGTGTAGCCGGCGAGGGTGCCCATCTCCAGGAAGCTGCCGAAGAAGCCGCGCTTCTTGTCGGGGGCGTACTCGGCGATGAAGGTGGAGGCGCCGCCGTACTCACCGCCGGTGGAGAAGCCCTGGACCAGGCGGAAGAGGATGAGCAGGACCGGTGCCCAGAAGCCGATGGTGGCGTACGAGGGGATCAGGCCGATGCAGAAGGTGCCCACGGCCATCATGATCATGGTGAGGGCGAGGACCTTCTTGCGGCCGATGCGGTCGCCGAGGGGGCCGAAGTAGGCGCCGCCGATGGGCCGTACGAGGAAGGCCACCGCGAACGTCGCGAACGAGGACAGCAGGCTCGCGGTGTCGCTGCCGCTGGGGAAGAAGACGTGGCCGATCGTGACGGCGAGGTAGCTGTAGATGCCGAAGTCGAACCACTCCATCGCATTACCGACGGCGGCGGCCTTCACGGCGCGCTTGACGACCCGTTCGTCGGTGATCGTGATGTCGGTGCGGCGGAGCTTGGGGTTCTTGCGACGGTTGATGGCGCGGAAGAGCGTGCGGTGGCGCCGGACCGCCTCGGGGTCCAGTTCGGTCCCGGACGTGGCATCGGTACTGCCGGTCGTCACGAGTGCGGTCCTCTCGCTCGGTCGGTCCGCGCACTGCGCGGTGGGCTCGTTTCGAAAGGGGCGTCTGCGCGGTTACGGAGCCGGTCAAACCACTTTGGCGGCAGAAGGCGATATTCGTCACTCGGTGTGGGCCGTTTAGGGCGGGTGTGACGTGGTTGTGCCCGTGGTGCGGGAGTGGGTGTGCAAGGCGCGTGGAGGGGAACCCGGGGGTGCTGCCGAGCGGCCTCCGCCGGGACGACTGCCCGGGCGGGAGGCCGCTCGGTGCCGGTTCGGGGCCTCGCGGGCCTGGCCGGCGGTCAGCGGTTACAGGCCCAGGTCCTTGATGATCTTGGCGACGTGGCCGGTGGCCTTGACGTTGTAGAGGGCACGCTCGACCTTGCCCTCCTCGTCGACGATGACGGTGGAGCGGATGACGCCCGTGACGACCTTGCCGTAGAGCTTCTTCTCGCCGAAGGCGCCGTAGGCTTCCAGGACGGACTTGTCGGGGTCGCCGAGGAGGGTGACCTTCAGCTCCTCCTTCTCGCGGAACTTCGCGAGCTTCTCCGGCTTGTCGGGGGAGATGCCGATGACGTCGTAGCCGTGGCCGGCCAGGAAGTCGAGGTTGTCGGTGAAGTCGCAGGCCTGCTTCGTGCAGCCGGGGGTGAGGGCCGCGGGGTAGAAGTAGACGATGACCTTGCGGCCCTTGTGGTCGGCGAGCGAGACCTGCTTGCCGTCCGCGTCGGGGAGGGTGAAGGCGGGGGCGGTGTCGCCGGGCTGCAATCGCTCGCTCATGGCTCTCCTCAGGGGTGGGTCGGTGACCGTGCCGGCCATGGGCCGGTGACCGTGCCGACCTCGGTGGTCGTGTGTTCCGCCCCGAGGTTACTGACGTCCGCCGACAGCCCCGCGCGCCGTCGGCCGGTTCGCCTCTTTGTACGCCGCGTGGGCCCGCTGAACGGGGGTGCCGTGGAGCGGTACGGAGAGCAAGCTGACAGACTGTCCGTCAGGAACCATCGAGAACGTGTACTCACCGGCCGAAACGACGGAGGCAGCGCGGTGTCGGATGCCAGGACCCCTGCGCAGATCGAGGCGGACATCGTCCGCCGGCGGCAGGAGCTCGCCGTGACGCTCGACGAGATCGGCGTGCGGCTGCACCCCAGGACGATCGTCGGCGACGCGAAGGCGAAGGCGGCGGCGGCCGTGGACCGTACGGCCGGGCGGGCGTACGTGGTCGCCAACCGGGCGGTCTCCGACGTCCGCTCGCAGCTGGTGTCGGAGGACGGCGCGCCGCGGATGGAGCGGATCGTGCCGGTGGCGCTGGTCGCGGTCGGCCTGGTGGGGCTGCTGGCGATGAGCGCGCGCAAGCGGCGGTCGTAGGGGGATTGCCGGGTCCGTACTGCCGGGCCGGGGTCCGGTCCGGGGGCGGATACAGGTACGGTCTTGCCGTGAGCCCGAACAACACTCAGGACACCCACGACAAGCTGCCGATCCGGATGCTGCACGACCGGGTGCTCGTCCGTACCGATACGACCGAGGGCGAGCGGCGCTCGACCGGTGGCATCGTCATCCCCGCGACGGCCGCGGTGGGCCGCCGGCTGGCGTGGGCGGAGGTCGTGGCGGTGGGGCAGAACGTCCGTACCGTCGAGCCGGGGGACCGGGTGCTGTACGACCCGGAGGACCGCGCCGAGGTGGAGGTGCGCGGTGTCGCCTACGTGCTGATGCGCGAGCGCGACCTGCACGCGGTGGCGGCGGAGCGCCTGGAAGGCGCCGAGGACTCCACCGGGCTGTACCTGTGAGTCCCTCTCTCCGGTAAGGCCCTGACCAGTACGCGCGAACGGGCGGTGACCGGTGTCACCGCCCGTTTCGGCATGGCTTGCTAAGGTCGGGGGCATCCCGACGAGACGCGCCGTACCGGGTCATGACAAGACGACGCACCCCTGTAGATGCACACGCGCGGGCGTGTGCGTGCTTGTCACGGAGGTGCCGTCATGGCATGGATCCTGCTGCTCGTCGCCGGTCTGCTGGAGGTCGGCTGGTCGATCGGGATGAAGTTCACCGAGGGGTTCACCCGGCTGTGGCCGAGCCTGTTCACGGGCGCGGGCATCGTCGCGAGCATGGCCCTGCTGTCGTACGCCGCGAAGACCCTGCCGATCGGTACGGCGTACGGCGTGTGGGTGGGCATAGGCGCCGCCGGTGCGGCGGTCGTGGGCATGGTGGTGCTGGGTGAGCCGGCGACCGCGGCCCGGATCTTCTTCATCTGTCTGCTGCTGGTGGCCGTCGTGGGCCTGAAGGCGACCTCCGGGCACTGATGCCCGCTGCCCGGAGGCCGCCTCGCGGTGTCGGCTAGTACTGCTGTCCCGGCGGGGTTCCCGGTGCTCCGCCGGGGCCGCCGCCGCCCGGCTCGACCGTGGGGAAGTCCTCGGTGGGGGCCGTGGTGGGCGGCGGCCCGGTCGGGAAGGTGGGCTCCGGCGGTTCGACGGTGGTCGGCGGCGCCGTGGTGGCCGGGGGCGTGACGGGCGGCGCGGTCTGCGACGGGGTGCTGGGCGCCCCGGTCTCGCCGCCCGGAGTGGTGGGCGGTGCGGTGGCCGTGGGCGCCGGCTGGTCGGCGCCGCTCTCCAGCTCCAGGTCGAAGTCCTCGGCGGGCTTGCCGTCGAGCGCGGCCGCTGTGTAGTCGGCCCAGATCTGGGCGGGCCAGCCGCCGCCGTTGATGCGGGCCAGGCCGCCGGCGCCGTAGAGCGGTTCCTGGGTCGCGGTCTTGGGGTCCTGGCCGAAGACGGCGATGACGGTGGCGAGGTCGGGGGTGTACCCGGCGAACCAGGCGGCCTTGTCCTCCTCGGCGGTGCCGGTCTTGCCGGCGGCGGGGCGGCCCGCGGCCTGTGCCGCGGCGCCGGTGCCGCCGGGGCTCTCGACGACGCTGCGCAGGATGGAGGTGGTGGTGTCGGCGGCCTCGCGGGGCATCGCGGTCCGCTCGGCCCGGTCGGGCAGGGTGACGTTCTCGCCGTTCTTGGTGATCTTCTGGAGGAAGGTGTACGGGACGCGCTTGCCGTGGTTGGCGAGGGTGCCGTAGGCGCTGGTCATCTCCAGGACGCTGGGGGTGGCGGTGCCGAGCGAGATGGCGCCCTGGGACTCGGCGAGCCCGGGGGTGGTGCGCGGGATGCCGAGGTCGACGGCGGTCTCCCGGACCTTGTCGGGGCCGACGTCGATGCCCATCTGGGCGTAGACGGCGTTGACGGACTTGTCGGTGGCCTCGGAGACGGTGATCTGGCCGTAGGAGCGGTCGTCCTCGTTGGCGGGGGCGAAGCCGGTGGGCTGTCCGTCGCTGACGGTCATCCGCTTGTTGGTGCCGTCGTAGACGGTCTGCGGGGTGATCGTCTGCCCGTCCTGGGTGGTCGCGTGGTTGGCGACGGCGGAGGCGAAGACGAAGGGCTTGAAGGTGGAGCCGACCTGGTAGTCGGCGCGGGTGGCGCCGTTGACGAACTGCTGGGCGTAGTCGATGCCGCCGTACATGGCGACGACCTTGCCGGTGGCGGGGTCGATGGAGGCGCCGCCGGCCCGGACGTTCTTGTCGGCGTCGCGGTTCTTCTTGTCGAGCTGGTCCATCACCTGGTCGTCGACGGCCTTTTCGAGGGCCAGCTGCTTCTTCTTGTCGATGGTGGTGGTGATGCGGTAGCCGCCGCCCTTGAGGTCGTCCTCGTCGAGGATGTCGTTGTCGCGGAGGTAGTCCTTGATGGCGTTGACGAAGTAGCCGCGGCGGCCGGAGAGGCCGCTGGGGGTCTTGGCCTCGCCGGGCGGGTCGAACTTGGTGGCGGCGCGCTGGGAGCCGCTGAGCCAGCCCTTCTTGACCATGCCGTCCATGACGTAGTTCCAGCGGGCCTCGGCGCGCTGCCGGTTCTCGGGGTGGACGACGATGTCGTACTGGCTGGGGGCGTTGAGGAGGGTGGCGAGGTAGGCGCCCTGGGCGGCGTTGAGGTCCTTGACGTCCTTGTTGTAGTACGCCTGGGCCGCGGCCTGGATGCCGTAGGCGTTGCGGCCGTAGTAGCTGGTGTTGAGGTAGCCCTCCAGGATCTCGTCCTTGCTCACCTCGCGGTCCAGCTTGATGGCGATGAAGAACTCCTTGGCCTTGCGGGTGATCGTCTGTTCCTGGCCGAGGTAGTAGTTCTTGACGTACTGCTGGGTGATGGTGGAGCCGGACTGCTTGCCCTTGCCGATGACGGTGTTCCAGGCGGCGCGCAGCATGGCGACGGGGTTGACCGCGGACTCGCTGTAGAAGTTGCGGTCCTCGGCGGCGAGTACGGCGTGCTGGACGTCCTTGGGGACCTGGCTGAGCTTGACGTTCTCGCGGTTGACCTCGCCGTCGCGGGCGAGCTGGGTGCCGTCGGAGAAGAGGAAGACGTTGCTCTGGGCCTTGGCCGCCTTGTTGGCGGGCGGGATGCCGACGAGGAGGTAACCGGCGAGGAAGCCGCCGACGATGATCAGCAGGATCACCAGGATGCCGCCGAGGGTCATGCGCCAGGTGGGCAGGAAGCGGCGCCAGCCCGTGCGGCGGGGGCGGCCCTTCTTGCCGGGGCTCGGGGCGGCGCCCGGTGCGGCCTCGGCGGAACCGTTACTTCCCTGGCCGTCCTGCTGCGAATCGTCGTTCATGTCTGTAGTGACTCCTCGGCCGCCGCCGATGGTTGTGCCGCGGCGGATCGGTGTCGTAGCGGGCGAAATGCGCCCTATGCCGGAAAAAGGTCGTGTCTTCCGAAAAGTGTCGCCCGACAAGAAACTCTCGCATCATGCGGGACGACCCAAGAGGGTGGCACGCACATGTGACCGGTCTGTGACCGGCCGAACGGGTTCCCTCCCTCACCGGAACGAGTGATAAACGCGTGGCGCCTCCTTCATCGGCGGGGCTAAGGTCCGTTGCTTTGGCGTCACGACACGGGGGGCGGGAGCGTGAGCGGGGTACTTCTCCGGTGCGGCGGTGGCGTCGCGCTGTACGCTGCCGTGGCCCGGGGCGGCTTCCGGCGGTACGTCACCTACCGCACCGCCACCGCCGCCGGGGTGTTCACCAACACCGTCTTCGGCTTCATCCTCACCTACGCCTACCTGGCCCTGTGGGACGAGCGCCCGCATCTGGGCGGGTACGACCAGGCGCAGGCGCTGACCTTCGTATGGCTCGGCCAGGCGCTGCTGGCGACGGTACCGCTGGGTGTCAACGGCGGCATCGACGAGCTGCAGGAACGCATCCGCAACGGCGACATCGCGGTGGACCTGTACCGCCCCGCCGACCTCCAACTGTGGTGGCTGGCGAGCGACCTGGGCCGGGCCGCCTGCCAGCTGCTCGGCCGCGGGGTGCTGCCCATGGCGGTCGGCGCGCTGGCCTTCGACCTCGCGCTGCCCGCCGCGCCGCTGCCGTGGGCCGCCTTCCTGGTGTCCGCCGTGCTCGCGGTGACGGTCGGCTTCGCGCTGCGCTACCTCGTCGCGCTCACCGCGTTCTGGCTGCTGGACAGCTCCGGGACGGCGGTGCTCGGCGGCCTGGCCGCGACGTTCTTCTCCGGGATGCTGCTGCCGCTGCGCGCCTTCCCGGAGGGCTTCGGCGAGGTCGTACGGCTGCTGCCGTGGGCCTCGATGCTCCAGGTGCCGGCCGATGTCCTGCTGGGGCGGTACGAAGGCGCCGCCGTGCTGGGGGCGCTGGGCTTCCAGGCGGGCTGGGCGGCGGTGCTGCTGGCGGTGGGCCGGCTGGTGCAGTCGGCGGCCACCCGGAAGGTGGTGGTGCAGGGTGGCTGAGTCCTTCGGGCGGGCCGCGCCGGTGCGGCACGGCGTACGGGCGTACCTGCTGATCGTAGCGATGTGGGTCCGGTCCACGCTCACCTACCGGGCGTCGTTCGTGATCATGGCCCTCGGCAATGCCGCGGGCAGCGGCCTGGAGTTCGTGACGATCCTTCTGATGTTCTCGCACATCGACGAGCTCGGCGGATTCGGGCTGCCCGAAGTCGCCCTGCTCTACGGAGCGTCGGCCACGGCCCTGGGGCTGGCGGACCTGCTGCTGGGCAACGTCGAACGGCTCGGCGCGCGGGTGCGCGACGGCACGCTGGACGTCCTGCTGGTACGTCCGGCGCCGGTGTACGTCCAGGTCGCCGCCGACCGGTTCGCGCTGCGCCGGATAGGGCGGCTCACGCAGGCCCTGGTGGTGCTGGGCTGGGCACTGGCGGCGCTACCGGGTGACTGGGCGCCGGGCCGGGTGGTGACGGTCGCGGTGATGCTGGTGAGCGGCGCGGCGATCTACGGCGCGGTCTTCACGCTCGGCGCCGCTTTCCAGTTCTGGGCGCAGGACGCCGCCCAGGTGCAGAACGCCTTCACATATGGCGGAAACGCGATGCTGCAGTACCCGCCCACCGTCTTCGCCAAGGACCTGGTGCGCGGGGTCACGTACATCATTCCGCTCGCCTTCGTGAACTGGCTGCCCGCGCTCCGCCTCCTCGGCCGGGACGACCCGCTGGGGCTGCCGGGCTGGGTGGACTTCCTGGGGCCCGTGGTGGCCGCGGTGATGTGCGGGGGCGCGGCGCTGGCGTGGCGGGCGGGGCTGCGCGGATACCGGAGCACGGGGAGCTGACATGACGACGGACGAGCCGGCGACGGACGGGCAGGGGCCGGAATTCATCGTTCTGGAGGGGGTGGAGAAGGTCTTCCGGGTACGCCGCAAGGCCGGGTGGCTGCGGCGGGTGCGGCAGGAGGTGCGGGCGGTGGACGGGATCGGCTTCCGCATCGGGCGCGGCGAGATGGTGGGCTACATCGGGCCGAACGGCGCGGGCAAGTCGACCACGATCAAGATGCTGACCGGCATCCTCGTGCCCAGCGGCGGCCGCATACGGGTCGCGGGCATCGACCCCTCGCGGGAGCGCACCCGGCTGGCCCGCCGGATGGGCGTGGTCTTCGGGCAGCGCACGACCCTGTGGTGGGACCTGCCGCTGAAGGACTCCTACGAGCTGGTGCGGCGGATGTACCGGGTGCCGTACGACACGTACCGCAAGAACCTCGACCGGTGCGTGGAACTGCTGGACCTGGGGCCGCTGCTGGACGCGCCGGTGCGGCAGCTCTCGCTGGGGCAGCGGATGCGCGGGGACATCGCGGCGGCGCTGCTGCACGACCCGGAGGTGCTGTACCTGGACGAGCCGACGATCGGGCTCGACGTGATCAGCAAGGCGCGGGTGCGGGAGTTCCTGCGCGAGGTGAACGCCACGCTCGGCACGACCGTCCTGCTGACCACGCACGACCTGACCGACATCGAGCAGCTGTGCCGCCGGGTGATGGTCATCGACCACGGACGGCTGGTGTACGACGGCGGCCTGGACGGGCTGTACGGCATCGGGGAGAGCGAGCGGACGCTGGTGGTGGACCTGGAGCGGGAGCTGCCGCCGATCGAGGGCGTGCCGGGCGCGCGGACCGTACGGGTGGAAGGGCCGCGGCAGTGGCTGGCGTTCCCGGCGTCGCAGAGCGCGGCGCCGGTCGTGGCGGCGGTCGCCGAGCGGTGGCCGCTGGTGGACCTCTCGGTACGGGAGCCGGACATCGAGGACGTGATCGCACGGATGTACACGAGAAGCGCCGTGAACTGATGTACCCCCGAAGCGCCGTGAACTAGGACCGCAATCCCCGTTCGCTGCTTACTCTTTGTGCCATGAATGAGGAACTCCCCGAATTGCGCGCCTCCGACGCCGACCGGGACCGGGTCGCGGAGATCCTGCGGGACGCGCTGGCCGAGGGGCGGCTGCGGATGGAGGAATTCGACGAGCGGCTGGACGCGGCGTACAAGGCGCGTACGTACGGCGAGTTGGTGCCGCTGACGGCGGACCTCCCGGCGGGCGGCCGGGCCGCGCCGGTGGCACCGGCGGCCGCGCCCCTGGGCGCCGGCGAGCCGGCCTGGGCGGAGCGGATCGTGGGCGGCGAGGGCGGCTCGTCGGCCGGGGTCGGGATCCTGGGAGGGTTCCGGCGGACCGGGCGGTGGACGGTCGGGCGGCGCTTCACCGCGGTCGCCTTCTGGGGCGGCGGCGAGATCGACCTGCGCGAGGCCCGGTTCACGGACCGCGAGGTGGTCATCAACTGCTTCGCGATCATGGGCGGGATCAACATCGTCGTGCCGCCGGGCGTCGAGGTCGACGTGCGCGGCGTGGAGATCATGGGCGGCTTCGACCACCGGGAGGCCGGTGTGGCGGGCGACCCCGACGCGCCCCGGGTGATCGTGACGGGTCTGGCGTTCTGGGGCGGCGTCGGTGTCGAGCGGAAGCCGACCAGGGCGGAGAAGCAGCGCCTGAAGGCCGAGCGGCGGGAGCGCAGGGCGCTGGAGAAGGAGGAGCAGGAGCGGCGGCGCAAGGAGCTGGGCTGACCGCCGCCCGCCGTCCCTACAGTGCCGCCGGGGTCGAGCCCTTGAGGTGCTTGAGGTTCACCGCGCGGGCCATCGCCTTGTAGCCCTCGTCGCTGGGGTGCAGGTGGTCGCCGGAGTCGTACTCGGGGAGCAGCCGGTTCGGCTGGGCGGGGTCGCGCAGCGCCTTGTCGAAGTCGACCACGTTGTCGTACACGTTCCCGGCCCGGATCTGCGCGTTCACCGCCTGGCGCACCCGGTCCATGCGGACCGAGTAGCCGCGGTGGCCGTAGAACGGGGTGAGCGTGCCGCCGGTGACCCGCAGGCCGCGCGCGTGTGCCTGCTCGACGACCTTCCGCATGCCGGCGACCAGCTTCTTGGGGTCCCACTGGCGCGGGGTCTTGAACAGGTCGTTCAGGCCGATCTCGACGATGACGGCCTTGACGCCGGTGCGGGACAGCGCGTCGCGGTCCAGGCGGGTGAGCACGCTGGGGCCGTTGTTGGGGGAGTAGCGGCTGCCGTCGATCAGCAGGCGGTTGCCGCTGATGCCCTGGTTGAGGACGCCCAGGCGGGGCGCGCCGGGCTCCTTGCGGAGCCGCTCGGCCAGGAAGTCGGTCCAGCGGTGGTTGGCGCCCATGGTGGAGGTGATGCCGTCGGTGATGGAGTCGCCGATGACGACGACCGAGCCCTGGGCCTCGCGGCTCCACACGTCGACGCCGGTGAGGTAACGCCAGTACGGGCTCTGCTCGGTGTACGCCGTGCCCGCGTCGTCCGCGGCCCGGTCGCCGCGCGCCAGGTAGGAGGTCTGGCGGGCGTACGGGTGGTAGGTGACGGGGCCGGAGGGTGCCGGGGAGTACGTGGTGACCAGCAGGTCCGCGTCGTGCGGCACGTCCAGCCGGGCGGGGTCGCTCGTTATCGCGCCGCCGGCCGGGATGACGACGGAGGTGCGCTCGCCGAAGGTGAGGCGGCGCATCGTGCCGGCCACCGCGGTGGGGGTGTTGGGGGCCGCGGCCAGGGCGACGGTGGCGTGGGTGATCGCCAGCGGCCGGGTGCCGTAGAGGTTGGAGAGCTGGATGCGGGTGCTGCTGCCGCCGACGCTGGTGTGGATCACGTTCCGTATCGACATGCCCGCGTACCCGTCGAGGGTGCCCGGCTCGGCGGCGGCGGCCGATGCCGACCAGGTGCCGACCCACTGGCCGGAGACGGCGGGGTCGGCGGAGTTACGGGGGTTGTGCGGGTCGCTGCCGGTGCCGCCGCCGTTGCCGCCGACCCCGACGAAGATCGCCGTCGATACGAGGACCACCACTGCCGCCAGGCCGGCGAGCAGGGCGTAACCCACACTTTTGGTCATGCGGGGGCGTTCTCCTGAAGAAGTCGGAGCCGCTGGCTCCGGATGGGCAAGGGCAGCGTCTGATCAGCGGCGCCGTCGCAGTCCGATCGATCCGCCATGATCCCATGTCGGCCGGTACGGATGCCCGGCGGCTCCCTCCCCGCCAGGACGGCGGTAAGGCGTTGCGCTCGACCTGTGGGACGACGGGAACTCGTGGTTCGTTCCAGACAGGGAACCAGCACTAGGTCACAGTTGGAAAAACGGCGGGGGCGGTCGAACGGATGGAGCGGATGGAACGCACGAAGACGGACGTGACTCCCGGTGCGGTGGGCGGTCCCACGGCCGGGACCGCGGCGAGCCCTGTGGCCGGTTTCACATTCAACGAGGCCGACGAGGAGAAGCGGCGCGGGGTCCGCCGGATGAAGACCCTCGCCACCTGTCTGCTGCTGGCCGTCGCCCTGGTGTACGCGCTGGCGAAGTGGGCCGGCGCCGCCGGGGCCGGCGGCTGGACGGGCTACGTGGCGGCGGCCGCCGAGGCGGGCATGGTCGGCGCGCTCGCGGACTGGTTCGCGGTGACCGCGCTGTTCCGGCGGCCGCTCGGCCTGCCCATCCCGCACACCGCGATCATCCCGACGAAGAAGGACCAGCTCGGGCAGAGCCTCGGCGACTTCGTGGGCGAGAACTTCCTCTCCGGCGAGGTGGTACGGCAGCGGCTGCGCAAGGTCGGCATCGGCAGCCGGCTCGGCCACTGGCTCGCCGAGCCCGAGCACGCCGACCGGGTCACCGCCGAGCTGGCCACGGCCCTGCGCGGCGCGCTGACCGTGCTCCGCGACTCCGACGTGCAGGCCGTGGTCGGCGAGGCGATCACCCGCCGGGCCGACGCCCAGGAGATCGCCCCGGGGCTCGGCACGATGCTGGAGAAGGTCGTCGCGGACGGCGGCCACACCCGGCTGGTGGACCTGGTGTGCGCCCGGGCGCACGACTGGCTGGTCGTCCACTCCGACTCCGTCATGGCGGCGGTGGCGGGCGGCGCGCCCGGCTGGACCCCGCGCTTCGTGGACCGCAAGGTCGGCGACCGGGTCTACAAGGAGCTGCTGCGCTTCGTGACGGAGATGCGGGACATGCCCGAGCATCCGGCGCGCGGCGCGCTGGACCGCTTCCTCACCGACTTCGCCGGGGACCTGCAGTCCGACACGGACACCCGGGCGCGGGTGGAGCGGCTGAAGTCGGAGGTGCTCGGCCGCGGCGAGGTGCAGGACCTGATCGCCTCGGCGTGGGGTTCGGTCCGCGCGATGATGGTCGCGGCCGCCGAGGACGAACACAGCGAGCTGCGGCAACGGGTGCGCGGGGCGCTGCTGTCGCTGGGCAAGCGGCTGGCGGCGGACGACCGGCTCCAGGGCAAGGTCGACGGCTGGCTGGAGGGCGCCGCGGTGTACGTCGTCACGACGTACCGCGACGAGATCACGCTGCTGATCACGGACACCGTCGCGAGCTGGGACGCCGAGCAGACCTCGAAGAAGATCGAGGCGCACATCGGCCGCGACCTGCAGTTCATCCGGATCAACGGCACGGTCGTGGGCGCGCTCGCGGGCCTGTGCATCTACGCCGTGTCCCATGCGCTGGGCGGCTGAAGCCGGGCCGTCGCTGCGGTGATCGCCGGCCGCACGCCGTACGGTGCCCCGCGTGCGGAAGCGGATACCGGTGACGGTGCGGCTGATGTGGACGGCGGTGGAGCCGGAGCGGGAGTGGCGCGGCACGCCGCCGGCCTTCGCGCCGCTGCCGTCGCCGGGCATGCGCGGCGAACACACGACGGTGATCGAGGAATCGCCGTCCGAGTCGTTGCCGCCGGGCCCGCGCCGGGACCTGGCCTACGCCGTGCTGCGCATCCCGCGTCTCGGCGTCACCGTGCCCGTCGCGGAGGGCGTCGGCAAGGCCGGCGTGCGGGACAAGGGGTAGGTGGGGCACCACCCGCGGACGGCGCAGCCCGGCCGGGCCGGGAACGTCGCCCTGGCCGGGCACCGCAACACCCACGGCGAGCCGTTCCGCCGCCGGGTCCTGCTGCGGCCCGGCGACACCGTACGCATCGACACCGACGACGCGCACTGCACCTACGTCGTGGACCGGACGCTGCCGCGGACCACGGCCGGCGACGGCACGGTGCTCGCCGAGGTCCCGTACAGCTCCGGCCACCCCGGCCACCGCCACACCGAGCCCGGCTACCACCTGACCCTGACGACCTGCACGCCGGAGTACACCTCGGAGTACCGGCTGGTGGTGTGGGGGCGGCTGACGGAGATGGCGCCGCGCTAGTACGAGCTGCCGGGCGCCGCGGCCGACTTGGTGATCTTCTTGCCGTCGGGGCCGACCACGAACCAGGTGCCCTTCACACCCTGCCCGTTGACGTCCCCGGGGGCCTTGTCCCCTTTGAACAGGTACATCGGCCAGCAGTCCACGGCCAGTTGCTCGGTGCCGTCGGGGCGCTTCACGGTGGTGATCAGCTTGGCCGGTACCCCTTCGATCTTGTCCTTGTCGGCGGGCTCCGCGGGTTTCCAGGTGTCCAGGCAGGCACCGGTACAGGCGAACTTCATCGGCCAGGCGCTGTCCTTGGTGAAGCGGTAGAGGGTGCGGCCCTTGCCGTCCACGATGATCTTTCCGAGCTGTCCGTTCTCCGCGACCGAGACGTCCGCCCCGGGCGCCGCGGCCTCCGACGCCTCCTCGGCGGGGGCCTCGTCCGCCTCCGGCTGCTTCTCCGCGGCCGCCTCGCCGGCCTTGCCGCCGTCGGCGGCGAGCGCGAACCAGGTGCCGCCCACGCCTTGGCCCTTGGTGTCGCCGGGCGCGGTGTCCTTGGCGTACCGGTACACCGGCCAGCCGCCGAGGGTGAGCTGCTTGCTGCCGTCCGAGCGGGTCACCGAGCCGAGGTCGGCGGCGTTGATGCCGGTGGTGGCCTTGGCGTCGTCGGCGGGGACCGGCGGCCAGGTCGAGGCGCAGTCGCCGTCGCAGGCGGACTTCGGCGGCTTCGGGGTGTCCTTGTCGAAGCGGTACAGCGTCAGGCCCTGGCCGTCGGTGACGACCTTGCCCAGCCCCGGCGCCTCTTTGAGGGCGAGGGTCTTGGCGGCCGCACCCGGCCCGCCGGCCGCGGCGCCGCCCGCCGCGCCGTACCCGCCGTCCTTGCCGGCTTCCGCGCCCGCCCCGTAACCGGAGCCGTTGTCGGAGGCGCCCTGGCCGGCGGGCTGGACCTGGTCACCGGACGCGGCGTAGTCCTTGTCGCCGCAGGCCGAGGTCAGGGCGAGCACGGTGAGTGCGATGACGGCGATGCCCGCCTGCCGGCGGTTGACGTGGGTGGCTCGGTTGCTCATGGGGTTCTCCTTCGGTGGGGGCGGCGGAGGTGCCGTCGGGACGGGGCTACGGGCTGGGATACGGGGGGCGGCGCGGCCCCCGTTCAACGCCCGCGAAAGTTGTCACTTGACGTCACAAAGCGGTGTGCTGCGGGCAGTACGGGGCCGGAGGCGGATCGGCGTACGTCCGTTCGGGGTCATTCGGCGCCGGAGAGGACCCGTAGGGCCAGGGCCGGGCAGCGGCGGACGGCGAGGCGGGCGCGGCGGCGCATCCGGGCGGGCAGTGCCATGGCCGCCTGCCGCGGATAGCCGTCCGGGCCGAGGCGGACGACGCCGGGCACGAGATCGGCACAGAGGCCGTGGCCCCGGCAGCGCGTCCAGTCCACGACCAGCTGACCGGCGGGCGCGGCCGGTGCAGCGGGGGACACCGTTGCGGGTGGTACGGCGGCCCTCCCGGGCAGTGGCAGGGCGCCCAGTACCGGACGTCCGCAGCCGCCGCCGTGCGCGTGCGCGGCGAACTCCTCGGGGAACGCCGCCAGCGCGGAGGCGACGAAGCGGGCGGTGCCGTCGGGGTGGCCGCACGCGCCGCGCCGCTCCACGGCCCGCGTCCGCGCCCGTACGGCGGCCAGGGCGCGGGCGCCGCCGCCCCGCACCACGGCCGCCAGCGCATCGGCGAGCGCGGGCAGGCCCAGCACGCACGGACCGCACTGGCCGGCCGACTCCCCGGCCAGCCAGCGCGCCACCGCCGCGCACTCCCCGGCCGGGCAGGTGCCCTCGGGCAGCGGGAGGAGGGCGCCCGCGCCCAGGACGGCGCCGTGCGCGGCGAGCGCGGCGCGGTCGAGGGTGACGGTGCGGGCAGTGGCCGGGGAGAGGAACGTGCCGTGGTAGCCGCCGATCAGGACGCCCTGGCCGGGACCGGTGCCGCAGTGCGCCAGTACGCGGACGAGGGGGACGCCGGTGGGGGCCTCCAGGACGCGGGTGCCGGCGACGGTCAGCAGGAGGGTGCCCGGCTCGTCGGGGACGCCGGTGGTGCGGTGGCCGAGCGCGCCCCGCCGCGCTGCGACCGCGAGCTGGGCGAAGGTCTCGGTGTTGGACAGCAGGGTGGGCAGCCCGCCGAGGCCGCGCTCGCTGGCGCGGACCGTGCGCCCGGGCGGCAGCCCGTGACCGCCGTCGAGTCCGTCGATCAGGGCCGGGCCCGCACCGCTGACGAACCGTTCCGGCAGGCGGGACACGCGTAACCGGACGGACAGCGGGCCGCGTTCGGCGACCGCGAGGCCCACCGAGTCCGCCACGTCGGCCCTGGTCACCCCGATGGCAACCGCCCGGGCGCCGAGCGCGTGGGCCGCCAGCAGCGCGCCGTCCAGCACGAGATGGGGCGCGTACAGCAGCAGCGCGGTGTCCTTCAGACAGCCCGGTTCGCCCTCGGTGCCGTTGACGACCACGGCGGCGTGGCCGTCCGAGCGGCGCAGCGCGTCCTGTACGGCGGCCAGCTTGCGGGCGAAGGGGAAGCCGGCGCCGCCCCGGCCGCGCAGCGCGATGTCCTCGGCGAGTGCCGCGAGTTCCGCGGCGGAGAGTACGGGCGCGGTGCCGTGCACGGTCAGGTGCGCCACGCGGTCGAGCCGGGCGGCGCCGCCGTGCGGGGTGGTCACCCCTGCGAGCAGCCGGGGCGGCCACGGGGGCGGGGCTTCGGTGCCGATGCCGGGCGCACCACCGTCGTGGCCGGCCGCGCCCGCGAGGCGGAGCCGCATGTCGGCTCCTCCCGCGCCCCTCACCGGCGCCCCTCCGGGGCGCGGCGGGCCGGTCGGCGGCCGGACCGCAGCCGGTACGCCAGGGCCGTGGCCGCGGCCGCCACGCACAGGGCGTAGGCGGCGGTCACCCAGCCCGCCGCCGGGCGGCCCGCGCGCAGGCCGTGGACCAGGGCGGCGCCCCAGGCGAGGTACGCGGCCATGTGCAGCGCGCGCCACCACCCGGCGGCGGTCCGGCCGGTGAACGCGGTGCGCGCCGCGCCGGTCACCGCGACCGCCAGGAACCCGTAACCGGCCAGCGTGCCCAGGCCGATCAGTACCGGCCGGACACCGTCGGCGAACGGCAGCGCGGCGGCCCGGCCCGTGGTCTGCCCGCGTGCGACCTTCACCACGATGTGCAGGGCGAGGAAGCCGAGGCCCGCCACGCCCGTACCGCGGTGCACGGCCTGCGCCAGCAGCCGGTGCCCGGAGGACAGCACCCGCCGGTCGGTGGCGGCCAGGCCCCACAGCACGGTGCCGGTCAGCGCGACCAGGGCGAGCACCCCGGCCCCGAAGTCCAGGAAGTCCGCCGTCCGTTCCGCGGCGCCGGAGCGGGCGAGGACGGCCAGGAAGAGCAGCAGCGCGGCGGGCAGGGCGGGGCGCAGCGGCAGCCGCCTCCCGGCGCGGGGCGCGGAATTCGGGCGGTGGCGGGCGCGTGGACCTGGCGCGGACATCGGGCCTCCACGGAAATCGAGGGCGGAAATCGAGCGGAAGGATGCGTAACGCCCCGGAAAGGGCGGGGAATTGCCGTACGTTCCGGCGGCGATGTGTGCGGCAGCATCTCGGACGTGTCCGGGGGCTTCCGGGCCTTTATCGCGCTGTGACAAATTCCTGCACCGGCATCGCCGTCGCCCGGCCCGGTGCGGATGATGCCGACTCAGGCACTGGCCCTCAGGCACAACGGCCGTATCCCAGCCGCCCCCCGACGGCAGGAACGAGGTAGCGATGTGTGATCTCCTGAACCGCATATGGTCACGGCCCCGAGGCGAGTGGACCCGGGTTCTGCGAAAGGAACTCCCGTCGCTCGCCGAGAAGATGGTGGCAGAGCTGCGTATCGCTTTTCCCGCCTTTTCGGCGCTGCTCGCGGAATCACCGAGGGCAGCGGAAGCGCAATGGGCCGTGGAACAGGCCCTGCTGACGTCGCTCGGTTATCAGGAGCGGACGGAAAACGAACGCCGCCCCGCCGGACTGGTCGTCACGCCGATGCCGGTGTCCCGCGCCCGCAAGGTCCTCTTCGGCGCGCTCTCCGGGCAGCATCCGCTGCCGGCCGCCGCGCTGGCCGAACCGGCCCGGTGCGCCGGCTGGCCCGTGCCCGCCACCCTGCGGGCCGTCGTCCTCGGGTCCCCCGCCGAGGCGCCGCAGCTGGCAGCGGCGCTGGGTGACGCGCTCGTCGGCACCGTCGACGGCACCACCTGCCTCTTCGTGCCGGACCCCGGCACACAGACCCGGCCCCGGCTGGAGGCCGCGCTCAAGGGCCGCCCGGCGGCCGTCGGCCACACCGTGCCCGCGGACGACGCGGCGTCCTCACTGCGCTGGGCCCGCGCGCTGCTGGCGCTCGGACCGGGGCGCGGCGGCCCCGACGTACGCCCGGTCTTCGTCGACGACCATCTCTCGACGCTGCTGCTCCTCCAGGACGAGTCGCTGGTCACGGCGCTGGCCGCGCGCCGGCTCGGCCCGCTGGAGGAGCTGACGCCCCGGCAGAGCGAGCGCCTCGAAGTGACGCTGCTGGCCTGGCTGGAGGGCGGCGGCGCGCCGGAGGCGGCCAAGGTGCTGCAGGTGCATCCGCAGACCGTGCGTTACCGGCTGCGGCAGATCGAGAAGCTCTTCGGCCCCGCGCTGCGGGATCCGCTTACCCGCTTCGAGCTGGAGATGGCGCTGCGCAGCCGGCGGCTGCTGGCGCGCGTACGGCGGCACCGCTCGCGGGCCGGGCGCCGGGCCGGGGCCTCCGGCGTCCGTCCTCTGGGGGTCACCAGGGAGGCCCGCGTGAACGGGCTCTGAGGCCGCCGCGCGGCGGGCCGCGGACGGACGGACGGTGGTCCCGGACCGGGCCGGGCCGGGCCGGTCCGGGACCACCGCGCCGGCTCAGCCGCAGTCGCGGCCGCTGTTGATGCAGTCGACCGCCTCGTCCATCAGCTGGTCCGGCATGACGTTGATGAAGTCGCCGTGGTCGGTGACCGGCTTGTGCAGCTGTTCGGGGAAGCTGTCCACCGCGAACTGCTGCCCCTCCGGCACGTCGTAGGTGATCTTCTCCTGGAGCTGCGGGATGGCGCGGAAACCGGCCGGGCAGGAGCCGTCCTCCTGGGCGAACGCCACGTGCGTACGGTGGTTGGCGCTGTCGGTGTTCTGTCCGTCCCAGCAGCTCTGGAAGTTGAACGTGCGGACGACGTCGGCGCCGTCCGGGCAGATCGGGTACTTGTCCTTGAGCTGCCGGTCCTCGAAGCCGACGCAGCTCCACGAGGCGTTGGCGTTGGCCGGGCCGTTGGTGAAGGCCTTGGCGTCACCGGTGATGATGCGCAGGAAGCGCGGCATCGCGGTCACCTCGCCGTCCTGGCTGCCGCTGAAGGTCAGCTGCACCGAGGACGGGGTGAGGACCGAGCCCACGTTGCCGTCGTGGGCCGCGCCCGGCTTGTGCTCGGAGGTGCCGTCGAGGGCGCGCAGCACGGGCCAGTAGTACGTGGACAGGTCGCCGTTGTCGCAGGTGGTGCCGGAGGCGGCCAGGCTCTCGTCGGTGGAGAAGGCGTCGGTGGACTCGTTGCCGACGTAGTCGTGGGTGTGGTGCGCGCCGTTGCTGACGCCCGGCGTGACGATGACGTTGTCGGAGTTGAAGTGGCCCTCCTCGTTGGTGCCGCACTCGGAGACGAAGGTGCCGGTGGAGGCGCCGTCGCCCTGGGGCGGCTGCTGGGCGTCGGGCTGCACGGAGCGGATGTCGGCGAAGTCGTCGGGCGAGGGACCGCCGACGGGCGGCAGCTGACCGTCGCCCGCCTGGCCGTCGGCGTCCTGGCCGCCGTTGTTCTGCTCGTCGCCGCCTTGGCCGTCGCCGTCCGCCTGGTCCCCGCCCGGTGCCGGGTCGCCGACCGATACCGACTGACCCGTCGGCTTCGTCTTGCAGGCGCTCATGTTCAGCAGCGCGTCCGGGCGGGGCGCCGACCGGCCGATGGCGTCGGCCATCGCCCCGATCGTCTTCGCGCGCTGCTGCCGCAGCTGCTCCAGCACCGCTCCCTGACCGCCGCCGGCCTGCCCGCCGGACGTCATCTTCTCGTACGCCGCCGCCACCTGGCGGTCCAGTGCGGCGAGCCCGCGGGAGACCGGGAGCTGCGCGCCGCGCGGCACCTGGCGCAGCCGGTCGCCGACGTCCGGGCACGACACGGTGGCCGCCGCGGCCGCCGGGCCGCCGCGCTGCCCCGGGCCGTCCTCGCCCGTCGGGTCCGCCGAGGCACCGGCGGCGATCAGCGCGGTCCCGCCGCCGCCCAGCAGCAGAGCGGCGGCCGCGGCCACCAGGCGAGTGGTCAGACGCGAGCGTTTATGGGCCTGTGGAGTCATGCGATCACTTCGCTTCGTGGGGAGTGGTGGGAAGTGCTGGGGAGAGTGGGGTGGGGGTACGGCCGCGTGTTCGGGGAAACGTACGGCTGCCGGGGGCGGGCCGCCGCCAGGTTGCCGAAGTCGACCAGGCCGGTACCTTCCAGGACCGTGATGTGGTCCAGGACGACCGCATTCGTACGAGTGGCCAGCCGCCGCACCATCGCGTTGCGGCTCTGCGCCCGGACGAGCGCGACGAGCCCGAAGACCTTGCCGTGGGCGCGGCGCAGCAGCTGGGCGAAGCGCCGGTCGAAGTCCTGGCCGCGGGCGGTGTCCAGCTGCCCGAGCCACCCCTGCTGCTGTGCGGTGGGTTCGTCCGGCAGCGGCATGCCCAGGTCACGGGCGGCCCGTACGGAGAGCCGGTCCAGTTCGGTGTGGCCGGCCACGAGGTGGTCGCCCGCGGTCCGTACGGCCTTGCGAGTACCGCGTTCCCGGGCCTGGCGGCCCGCGGGCAGCTCCCACAGCCCGGCGAGCCGGACCTTGCGCACGAAGTCCCGGTCCATGGGCGTCAGCGGGCCGTACGGGGTGCGGACGGTGCCGCCGCCGTCGTCCTCCCAGCCGGCCGCTGCGGCGGCGACCGAGGTGTTCTGGCCGAAGAGCTGGACGGGCAGCAGCAGGGCGACGAGCGTGACCGCGAGGGCGGCGACGATCAGCCCGGTGGCGGGCGTACGCGCGTCGGCGGGGGAAGCGGGGGACGACTGGCCTGCGACGAGGCGCACACGGAACCTCCCGGTCGGTCCGGCGGGGACGACTGGGACGCTAGGCCGGTACGGACGGGGCGGACGGCGGGTCCGCACACCCGGACAAGAATCGCGCCGCGCCTACCGGACGGTGCTACGGTGCGGGCGCCGCCCGGCCGGTGCGGCCCGGCGTGCGGTGGCCCGCGGCCGCTCAGCGCTCGTACAGCGCGTCGATCTCCTTCGCGTACGCCACCTCGATCGCCTTCCGGCGCAGCTTCAGGGACGGTGTCAGCAGCCCGTCGGCGACGCTGAACTCGCCGGGCAGGATGCGGAACGCGCGGATCGACTCGGCACGTGAGACCGAGGCGTTGGCGACCGCCACCGCCCGCTGCACCGCCGTCCGTACGGCTTCCTCGGGCGGGTCGCCGGGCCGGGCGTGCTGGAATCCGCCGCGGTAGCGCCGCCAGTGCTCCAGCGCATCGGGGTCCAGGGTGATCAAGGCCGCGACGTACGGCCGGTTGTCGCCGACCACCAGGCACTGCGAGACCAGCGGGTGGGACCGGATCCGCTCCTCCAGTCCCAGCGGCACCACGCTCTTGCCGCCGCTGGTGATGATGATGTCCTTCTTGCGGCCGGTGATCACGAGGTAGCCGTCCTCGTCCAGGACCCCGAGGTCGCCGGTGGCCAGCCAGCCGTCGTGCGGCACGCTGCCCCGTTCGTCCACGTACCCGGCGAAGACCACGTCGCCGCGCACCCACACCTCGCCGTCCTCGGCGATCCGTACCGCGCAGCCGGGCAGCGGCCGCCCGACCGTGCCGAACCGTACCTGGCCCGGCGGGTGCGCCGTCACCGCGCCGCTGGTCTCGGTGAGCCCGTACCCGTCGTAGATGGTGAGCCCGGCCCCGGCGAAGATCCGCCCGAGGTCCGCGCGGAGCGGTGAGCCGCCCGAGACGGCGGTGCGCACCCGGCCGCCCAGCACCCCGCGGATCCGCCCGTACACCAGCCGTTCGTACAGCGCGTGCCGGGCGCGCAGGGCGGGGCCCGGACCGTGGCCGCGGCCCCGCTCGTGGCGTTCGACGGCCTGTACGTACGCGAGCGCGGTGGCCGCAGCGGCGTCGAACATCCGCAGCCGGCCGGTCTCCTCGGCGGCCCGGCGCGCGGTGTCGTAGATCTTCTCGAAGACGTACGGCACCCCGAGGAGAAAGGTGGGCCGGAAGGAGGCGAGCGCGGGCAGCAGCGCCTGCGGGGTGAGCTCCGGCTCGTGGCCGAGCAGGATGCCGCCGCGCAGGCAGGCGACCTGGATCATCAGCCCGTAGCTGTGGGCGAGCGGCAGGAACGCCAGGATCGACGGCTGTTCGCCGGGCGGCCCGAGGAGCCGGCCCCAGCCCGCCAGCAGCGTGTCGGCCTCGGCGGCGAGGTTGGCGTGGGTGAGCACGCAGCCGCGGGGGCGGCCGGTGGTGCCGGAGGTCTGGATGACCGCCGCGGTGTCCCGGGGCGTCACGGTCCGGCGGAGCCGGTGCACCTCCTCGTCGGGCACCTGCCCGCCGAGCCCGCAGAGGTGCCCGACGCAGTCCTGGTCCAGCTGCCAGACGTGGCGCAGCCGGACCTGCGCGTCACTGGCCGCCGCCACGGTCATGGCGTGCTGCTCGTGCTCGATGACGATGGTGTCGGCCTTGCTCGCGGCCAGCAGGACGTGCAGCTGCTCGGTGGAGGCGGTGGGGTAGACGGGGACGAGGTGGGCGCCGAGCGACCACACCGCATAGCTGAAGAGCGTCCACTCGTAGCGGGTGCGGGACATCACCGCGACCCGGTGGCCGGGCCGTACGCCGGCCGCGAGCAGGCCCTTGGCCAGGGCCAGCACCTCGGCCCGGAAGGCGGCGGCGGTGACGTGCTGCCAGCGGCCGGGCTCCGCGGGGTCCCGGCGGGCGAGCTGGGGGAGCGCCGGCACCCGGTCGGCCAGCTCGTGGACGGAGTCGGCGAGGCCGCCCGTGAGGGGGGCCGTCACCAGGGCGGGCGTGCTGGTTTCGCGCACCCACACCTCCCTCGTTCACCCCGGCCGAATGGCCGGTGCAGCGGGCAAGTTACCCGCTGGTGACCCGGACTGCACAGATCTCTGGTTAGTCTTGAGCGGAAGAGGACAAAGCCGAGCGGGAAGGAGAGCACGCATGCGGCGCATCGCCGATGCCTGGCGACTGTACGTCGGCGCGCTCCTGTTCCTGCTGGCCGGTGTGCTGCTCGCGGAGAGCGGGCTGGCCACGGCACTGACCGCGGCCGCGACCACCGCCGCCGTCCTCCTGCTCAGCCGCGCCGTGCTCACCGCGACGCTGGCCCGCCCCGATCCGCCGGGCCGGGTACGCACCGCCATCCGGGACCGGGAACGCCGTACGGCCTTCCTGCCGCAGCGCGATCCCGACGCCGCCGGCCGTCCGCGGCCGAGGGCACCGGGCCGTCGTCTCCTGACGGCCGCGCAGGCGCCCTCGTAGGCGCTGCTCCTTCTTCGCCCCCGCACGGGGCCCGTCCGCGCGCACGCGCCCGGACGGGCATGCCCGCGTGGCTCGTCACGCCGTGATCCGTTCGCTTCTTCCGGTACTGACGAGACCCACGGAGGGCTCACCCATGTCCGTCTTCGCCACGCTCGGCGCCGCGCTCGGCCGCCTCGCCGACCTGCTCGCCCCGGTGTTCGGCGGCTCGGCGACCGCCGCCGCCATCGTCGTCTGCACGCTCGCCGTGCGGGCCGCCCTGCACCCCCTCGCGCGGGCCGCCGTCCGCGGCGAGAAGTCCCGCACCGCGCTCGCCCCGCAGATGGCCGAAATACGCCGTAAGCACGCCAAGAATCCCGAGCGTATGCAGCGCGAGCTGACCGGGCTCTACCGCGAAGCGGGCTCCTCGCCGCTGGCCGGCTGCCTGCCGATGCTGCTCCAGATGCCGGTCTTCTTCCTCATGTACCACCTCTTCACCTCCTCCCGGTCCGGGCTGTTGGGGGAGCGGCTGCTGGACGCGCCGCTCGGCGGCCGCTGGGCCGACGCGCTCGCCGACGGCGGCCCCTTCGGCGCGCACGGGCTGGTGTACCTGGCGCTGTTCGTGCTGGTCGCGGCCGTGGCGACCTGGAACTACCGGCGGGCCCGCAGGACCGCGGCGGCGGCGCGGGCCGTGGCCCCCGGGTCCGCCGCGTCCTCCGGCGAGGAGGTGCCGGGCATGGCCGCCATGACGAAGCTGGCGCCGCTGCTGTCCTTCGGCACCCTGATCACCGTGGCCGTCGTACCGCTGGCCGCAGGCCTGTACGTGGTGACGACCACGGCGTGGTCGGCGTGCGAGCGGGCGCTGCTGCTCCGCGACCGCGGACAGCCGGCCGAGGCGCCGGGCGCGGCACGGCCGGCCACGCGGACCGGGGGCAAGTCCCGTACGGCTACTGCCAAGTAAAGGTCCAGTACGTGAACGGGGTCTTGCGGGCGGGACCCCGTTCTTGGACGATCGTCCGAATCGCTCGATGGCCGCACCCCATCGGCCGGTCCGGGAGGCCCTTCCGGACCGACCCTTCGCATACGACCACGGGAGTTGAACCGATGAAGCTGCTGCGTGTCGGACCGGTGGGGGCGGAACGCCCGGCGCTGCTCGACGAGACAGGAACCCTGCGTGACCTGTCCGAACTGGTGCCGGACATCGACGGAACGCTGCTCGCGGACGCGACGGCGCTGACCCGGATACGGGAGGCGGCCGCGGCCGGCGGGCTGCCCGCACTGGACCCCGCCGGGCTCCGTACGGGTGCGCCGCTCGCGCACATCGGCAAGGTCGTGTGCATCGGGCTGAACTATCACGACCACGCCCGGGAGACCGGCGCGCCCATCCCGGACGAGCCGATCGTCTTCATGAAGGCCCCGGACACCGTCGTCGGCCCCGACGACACCGTGCTCGTCCCCCGCGGCAGCGAGAAGACCGACTGGGAGGTCGAACTGGCCGTCGTCATCGGCCGTACGGCCCGCTACCTGGAGACCGACGAGCAGGCGCGCGCGGCCGTCGCGGGCTACACCATCGCCCACGACGTCTCCGAACGCGCCTTCCAGATCGAGCGCGGCGGCCAGTGGGACAAGGGCAAGAACTGCGAGACGTTCAACCCGCTGGGCCCCTGGCTGGTCACCGCCGACGAGGTCGCCGACCCGCAGGCCCTCGGCGTACGCCTCTGGGTCAACGGTGAGCTGAAGCAGGACGGCACCACCGCCGAGCAGATCTTCCCGGTCGCCGAAGTCGTCCGCTACCTCAGCCACTTCATGACCCTCTACCCCGGCGACGTCATCAACACCGGCACCCCGGCCGGCGTCGCCATGGGCCACCCCGAGCCCAAGCCGTACCTCCGCGCCGGCGACGTCGTCGAGCTGGAGATCGACGGCCTGGGCCGGCAGCGGCAGGAGCTGAAGGACGCCTGACGCGGCGGCGGGTGGCCCGCAGCACCCCGTGCCTCACTTCTTCGGGGTCAGGGCCACCCAGACCGGTCCCTTGGCGAAGTCGAGGCGATTGCCGTCGGAGGTGGTGAAGGTGGTGCCGCCGTCCGCTGCCGGGCGGGACCACCGGGCCTCGTACTTCTTGCCGTCGCGGAGGACGAGGGCGTCGCCCGAGCCCACGGTTTCCGTGTACGGGGTGACGCTGCCCCACTTGTCGTGCAGGCGGGAGGAGCGGACGGTGACGTACTGGACGATCACCGTGGCGACGTCCAGCCGGCCGGCGCCCGTGGTGCGGAAGGGCGTGCCGTCCATCGAGACCAGCCAGCGGTTCCGGGGTTCGGACCAGGTGAAGGCGAAGCGGGCAGCGGGGTAGCGGACGTCCTGGCGGGAGGTCCGGGTGCCGCCCGAGGGCGCTGAGCCGAAGCGGAAGCCGATGTCTGCGGGGGCCGAGGCGTCGGGCGCGGCCTCCAGGGCGCGGGCCGGGCGCAGGTACAGGTTGTGCGGCGCGGCGCGGTCCTGGCTGCGGACGTACGCGTCGGGTGCCTTGCCCGGCGGCAGCGGGACGATCGGGGCCGAGTCCAGGGTGGGGCGGAGCTTGGCCTGGGCGCCGGAGTAGGCCAGCGCCGGGTGGCCGAACTGGCGGAGCAGTTCGAGGTCGGACTCGCGGGCGCTGCGGACCGGCCCGACGCGGTCGGGGAGGTGGGCGGCGAAGACGGCCAGTATCCGGCTGAGGCCCGCCTCCACCTGCTCGGTGTAGAGGATGTCGGCGTGCTCCAGGCCGGTCTGCGGCCGCGCTGCGGAGACGTTGTCGATCTTCACGGCCAGTACCTTGTCGCCCGCGCCGTCCTCGCCGGTGAACGGCGACCGCCCGGCGCCCCCCGCCTCGCAGCCGGCCACCAGCGGCGTCAGCCCCGCGGCGAGGCCCGCCGCCAGCACGGTGCGCCGTGATGATCCGGTCCAGCCCGCCCCGCCCGTACGCGCCATGGGGTACCGCCTCTCTGTCGCCGGTTCCCCCACAGCTTTCCCGTAATTCCGGGCGGGGCGCACGCTTTCCGTCAGGCGGGCCGCAGGAATCGCTCCAACGCCTCGACGACGAGGGCGTGGTCGTCGGCCTGCGCGAGGCCGGAGACGGCCACGGCGCCGACGACGCCGGTGCCGCGGAGGCGGACGGGGAAGGCCCCGCCGTGGGCCGCGTAGCGGTCGGGGTCCAGCCGGGAGGACTCCTCGAAGGTCCGGCCCTTGGCCCGGAAGCGGGCACCGACCAGGAAGGACGCCTCGCCGTACCGCTCCACGACCCGGCACTTGCGGTCCAGCCAGGCGTCGTTGTCGGCGCTGGTGCCGGGCAGTGCGCAGTGGAAGAGGCGCTGGGCGCCGCGGCGGATGCTGATGGTGACGGCGGCGTTCCGCTCGCGGGCCAGGTCGACGAGGAGGGTGCCGAGGGCCCAGGCGTCGTCGTTGCCGAAGCGGTCGAACACCAGGCGGCGTTCGTGCTCCTCCAGGGTGGCGATGTCGTCGGCGGCGGTCATCGGGCGGCCTCGATCCGGACGGTGCGGCCCTCGGCGGCCGAGCGCTTGGCGGCCTCCAGGACGCGCAGGGCCGCGGCGGCCTCCAGAGCGGTGACCGGGGGCTCGCCGCCGGTACGCAGCGCCTCGGCGACCGCGGCGTAGTACGCGGGGTAGTCGCCCGGCAGGGTGGGGACGGGCTCGCCGCCACCGGTCTGCGGGGACTCCCCGGCACCGAGCCGGCCCCAGGAGGACTCCGGCTCCACGCCCCACGCGGTCTCGCCGCCGGGCCGCTGGCCCTCGCGCAGCGCCGCCTCCTGCGGGTCCAGGCCGTACTTCACATAACCGGCCTCGCTGCCGAGCACCCGGAAGCGCGGGCCGAGCTGGGCCGTGGTCGCGCTCACCCACAGGTGGGAGCGGACGCCGCTCCGGTGCGTGATCGCGAGGAAGGTGTCGTCGTCGGCCTCGGCGCCCGCCCGGCGCACGTCGGACTCCGCGTACACCGAGACGGCCGGGCCGAAGAGGGTGAGGGCCTGGTCGGCGACGTGGCTGCCCAGGTCGTACAGCAGCCCGCCGATCTCGGCCGGGTCGCCGGACTCGCGCCAGCCGCCCTTGGGCTTCGGCCGCCAGCGCTCGAACCGCGACTCGAAGCGCCACACTTCGCCGAGCGCGCCGTCCTCGACCAGCTTGCGCAGGGTCAGGAAGTCGTTGTCCCAGCGGCGGTTCTGGAAGACGGAGAGGAGCAGGCCGCGCTCCTCCGCCAGGGCGGCGAGCTGCTCGGCCTCGGCCGCGGTCGCGGCGAGCGGCTTGTCGACGACGACCGGGAGGCCCGCCTCCAGCGCTGCGGTGGCGAGCGGGACGTGGGTCTTGTTCGGCGAGGCGAGGACGATCAGGTCCAGCTCGCCGGCGCGGGCCAGCACCTCGTCCGGGGTGCCGACCGTACGCACCTGCGGGTGCTCGGCGCGGGCCTGCGCCTGCCGGTCGGGGCTGGAGGTGGAGACCGTGTCGAGGACCAGGCCCTCGGTCGCGGCGATCATCGGGGCGTGGAAGACGGAGCCGGCCAGGCCGTAACCGATCAGGCCGACGCGCAGGGGGCTGCCGGGGAGTGCGGTACCGGTGGAGACGCTCGGGCTGCTCATGGCTCCCACTTAAGCAACGCTGTTGCCAAAGTGCAAGCGATCCCCACAATGGAGGGGTGAGCAGCGACCGTCCTCCCCTTCCCGACCTGCCCGTTTCCGGCCCGGCCCGGCCGGCGCCCGGCGGCGCCAACCTGCCCCTGCTCCGCGGGCACAACGCGGCCGTGCTGCTCGGACTGCTGCGCGCGGCGGGTGAGGGCGGCGTCAGCCGGCTGGAGCTGGCCGAGCGCAGCGGGCTCACCCCGCAGGCGGTCAGCAAGATCACCGCACGGCTGCGCGAGGAAGGGCTCGTCACCGAAGCCGGCCGGCGCGCCTCCACCGGCGGCAAGCCCCGTACGGTCCTGCGGCTGGTGCCCGGCGCCCGGCACGCGATCGGGCTGCACCTGGACCGGGACGAGAGCGTCGCGGTCCTCGCCGACCTGACGGGCGAGCCGGTCGCGGTACGGCGCGCACCGCTCGACCTGGGCGCCGGAGCCCCCGAGGTGCTGGCGGCGGCCGCGGCCCAGGTCGCCGAGGTGCGCGCCGCCGCGCCCGAGGCGCAGGTGATCGGCGCCGGCGTGGCCTGCCCCGGGCCACTGGACCACCGTACGGGCGTCCTGCACCGGGTCACCGGCCTCCCGCAGTGGGACGGCTACCCGCTGCGCGACGCGCTCGCCGAACGGCTCGGGCTGCCGGTCGTACTGGACAAGGACACCAACGCGGCGGCGCACGGCCTGGCGCAGCACGCCCGCGGCGCCGGGTCGTTCGGCTATCTGCACCTGGGCACGGGGCTGGGCGCCGGACTGGTGCTCGGCGGCGCGGTGCACCGCGGGGCCAGGACCGGAGCGGGCGAGTTCGGGCACCAGGTGGTGCAGCTGGACGGGCCGCCGTGCGGCTGCGGCAAGCGCGGGTGCATCGAGGCGCTGTGCCTGGCCGCGGTGGCCGCCGGGGACTCGCCCACGGCGGCCCGGGTGCTCGGCGTGGGTGCCGCCAACCTCGTCGAGCTGCTGGACGTCGACCGGGTCCTGCTGGGCGGCCGTACGGTGCTGGCCGACCCCGGTACGTACGTGAGCGGGGTCGCCGCCTCGCTCGACGGCCAGCTGCGCGCGCACGGTGCCGGCGGGGCCCGTACGGTGCCGGTCGAGGCCGCGCCCGGCGGCCCGGACGCGGTCGCGCTCGGCGCGGCCCATCTGGTGCTGGCCACGCTCTTCGCTTCTCCCCGCGGGACGTTGGGGAGCGCGCGGGCCTGACCCGCAACCGCAGGAGCCGCCCGTGCGAGGATCGGCCGGTGGACTACCCGAACGAGCAGGCGCCCGGAGCGCCGATCAGGGCCGGCATCCCCGAGCACGGCCGCATCCCCAAGTACTACGCGGCGAAGGTGCGGATCGCCGAGCTGCTGGACGAGCTGGGCGAGGGGGAGACGCTGCCGACCGAGCGCGATCTCGCGCTGCGGTTCGAGGTCTCACGGGAGACGCTGCGGCAGGCGCTGCGCGAGCTGGTCCTCGAAGGCCGCATCCGCCGTCTCGGCCGCGGCACGGTCGTGGCCGGGCCCAAGCTCGAACAGCCGCTGGCGCTGGCGAGTTACACGGAGGGCGTACGCAAGCAGGGCCGCCGGCCGGGGCGGAACCTGATCGGTCTCGACCGCTTCCCGTGCAATGCGGCGCTCGCCGCGGACCTCGGGCTGCCGGTCGGCGAGCCGGTGTGGCACATGGAGCGCGTGCTGCTCGCGGACGACGAGCGGGTCGGGCTGGAGAGTACGTACGTCGCCGTGGAGCGGGTGCCGCGGCTGGATGCCGACTTCGAGCCGGACTCCTCCTTCTACGCCTACCTGCACGACCGGCTCGGCATCGGTTTCGGTGACGCGGACGAGCGGCTGGAGACGGTGCTGGCGACGCCGCGCGAGGCGCTGCTGATCGGGACGCCGGGGGCGTTGCCGATGCTGCTGATCCATCGGATCAGCCGCGATGTGGGCGGGCGCCCTCTGGAGCGGGTGCGGACGCTGTTCCGCGGCGACCGGTTCTCGTTCACGACGCGGCTCGGCGGCGCCCCGTAAGGGGCGCGGGGAACTGCGCGAGCAACATGGGGCGGCCGGCCACCGGCCGGCACCTCTACGGCGAGGGCCGTCGCTCCTCTAAGGTAACGAGAAAATAACGGGTCTAGGCCAACTTTGATGGCCCGTTAACCGGCTGGTTGCCGCGCGGACCGCAGTCGGCCACCCGGCGCGACGAGCGTCACCGGCATGCGAGTCATAGTTGTCGGAGCCGGCGTGCTGGGGACCATGCACGCCTGGCATGCAGTCGAACGCGGCCACGAGGTCGTCCACATCGAGCGGGAGGCCGAGGCCCGCGGCGCCTCGGTACGGAACTTCGGGCAGATCTGGGTCAGCGGCCGCGCGGGCGGCGAGGAGCTGGACACCGCGCTGCGCGCCCGCGAGCTGTGGGAGGGGATCGGCGCCCGGGTGCCGGGCCTCGGCTTCCGCGCCATCGGCTCGCTGACCGTCGTGAAGAACGAGGCTGAACGGGCCGTCGCCGAGGCCGCCACCCGCCGCCCGGACGCTGCCGCACGCGGCTACGAGCTGCTGGGCGCCGAGGAGGCCCGTGCGCTCAACCCCGCGCTGCGCGGCGACTTCCTCGGCGCCCTGTGGTGCGAGCGCGACGCCGCCGTCGAACCCCGCGTCGCCCAGCGCGAGCTGAAGCAGGCGCTGCTCGCCTCCGGCCGCTACACCTACCTCGGCGGGCGCGAGGTCCGCGACGTGGTGGGCGAGGCCGCCGTACGGGACGACCACGGCGACGTCCACCGCGGCGACGCCGTCGTGCTGTGCACCGGCGCCTGGCTGAGCGGCCTGGTCCGCGAGCTCGTACCGGACCTGCCCGTCCGCCGCGTACGGCTGCAGATGATGCAGACCGACCCGCTCGGCGAGCCGCTGACCACCTCCGTCGCCGACGCGGACAGCTTCCGCTACTACCCGGCGTACGGCAGCGAGGCGCTGGACGCGCTGAACGCCGGCCAGGCGCAGGCGCCCACCGCCGCCGCGCACAAGATGCAGCTCCTGACGGTGCAGCGCGCGGACGGCGGGCTGACCATCGGCGACACGCACGAGTACGAGACGCCGTTCGCCTTCGACACGGTCGAGGAGCCCTACGAGCACCTCACCGGCGTCGTCGAATCGATCCTCGGCCGGCCGCTGCCGCGCATCCGGCACCGCTGGGCCGGGGTGTACGCGCAGTGCACGGACACCGGCCGGGTCGTGCACCGGGAGCAGGCGAGCGACGGCGTGTGGCTGGTCACCGGGCCCGGCGGGCGCGGCATGACCTGCTCCCCGGCGATCGCCGAGAAGACCGCGAACGAACTGGGATGGTGAGCCACTTGACCACGAACGCAGCAGACGACCAGGCCATCGAGCTGGTCGTGCTCGACATGGCCGGTACGACCGTCGCCGACGGCGGACTGGTCGAGCAGGCATTCGACGCGGCCGCGCGGCACCTCGGCGTCGAGCCGGGCACCCCCGACCACGCCGAGAAGCTCGCCTACGTGCGCGCCACCATGGGCGAGTCGAAGATCTCCGTCTTCCGGCACCTCTTCGGCGACGAGGACAAGGCGCAGGCCGCCAACGCCCGCTTCGAGGAGGCGTACGGCGAGCTGGTCGACGGCGGGCTGATCGCGCCCGTGCCCGGCGCCCGCGAGGCCGTCGAGGCGCTGCAGGCCGCGGGGATCACCGTCGTCCTGAGCACCGGCTTCGCCCGGGTCACCCAGGACGCGATCCTCGCCGCGCTCGGCTGGCAGGACCTCGTGCCGCTCACCCTCTGCCCGGCCGACGCCGGCGGGCGCGGCCGCCCGTACCCCGACATGGTGCTCGCCGCGCTGCTGCGCACCGGCGCCACCGACGCCGTGCAGAAGATCGCGGTGGCGGGTGACACCTCGTACGACATGCTGTCCGGCCGCCGGGCCGGGGCGTCCGTCGTCGCCGGGGTGCTCACCGGCGCCCACGACGAGGACCAGCTGACGGCCGCGGGCGCCACCCACGTCCTCGGCTCGGTCGCCGAACTGCCCGCCCTGCTGGGAGTGGTACGCGATGACCGCCCCGCCTGACACGGCAGCCGCGACCGCAGCCCCGGTGACCGCGAGGGCCGCCTCCGGCATCCGCTTCGAGAACGTCTCCGTCGCGTACGGCTCGCACACCGTCCTGGACGGCCTCGACCTGACCGTCGAGCCGGGCGAGGTGATGGCCCTGCTCGGCCCGTCCGGGTCCGGCAAGACCACCGCGCTCCGGGCCGTCGCCGGGTTCGTGACACCGGCCTCGGGGCGGGTGTTGATCGGCGGCCGGGACGTCACCGGACTCCCGCCCTACAAGCGCGGCATCGGCATGGTCGTCCAGAGCTACGCGCTCTTCCCGCACCTGCGCGTCGCCGACAATGTCGCCTTCGGGCTGAAGGCGCAGAAGGTGCCGCGCGGCGAGATCGCCGACCGGGTCACCGAGGCATTGGAGCTGACCGGCATGGCCGGGTACGCCCGGCGCTACCCGCGCGAGCTCTCCGGCGGCCAGCAGCAGCGCGTCGCCATCGCCCGCGCGCTGGCCATCCGGCCCGGCGTGCTCCTCCTGGACGAGCCGCTCTCCGCGCTGGACGCGCAGCTGCGCTCCGGGATGCTGGCCGAACTGGCGCGGCTCCACCGCGAACTGCCCGACGTGTCGATCCTGTACGTCACCCACGACCAGGTCGAAGCGCTCACCCTCGCCGACCGGATCGCGGTCATGGACCGGGCGCGGCTGCGGGACTGCGGTACGCCGCGGGAGCTGTACCGGGCGCCGCGCACCGAGTTCACCGCCTCCTTCGTGGGCAACGCCAACCTGCTGCCGGTGACGGCCGGTCCCGGTGACTCCACCGTGTCCTTCGGGGACACCGAGCTGGCGGTGCGCGGCACGGAGGGCGTGGCGCGGTGCGCCGCGGCCACCCTGTGCGTACGGCCCCACCTGGTCGGGCTGGGGGAGGGACCGAACGCGCTGCGCGGCCGGCTCGCCGAACTCCAGTGGCGCGGCGCCACCCACCGGCTGTCCGTGGAGGTCGCGGGCCACCGGGTCATGGCCGACGTGCGTGAGCTGCGGGACGCGCCCGCGGTGGGCGACGAGGTGACGCTGCACTTCGCGCCCGAGGACGCGGTGCTGATACCGGTGGGGGCGGGTACCGATGGCTAGCCTCACCCAGCGGGCGCGCCTCGGCGCCCCGGCCCGGACGCGGGTCCGCGCGCTGCCGCGCGGCCTGTGGGCCCTCCCGCCCGTCGCCGCCCTCGCGCTGGTCTTCCTCTACCCGCTCGCCCTGCTGGTGCGGCAGTCGTTCACGCCGGACGAGGGCGGGCCGATGACCGCCGCGTACAGCGAGGTGCTGGCCGCGGCGTCCTTCCAGGACGCGCTGGTCAACACCGTGCTGATCGCGGCCGGGGCGACCGCCGGCTGTCTGCTGCTCGGCTTCGTCCTGGCGCTGGTCGTGGCCTTCGTGCCGTTCCCCGGCGCCCGCGCGCTCGGCCGGTTCATCGACATCTTCCTGGCCTTCCCGTCCTTCCTGATCACCCTCGCGCTGCTCTTCGTCTACGGCTCGACGGGCGTGGCCAACGGGCTGTGGACCTCGGCGACCGGCGCGGGGAGCGGCCCGTTCGACTTCCTGCACACGCCCTGGGGCGTACTGCTCGCGGAGATCACCTACTTCACGCCGTTCGTGATGCGCCCACTGCTGGCCGCGTTCTCGCAGGTGGAGACCGGGCAGCTGGAGGCCGCCGCGTCGCTCGGCGCCCGGCCGTGGCGGATCGTCCGCACGGTGATCCTGCCGGAGGCACTGCCCTCGCTCGCGGCGGGCGGCGCGCTCGTCCTGGTGATGTGCCTGAACGAGTTCGGGATCGTGCTCTTCACCGGCGCCAAGGACGTGGTCACGCTGCCGGTCCTCGTCTACACCAAGGCCATCCTCGACGGCGACTACACCGGCGCGTGCGTCGTCGCGGTCGTCAACATCGCACTGTCCGTCGCGCTGTACGCCGGCTACCGCGCGCTCGTGGCGCGCACCGGCCGCGAAGGAGGCCCCCGCCGTGCTCGTGCATAGCAAGAAAGCCAAGGCAGCCGTGTGGGCGGGCTTCCTGCTGCTCTTCCTGCCGCTGTTCGCGCTGCCGTTCGCCGTCATCCTGGCTGCGTCCTTCGCCTCCACCTGGAGCGGCGCGCTGCCCTCCGGGCCGACGCCGGCGCACTACCAGGACATGACCAAGGGCGACTCGCTGGACGCGCTGGTCACCAGCCTGCTGACCGCGCTCGCCGCGAGCCTGCTGGCGCTGGCCGCCGGGACCTGGGCGGCGCTGGCCGCGCAGCGCCTGGGCGGCCGGGGCAAGAAGGTCATCGACACCCTCTTCATGCTGCCGGTGGCGGTGCCCTCCGTCGCCGTCGGCCTCTCCCTGCTGGTCGCCTTCTCGCAGCCGCCGCTGCTGCTCAACGGCACCCGGCAGATCGTGATCATCGCCCATACGGTGCTGGTCACCGCGTTCGCCCACCAGTCGGTGAGCGCGGCGCTGGACCGGCTGGACCCCGCGTACGAGCAGAGCGCCGCGGCCCTCGGGGCCCGCCCGGCGTACGTGCTGTGGCGGGTCAAGCTGCCGCTGCTGCTGCCCTCGCTGACGGCCGCCACCGGGCTCTGCTTCGCGCTGTCCATGGGCGAGCTGAGCGCCACGATGATGATCTATCCGCCCGACTGGCTGCCGCTGCCGGTCCAGATCTTCGCCACCACCGACCGGGGCGCCCTCTTCAGCGGCGCCGCCCTCGCGGTGGCCCTGATGGCCGCGACGCTGATCGTGCTCTTCGGCGTCTCCCGCATCCGTACCAGAGCCTCCTACCGCTGACGCGCACCCTTCCCCGAGGAGTCACGACCCGCCATGCGCTGCCACCCGTACCTCAAGCCGGTCGCCGCGACCGTCTCCGTCCTGGCGCTCGGTGCCGGACTGACGGCCTGCGGCTCCACCGCCGCCGACCCGAACGCCAAGGAAGTCACCGTCTACAGCGCCGACGGCCTGAAGGGCGAGAAGGGCGACGGGTTCTACGACAAGGTCTTCAAGGACTTCGAGAAGAAGACCGGCATCAAGGTCAACTACGTGGAGGCCGGCTCCGGCGCGGCCGTCCAGCGGCTCGCCCGCGAGAAGATGAACACCCAGGCCGACGTGGTCGTCACCCTCCCGCCGTTCATCCAGCAGGCGGACGGCAAGGGCCTGCTGCAGAAGTACGAGCCCAAGGGGTACGACAAGGTGGCCGCCGCCGACCGGGACCCGGGCGGCAAGTGGACCTCCGTCGTCAACAACTACTTCTGCTTCATCTACAACAAGAAGCAGCTCAAGACGCCGCCGGAGAGCTGGCAGGACCTGCTGGACCCCAAGTACAGGAACAAGCTCCAGTACTCCACGCCGGGCGTCGCCGGGGACGGCACCGCCGTCGTCATCAAGGCCATGCACGACCTGGGTGGCACCGATCAGGCCATGGACTACTTCAAGAAGCTCCAGGCCAACAACGTCGGCCCGTCCTCCTCCACCGGACAGCTCGCGCCCAAGACCGCCAAGGGCGAGCTGCTCATCGCCAACGGCGACGTGCAGATGAACTTCGCCACCATGAAGTCCATGCCCGACCAGGGCATCTTCTTCCCGGCCGCCAAGAAGGGGGGCAAGCCCTCCACGTTCGCGCTGCCGTACGCGGCCGGGCTGGTGAAGAACGCCCCGCACACCGAGAACGGCAAGAAGTTCCTGGACTACCTGCTGAGCCCGGAGGTCCAGCAGGAGGTCTCCTCGGTCGGCGGCGGCTTCGCGGCCCGCCAGGACGTCAAGGCCACCGACGAGAACGCCCGGAAGCTCGCGGAGATCATGAAGGGCGTCGAGATCTTCGAGCCGGACTGGCAGGACATCGACAAGAACCTCGACACCTACATCGACGCCTGGAAGTCGGCCACCGGCAGCTGACGGGCCGTCTCCTGGTCCCGTCCTTCTCACCGCACGGCCCTGGCGCTCCGCACAGTATCGCGGAATGGTAACGGGTCCAGACCCGATGCCCCTGTCCCCACAGGGGCGTCGGGTCGTGCCGGGCACCCTCACACCCCACGGAGGACCACCTTGTCCGAGCTCAGCAGACGATCCCTGCTCATCGGCGCCACCGCAGGGCTGGCCGGCGCCGCGCTGGCCGCCGGGCCGCTCGCCGCCGTCGCCGGTGCCGCGGCCCGCACCCCCAAGGTCCTGGTCATCGGCCTGGACGGGGCCGGCCGGCTGGACCGCGTACGGGACGCCGACACCCCTGTCCTCGACTCCCTCATGGCCGCCGGGATCACCGCACCCACCAGCCTCTACGCGAGCCCGATGGCCCGCACCGAGTCGGCGCCCGGCTGGTCGACGCTGCTCACCGGCGTCTGGCCCGACAAGCACGGCGTCCAGGACAACAGCTTCACCGGCGCGGACTACGGCAGTTACCCCGACTTCCTCACCCGCGCCGAACGCGCACGCGCCGCCCTGCGCACGTACGCCGTCGCCTCCTGGGCACCGATCACCGAGCGGATCCTCTCCGCCGAGGTCGACACCCGCGTCGCGACCCCGTCGGCGGAGTACGACAAGGGCACCACGGCCCGGGCCGTCGCCCAGCTGAAGGACGGAAACCCGGACGCGGTCTTCGTCCAGCTCGACAACGTCGACCACGCCGGCCACGCGTCCGGCGCCGCGAGCCAGGCGTACCTGGACGCGCTCCGCACCGCGGACGCCCAGGTCGGCGAGATGCTCACGGCCGTGAAGTCCCGTGCCGCGTACGCCACCGAGGACTGGCTGGTCCTGATCAGCGCCGACCACGGCCACACCGACGCCGGCGGCCACGGTGGGAACAGCTGGGGCGAGCGGCAGACCTTCGTCCTGGCCTCCGGCGGCGGGCTGCCGGCCCGCACGGTCCGCGAGGACGTACGGCTCGTCGACGTGGCCGCCACCGCCCTGCGCCACCTCGGCGTCACCCCCGCCCCCGCCTGGCAGCTGGACGGCCGCCCCCTGCAGGCCTCCGTCGCCGACGACTTCGACGTGCTGCGGCCGAAGCTGACCGGACCCGTCGACGAGACCGGCGTCGGCGCCGGTGTACTCGGCTTCACCCGCACCCCGCCGCCCGGCTGGTCCGTCGACAACTCCGCGATGGGCGGCGGCGGGATCACCGAGTGGCGTGGCTGGTCCTTCACCACCGACGAGTTCTGGACCAAGGCCGCCCCCGGCCAGCAGCGCGAGTCCAACGTCCGGGCGCGCGGCGTCTTCGCGGTCGCCGACGGCGACGAGTGGTCCGACGCGGCCACCACCGGCACCTTCGACTCCACGCTGGTCAGCCCGGCCTGGCCGGTCAGCGGCGGCGCGCGGGCCACCCTCGCCTTCTCCTCCCACTACCTCCAGGAGGGCTCGCAGCGGGCCGAGGTGCTGGTCTCGTACGACGACGGCGCCCCGGCCGTCGTCCGCACCTGCACCGCGGACGCCGTCGCCCGGGCCGAGGCCATCGCCCTGGACGTGCCCTCCGGCGCGCGGACCGTACGGGTCCGCTTCCGCTACACCGGAGGCAACAACTGGTACTGGGCGGTCGACGGGGTCAAGGTCACGTCCGGCTGACTTAGGCTGTGGGCGTCGGTCGTACGTACGTTTCGCGTGAGACGTGCGACAACGGCCGGCGCCCTCGGCAGTCAGGCAGCAGTTCCCCGTACGGCAGGAGTCCGGCAGTGGCAGAGCGCAAGCCGATCGAGTCATGGCTCACCGACATGGACGGTGTGCTGATGCACGAAGGTGTGCCGGTCCCCGGCGCCGACGCCTTCATCAAACGGCTGCGGGAGTCGGGCAAACCCTTCCTCGTGCTCACCAACAACTCCATCTACACCCCCCGCGACCTGCAGGCCCGGCTCTCCCGCATCGGCCTCGAAGTGCCGTACGAGTCGATCTGGACCTCGGCGCTGGCCACCGCGAAGTTCATGGACAGCCAGCGGCCGAACGGCACCGCGTACGTGATCGGCGAGGCCGGGCTCACCACAGCCCTGCACGACATCGGCTACATCCTCACCGACCACTCGCCGGACTACGTCGTCCTCGGCGAGACCCGCACCTACAGCTTCGAGGCGATCACCAAGGCCATCCGGCTCATCAACAACGGCGCCGCCTTCATCGCCACCAACCCCGACGAGACCGGCCCCTCCAACGAGGGCCCGCTGCCCGCGACCGGCTCGGTGGCCGCGCTCATCACGAAGGCCACCGGCCGGGCGCCGTACTTCGTCGGCAAGCCCAACCCGCTGATGATGCGGCACGGCCTGAACGCCATCGGCGCGCACTCCGAGACCTCCGCCATGATCGGCGACCGGATGGACACCGACGTGCTGGCCGGCCTGGAGGCCGGGATGGAGACCTTCCTCGTGCTCACCGGCCTGACCGGGCCCGGCGACATCGACAAGCACCCCTTCAAGCCGTCGCACGTCGTGGACTCCATCGCCGACCTCGTCCAGCTCGTGTAGCCGCCGGCCCCGGCCACCCGTACGGAAGACCGGGCTCACCCCGACGGCGCAGGACCCGGGCCGCTCCGGATGCGGGCCGGGCCCGCCGGGCGGACCTTCGGAGATATCCGGAGGAGGTGCACATGAGTCCACCACGGTTCACCGTCTGTACGTGCACGGCCTTCACCGCCTGCGTGGTCCTCGCCGGCACCGCGCAACCGGCGGGCCGCCCGGACGGCGCGCCCGGCCCGGCCGCCGCCACCGCGGAGGTGGCGGCACGCGCCGCGGCGCCCACGGCGCCGGTGACCGCCGTGCACGCTCAGCCGACGGCCGGCCGGAAGTCCGAGGGCGGAATGAACTCGGGCCGCTCGGCCGGGCTCGTCGTGGCCGGCGGCGTGGCCCTCGTCGTGATCGGCCGCGTCGTGCACGTGCTGCGGAAGCGGGGTGGCGGTGATGCCGAATGAGCACCTCGCCGCCGCCGGCGGATACAGCCGGCTGCTGACCGGCGTGATCTGGGCGGTGCTGCTGCTCGGGCTGTGGGTCTGGGGACGCGGCCCGGCCGACGGACAGCTGCCGTCCGCCACCACCGGCGACGTCGCCGCGGTGGGCCGCCCGCTGCTCCAGGAACTTCCCCGCGCGCTCGCCCCGCTGCCCGCCGCCCGGCCCACCGCCGTCGGCATCGGCGCGCTGGGCATGGCACACGCGGACGTGGTCCCGAGCGGCCCGGGCACCCGGCGCGTGGTGCCGCCGGACCGTGAGCAGGGCGACGTGGTCTGGGACGCGTCGGGACCGCAGCCGGGACGGCCGGGCGTGGCGGTGCTGACCGGGCGCGGCGGCACCGGGCCCGCGCGTGGCGCCTTCGCCGGGCTGGCCGAGGTCCATGCGGGAGAGACCGTACGGGTCGCCCGGTCGGACGGCAGCATCGCGGAGTTCACCGTCGAGGACGTGACGGTTCACCCGGCCGGCCCCTCCGGAGCGCGGCGGATCGAGGCCCCGCACGAACGCGGCCGCGCCGAACTCCGGCTCGTCACCGACGACCGGCCGCGCACCGTGGTCGCCGCCTACCTGACCGCCGTCAGCGGTCCCTGAGGAGATGTCCCTGAGGAGATGTGGACGTTGCGCGAGAAGGAGAGCGGAAGCGGATCGCCCGGCCCGGCCGGCGGTTCGCTCCCCCTGAACCACCGGCCGACCGGTCCTCGACCGTCGCGATTCAGGACTGCGGGAGTTGCCCTGCCGCCGACGGGAGGCGCCATCAAGCGCGCGTTCCAGGCCGGGGGCCGGGGCCAGAACCACACTCTAGAACTCCCGCACGGCCCCCGTACAGGGGGCGTAGGAAGCGGACCGTAACAGGTTGCCCACTCGCCGTCGCCGGTGCACACAGGTGTGCCAGGATTGCTGCGACCGGCCAAGTTCCGTGCTCCGAGGGGGGAGTGGATGTACGGCGTTGTACCCGGGTCCGGGGGAACTTCGAGCGGACGCCGCGGTGACCACCGCGGGCCAGGCGTTTCGGTACCGGCGCTGGCAGCACTGCTGCTGACGGCCGGGGCCCTGGCCGGATGTTCCTCGTCCGACGGGCCCGACGAAGGTGCGGGACCGCCGGGCCAGCGGCCCAAGGCCACGGTGCCGTACTGGGTCAACCCGGACGGCAAGGCCGCCCGGCAGGCCGCCGCGTACCGCAAGGACGGCAAGCAGGACGACGCCGAGCTGATCAGCCGCATCGCGGCGCAGCCCGTCGCCGAGTGGATCGGCGTCGACGACCCGCAGGGCGAGGCCCGCGGCTTCACCGAGGCGGCCGCCAAGGCGGACCGCGACGCGCTGCTGGTGCTCTACAACATCCCGCACCGCGACTGCGGCAGCTACTCCAAGGGCGGTGCCGCCGACGGCAACGCCTACCGTGCCTGGCTGGACGGGGTGGTCAAGGGCATCGGTGACCGTGCGACGACGGTGATCCTGGAGCCGGACGCGCTGCCGCACATCGAGGACAAGTGCACGCCGGAGGAGTTCCACGAGGAGCGGTACGCGCTGCTGACCGAGGCCGTCGGCAAGCTCAAGGCGCTGCCGCGCACCAAGGTCTACCTCGACGCGGGCAACCCGCACTGGATCAAGGACCCGGGGCGGATGGTGGAGCCCCTGAAGCGGGCCGGCATCGAGCGGGCCGACGGCTTCGCGCTGAACATCTCCAACTACCAGACCACGGCGGAGAACGAGAAGTACGGCCGGCAGCTCTCCGCGATGGTGGGCGGCAAGCACTTCGTCATCGACACCAGCCGGAACGGCAACGGCCCGGCACCGGGCGGCGACGACCCGGAGAACTGGTGCAACCCGCAGGGCCGGGCGCTGGGCGAGCCGCCGACCACGAAGACCGGTGACGGGCTGGTGGACGCCTACCTCTGGATCAAGCGTCCCGGGGAGTCGGACGGTACGTGCAAGGGCGGTCCGCAGGCGGGCAAGTGGTGGACCACCTACGCACTGGAGCTGGCCCGCAACAGCAAGCAGTGACCGGCGGGCAGTGACGCGAGGAGGGGGCGCCCCAGGCGGGGCGCCCCCTCCTCGCGTACGCGTCGGTCAGCCGCGCTCCTCGGCGGCGGGCACCTTCAGCCACACCGCCTTCGAGGGCGTGCCCTCGTCGTCGACGGCCATGACCATGTACCAGCCGGGCGGGACCAGCGACGGGTCCTTGGGCAGGGTCGCGGTCACCGTGTCGCCCTTCGTGGTGAAGTCCAGCGCGATGGAGCGCTGTTCGACGTTGGTGACGTGGGTGAACGAACCGGGCCTGATCAGCCGCAGCTTCTTCACGGACCCGCTGTGCGCCGACGTGAACGTCGCCTTGCCGCCCAGCCGCACGGTCGTGGCGCCCGCGGCCTTCAGGCCGGGGCGGGAGCCGCGGAAGAGATACGGCGGGGTGTAGAGGTCGATCTGCTGCTGGAAGACGCCCGGCCTGGTGTTGTCCTTGTCGGCGAAGAGCGAGTCGGAGCCGAAGGTCATCACCCGGCCGTCGGGGAGCAGCAGCGCGCCGGAGTGGTAGTTCCGGCCGACCAGGGGGTCGGCGACGCGGCGAGAGGTGTTCTTCGCCGGGTCGTACAGCTCGGCCTTGAGGATGTTGGAGTCGCTGCGGCCGCGGTAGTCGCCGGAGCCGTTGGTGGTCAGCACGGTGTCGTCCGGCATGATCACGCTGCTCGGATAGCGGGCCTTCGCGTACAGGTCGGGACCGTCACGGAAGCGGGGCTTCGGGTCGGTGAGGTCCACGATCCGGGTCCTGTCCGTGGCGCGCGGGTCCTCGCCGACCCCGCCGCCGCCCAGGACCATGTACCGCTGGTCCTGCGCCGGCGGCAGCAGCACGGACATCGACGTCTCCAGGATGTCCGGATCACTCATCCCGGGGACCTTCCGGAACGTGTTGCTCCTGAGGTCCCAGATCCCGGGCGTGCGGCCCTTGTTGTCCGGGCCGTACCCGGCGTTCGAGCCGGTGTAGAAGACCTGGCCCTTGCCGGAGAGGAAGAGCGCCGGGTAGGTGGGGAAGAAGCGTTGCTTCGGCAGGTACGTCCACTTCTTGGTCTTCGGGTCGTACAGCTCGTTCTTGCCCGGGACGACCTGGCCGATCTCGTCCAGCCCGGAGACCGAGAGGACCTTGCCGTCCTCCATGGAGGTCAGCGTCGGATACCAGCGGGCCTCGTTCATCGGGTCGACGCGGAGGTAGCGCTCGGCGACCGGGTCGAACTCGAAGGTGTCCTTGATCCCCTGGAAGTCCTTCTTGTCGAACGACAGCTTCTGTGCGATGCCGTAGAAGTTCCGGGCGTCCGCGCCGGTCAGGCCGTGGATGCGGTAGTTGTCCTGGGCGCCGGTGGCATGCGCGCGGCCCTCCTCGCGCGCCTCGACGTAGACCCGGCCCTCGCTGTGCTCGACGCGGACCTTCCCGGTGACCTTGTCCTTGATCTTCTTCGCCCGCGGCACCACGACCGGGTCCTTGGAGACGAAGGTCTTGCCGTTCTTCTTGCCGGTGAAGAGCGTGCCGGCGGGGAAGGTCTTCGGGCCGTCCGGGTCCTCGTTGTAGACGATCATCAGGCCGCCGGCCTTCTTCACATCGCCCTTGAGGGTCTCGTAGCGCTGGGTGCCGCCCGCGACCAGCAGCTTGCCGTCCGGGAGCTGGGTGTGGCCGGAGCAGAACAGGTCGGTGGGCGTGTCGATGTTCTTGAAGGTGTTCTTCGCCGGGTCCCACAGGACCGTGCGGAAGGACTTGGCCTTGAAGTTCGCCGCGTTGTTGCCGGAGCCGGCGACCAGCAGGACCTTGCCGGTGTGCAGCAGGGCCGCGTGGATGGTGTTGATCCGGTACCGGTCGGGGACGTCCACCACGTCCCAGTGGCCGTTCTGCTGCTTGTACTCCGGCTGGTTGATCTTGTACGAGTGGTACTGCTCGGAGGCGAAGCCGTACACCGCCGGGCCGTTCATCGCGGCCAGGGCGATCACCACCACCGCACCTATGCCCAATCGGCGGGTGCGGCGGCTCGGTCGGTATCTCATCGGTTGGTTCCCCCCACGGGAATCTGCACGGTCTGCGCGATCTGGTCTTCGGCGGTCCCGGCCTCGGCGGCTCCGGCCTCGGCGGCTCCGGTCCCGGCCGCTTCGGGAGCCCCGGCCGCTTCAGGAGCCTTGGCGTCGTCCCCGGCGGGCCGCGCGTCCCGGCGCATGGTCCAGCGCCAGACGGCGATCGGCGTGCAGCAGACCAGCAGCGCCAGTACGGCCCAGACGATCATCGCCGGATGGGCGTGGCCGAAGAAGAAGGAGGCGATCAGCGAACCGCCGAAGACCAGGAGGAAGAAGAGGTGCACCCGGAAGGTCCCGAAGAGGGTGTCGGGGCTGGAGGAGTCGCCCTTCGGGGTCACCACGAACTTGCTCTTGCGGCGCAGCGCCGCGTCGAAGAGGGAGCGCGCGTAGATCGGCGCGGAGAGCGCGGACATCAGCATGCCGGCCACCCCGCCGGAGCCCTCCGGCTCGTGGGGGGAGACGTTGTGCCGGCGGTTCCACACGTACAGGCCGATCTGGAGCGCCGAGGCGTTGCCGTAGAGCATCATCCACACGGCCGGGTCGATCTGGACGCCGGAGGCGCCGAGCCCGAGGAAGAGCGCGCAGCTGAGGGCGGCGAGGATCCAGTTCAGCGCGGACATCGGGTAGAAGATGACCATCATGGTGTAGTTGAAGAGGCGGCCGGGGGACAGCGTGAACGGCGCCTTCCAGAACTGCTTGAGCAGCGTCTCGTACGTACCGCGCGACCAGCGCAGCTGCTGGGTGAAGAAGTCGGTCCAGGCGGTCGGGCCCTCGCCGACGGCGAGCACGTCGGGGGTGTAGACCGAGCGCCACTTCCTGCCCGTGGCCGGGTTGCGGTGGCGGTGCATCTCGAAGCCGGTGGCCATGTCCTCGGTGATCGAGTCGTACAGCCCGCCGATCTGCTTCAGGGCCTTGATGCGCACGGCGTTGGAGGTGCCGACGAACATGGGGGCGCCGTAGCGGTTGCCGGCCCGCTGGATCAGCGCGTGGAAGAGGAACTGCTGCGACTCGGCGGCCTTGGTGACGAAGGTGTCGTAGTTCCCGTAGACCTGGGGGCCGATGACGAAGCCGACGTCGGGGTCGCGGAAGTAGCCGAGCATCCGCTCCAGGTAGTTCGGCAGGGGCACGTGGTCGGTGTCGACGGAGGCGAAGAAGTCGTAGTCGTCGCCGTGGGCCTGGAGCCAGGCGTTGTAGTTGCCGTGCTTGGTTCTTGCGCGGTGCGGGCCTTTCGCGCGGTTCCACTCCGGTATGCCGTGCCGGGTGAAGTGGTGCACCCCGAGTCTCGCGCAGACCTCTCTGACGGCCGGGTCGTCGCCCTCGTCCAGCAGCCAGACGTGCAGCAGGCCCCGGTGGCGCACGCGGACCGCGGCCTCCAGCGTCTTCGTGACCATCTCCAGCGGTTCCTTGCCGGGCACGAAGGAGGTGAGGAAGGCGACGCGGGTACCGCTCTCGGGTATGACCGGTATCGGATCACGGGCGACGAGCGTGGCGTGGGCGTTGGAGAGGACGTTCATGCAGCGGAAGAACTCGATCAGGCCGATCGAGACGAGCATGACGACGTCGAGGACGGGAAGGAAGGCGAACTGGGGATAGTCCCGCTCGGTCCAGTGGGCGGGCTGTAACAGCCAGGCGAGGAGCCCGAGGGAGACCAGCGGCGCCGCGCCGAGTAAGAGGGCCGCGCGTAAGCGGTGCGGCTCGTCGGCGAGGAGGCTGCGGTACCGGACCTTGTACGGTTTGCCGGGCTCGGGCCTGGTCAGCGGTCCGGCGAGCCGGCTGTAGTGCTCGTAGTCGTAGCGCGGCAGCGGCGCTTCCTGCTGCGGGCGCCTGCGGTACTGGCGCGGCAGGCGTAAGCGCGTCGTCGCGGACGGGTCGTACGGGTGTTCCTGCCGGGCGCCGCTAGGCGTCGACGTCATGACTCCATCCCCCCGCACGCAGAACTCGCTGCGTGTCCGTCTGTTCTCAGCCGGGCCTGCGGTCCCCCTGACCGGCCCGTGCCCTGTGGTCTCGGCCGCCCACGTACTCAGACGTGTGCCGTCCGCCTTCCGGTTGCCCGGTCGTACCCCGTCATGATGGCAGCGCCCGGAGTTCCCCAACCCCTCGTTCGGCGCAGCCGGCGGTCCTTCCCCCACGTGCGCGTCAAGGCCATCTTCGACCCATCCGCCACGTCAGGGTCCCTAACCGGCCTTCATGATCGCAAGGGCGGAATGCGGTGGTTACGGAAGGTGTGGGCGTATGGGTGGACTCGGAGTGGTGTGCGGCGGTCCGTGCGCCCTCCCCGCCGGGCGGGTCTCCCTTCCGCCTGCCGCAGGTGTCACCGCTCGCCCGAACTGCGCAGCCTGTGGCGGATGTTGTCGAAGTGGTGGCGGACGGCCCGCTCGGCGCGCGGTCCGTCGCCCTCCCGCACCGCCGCCACGATCTCCTCGTGCTGGCGCACCGTGGTCTCCGGGTCGGCGTGCGCCGGGACGAGATCCGTACGCACCCGGTGGAAGGCGTCCCAGAACGCTTCCAGCACCTCGCTGAGCAGAAGATTGTCCAGGCCGCGATGGAGAGTGGCGTGGAAAGCGCGGTCGGTCTCCGCCCGTACCCCGCCGGCCGCCGCCTCCGCCCGCATCCGTGCCACGATCGCGTCCAGCTCGGCCAGGTCCCCGTCCGGCACCCGCCCCGCCAGCCGCGCGATCAGTCCGGTCTCCACCGCCTCGCGCAGCTCCAGCAGCTGGAGCAGGCTGTCCTCGCCGCGGTAGTGCCCGGCCACCGTGCGGAAGGTCAGGCCCTCGATCATCGGGGCCATCGACATCGGCCCGACGTAGGTGCCGAAGCCGTGGCGGATCTCCACGATGCCCATCGCCTGGAGTGCCTTCAGTGCCTCGCGCACGGAGTTCCGGCTGACCCCGAGCAGCTCCATCAGCTCCGGCTCGGTCGGCAGGGGCGCGCCGGACGGCAGCCGCTGGTCGATGATCAGCCTCTTGATGCGCTCCTGGATGTCCCTCGCCATCCCGTGACTCTGCACCCCGGCACACCCTTTTGACCAGCGATCCCGCTGAAGGTCACCGTCAAGAAACGACCAAGGCCCCCTCGTCGTGACGAGGGGGCCTTGACCCTACGTGCGCCGCCAGGGACTCGAACCCCGGACCCGCTGATTAAGAGTCAGCTGCTCTAACCAACTGAGCTAGCGGCGCGCGCTGACCTGAAAAACTCTACACGAACTCCAGGGGTGCTCCGGACCACGGAAGGCCGTCCGGCGTCCCGCCGAATGTGTGAGTCGTGACACTCCTGCCGGTATCCGGCCGGAAGGGCTTTTCTTCCGCGTGTCGCCCTCCCCGCGCCGGCGTCCTGACGCAATTCCGCCGGGCGGTTCGCCGGATTTGGGCGAGGGGAGAGTAGTTCCGTATGCAAGGTCATCAGTTGCCCCGTCAGCATGCGGTATGCGCCGGTAGTTGAGAAGCTGTGCCGGTGTGAGGCCTATGAGAAAGAAACGGCCGGAAGGGGAACGGGAATGACGGTGCCGGTGTTCGTCGAATTCGAGCCCGCCGACGACTGCCCCTGCGCGGGCTGCGCCCAGCAGCGGCGCACCCTCGCGCACGCGGCGCGGCGCCGGGACGGCGGCCACCCCGCCGCGCACGGTGCCCGCCGCGCGCTGGTGCTGGCCGCCGCGGCCGGCACGGTCCTCGCCACCCCGGCCGCCGAGGAACTGCCCGCCGCCGGCCCGGTGGGCAGCCCGGCCGCCGACGCCGGGCCGGAGCACGCCCCGCAGGGCCAGGTCAGCGGGTTGTACGGCGGGGCGGGCAACGGGCGGGGCCGGCCCGCCGCCGAGCCGCGCCCCACCACCCGTGCGGAGATCATCGCGCGGGCGAGGAGCTGGATCGCGGCCCGGGTGCCGTACAGCCAGAACGGCTTCTGGTCCGACGGCTACCGCGAGGACTGCTCGGGCTTCGTCTCGATGGCCTGGGGCCTGGGCAGCAACCAGTGGACCGGATCGCTCAGCCGGTACGCGGTACGGATAACGAAGGACGGCCTGCGGCCGGGCGACATCCTGCTGTACCACAACGAGGCGAACCCCTCCGCCGGTTCGCACGTGACCATTTTCGGCGGCTGGGCGGAGGGTTCCCGGACGAAGTACCTCGCGTACGAACTGGCTCCGAAGCACGCCCGCAAACAGGTCACGCCGTACGCCTACTGGAGCAACGCGGGCAAGTACGTGCCCTACCGCTACCGGGGCCTGATCGGCGGCGGCCTCCCTGACACCGGCCTTCCTGACACCGGCCTTCCCGAGACCGGGCTGCCCGAGACCGGGCTCCCGGACGGCTTCCCGCACTCCTTCCCCGGTCTGTCGCACTTCGGCCCGGGGGCCGACAACTCATGGGTGACCCGGCTCGGGAAGCTGCTCGTCGCCCGCGGCGGCGGCGCGTTCTACCGCACGGGGCCCGGCCCGCGCTGGTCCACGGCGGACCGGGACGCCACCCGGGCCTTCCAGCGGGCCCAGGGCTGGCGGGGCGCGGAGGCCGACGGCATTCCCGGCCCCGGCACCTGGGCGTACCTGGTCGGCGGGAAGGGCCGGGACATCGGGGGCCCGGCCGCCACCGACAGGCGGAGCGGCTTCCCCGGCGTCCGGCACTTCCGGCCCGGCGAGTCGAGCGGGCATGTCACCCAGCTCGGCCGGCAGCTCGTGAAGAAGGGCTACGGCAAGTACTACCTCTCGGGCCCCGGACCGCGCTGGACGGAGGCGGACCGGCGGAACGTCGAGACGTTCCAGCGTGCCCAGGGCTGGCGCGGCCGGGAAGCCGACGGCTATCCGGGCCCCGAGACCTGGCGGCGACTCTTCCGATGACGGAGCACTTCATGGCAGGCAGAACGGACAGCGGACAACCGGAGCCGGCGTTCCCGGCGGAGCCGGCGGACGTGGCGGCACGGGGGTTCGGGGCGGCACCGCGGATGATCCCCCTGATGGACCCCGACACGGGGTTGCCCTTCGTGGACGAATTCGGGGACGGGGCGGGCACCGGCCCCGTGGCACCGGAACCGTCCGGTGCGCGGGCGGCGGACGCGGCCGGTGCCGAGGCCCGGCACCCGGCCCCGGAGGACGCCCGGCACCCGGCCCCCGGCTGGGCGGCGAGCGCGGGGGAGCCGATGCCGGACCCGGCGCCCGTCCCGCGGCCCGAGCCCGGGCCCGGTCCGGAACCCGCACCGGACCCGGGCCCCGAGGACCTGCCGCCCACGGCCGGCATCGAGGCGGCGGACGAGCTGCTCGACACCGCCGAGCGTGCGGTCCTCAACGACGCCCTCGGCGTGGTCGACGCGGGCAGCCGGGTGTCCTCGCCGGCCGCTCCGGCCGACACCGGGATCTGGCCCGGCGCGGCGGCCGGTCCCGCAGGGCCGGCGGCCGACCATTCTGGGGCCGACCATTCCGCGGCCGACCACTCCGCGGCCGAAGCGCCCGGCCGCCGCGCCCCCGCCGAGGACCCGCACCTCACCGAGCGGCGCGGCCCCTCGCTCCCCGGCGGGTTCGCCCTGGCGGCCGGGCTGGTCGCCGCCGTCTGCTGCGGGGCGCTGCTGTGGTGGCACGGGATGCTGCCCGAGCAGGCGGGGCGCCTGCTGCGGCTGCCCGTGCGGGACCGTACGCCGCTGCCGCCCCGCGACATGGCGCTGCTCGCGCTGGGCTGCGCCGCCGTGCTGTCCGCCCTCGGCGGGCTGGCCCGCGGCCGGGTCGGCAGCGCCTGGGTGATCAGCCTCTTCGGGCGCTACCGCGGCACCGTCCGGCGGACCGGGCTGGTGTGGATCAGTCCGGTGCTGCGCCGCCGCCGGATCGACGTGCGGCTGCGCCACTGGCGGAGCGAGCCGATGCCCGTGGTGGACGTGACCGGAGTGGGGCTGCGGGCAGTGGTGCTGGTGGTGTGGCGGGTCGTGGACGCCGCTCGGGCCCGGTACGAGGTCGACGACCACGTCACCTACCTGCGGGAACAGGTGGAGGCGGCGACCGCGCGGGTGCTCGGCGGGCTGCCCGCCGACGTGCCGGCCGCCTCGCCGGGCGGGCCCGTGCTCCGCAAGGACGCCACCCCGAGCATCTGGGACGCGGCGGCGGTGGGCGACGCGCTGACCGCGCAGCTGGCGGCGGACTGCCGTCCGGTGGGCATCGAGGTGTTCGCCGCGCAGCCCACCCGCATCGAGTACGCGCCGGAGGTGGCGGCCGCCATGCACCGCCGGCAGGTCGCCGCGCTGGACGCCCGGCACCGCGACGCGGTGCTGACCTCGGTGGTGGACGCGGTGGACGACACCGTACGGCGGCTCACCAGCCGGGGGCTGGTGGAGCTGGACGACTACGAACGCAAGGCCCTGGTCAAGGACCTGACCGTGGCGTTCTGCACCGCCCGCGGCAGCGCGGCGGCGCAGGAGTGAGGCGCCGTGGTGGCCGCCACGACCCGCACCCTCGAACTGCAGCTGCTGCTCGGCCCGGACACCGTCGTCCCGGTGGCGGGCCGGTTCGGCTACCGCAGTGACCGTCCGTACGAGGTCCGGGTCGCCTTCGTCAGCCAGGGCCGTACGGTCACGACCTGGGTGTTCTCCCGGGAGCTGCTGATCGCCGGGCTGCGCGGCCCGGCGGGGGAGGGAGACGTGCGGATGCGGCCCTTCCGGGACTCGGTCGGGCTCCGCCGGGTCCATATCGAGCTGCGGTCCGCCGGGAGCGAGTGCGCGCTGACGGCCGAGGCCACGGACCTGGCGGCGTGGGTGCGGGCGACGTCGGAGGTGGTGCCGCCCGGGCACGAGAGCCGGTACCTGGATCTGGACGCCCACCTGGCGCGACTGTTCGCGGAGCGGAACTGAGGGACTGAGCTCACCGGCGGGAAGTCCGGATGAACGGGGGGCGGAGGGCGGGTGGCGAGGGGTCGGCAATTGGTCTGGACAACTGCAACCCCCGTCATTACTCTGCGACTTGGTCTAGACCGCAGTGCACGGCTCATGGAACCCCCCCCGCCCCACGTTCAGGAGCGAAGCATGCGTAAGAAGATCAGCGTCGCCGTCGTCACCCTCGGCATAGCCGGCGCCTCCCTGCTCGCCACCGGCAGCGCCTCCAGCCACGGGTACGGCACCCAGCCCCCGAGCCGGCAGGCGCTGTGTGCCGCCGGCACCGTCAAGAACTGCGGCGCCATCCAGTGGGAGCCGCAGAGCGTCGAGGGCCCGAAGGGCTTCCCGGCGGCGGGCCCCGCCGACGGCAAGATCTGCGCCGGCGGCAACTCCGGGTTCGCCGCGCTCGACGACCCCCGTGGCGGCCAGTGGCCCGCCACGAACCTCAAGGCGGGGCAGGGCTTCACCTTCACCTGGAAGATGACCGCCCGGCACGCCACGACGGACTTCCGGTACTACATCACCAAGCAGGGCTGGGACCCGAGCAAGCCGCTCACCCGCGCGGCCCTGGAATCCGAGCCCTTCATGACGGTGCCCATGGGCGGCAAGCAGCCGCCGGAGGTCTGGAGCCAGCAGGGCACCGTCCCGACCCAGCACACGGGCCGGCACATGATCCTCGGCGTCTGGAACATCGCCGACACCGGCAACGCCTTCTACTCCTGCGCCGACGTCAACCTGTCGTAGCGTCCGGTCGCACCGGTCATGTAGGCGCACACGGCGAAGGCCCTCACCGGAGTGAGGGCCTTCGCCGTGTCTGTGCGCCGCCAGGGACTCGAACCCCGGACCCGCTGATTAAGAGTCAGCTGCTCTAACCAACTGAGCTAGCGGCGCCTGCTGACGTGGAAAACCTTAGCACCCTGATCGGGGAGGGCAAAAATCGATTCGCCTGCGCTGCCCTCCCCGCTCTCTCAGGTGCGGGCGGGCGCGCCGGCCGGGGCGGGGCGGACGGCGTCCGGGGCCGCCGGGCTCTCCGTGGGCGCCGAGCGGGCCGCCCGTACGCAGGACCACAGCAGCACGTCCGGGCCGGGCAGCCAGGGCCGGCGTACGTCCGGGGCGACCAGCCAGCGGGAGGACGGCGGCGGCGCGTCGGGCACGGCCGTGCGGGGGTGCAGCGGCGGGATGGTCACCGCGTCACCGGCGCCGTGGCACAGCAGCGGCGGCACGGAGCGCGCCCACTCCTCCCAGGCGAGCAGGGCCGGCAGCCGCTGGGCGGTGCCGCGCGCCGCGAACAGCAGCAGCCGGCCGCGGTGCATCGCGACCGGGCCCGAGCCGGGCCCCGCGGCCCATAAGCAGTCGGCCATCCGGCGGCCGAAGAGGGCGGGGGCGTTGATCACGTCGAACACGGTGCCGCAGGGCAGCACGCTCGGCGCCGTGGGGTGGGTGGCCCACAGATGGTGGACCCGGCGCGGGTGCGGACTCGCGGAGGCGAGCCAGTCGGCGCCGGCGAGCGTGACGTACGACGCGAGGTGGCGGTCGGGGGCCGGGGGCTGGGGCCAGTCACTCATGCCGACAGGTTTACCGGCGGAAGGGGTTCCGTTTCTGCGGTTCGGCGGAAATCGGGACACGGGAGAGTGAGCCGGAGTATCTTCCGACTCCGCATATGCCAACGGCTCATGATCAACACGCGAGTGATCATGAGCCGCGGTGCCGTACGAGCCGTGCGGCGGCCTGGCACCGGGGGACTAGGGCGTCTCGTCCGGGCGGGTGCCGCCCTCCCGCATCAGGGACCGGCCGAACTCCACCATCTTGCGGGCGTAGTCCTCGGTCCAGTCGGCCCGCTCGGCGAGCACCGCCAGCGGCAGCCGGTCGAACCGGCGCGGGTCGGCCAGCTGCGCCGCCGCCATCGCCTGGAACTCCGTCGCCCGGTCGGCCGCCGCGCGGAAGGCGAGCGCCAGCTCCGTGGAGCGGGACAGCAGCTCGCGGGGGTCCTCGATCGACTCCAGGTCGAAGAAGTGCTCGGGGTCGGCCGTGGCCTCGGGCGGTTCGAACAGCAGCGGCGCCGGTTTCAGGCGCCGGGGCGCGGAGGCCGCACCGCGCGGGTCGGGAGCCGGCTGCGGCTCGGACATGTACCTACCTCCAGAATCGTGTGCCGCGTCCCATTGTCCCGCGCTCCGCAAGTACGCCCTGGCAGCGGGCGTACGCCCGGGAAGCCCGGGCTACGGCCGCCACGGCACCCGGTGCTCCGCCAGATGGGCCAGCACCGCGTGGTTCGCCTCCCAGCCGTCCGGGAACTTCACCGTGACGCCGAGCTGCACCGGCTCCGTGGACGGATGCTCGTCCAGCAGCTGCGCCACGCCCTCCCGGCAGACCACGATGCACGCGTGGCGGTGCCGCGAGGCCAGTACGCACAGGCGGCCCGTCTCCAGGTGGAAGGCCGTCGCGTCCGGGCGGCCCGACAGCGGGTGCAGCACGACCGTGACGTCGAACTCCCGGCCCTGGAGGCGGTTCGCCGTGTCCACCGCGACGCCCGTGACCCCCAGGCCGGACAGCGCGGCCCGCACCGCCGCCGCCTGGTCCCGGTGGGCCGTGCCGACCGCGATCCGGTCGGCCGTCAGCGGCGCCGGGCCGGGCCCGCGCTCGCTGACCGTCGCGCCGCCGCGGTCCAGCAGCCGCCGCACCACCAGGGCCACCGCCTGCACGGCCTCCGGGTCCGTACGCGGCGTCCGGCGCGCGGGCAGTTCGAGCAGGCCCCAGCCGGTCTCCGCCGCCTCGTCCACCACCCGGTCCACCGCCGAGCCGTCCGACGGTACGCCCAGCGTCAGCCGCCGGTCGCCGTAGTCGGTCCCGCTGCGGAACGGCGTGTACGGGTAGAAGGCGTGCGACACCAGGGGCGCGGCCGAGGCGGGCAGCCGCCAGGACACCGGGAGGCGGTGCTGCGGCAGGTCCGGATTGTGCGCGAGGAGGGTCGAGACCGCGCTCGCCGACGGGTCGTACGACAGACCCGCCCACTGGTCGGCGCCGACCACGCTGAACGGGTCCAGCTGGCCCGGATCGCCGACGAAGAGGGCCCGCTCGAACAGCCCCGCCACGGTCAGCAGCGCGTCGGACCGCATCTGGTACGCCTCGTCCACGATCGCGTGCGGCCAGCCCTCGTCCACCTTGGTGTAGGCCCACTTGGCGGCGGTCGCGACGACGATCGGGAGGCCCTTGAGGTCGGCGACCTTCGCGGCCGTACGGACCGAGGGGACGTCCTCCAGGGCCGGGTCGTACGCGCCCGGCTCGCTGCTGTGCAGCCGGCCGACGGGCAGCTCGGGGTCCTTCTCGGCCAGCCGCAGCACCAGGTCGTCGACCTGCGCGTTGGTCTGCGCGACGATCATCAGCGGGCGGCCCGCGGCGGCCAGCTCGCGGGCCGCGCGCACCACCAGCGTCGACTTGCCTGCGCCCGGCGGCGAGTCGACGACGACGCCGCGCCGGTCGCCGTGCAGCGTGTCGCGGAGGATCGCGTCGGTCGCGGCGGCGGCCGCCGCGCCGGGGTCGAAGTCCGTACGGTCCGGCGCGGGAATTCCGCGGCTCACAGGAAGTCCTCCGCGGTCACGGGGTCGGGGTCGGGAAGCGGTGCGGCGGCGGGAGCGGGCGCGGAGAGCCGGTCGGTGCCGTCGCCGCTGCCGGGCGGCGGCCCGCCGTGCGTCCACGGCGTGTCCTCCGGGTCGGGCAGCTCCGGGCCGCCGCGCGGCGCGTGCTCGAAGAGCGTCCAGCACACCCGGTCGCCCTTCTCCGGCACCGAGCCGGGCTCCGGCGTCCTCCCGCGCCCCATGCCGCCGGTCAGCCGGACCACCAGCGTGCCCGGCTGCTCCGGTACGTACGCCACGAACTCGGCGGTCTGCGTCTTCCCGCCGTCCAGCGGGCGGTACAGCTTCGCCCGCTCCTCCAGCTGTGGCCGGTCGGCCGTGCGCAGCGTGACCAGCGGCCGGGGCATCGGCCGCTTGCCCTCCGACATCGCCATCTCGACCTCGGTGACCTCGCCCTCCAGGGCCTCGCCGGTCAGCCGCCGGCCGGCCATCACCAGCGGGTCGTCCAGCGCCTCCTGCGCGTCGAGCTGGGCCTGCGCGGTCTCCCGCGAGGCGAGCTTCTGCGCGGCCGTGACGGCGTCGTCCAGCCGGGGCTGCGGCGGCTCGCCGGCCCGCACCCGGTCCCGGTGCGCGGTGTAGGACCAGCGGTCCCGCTTCCAGCGGTCGGGCACCCTGGCCCCCTCGGGCAGCGCGCGCAGCAGGTCGACACCGCGCCAGACCGCCTCCCACGTCGGCCGCAGCACGCCCGCCACCAGGGCGTCGAACTCCTCGCGCGCGCCCGGCAGCCCGGCGTCGTACCGCGCGATGGCGGGCGCCAGCAGGCCGTTGTCGAACGCCGGGTCCGTCGCGGGCCCGGCCGGCGGGCACAGCAGCTGCCCGTCCGCGTCCCTGGCCGTCTCGGCGCGGAGCGCGGCGTCCTGCCCCGACTCACCCTCGGGCGGGTCGATCCAGGCGAGCAGCGCGCCCAGATGCTGGTCCTCCGCCAGGCTCTGGCCGGTCGCCCAGTGGCGGGCGAGCAGCCCCGTCATCGGCAGCAGCAGGCTCGACCCGGGCACCCGGGCCCGCTCGCCGAGGTGGGTGAGCCAGCGGCCGAGCAGCGGGATGTGCGGCGGCGCGGGATGCGGGGTGTCCGGGTCCTGCTCGGCGGTCCGACGGAAGCGCATGGAGCGGCCCAGCAGCCGTACGAACTCCACGCCCGCCGCGCTCGGCACGAGCATCTGCGGGGCGTCCGCGCACAGCTCCGTCTCGACCGTGACCCGCTTGCCGGTCTCCGGGTCGGTCTCCTTGCGCTCGGCGGGCTCGACGTCGTCGGCGAAGGAGTCCAGGTACGGCAGGACCGCGTCGGCCAGCTCGGCGAAGAACGCGAATCGCAGGTCGCGGTCGCGCGGCTGCGGCACCGTCAGCAGCAGCGGCCGCTCGCGGTCCGTCCCGACCAGCGCGCCGAGCGGCGCACCGGTCTCACCGGCGGTCGTCAGGGGGACGAACACCAGGGGGCGGGCGGCGAGATGGCGGTGCCGTACGGTCGCCAGCGGCGTGGCGTGTCCGGCCGCCACGGCCTCCATCCTGGCCAGTACGTCGATCAGCGACATCCCGCCTCCTCCTGCCGCGCCGCGGGCCCGCCGTCCGCCCCGTGCCCGGCGCGCTCCGGCAGCGGCGGCGTGGCGGGAGCGGGCACCGAGGGCGCTCGCCGGGCCGCGGCCAGCGCTTCGGAGCGCAGCGCAGCGGCGCGCCGCAGCGACTCGGCGGCGGGGTCCGCCGGACCGGCCGGCTCCGGCCCGTCGTCCGTCGGCTCAGCGGCCGCCGCCAGCACCTCACCGACCGTACGCAGCCCGCCCAGCTCCCCGCGGACGCCGCGGCCCAGCGATTCCACGAGCCCCGCTTCGCGGGCCCGGCCACGGCAGTGGAACGCCAGCTCGCACGCGGCCAGACACTCCGGTGCGTACGCCGCGTCGACCGCCTCCACCGCCTCGGCCAGCTCCTCGGCGGGCCGGGTGGCGGTCTTCCCGTCGTCCGCGAGCCGCAGGTCGAAGGTGGTGCCCTCGGGAAGCGCCGCGGCCAGCTCGTCGACCCGGGTGAGCCGGGCCAGCTGACGGCGGGTCGTGGCCAGCTGCTTGCGGAGGTCGACGGGGGCCGCTGCCGGGAGGTTGGAGAAGTCCTTGGGGCAGACCAGCAGCGCGCGGTCGCCGACCTCGGGCCCGTGCCCCGCGTCCTCGGGGATGTGGCGCGTGACCTGCTCGGCGATCTGCTCCAGGGCGAGCGCGTACACCGCGGACTGGCGGGCGGCCGCGCCCACCTTCGCCGTGTCGGCCGACCCGTCGATCATCGGGAACGACTTGATCTCGACGACGCTCCAGACCCCGTCGGGGCGGACCACCACGGCGTCCGGCTCCAGATACGCGGGCGAACCGGCCACGTCCAGGGCGAGCATCGGGTGGTCCAGAAAGGTCCAGCCGCCGCGCGACGCGGCCTCGCGCAGGGCCAGCGCGGTCCGCGCGGCACGGCCCTGCGGACCGGCCGCCGACAGGTCGGGCGTCGCCACCGCGCCGGGCTCCGGGTCCTCCGTACCGCCGCCGAGCTGCTCCCGGGTCAGCCGGACCAGCTCGGCGCCGCCGTCGGCCTTCACCCGCGCCTCGAAGGAGTGGCCGCGTGCGATCGCGAACCGGGACTGGCCGAAGGGGGCGGGCGAGCCCAGCGCCCGGGCGAGCGCGGCCTTGTCCACACCCGCACCGTCCAGCAGCGCGCGGCGCCGGCAGCCGGGGTTGGCGGCCAGCGCGGCGAGCGCCCTGGCGTCGAGCGGTCGCGGGGTCACGCCGGGGCCGCGCAGCTCAGCCAGGCGTGCGCGCAGCCCCGTCGCCGGCCGCGGCCGCGCTGTGCGTGCCGCTGCCGGCTCGGGCCGACTGTCGCGGAAAACGTTCACCTGCGGAAGTCTCGCATCCACCACCGACATTCGCGGCAGGATCAGCCGCACCACCGCTCGCACAGGCAGTGATCACGCCACGTGCGGCGGCGGCGAGACGGAGCGCCGGACGGGCCAGGAGCAGCCCCGCGACCATGACGGCGCAGCCCGCGACCGTGTCGAGGAAGTAGTGGTTGGCGGTGCCCAGCACCACGACCGTGATGAGCAGCGGGTAGGCCAGGCCCGCCGCCTTGGTGAGCCGCGAGCCGCCGTACAGCCAGAGCGCGACACCGCACCACAGTGCCCAGCCGACGTGCAGGCTGGGCATCGCGGCGTACTGGTTCGTCAGCCCGCCCAGGCCCCGTGGCGCGCTCGCCTCGCCGCCCCACCAGCCGTACGGGGCGTACTCCGCCATCGTGTCGGTGAAGCCGTGCACGGCGGTCAGCAGCCGGGGCGGGCAGGTGGGCAGCAGGGTGAAGCCGACCAGGCCGATCATCGTGGAGAGCAGCAGCCAGGTCCGCATGGTGCGGTACCGGCCGGCGTGCCGGCGCCACAGCCATACGAGGATCGCGGGCGTGACGAGGTAGTGCAGTGAGGCGTACACGAAGGCGGCGGGTATGCCGACCGCGGGCGTGCCCGAGAAGAGGCGGTTCAGCGGGTGCTCGAAGTCGATGTGCAGGAGCTGCTCCGTGTCCAGCAGCCGCACCCCGTGGCCGTCGGCCGCTGACACGTCGCCCCTGGCGAGCAGCCGTCCCGCGGTGTAGGCGGCGTAGACGAGGGCGAGGAGCGGCAGCTCGGCCCACCAGTGCGGCCGGGTGCCGCGCCTCGTGGGGGTGTGCGGTGCGGCGTGCACCCGGAACGTACGCACTGTTTCCAGCCTTTGAGTCAGTCGCTGTCAGCAGCGACCAACCATACGCCGTATGTCCTGTTCGTTCCCTATGGGGGGTGCGTGGTCGTGGGAACGCATGCGCGATGATGGAACGGACGGAACGAGAGGTACCGCCGCCGGCCGTCCGGCGGCCGGACGAGCAAGGCCGGCGGCGAGCGGGCTCGCCCCGGTGAGAGGTAATCCCATGGCACCGCGCATCCTCCTGGCCCGGCACGGGCAGACGGAGTGGTCCCTGTCCGGCAAGCACACCGGCCGTACGGACATCCCGCTCCTCGACGAGGGGCGGCGCGGCGCCAAACTGCTGGGTGAACGGCTGCACCGCGCACCCTGGAACGGGCTCCCGGACGTCGAGGTGCGCACCAGCCCGCTGGTCCGCGCCAAGGAGACCTGCGAGCTGGCCGGCTTCGGAGACCGCGCGACGGACTGGGACGCGCTGATGGAGGTCGACTACGGCGCGTACGAGGGAATGACGCCCGCCGAGATCAAGGCGGACCGGCCCGACTGGCTCATCTGGCGGGACGGCGTGCCCGAGGGCGAGACGCTCACCGAGGTGTCCCGCCGGGTGGACGGCGTCATCGGGTGGGCCCGCTCGGCCGACCGCGACGTGCTGCTCTTCGCGCACGGCCACATCCTGCGGTCGCTCTGCGCCCGCTGGCTCGGCGAGGACATCTCCTTCGCCGCCCGGGTCCGTCTGGAGCCGACCTCCCTGTCGGTGCTCGGCTGGGCGTACGGGGCCCCGGCCATCGAGCGCTGGAACGACACCGGCCACCTGGGCTGAGCGCTCGCGGCCGGGCCGCCCGTCGGGCGGCCCTTCCGGGTCAGGCCGGGCGGGCGGCCACCGTGGCGTGCCGGTCCAGGAAGTCGGCGACGCCCGGGGTGCGGCGCCGGGAGCGCAGCGTCCGCGCCGTACCGGCCAGCATCGAGCGGATGCGCGCCGAGCCGACCTCGTCCAGAAGGCCCAGCACCCGCAGTCCGGCGGCGGCCGCCTCGTCGGGCGCGCCGCTGTCCGCCAGATCGCCCGCGAGCTCCGCGGTGTACAGCGCGGTGTTGCGCGTGAAGTGCGGTTCCTGGAGCGCCACCGCGCGGCGCGCGTGCTCCGTGGCGCGGCCGTGCTCACCCAGTGCCGACCAGCACTGCGCCTCCAGGCCCGCCAGCTCCGCCTCCCCGTAGAAGGACATCCACTCCGGGTCGGCGTCCGAGGGGCCGCGGGCGAAGAGCCGGTGCGCCCGCAGCAGTGCCTCCTCGCAGCCCGCCCGGTCACCGAGACCGGCCCAGCCGCCCGCCTCGCGCAGCGCCAGCAGGGACTGCAGCCGGCGGGAGGAGAGGTGCTTGGCGGCGTGCTGGGCCGCCTGTGCCGCGCGGACCGCCTCGCGGGGCCGGCCCGCGTCCCGGGCGAGGAACGCGGTGTTGCAGAAGGCGTGCGCCTCCAGGGCCGGGTCGCCCGCCACCCGGGCGGTGGCCAGCGCTTCCGCGTAGTGCGAGCGGGCGTCCCCGAAGCGGCCCGAGTCGTGGGCCAGCCAGCCCACGGAGATGGCCAGTTCGCCGGCGCCCGCGTGCAGCCGGTCGGTCACCGACTGGCGGTGGGCGCCGGCGTCAAGGAGCGCGTAGGCGGCGCGCAGCGGCTGGGCCGCCCTCCGGTAGATGCCCTCGGCGCCGTGCCGGTCGTCCAGCAGCCGGATGCGGCGGACCGCGTCCTCCACGGCGGCGGCCTCGGCTCTGCCCACCTGCCGCGCGCCCTTGGAGGGAGCGGCGCCTGACAGGCGGCCGGCGGTGGAACGCGGGTCGGGTGCGGTCCCGAGGGGCGCCAGGCCGGCGATCCCCAGGGCGGCGGCCGGGCCGCCGGTCATGAACGCGCGACGCAGCACGTCGCTCTCCTCGCAGCTCTGGATGGATGGGTCGCGGTGGTCGTCCGGCGCCGGAGGCGCGGTGCCCGCTTGCGCTCTCGCGCCCCGCCCGCGTACCCGTTCGCGGGGTGCGAACCCCATGTCGGCCGGTGTCAGGCCCGGAAACATGTGCCGGAACACCCGCTCGTAGGCGTAGTTGGGACACCGGATCTCGCCGGCCTCGACGCGCCCCACGTAGCGCGCGTCGCACGAGACCTGCTCGCCGATCTCACGGGCGGCCCGGCGTACGGCGGCCGCGAACTCACCGGGCGACAGCCGGCCGCGCAACTGCCTGAAGGCGGTGTTCGGGCGGGGCAGGACGTCGGTCACCGACGCTGACGGATCTGCTGGCGACGTCATGGCGGGCCCTCTCCAAGCCATCCGTGCGACGACGCCGCGCGCGGGCGGCGCGGCGGGCAACGACCGTACCGTCTGTGACGCCCGCGATACGGAGAGTTTGTTTACAAAAGGGATATCCCATGCGGCATCCGCCATGAAGTGCCATCCTTTACAGCGTTCTGACACCGTTGCTGTTGACGCCCTTCCGCGTTGCTCCAGGTGTAGGGAGCGGTGCGTCAGGAGGAGGGGTTTCCCGTGCTGGAAGCCGGCGTGGACAAAGGTGCCGTCGAGACCGCTTCGGGGCCGGTGGGCGCTTCCGCGGCCGGTGCGCCGCCCGGCGACCTGGACCTCGTCACGGTGCCGGCCCGGCAGGGCCTGGAGGCGGTGGACATCCTCCGGCTGCGGGACGGCGTCGGCCCGGTCCTGCACGACGGCGACTGCGACACCCTCGGTTTCCTGGTGCCGCCGGGCACGGCCGACGGCTGGGACCTGCCCGGCAGCGCCTGTACGCAGACGTACGGCGGCGGGCGCGCCAGCAGCCGGCGGGGCGCGGACGAGCCGCCGGTCGCGGGCACGGGCTGGCTGGTCCCCCCGGACGGCGCCTTCGTCGCGGCGACCGACCCCGTGGTGCTGCGCGCCGCGCTCGGCGAGGCGGCCCGCACGATCGAAGCCGTCGACCGCTGCCGCTGAGCGGCCCCCTACGGGGCCCGCGCCGGGCCTGACGCGTACGGGGGATACTGGCCCGATGGCGAGAAACAGGCGGGCGCGTGCGGCGCGGGAGCCGGTGACGGCGGAGGTCGCGGGGGGCCGGGCCGAGCTGCGGCCCGACCGGGACCGGCCGCGCGGCTGGACGCTGCTGATCGACGGCGCCCCGCAGTCCTTCGTGGACCTCGACGACCCGGCGTACCTGGACTTCGCCTACCAGCGGCGGCTCGGCCACATCGCCGACCTCGCGGCCCCGCCCGGCAAGCCGCTGCGCGTCCTGCACCTCGGCGGCGGCGCGCTCACCCTGGCGCGGTACGTCGCGGCGACCCGCGCCCGCTCCACGCAGCAGGTCGTGGAGATCGACGCGCCCCTCGTCCAGTTCGTGCGGGAGCAGCTGCCGCTGGACTCCGGGGCACGGGTCAAGGTGCGCGGCGGGGACGCCCGTGCCGGGCTCGCCAAGGTCCCGGACGGCTGGGCCGACCTGATCATCGCCGACGTGTTCGGTGGCGCCCGTACGCCCGCTCACCTGACCAGCACGGAGTTCGTCACGGAGGCGGCGCGGGCGCTGGCGCCCGGCGGCTGGTACGCGGCCAACCTCGCGGACGGCCCGCCGCTGGCCTTCGTACGCTCCCAGATCGCCACCGTGGGCGCGGTCTTCGGCGAGCTGTGCCTGACCGCGGCCCCGCCCGTACTGCGGGGCAAGCGCTTCGGCAACGCCGTACTGCTCGCGGCGGACGGCGCGCTGCCGGTCGCCGAGCTGACCCGGCGGGCCGCGACCGACCCGGAGTCCGGGCGGGTGGAACACGGCCGGGCGCTGCGGGACTTCGCCGGGGGCGCGGTGCCGGTCACGGACGCCACCGCGGTCGCCTCGCCCGCGCCGCCACCGGGCACCTTCGACTGAGAGCCGGTGTCCTCACCCCGGCCGGGCGCCCGCCGCCTGGCACTTCCCCCAGCTCTCGGCTTCGCTCGAGCAGGGGAGCCCCCATTCTCGCGGCGTTGGGGAGGCCCTGGTAGTTCCTCCCCCAAGGCCTTGAGGGCCAGGGAGGTGCTCCCTCGAGGGCTTCCAGCCGCCTTGCGATCGCACGCACCGGACGACGTGCGCTGATCCGACCAGGGTGATGACACGGGCTCTGAGCGCGCGGGCGGCTCCCGCTACCGCGCGTGGTTGTCCGTGGTGACGACCGGCGGATGGCCGTTCCAGGCGCAGATCACCGAGGTGCGGTCGTTGCCGCGGGCGAAGTCGACCCGGAGCCAGCCGTCCTGTTTCCACACCTGCATCTGCCAGCCGGGCTCCGGTGTCGCCGACACCAGTTCCGCCCGTGCCGCCTTCAGGTCCAGGACGACTCGGCCGCCGTCGGTGCGGTAGCCCTTGACCGTGCCCGCGTCCCCGTCCGTGGCCGGGGTGCTCGGGACGGCGGCGGAGCGGCTCGGCGCCGGGCTGCGCGGGGGAGCGGCCGGTTCCGCCGGCCGGCCGGTCTGCCGGGTGGAGGAGGGGGACGGCGTGCCGGAGGGCTTGGGGCGGTGGGTGGACGACGCGCGGGGTGTGGCGTCGCTCGGGGAGCCGGACTGTGCGCCGGGTGCGTTGTCGGAGAGGGGAAGCGCGCGCGGCGGGTCGTACGCCGTACCGGAGACCACGGTGTGCACGCCGAACCACGACAGCGTGACCGCGGCCCCGGTCGCCATCGTCCAGGCCGCCGCGTGAACCAGTCCTCGTCGCACGCGGGCCATACTGCACCACCCCGGCGCAGCGGACGAGGCGGTATCGGCGCCCGCACGGGAGCGGCCGCAGCCGGTACGGGACCGGGCCGCACGCCGTACGGAACGGACAGCGGGCGTCAATGGGCGGTCAGGAAGCGCACCCGAATGGCGTACGGTGCCGTCCCATGGCACGTGTGCTCGTGGTCGAGGACGACCAGTTCGTCCGCTCGGCCCTCATCCGGCATCTGTCCGACGCCGCCCACACCGTGCGCAGCGTCGGCACCGCCCTGGAGGCGCTGCGCGAAGTGGCCCAGGTCGGCTTCGACGTGGTCGTCCTCGACCTCGGGCTGCCCGACCTGGACGGCCGCGAGGCGCTGAAGATGCTGCGCGGCATCACCGACGTCCCGGTGATCGTCGCCACCGCGCGGGACGACGAGGCGGAGATCGTCCGGCTGCTCAACGACGGCGCCGACGACTACCTCACCAAGCCGTTCTCCGTGGAGCACCTGTCGGCGCGGATGGCCGCCGTACTGCGCCGCGCCCACGGGCCCGGCGGCGGGCCGCCGCCCTCCCGGGTGCTCCAGGTCGGCGGCCTGACCGTCGACCCGCTGCGCCGCCAGGCCGAACTGGACGGCACGCCGCTGGACCTGACCCGCCGCGAGTTCGACCTGCTGGCCTTCCTGGCCGGGCGGCCCGGCGTGGTCGTGGCCCGCAAGGAACTGCTCGCCGAGGTGTGGCAGCAGTCCTACGGCGACGACCAGACCATCGACGTCCATCTGTCCTGGCTGCGCCGCAAGCTCGGCGAGACCGCCGCCAGCCCCCGCTACCTGCACACCCTGCGCGGCGTCGGCGTGAAGCTGGAGCCCCCGCAGTGAGACCGGTGGCGGGCCGCGGGGCGGCGTCGTGAGATGGGCCCTGGTCAAGGTCGCCCTCGCCGTCACCGCCATGGTGGTGATCGCCTTCGCCGTCCCCCTCGGACTCGTCGTCAAGGAGCTGGCCCGGGACCGTGCCTTCGCCAACGCCGAGCGGCAGGCCGCCGCGATCGGCCCGGTGCTCGCCATCACCACCGACCGTGCCGCGCTGACCCGCGCCGTCGCCAGCGCCGAGACCGGGCCCGGCGGCCAGCTCGGCGTGCACGTACCGGCCACGGACCGGGGCGGCGCGCCCGCGGTGATCGGCGCGGGCCGGGCGAAGGCGGCCGAGGTGGCGCGCGCCGCCCGGTACGGCCGGGCCTCCGTCGCCACCGTCCGCGGCGGCTCCTCGCTGCTCCAGCCCACCGCCGTCGCCTCCGGCACCGCCGTGGTCGAGGTCTTCGTCCCCGAGGACGCGGTCACCAACGGCGTGACGACCTCCTGGGCGCTGCTCGCCGGGGTCGGCCTCGCCCTGATCGTCGGCTCGGTCGCGGTCGCCGACCGGCTCGGTACGCGGCTGGTGCGGCCCGCCGAGCGGCTCGCGGGCGCCGCGCTCGACCTCGGCGACGGCAAGCTGGGCGTACGGGTCCTGGAGGACGGCCCGAAGGAGCTCCGGTCGGCGGCCGTGGCCTTCAACTCCATGGCCGACCAGGTCGTCCAGCTGCTGGCCAACGAACGCGAGCTGGCCGCCGACCTCAGCCACCGGCTCCGCACCCCGCTGACCGTGCTGCGGCTGAACGCGGCCTCGCTCGGCGAAGGACCGGCCGCCGAGCACACCCGGGCCGCCGTCGCCCAGCTGGAGCGCGAGGTCGACCAGATCATCCGGACCGCGCGCGAGCAGCAGACGCCGAACCGGCAGGCGGCAGCGGCGGCCGGGTGCGACGCGGCCGAGGTGATCCGGGAGCGGATGGGCTTCTGGTCGGCGCTCGCCGAGGACGAGGGGCGCACCGTACGGGTGGCGGGCGCCGACCGTCCCGTACGCGTCCCCGTCGCACGCCCCGACCTGGCCGCCGCGCTGGACGGGCTGCTCGGCAACGTCTTCCGGCACACGCCCGAAGGCACCGCGTTCGCCGTGGACGTGCACAACGCCGAGGACGCGGTGATCGTGCTGGTCTCGGACGCGGGGCCCGGCATCGCCGACCCGGCCGCGGCGCTGCGCCGCGGCCACGGTGACGGCGGCGACGGCTCGACCGGGCTCGGCCTGGACATCGTCCGGCGCCTCGCGGAGTCCACCGGCGGCGACGTCCGCATCGGCCGGTCGGTCCTGGGCGGTACCGAGGTACGCGTCTGGCTCGCCCTGGACGGCCGCCGCGGCCCGCGGACGGGCCGCCGCCACCGGGCCCGCCGCCGCCTGGGCCGGCTCCACCGCCGCATCCCCGTGGCCCGGCGCTGAGCCCCGCCCGACCCGACGGCCGGGTTCCGCTTAACCCCTCCCTTTCGGTTCCTTAAGCGGGCCATAAGTTCGCCGACGGGCGTGCGGAACCTGCCGATTGTCCGTTTCCCGGTCGCTAGCGTGCGGGACGCCACCCCCCACGACATGACAGGCAGGACCAGATGAATTCTCCGGCACACCGCCGCCGTACGAGCCGCACGCTGAAGCTGATCGGCGCCGGGGCCGCAGCGGCGCTGGCGGTCGGCGGCGGGTTCGCCGTCGCCGGCTCGGCCCAGGCGAGCAAGGCCGGCCCGGCCGGACAGGCCGCCGCGGGCGGCGCGTTCGCCCCGTACGTCGACACCTCGCTCAGCCCCGCGTACGACCTCGTGGACACGGCGGAGAAGACCGGTGTGAAGACCTTCCACCTCGCCTTCGTCACCTCCGGCGGCGGCTGCGACCCCAAGTGGGGCGGCAGCGGCCCCCTGGACGGTGACCCGGTCGCCGAGCAGATACCGGAGCTGCGCGCCCAAGGCGGCGACGTACGCGTCTCGTTCGGCGGCGCGGCCGGGTCGGAGCTGGGGCTCGCCTGCAAGTCCGCGGACGAACTGGCCGCCGCCTACGGCAAGGTCGTCGACGCGTACGACCTGAAGAAGGCCGACTTCGACATCGAGGGCGGCGCGCTGCCGGACGCCGCGGCCAACACCCGCCGCGCGCAGGCCATCGCCAAGCTCCAGAAGGACCACCCGGACCTGGACGTCTCCTTCACCCTCCCCGTCATGCCCGAGGGCCTGACCCAGGACGGCGTGCGCCTCCTCGCGGACGCGGAGAAGAACGGCGTCGAGATCTCCGCCGTCAACATCATGGCGATGGACTACGGCGCCTCCTACGACGGCGACATGGGGAAGTACGCGATCCAGGCCGCCACCGCCACCCAGAAGCAGGTCAAGGACGCACTCGGGCTGAGCGACGACGAGGCCTGGAAGACGGTCGCGGTGACCCCGATGATCGGCGTCAACGACGTCGCGACCGAGACCTTCACGCTCGACGACGCGAAGGAGCTGGCGGACTTCGCCGCCGCCCGGCACCTCGCCTGGCTGTCCATGTGGTCCAGCACCCGCGACAAGGCCTGCGAGGGCGGCGCGTCCGGCACCGCCCAGCCGACCTGCAGCGGCGTCGGGCAGCAGCCGCTGGACTTCACCAAGGCCCTGGGCGCGTACCAGGGCTGACCACGGCCCCCCCACGGAACCACCTCCACCAGCGGGGCGCAGCGGCCTCCCACCCCCCCCACAACCGCTGCGCCCCGCTTCCGTCCCGTCCGCCCCACACCGAACCGGTGGCGCTTTCCGCCGTTGCGTCGTGTTCCGCTGTGTAATGGCGGGAAACATTCGCGGCCGGGAGTCCGGAGGCAGCCATGGCAGCGGCAGGGCGCGGTGGTCGGCGCGGCGGACGCCCCACGCTCGAAGAGGTGGCGGCGCGTGCGGGCGTCGGCCGGGGCACGGTGTCCAGGGTGGTCAACGGCTCGCCCCGGGTGAGCCCCCGCACCCGCGCCGTGGTCGAGCGGGCCATCGCCGAGCTGGGGTACGTGCCGCACGGCGCGGCCCGCGCGCTGGCCGCCGACCGGACCGACGCCGTCGCGCTGGTCATCCCCGAGCCGGAGACCCGGCTCTTCGCCGAGCCGTACTTCTCCGGGATCATCCGCGGGGTCGGCGCCGGGCTCGCCGACACCGACCTCCAGCTGCTGCTGATCCTCGTCCGTACTCCGAAGGAGCGGGAGCGGCTGGGCCAGTACCTCGCCGCGCACCGCGTGGACGGCGTGCTGCTGGTCTCCGTGCACCAGGACGACCCGCTGCCCGACCTGCTCTCCCGGCTGGAGCTGCCCGCGGTGCTCAGCGGCCGCCGCTCGGCCCGCGAGACCGTGCCGTACGTCGACTCCGACAACGCCGGCGGGGCCCGGGCCGCCGTCCGGCACCTCCTGGAGCGCGGCCGGCGGGTGATCGCCACGATCACCGGCCCGCCGGACATGTACGCCGCGCAGTGCCGGCTGGCCGGCTACCGGGAGGCGCTCGCCGACGCCGGGCACGACCCGGACGAGGCGCTGATCGTCCCGGCGGACTTCACCGAGGACGGCGGGCGGCGCGCCACGGCCGCGCTGCTGGACCGCCGCCCGGACGTGGACGCGGTCTTCGCGGCCTCGGACGTGATGGCGGCCGGGGCGCTGACGGCGCTGCGGGAGCGCGGGCGGCGGGTGCCGGCGGACGTGGCGCTGGTCGGGTTCGACGACTCGGCCGTGGCCCGCCATCTGGATCCGCCGCTGACCAGCGTGCGGCAGCCGATCGAGGAGATGGGCCGGGCCATGGCGCGAGTGCTGGTCGAGGAGCTGGGCGAACGCTCCCGGGAACGTCCGCAGCACGTCCTGCCGACGGAGCTGGTGGTACGGGAGTCCTCGTGACCGCCGGCTCGTACGGTCACGTCGTGCCGCCGCGCACGCCCTCCCGGAAGGCGATCGGCGTGCTCCCCGTCCGGTGCAGGAAGTACTTGCTGAAGTTCGTCGCGTCCTCGAAACCGAGGCGGCGGGCGATCCGGGCCGCCGGCAGATCTCCGTGCGCGAGCAGCCGCTTGGCCTCCAGCACCACCCTGCGGTCGATGAACTCCTTCGCCCCGACCCCGGCGGCGGCCTCCGTCGCACGGGAGAGGGTACGCGGCGAATAGCCCAGCGTACGGGCGTAGTCGGCGACCCGGCGGCTGGCCGCGAAGTCCCGCTCGACGGCGTCCCGGAAGCGCAGGAACGTCGCCGTCGCCGCGCAGTCCCCGGCGTCGTCCGCCGGGTCCCGCACCAAGTGCGCCGCGCGCAGCACCAGTACCGACAGCAGGTGCCGCAGCACGTCCAGATGGGCCTCCAGCGGCAGGCCGCACAGCGCGCCGAACTCGCGGTGCAGATGGTCCAGCGCGGTCCGCGCGGCCGTCCCGGCGGCCTCGTCCGGACGGCGCACGGCCGGGCCGTACCAGTCCTCCAGCCGGGCGGCGGTGGCCGTCGCCGGGTCCAGGAAGCCGGCCTCGAAGAGCACGAGGACGCCCTCGGCGGCCGTCAGGTCGCCGAAGTGCTGGACCTGGCCGGGCCGTACCCACAGCCAGTCACCCGGCCGCAGGCCGTACTCGCGGAAGTCGACGGTGTGGGACAGCCGGCCCGCGTCCAGCGCGAGGAGGTGGTGGAAGCCGGGGCGGTGCGGCACGGTCAGCGCGCAGGCGTCGGCCCGCGCGCGCAGCTCGGCGAGTGTCAGGACCTCCACGCCCGCGGGCCGCCCGGCCGGCGCCGAGAACGGCACCGCCGGGATGTCCTCCGGATGCTCACTCGCCCGCATGTCGCATTTTCACCATCGCTCGTCCCGCGCCTACCCCGGAATGACCTTCTTCCGTGCCTAGCGTAGAAGACATCGCCCCGCGCGATGACGGAAAACGGAAACCCCAACCCTGTCCGGACCGGCACGACCGTACGGTCCGTCGGAGGAGCACCCCATGTCCAAGATCGCCCTCTTCGGTGCCAACGGCACCATCGGCAGCCGCGTCCTCGACGAGGCGCTGGACCGCGGCCACGAGGTCACCGCGGTCGTCCGGGACCCCGCGAAGCTCACCCGGTCGCACCCGAAGCTCACCGTGACCGCCGGCGACGTCCTCGACCCGGACGCCGTGACCGCGGCCGCCCAGGGCCAGGACGTAGTGATCAGCGCGGTCGGCGGCGGTGACGGCCCGGGCCACCTCGCCACCATCCAGCCCTCCGCCGAGTCCCTGGTGGCCGGGCTGCGGAAGCTGGGCGCCGACGCGCCGCGGCTGATCGCGGTCGGCGGCGCCGGCTCGCTGCGCACGCCCGACGGCAAGCAGGTCTGGGACGCCGAGGGGCTGCCGGAGTTCCTGCTGCAGATCATGCACGCGCACGGCGACGCGCTGGACTTCTACCGCACCGTCACCGATGTGCGCTGGACCAACCTCAGCCCCGCTGCCCTGATCGAGCCCGGCACCCGCACGGGTGACTACCGCACCGCCCTCGACGACCTGGTCACCGCGGCGGACGGCAGCAGCAGGATCTCCGCCGAGGACTACGCGGTCGCCCTCCTCGACGAGGTGGAGCAGCCCCGCCACATCGGCGAGCGCTTCACCGTCGGCTACTGAGCCGGACGCGAAGAAGGCCCGGACGCGAAGAAGGCCCGGTCCGCTTTCGCGGACCGGGCCTTCCCGTTGGGGTGAGTAACGGGACTTGAACCCGCGACATCCTGGACCACAACCAGGTGCTCTACCAGCTGAGCTATACCCACCATGACCGGTGCTGTGTGGTGTCTTGTTCCCCACCGGCTGAAGAAAAGTGTACAGGGTCCGAAGGGGTGCTCGCTCCCGGCTTTCCCCCTGCCCGGGAGCGAGCTACGTCACTGTTCGCCCGCGCGCTGCGCCGCGGGGGTCTCCGCGGGCAGTACGTGCTTGGCCGCGATCGCCTTCGCGGTGTCGGAGTCGGGCCCCGGCTGCGGCACGAAGACCGCCTCCCGGTAGTACCGCAGCTCCGCGATCGACTCACGGATGTCGGCGAGCGCCCGGTGGTTGCCGTTCTTCTCCGGGCTGTTGAAGTACGCCCTCGGGTACCAGCGCCGCGCCAGCTCCTTCACCGACGAGACATCGACGATCCGGTAGTGGAGGTAGTCCTCCAGCTCCGGCATGTCACGCAGCAGGAAGCCGCGGTCGGTGCCGACGGAGTTGCCGCACAGCGGGGCCTTGCCCGGCTCCGGTACGTGGCTCCTGACGTAGTCCATGACCTGCCGCTCGGCGTCGGCGAGGGTCGTCCCGCCGGCCAGCTCCGCGAGCAGTCCCGAGGCGGTGTGCATCTCGCGCACCACCTCGGGCATGGTCTCCAGGGCCTCGGCGGGGGGACGGATGACGATGTCCACCCCCTCGCCGAGGATGTTCAGCTCCGAGTCGGTGACCAGTGCGGCCACCTCGATGAGCGCGTCGTTCGCCAGCGAGAGCCCCGTCATCTCGCAGTCGATCCACACCATGCGATCGTTCATGGCTCTCACCCTACGGGGCGCTCCCGCTGGCCGGGCAGCACCGGGCGTCCGGTGGCACGGCCCACGGGATGCTCCCCGAGCCGGGACGCGTACGCGTCCGACTCCGGCTTGCCCGCTTCATGGGCGCCCAGTGGACCCCCCTGACCCGGTACCGGGGCGTGGGCCCCGAAGCGCTCGGCCGCCGGGGTCCCCGTGCGGTCCAGGCGCTCCGGCCGGTCGGCCGAGCGGACCGCGGATCCTGGTGGCTCCGCGGTGCCGTTCTGTGGCCGCCGGGCGCGGTAGGCCGCCCGGTAGGCCGCGGGGGAGGACCCCAGCTGCCGCCGGAAGTGACCACGCAGAGCGACGGGGGAGCGGAAGCCGCAGCGGCCCGCCACCTCGTCCACCGAGTAGTCCGACGTCTCCAGCAGCCGCTGCGCCTGCAGTACGCGCTGAGTGATCAGCCACTGCAGGGGAGCGCTCCCAGTGAGTGAGCGGAACCGGCGGTCGAACGTCCGGCGGCTCATGTAAGCGCGCGCGGCGAGCGTCTCCACGTCGAACTGCTCGTGGAGGTGCTCCAGCGCCCAGGCGACGACCTCGGCGAGCGGGTCGGCGCCGATCTCCTCCGGTAATGACCTGTCGAGGTATCGCTGGTGCCCCAGCTCCGACGCGGTGCGCCGGGGCGGCACGACCAGCCGGCGGGCGAGCGCGTTGGCCGCGTCGGCGCCGTGGTCGGTCCGCACGATGTGGAGGCACAGGTCGATACCGGCTGCCGTGCCCGCCGACGTCAGGACGTCACCGTCGTCGACGAACAGTTCGCGTGGATCGACATGGACGGACGGGTAACGCTTCGCGAGCGTCGGTGCGTACATCCAGTGGGTGGTCGCCGGACGGCCGTCCAGCAGCCCTGCGGCCGCCAGTACGAACGCGCCCGTGCACAGCCCGACGATGCGGGCCCCTTCTTCGTGCGCGCGCCGGAGTGCGTCCAGCGCGGCAGGTGGTGGCGCCTGGGTGATCGAACGCCAGGCGGGTACCACGACGGTACCTGCCCGGGAGATCGCTTCCAGGCCGTATGGAGCGGAAAGCTCCAGTCCGCCGGTCGTGCGCAAAGGCGCATCTTCGCCCGCGCACACAAGCAACCGGTACCGCGGCACGCCCGCGTCCTGGCGGTCGATGCCAAATACCGAGAGCGGAATGGAGCTCTCGAAAATGGGGCCGCCACTGAAGAGGAGCACCGCGACTACTTCGCGGCGTCGTCGGGCGGCGAGCTTGCGTGCGGCATCTGGTACGGCAGCGGAGTCCTGGCTCATGGCACTAAGCCCCCCTCGGTCGTCTCGCCCTCTCGGTCCTGCACTGTTCCCCCGCCGTGATTGCCAAGATCGAATCTACTGTGTCCCGTGAGGATGGAGTGCCAAGTTCACCACCTGCTGGTAAGTCGATATGGCAACTTGGCGCGAAGCATTCGATCACGAAGCGTTCCACTCGTGGGCCTCGGTGGGAAGTACGCCTCCCGCCCCTGCCCGTCCGTCGTAGGGCACAACCACGCCGTGCGGTCCTTTCCGTCCTGTTCAAAGGCCGGTTGGGGGTCGCTTTTGCCAAGGGATGTAACCGGGGTCGAAGTTGGCTGAAAAGGGTCGCGGGCACCTGTGCGGGCACCCCCGGACTCGCGCGGGAGCGCCTCAATCCCCCGGCGTGCGCCCCCCTCCGTGGCGTCCGCCCCGGTGCGCCCCCAGACCCGTCCTGCCGTGCCGTCCGCGGTGCACTGAGACCCGTTCGACGGCCAGCCGGGCTGCGGTCCGCTCGGACTGCCGCAGCAGCGCCCGGCAGGCGCACGTGACCGCCGCGAGACCGGCGGCGGTGCCGGCCGCCCCGGCGAGGGACGAACCGCACACGAGGAGGACAAGTGGAACCAGTGCGCAGCTGAACGCGCCCCAGCGGACCACGTCGCTCACGGGGTCCCCGGGCGGGTGAGGCGTACCGGGCAAGGGGGGCTCCTTCCGAGTGATCCGCACCGACCGCGCGGACCACTGGAACAACGCGGGCGGCCACGGGGAGTCACCACGAGAGGTACGGACGGAGCAGGGGTGTCCGTACCGGAGTGCCGGCATCCGTATGCAGGCGCTGCGGGCCATTGCCAACGGCGCGACGCTCCGGCATGCTCCGGGGAACGTTCGGGGGCGCTGTCCGGTCAAAAGGGACAAGCGCCGTTTACGGAGACTCTGGGCAGGGGAGGAGTGGCGCCGTACTCTTGGGGTAAGGGGTTGGGAAGATGATTCCCGGCCGTATTGTTCGGCATTGAACCATCGCCGTCGCCCCGCTCTCCGCCCAGCTCAGTCAACTGCCCGAACAAGTCAATCGCCGTTCCCCTCCGCCTCTGGGTACGAGGGCTCCCTTCGCCGAGACACTCATGGCCGGTCACGAATTCCCCGAACCCGCGGACCGCAAGCAGGTCGCCGATCCGATGGCGGACCTCCAAGCGGCGGAACAGTCACGCCACTCCTGCGACCCCGCCTTCCAGCACGGTGTGGTGGTGGGCTTCGACGGCTCGGTCTCCAGCGAGCGCGCCCTGGCCTACGCCATCGGCATGGCCCGGCGCTCCGGCTCCGGCCTGATCATCGTCCATGTCGCCAACCGGCTCCCGACGACCGTCTGGGCGGGCTGCGAACCGCCCGTCTTCGTCGACGTCCCCGACCACCGTACGGAGGTCCTGGGGCTGGAGCTGGCCTGCGCCGACCACCTCTCCGAGCTCTCCTGGATCCTCGTCGAGCGGGGCGGTGACATCTGCCACGAACTGGAGGAGGTCGGCCGGGAGTACGCGGCCGACGCCATCGTGGTCGGCTCCACGCACGGCATCGTCGGGCGGATCTTCGGATCGGTCGCCGGACGGCTCGCCCGTCGCGCGCAGCGTCCGGTGATCGTCGTTCCGTGACGGCGGGCGACCGTCATCGCCGTACGTATTCGGCCTCATCCCCGCGTCCACACCGTGCGGTCACCTCGACGTGACGAACTGTCATACCTCGTTCGTAGTCGACAAATCTACTGACTCGTAGAGGTGGGTTGTGCGCTTGTGAGGGGTACAAACCCTTCACACAGCGTGCTGCCGCCCGGGTGTGACGGTTCCCGGGAAGGCGGCATCACTGCCGGCGTTAGGGCGACGCCGGCACCGGTGAGGTGGACCCCCGTTCGTATGGTGGCGCGACCAGGGGTCCACCTCACACACGTCGCCCTACTCCACCGTCACCGACTTGGCCAGGTTGCGGGGCTTGTCGATGTCGCGGCCCAGCGTCAGGGCCGTGTGATACGCGAGGAGTTGGAGGGGGATGCCCATGAGGATGGGGTCGAGCTCGGGCTCGTTCTTCGGTACCACGATCGTGTGGTCCGCCTTCTCCTGCTCCGCGTGCGCGACGGCGAGGATGCGGCCGCTGCGGGCCTTGATCTCCTCCATCGCCGCGCGGTTCTTCTCCAGCAGGTCGTCGTCGGGGACGATCGCGACGGTCGGCATGGCCGGCTCGATGAGCGCCAGCGGGCCGTGCTTGAGCTCGGAGGCCGGGTACGCCTCGGCGTGGATGTAGGAGACCTCCTTGAGCTTCAGCGAGGCCTCACGCGCCACCGGGTAGCCGCGGACCCGGCCGATGAACATCATCGACTTCGCATCCGCATACAGTTCGGCGAGCTTCTTGATCTCCGCCTCGTTCTCCAGGATCTCGGTGATCTGCTCGGGCAGCCGGCGCAGTCCGTCGATGATCCGCTTGCCGTCCGCCACGGACAGGTCGCGGATGCGGCCCAGGTGCAGCGCGAGCAGCGCGAAGGAGACCACCATGTTGGTGAAGCACTTGGTGGAGACGACGCAGACCTCCGGACCCGCGTGCACGTAGATGCCGCCGTCGGTCTCCCGCGCGATCGCCGAGCCGACCACGTTCACCAGGCCCAGCACCCGCGCACCCTTGCGCTTGAGCTCCTGGACGGCGGCGAGCACGTCATAGGTCTCACCGGACTGCGAGACCGCGACGTAGAGCGTGTCGGGGTCCACGACCGGGTTGCGGTACCGGAACTCGGAGGCCGGCTCGGCGTCCGAGGGGATGCGCGCCAGCTCCTCGATCATCTGCGCGCCGATCTGGCCCGCGTGGTACGAGGTGCCGCAGCCCAGGATCTTGACCCGGCGGACACCCCGCGCCTCGCGCGCGTCCAGGTTGAGGCCGCCCAGGTGCACGGTGGAGAAGCGGTCGTCGATCCGGCCGCGCAGCGCGCGGTCCACCGCGTCCGCCTGCTCGGAGATCTCCTTGTGCATGTACGTGTCGTGCGCGCCCATGTCGTAGGACTCGGCGGCGTACTCGACGGTCTCCGGGGAGGACGTCGTGCGCGAGCCCTCGGTGGTGTACGTGCGGTAGTCGTCGGCCTTGAGCGTGGCCATCTCGCCGTCGTCGAGGGTGACGACCTGGCGGGTGTGCGAGACGAGGGCCGCCACGTCGGAGGAGACGAACATCTCCTTCTCGCCGATGCCCAGGACGACCGGGGAGCCGTTGCGCGCGACCACGATGCGGTCGGCGAAGTCGGCGTGCAGCACGGCGATGCCGTACGTGCCCTCGATGTGCCGCAGCGCCTCGCGGACCTTCTCCTCCAGCGTGCCGGCCTCGGAGCGGCCGATCAGGTGGGCGAGGACCTCGGTGTCGGTCTCGGAGGCGAACTCCACGCCCTCGGCGGTGAGGCGGGCGCGCAGGTCGGCGGCGTTGTCGATGATGCCGTTGTGGACGAGCGCGACCTTGCCCTCGGCGTCGGTGTGCGGGTGGGCGTTCTCGTCGTTGGGCGCGCCGTGGGTGGCCCAGCGGGTGTGCGCGATGCCGGTGGTACCGGCGAAGCGCTTCGGCAGGCGCGACTCCAGCTCCCGCACCCGGCCCTTGGCCTTGGCGGTCTTCAGCCCGCCGGTCTTGCCGGAGGCGTGGAGGGCGATGCCGGCGGAGTCGTAACCGCGGTACTCCAGACGCTGCAGCCCTTCCAGGAGCAGCGGAGCGACATCACGCTTCCCGATATATCCGACGATTCCGCACATGAATGGACCCTCCCTGATCGTTGGTTCGTGGTGCCCTTGGCTGCTTCAGCCGTAGACGAGGCGGCGCAGCTGACGTATCGAGAGCTCGGGCGGTGCCACGGCGCGGTGCGGCAGCTCGTGGGCGATCCGCTCGAAGATCGCGTCGTTGCGCAGGCCCTGTCCCTGCAGTTCGCGGTGTCTGCGGCGGACGAACGCCTCGGTCGTCTCGTCGAAGAACGCGAGCACGTCCTGGATCACCCGGACGGCCTCGCCGCGCTGCAGCGGCGTACTGCGTACCAGGTGTTCCACAAGGTCCTCGTGGGACGGACGACGATCGAGCACGCGTCGATACTGCGGTGCCGGACGCACTTTCGCAAGAAATCTGCCCGCTTTCGGGCAAGCGGCGGTTCAGGTGGCTGAGTATTGGTCTACACCTTGACCCTTCGTGTGGCGCACGGTACGCAAGGTGAGCGTTCGGTTGCTCCATGCCATGCACGACGTCATGTCATGCACGAAGCTCGCCGAAGGGATCATCCGTGTCACTCGTGAGACCGCACAGGCTGTTCTGTTCCCTCCTCCTGGTGGCCGCGGCCGGCCTGGGCACGGCGGGCGCCGCGCCCGCCGCCGCGCGGCCCGTCGACCCCGTGCCCCTGGACCGCGTGGTCCCCGCCCCGGTCTCGGTACGGCCGGCCCCGGGCGCACACCGCCTCACGGACCGGACCGCCATCCGGGTCCCCGGGGCCACCGGTGAGACGAAGCGGGTCGCCGGCTACCTGGCGGACCTGCTGCGGCCGTCGACCGGTTACAAGCTGCCCGTCACGGCCAAGGGGGGCGGCGACGGCATCGTGCTCGAGCTCGGCGCCAAGGGGGTGGGCCCGGAGGGCTACCGGCTCACCGTCACCGGCCGTGCCGTCACCCTCAGCGCGGCCCGCCCGGCCGGCCTCTTCCACGGCGTCCAGACGCTGCGCCAGCTGCTGCCCGCGGCGGCGGAGCGGCGTACGGCGCAGCCCGGCCCCTGGGTCATCGCCGCCGGAACGATCACCGACACCCCGCGCTACGCGTACCGCAGCGCGATGCTGGACGTCTCCCGCCACTTCTTCTCCGTGGAGAAGGTCAAGCGCTACATCGACCAGCTCGCCCTCTACAAGATCAACAAGCTGCACCTGCATCTCTCCGACGACCAGGGCTGGCGCATCGCCGTCGACTCCTGGCCCCGGCTCACCACCTACGGCGGCTCCACGCAGGTCGGCGGCGGACCCGGCGGCTTCTACACCAAGGCCGACTACAAGGAGATCGTCCGGTACGCGCAGAGCCGCTACCTCACCGTCGTCCCCGAGATCGACATGCCGGGCCACACCAACGCGGCCCTCGCCTCGTACGCCGAGCTGAACTGCGACGGCGTGGCGCCGCCTCTCTACACCGGCACCGAGGTCGGCTTCAGCTCCCTCTGCGTGCCGAAGCCGGTGACGTACGACTTCGTGGACGACGTCATCCGCGAGCTGGCGGCCATGACCCCCGGCCCGTACCTCCACATCGGCGGCGACGAGGCCCACTCCACCAGTCACGAGGACTACGTCACCTTCATGGACAAGGTGCAGCCGGTCGTCGCGAAGTACGGCAAGACGGTGATCGGCTGGCACCAGCTGACCGGCGCGACGCCGGCCGAGGGCGCGGTGGCGCAGTACTGGGGCTATGACGCGACCGGTGCCGCCGAGCGGGCGCAGGTGGCGGACGCCGCGAAGAAGGGCACGAAGCTGGTGCTGTCGCCCGCCGACCGGTCCTACCTCGACATGAAGTACACCAAGGACACCGAACTCGGTCTGAGCTGGGCCGGGTACGTGGAGACGCGGCGCTCCTACGACTGGGACCCCGGCAGCTACCTCGCGGGCGCGCCGGCCGACTCCGTCCTCGGCGTGGAGGCCCCCCTGTGGTCCGAGACGCTCTCCGAGAGCGACCAGGTCGAGTACATGGCGTTCCCGCGGCTGCCGGGGATCGCGGAGCTGGGGTGGTCGCCCGCGCGTACGCACGACTGGGACCGGTACAAGGTGCGGCTCGCGTCCCAGGGCCCGCGCTGGGACGCGATGGGCATCACCTACTACCGGTCGCCGCAGGTGCCGTGGCCCGCGGGGTGACGGTCACATCCCCAGTTCCCGCGCGATCAGCATGCGCTGGACCTCGCTCGTCCCCTCGCCGATCTCCAGAATCTTGGAGTCGCGCCACATGCGGGCGACCGGGTACTCGTTCATGAAGCCGTAGCCGCCGTGGATCTGGGTGGCCTCGCGGGCGTTGGTGACCGCGATCTCCGAGGAGTACAGCTTCGCCAGCGCGGCCTCCTTCTTGAAGCGCTCGCCGTGGACCAGGCGGGAGGCCGCGTCACGCCAGGCCAGCCGGGAGGTGTGGGCGCGCATCTCCATGTCGGCGATCTTGAACTGTATGGCCTGGTTCTCCCCGATCGGGCGCCCGAAGGACTTCCGTTCCTTCGCGTACGCCAGCGACTCGTCCACACAGCCCTGCGCGAGCCCGGTGGCCAGCGCGGCGATCGCGATCCGGCCCTCGTCCAGGATGCGCAGGAACTGGGCGTAGCCGCGGCCCTCCTCACCCAGCAGGTTGGCGGCCGGGACGCGGACGTCGGAGAAGGACAGCTCGCGGGTGTCGGAGGCGTTCCAGCCGACCTTGGAGTACGGGGCCGCGACCGTGAAGCCGGGGGTGCCGGCCGGCACGATGATCGCGGAGATCAGCGGCCTGCCGTCCTCTCTGCGGCCGGTGACGGCCGTGACGGTGACCAGCCCCGTGATGTCCGTGCCCGAGTTGGTGATGAAGCACTTGCTGCCGTTGATCACCCATTCGTCGGTCGCCGCGTCGAGCCGGGCGGTGGTCTTCGTGCCGCCCGCGTCGGACCCGGCCTCCGGCTCGGTCAGCCCGAACGCGCCCAGCATCTCGCCCGAGCAGAGCTTCGGCAGCCAGGTCCGCTTCTGCTCCTCCGTGCCGAAGTGGTACAGCGGCATGGCGCCGAGCGAGACGCCTGCCTCCAGGGTGATCGCCACGGAGGAGTCGACCCGGGCCAGCTCCTCCAGGGCGATGCCGAGCGCGAGGTAGTCGCCGCCCATGCCGCCGTACTCCTCGGGGAACGGCAGCCCGAAGAGGCCCATCCGGCCCATCTCGCGCACGATCTCGTAAGGGAACTGGTGGTTCTCGTAGAACTCGCCGATCTTCGGCGCGACGACGTCGTGGGCGAACGCCTCGACCGTCGTGCGCAGTTCCGTAAGTTCCGAGGGGAGGCGGTGGTCCAGGGACATGGGGTCACTCCTTGTGGGAGTCGAGGGAGGAGGAGAGGGCGCGTACCGTGCGGGACGGGCTCGGCCGGCCCAGCCGCTCCGCCATCCACACGCTGGTGGCGGTCAGCCGGTCCAGGTCGACCCCGGTCTCGATGCCGAGGCCCTGGAGCATCCACACCAGGTCTTCCGTGGCGAGGTTGCCGGTGGCGCTCTTCGCGTACGGGCAGCCGCCCAGGCCGCCCGCCGAGGCGTCGACGGTGGTGACGCCGTGCTGCAGCGCGGCCAGGGTGTTGGCCAGCGCCTGTCCGTAGGTGTCGTGGAAGTGGACACCGAGCACGTCCGTGCCGACGCCCGCTTCGTTCAGCGCGGTGAGCAGGGCGGTGACGTGTCCGGGCGTGGCGACGCCGATGGTGTCGCCCAGGCTCAGTTCGTCGCAGCCCTGGTCCAGCAGCGCCCGGCAGACCCGTACGACCTGGGGGACCGGCACCGGGCCCTCCCAGGGGTCGCCGAAGCACATGGAGAGGTAGCCGCGTACATGCGCGCCCGCCTCCTTGGCGCGGGCGACGACCGGTGCGAACATCGCCAGCGCCGCGTCCACCGTGCGGTTGAGGTTGGCCTTGGCGAAGGACTCGGTGGCGCTGCCGAAGACCGCGATCCGGTCCGCGCCCAGGGCCAGCGCCCGGTCCAGGCCGCGTTCGTTCGGCACGAGGACCGGGAGCCGCGCGTCGAGCTCGCTCACCATCGGGAACAGCCGCTCCGCGTCGGCCAGTTGGGGCACCCACTCGGGGTGCACGAAGCTGGTCGCCTCGATGGTGTCCAGGCCCGCGTCCGCGAGGCGGCGGATGAACTCCGCCTTGACCTCGGTCGGGACCACGGCCTGCTCGTTCTGCAGCCCGTCCCGCGCGCCGACCTCGTGGATGCGGACCCGGGCGGGCAGCCCGTGGACCGGTACGGACATGGGCAGTCCCGGTGTCATCGCTGGTCGTCCTCCGGCTCGTCGGGGGTGATCACGGCCAGCACCTGGTCCATGGCGACCGTGCTGCCCGGCGTCACGTCGAGTTCGGCGACGGTGCCGGCGTGCGGCGCGGAGATGACGTGCTCCATCTTCATCGCCTCCACCACCAGCAGGCCCTGCCCCGCGGTGACGTGGTCGCCGACCGCGGCCTTGACCACCGTGACCGTGCCGGGCATCGGGGCGGTGAGGGAGTCGGCGCCGTACGCCCCGGCCGCGCCGCCGAGCGTGGCCGCCACCGGGTCGTGGTCCTGGACGTGCCAGGCGTCGCCGTCCCGGCCGAGCCAGTCCCCGGCCCGTACGAAGGTGTGGCGTACGCCGTCGACGGTGACGGTCACCCGGTCAGCGGTGACCTGGCCGCTGCCCGAGACGCGTACCGGCTCCTGGCCCGGCACCCGCAGCCAGAAGGCGGGCGGGGCCGGCTCGCCGCCCAGCCGCCAGCCGCTCGGCACGGAGAACGGGTCGGTCCAGCCCTCGCCCGACGGCTCCAGCGCCGCCGCGCGCACCGCGGCGCCGGCCGCGTACACCTCCTCCGGCACGTCCTGGCTCACCAGGCCGTCCGCCTCGCGCTCCACCAGCCCGGTGTCCAGCTCCCCGGCCGCGACGGCCGGGTGGGCCAGCAGCCTGCGCAGGAAGCCGGTGTTGGTGGGCACGCCGAGGATGACCGTGCCGGCGAGCGCGGCCCGCAGCTTGCGGAGCGCGGTCGCGCGGTCCGGGCCGTACGCGATGACCTTGGACAGCATCGGGTCGTACAGCGAGCCGACCTCCGCGCCCTCCGAGAGCCCGGAGTCGGTCCGTACCCCGTCGCCCTGCGGCTCGTGCAGCGCCAGGACCGTGCCGCCGGAGGGCAGGAAGCCGCGCGCCCCCTCTTTGATGGATACGGTCTCGGCGCAGATCCGGGCCTCGATCGCGTGTCCGGTGAGGGCGATGTCGTCCTGGGCGTAGGGCAGTTCCGCGCCCGCGGCGACCCGCAGCTGCCACTCGACCAGGTCCAGGCCGGTGACCAGCTCGGTGACCGGGTGCTCGACCTGGAGGCGGGTGTTCATCTCCATGAAGTAGTACGAGGACGGATCGTCGCCGGGGACGATGAACTCGACGGTGCCCGCGCCCACGTAGCCGCACGAGCGGGCCGCCTCGACGGCCGCGGCGCCCATCGACGCCCGGGTCGCCTCGTCCAGCAGGACGCTCGGCGCCTCCTCGATGATCTTCTGGTGGCGGCGCTGGAGGGAGCACTCGCGCTCCCCGAGGTGGACGACGTTGCCGTGGCCGTCGGCGAGCACCTGGATCTCGATGTGCCGGGGGCGGTCCACCCAGCGCTCCACCAGCAGGGTGTCGTCCCCGAAGGAGCCGCGGGCCTCGCGCCGGGCCGCCGCGATCTCATCCGCGAGCAGCGCCTCGTCGCGGACCAGACGCATGCCCTTGCCGCCGCCGCCCGCCGACGGCTTCAGCAGCACCGGCATGCCGATCTCCCGGGCGGCGGCGGACAGTTCGTCGTCGCTCAGGCCGCTGCCCGAGGAGCCCGGTACGACGGGCACGCCCGCGGTCCGCACCGTCTCCTTCGCGCGGATCTTGTCGCCCATCAGCTCGATGGCGTCGGCGGACGGGCCGATGAAGACCAGGCCCGCTGCCGTGACCGCGCGGGCGAACCCGGCGTTCTCGGCGAGGAAGCCGTAGCCGGGGTGGATCGCCTCGGCGCCGCTGCGGGCCGCCGCTTCGAGGAGGCGCTCCACGGAGAGGTAGCTCTCGGTCGCGGGCGGGGGACCGATGCGTACGGCAGTGTCCGCCTCGCGGACGTGCCGGGCCTCGGCGTCCGCGTCGCTGAAGACGGCGACCGAGCGGATGCCCAGGGAGCGGAGGGTGCGGATGACGCGGACCGCGATCTCGCCGCGGTTGGCGACCAGGACTGTGCTGAACATGGTGGAGGTCCTCACATCCGGAAGACGCCGAAGGCGGGGTCGGTCAGCGGGGCGTTGGCGCAGGCGGTGAGGGCCAGGCCGAGCACCTGCCGGGTGTCCATCGGGTCGATCACGCCGTCGTCCCACAGCCGCGCCGTCGCGTAGTAGGCGTTGCCCTGGGTCTCGTACTGCTCGCGGATCGGGGCCTTGAAGGCGTCCTCCGCCTCGGCGGGCCACTCCTCGCCGCGCGCCTCCAGCTGGTCGCGCTTGACGGTCGCCAGGACCGAGGCGGCCTGCTCGCCGCCCATGACGGAGATCTTGGCGTTCGGCCACATCCACAGGAAGCGGGGGGAGTACGCCCGGCCGCACATGGAGTAGTTCCCCGCGCCGTACGAACCGCCGATGACGACCGTCAGCTTCGGCACCCGCGTGCAGGCCACCGCCGTGACCATCTTGGCGCCGTGCTTGGCGATGCCGCCCGCTTCGTAGTCCTTGCCGACCATGAAGCCGGAGATGTTCTGGAGGAAGACCAGCGGGATGCCGCGCTGGTCGCACAGCTCGATGAAGTGCGCGCCCTTCTGGGCCGACTCGGAGAAGAGGATGCCGTTGTTGGCGACGATGCCGACCGGGTGGCCGTGCAGGTGCGCGAAGCCGGTGACCAGCGTCTGGCCGTACTCGGACTTGAACTCCGCGAAGCGGGAGCCGTCGACGATGCGGGCGATGACCTCGCGGACGTCGTAGGGGGTGCGGGAGTCGGTGGGGACCATGCCGTAGAGCCCGGCCGGGTCCGCCTTGGGCTCCTCCACCCTCCGTACGGTCCAGGGGAGCGGCGCGCGCTCGCCGAGCGTTCCGACGATCGTGCGGACGATCCGCAGGGCGTGCGCGTCGTCCTCGGCGAGGTGGTCGGTCACGCCCGAGGTACGGCTGTGCACCTCGCCGCCGCCCAGCTCCTCGGCCGTGACGACCTCGCCGGTCGCGGCCTTCACCAGCGGCGGGCCGCCGAGGAAGATCGTGCCCTGGTTGCGGACGATCACCGCTTCGTCGCTCATGGCCGGTACGTAGGCACCACCGGCCGTGCAGGAGCCGAGGACGGCCGCGATCTGCGGGATGCCGGCCCCCGACATCCGGGCCTGGTTGTAGAAGATCCGCCCGAAGTGCTCGCGGTCGGGGAAGACCTCGTCCTGCATCGGGAGGAAGGCGCCGCCGGAGTCCACCAGGTAGACGCAGGGGAGGCGGTTCTCCAGGGCGACCTCCTGGGCGCGGAGGTGCTTCTTCACGGTCATCGGGTAGTACGTGCCGCCCTTGACCGTGGCGTCGTTCGCGACGATCACCACCTCGCGGCCCGATACCCGGCCGATCCCGGCGATCACGCCGGCCGCCGGGGCGGCCCCGTCGTACATCCCGTCCGCCGCCAGCGGGGCCAGCTCCAGGAAGGGCGAGCCCGGGTCCAGCAGGGTGTCCACCCGGTCCCGGGGGAGCAGCTTGCCGCGCGCGGTGTGCCGCGCCCTGGCCTTCTCGCCGCCGCCCAGCCGGGCCGCGGCGAGCTTCGCGCGCAGCTGCTCCACGAGCGCGCGGTGTGCGGCCTCGTTGGCCCGCCAGGAGCCGGCCGCGGGATCAGCGGCCGTCCCCAGTACCGGAGCCTGCTCCATCGTCGTACCCGCCCCTTGTTAGTGGTCGTTAACACGATTCCCTTCAGGTTAACGACCACTAACCCGCCTGTCTACAATTGGAGCCATGAGCAGCACGAAGGCCCCCGCCCCCGTCAGCCGTCGCGAGCAGATCCTCAAAGAGGCCGCCCGGCTCTTCGCCGAGCGCGGCTTCCACGGCGTCGGCGTCGACGAGATAGGAGCCGCGGTCGGGATCTCCGGTCCCGGCCTCTACCGCCACTTCGCGGGCAAGGACGCGATGCTCGCCGAGCTGCTGGTCGGCATCAGTGAGCGGCTGCTGGACGGTGGGCGGCTGCGGGTCGCCGACGGCGGCGAGAGCGCCGAGGAGGTGCTGCACGCCCTGATCGAGGGGCACATCGACTTCGCGCTGGACGACCGCCCGCTGATCACCGTCCACGACCGGGAGCTGGACCGGCTGCGCGAGGCGGACCGCAAACGGGTGCGCCAGCTCCAGCGGCAGTACGTCGAGCTGTGGGTGGAGGTCGTCCGCGAGGTCTACCCGGCCTGCACGGAGGCCGAGGCGCGGGCCGCGGTGCACGCCGTCTTCGGCCTGCTGAACTCCACGCCGCATCTGAGCCCGCGGGCCAGTCTGCCGCCCCGTACGGCCACCGAGACGCTGCTCAAGCGGCTGGCGCTGGGCGCGTTCGCGGCGGCCGCCGATCCGGACCGCAGTGCGGTGGGGTGATCGGGCTCGCTTCCTTGAACCCTGGACAGTCGAGGTGACCGCCCGGTAGCTTTCGCTGAGCAAGCGCTTAGCCAGCGTAGTGAGTCGGGATTGTCCAGGAGGCAGCTGTGAAGCGGACGGTATTCAACGAGGACCACGAGGCGTTCCGGGACACCATCCGCGCCTTCATCGAGGCCGAGGTCGTCCCCGTCTACGACGAGTGGTTCCAGGCCGGCCAGGTGCCGCGCGAGTTCTATTACAAGCTCGCCGAGCTGGGCCTCTTCGGCATCAACGTGCCCGAGGAGTTCGGCGGCGCCGGCATCGACTCGCACAAGTTCGAGGCCGTCCAGTACGAGGAGACCGCCCGCGCCGGCGTCACCTTCGGCGGCTCCGGCGTGCACGTGCTGCTCGCCCTGCCGTACATCAAGATGCTCGCCACCGACGAGCAGAAGAAGCGCTACCTCCCGAAGTTCGTCTCCGCCGAGGAGATGTGGGCCCTCGCCATGACCGAGCCGGGCACCGGCTCCGACCTCGCGGGCATGAAGACCACCGCCAAGCTCTCCGAGGACGGCACGCATTACGTCCTCAACGGCGCCAAGACCTTCATCACCGGCGGCGTGCACGCCGACCGCGTGATCGTCTGCGCCCGTACCTCCCCGCCGAAGGAGGACGACCGCCGCTTCGGCATCTCCCTCTTCGCCGTCGACACCACGTCCGAGGGCTACTCCGTCGGCCGCAAGCTGGACAAGCTGGGCCTGCGCACCTCCGACACCGCCGAGCTGGCGTTCGTCGACGTGAAGGTGCCGGCCGAGGACCTGCTCGGCGAGGAGAACAAGGGCTTCTCCTACCTCGGCCAGAACCTGCCGTCCGAGCGCTGGGGCATCGCCTACGGCGCGTACGCGCAGGCCAAGGCCGCGGTCCGGTTCGCCCAGCAGTACGTGCAGGACCGCACCGTCTTCGGCAAGACCGTCGCGTCCTTCCAGAACACCAAGTTCGAGCTGGCCGCCTGCCAGGCCGAGGTGGACGCCGCCGAGGCCGTCGCCGACCGCGCCCTGGAGGCCCTGGACGCCGGCGAGCTGACCGCCGCCGAGGCCGCCTCCGCCAAGCTCTTCTGCACCGAGGTCGCGCACCGCGTCATCGACCGCTGCCTCCAGCTGCACGGCGGCTACGGCTACATGAACGAGTACCCGATCGCCCGCCTGTACGCCGACAACCGCGTCAACCGCATCTACGGCGGCACCAACGAGGTCATGAAGTCGATCATCGCCAAGTCGATGGGCCTCTGATCCTTCTAGGCTGACGTCCGTGAACGACGCACTGGCAGCCCTCCTCGACCTGCTCACCCTGGAGCAGATCGAGGAGGACATCTACCGCGGGCAGTCCCGTCCCGCCGTCGTCCCCCGGGTCTTCGGCGGGCAGGTCGCCGCGCAGGCCCTGGTAGCGGCGGGCCGTACGGTCCCCGCCCAGCGCCCGCCGCACTCCCTGCACGCGTACTTCCTGCGCCCCGGGGACCCCGGCGCGCCCATCGTCTACACCGTCGACCGCATCCGCGACGGCCGGTCCTTCACCACCCGCCGGGTCGTCGCCGTCCAGCACGGCCAGCAGATCTTCCACCTCACCGCGTCCTTCCACGGGCACGAGGAGGGGCTGGAGCACCAGGAGCCGATGCCGGCCGTGCCGGACCCGCTCACCCTGCCCACCGCAGCCGAGATGCTGCCGGGGTACGCCGACCGGTTCGTCGACGAGGGCGTGGTCCAGCGGCTGCTGGAGGCCAGGGCCGCGGTGGACCTGCGGTACGTGGACGCGCCGCCGTTCGCCACCGCCGGCGAGGTCCGCGAGCCCCGGTCGCAGGTCTGGTTCCGTACCCAGGGCAAGCTCGACGGCGACACCGGCATCCCCCGGCCGCTGCTCGACATCTGCCTGGTCACCTACGTGTCCGACATGACGCTGCTGGACTCCGTGCTGCTCGCCCACGGGCGCGGCGGCTGGGCGGTCGGCGACGTGGTGGGCGCGAGCCTGGACCACGCGATGTGGTTCCACCGGCCGGTGCGGGCCGACGAGTGGCTGCTGTACGACCAGGAGTCACCGACCGCGCAGGGCGGCCGGGGCCTGGGCAAGGGGCGGATCTTCACCGCCGAGGGGCAGCTCGCGGTCTCGGTGATCCAGGAGGGCGTGATCCGCACGCCCCGGTGACGAACCGGGCGTACTGCGGGGTCAGTCCGCCAGCCCCGCAGCGTGCAGCAGGTACGCCGTCAGCGGGTCGTAGTAGCGCGGGCTGCGGACGTGGTCGTCGAGGGGGACGGTGACCTGGAGCGTGCCCTCCGACTCGGCCAGGAAGAGCGCCGGGTCGTTGGAGTCCGCGTAACCGACCGCGTCGATGCCGCGCTGGCCCGCGCAGCCCGCCCAGCCGTGGTCGGCGACCACCAGGTCCGGCAGCGGCTGCCCCGCCCGCTCCAGACCGTCCAGGATCGCCGCCATCGGCGCCGGCGAGTGCGTGTGCCACAGCGTCGCGCCCCGCTCCAACATCGCGACCTGGCCGAACTGGAAGACCACGCCCTCGTCGGCGGTCAGCCCGTCCGGGACGACCACGATGTCGCAGCCGCGCGCCCGCAGCGCGGCGGCCGTGGCGATGTGCACGTCCAGCAGCCCGCCCGGGTGGCCGGTCGCGAGCAGCACCCGCCGCCGCCCGGCGGCCGCCTTGCGCAGTACCGCCGCCATCCGCTCCAGCGCCGACACGGTCAGCTCGGGGTCGATGGTGTCCTGGCCGTGGCGGTGGTCCGGGTCGTCGCTGACGCCGCAGCGCTCGGCCATCACGGCGAGCACGTCCTGCTCGTCTCTCCACCGGTCGCCCAGTTCCAGGCCGAACCAGTAGTGGCGGTCACCGTTGGCGAGCTTGCGGTAGTGGTCGAGGTTGTTCTCGCGGGGCGTGGCGACGTCGCCGGCGATCCGGGTGCGGACGAGGTGGTCGACCAGTTCGGCGCGGCTGGGGGCGGTGGTTATCGGCATGAAGCCCATTGTGCCGGGGCCGATCAGTCCGGGGCGGAGGAGTTCCGCTGCCTGGACGCCCGGCCCGGGCGCCGGGAGGCAACACGGCAAGCCTCACGGGCCCGCCCGGCATGGACGCCGTGTCGAACGGCGCCATCGCCACTCGCAGAAATGTCCATGGGGCGATCGCCGTACCGACCCTACGCTCGGCGCCATGACCACCGCATCTGCCGCTTCCTCAGAGCCCGTCGGCCCCGTCGACTCCTCCCGCGTCCCGCGCTACGCCGGCCCGGCCACCTTCGCCCGGCTGCCGCGCGTCGACGAGGTCGGCGGCCGCGCCGATGTGGCCGTCGTCGGCGTGCCCTTCGACACCGGTGTCTCCTACCGCCCCGGCGCCCGCTTCGGCGGCAACGCCATCCGCGAGGCCTCCCGCCTGCTGCGCCCGTACAACCCGGCGCAGGACGCCTCGCCGTTCGCGCTGGCCCAGGTCGCCGATGCGGGCGACATCGCCGCCAACCCGTTCAACATCAACGAGGCGGTCGAGACGGTCGAGGCCGCGGCCGACGACCTCCTCGGCACCGGCGCCCGCCTGATGACCCTCGGCGGCGACCACACCATCGCGCTGCCGCTGCTCCGCTCGGTCGCCAAGAAGCACGGCCCGGTGGCGCTGCTGCACTTCGACGCGCACCTGGACACCTGGGACACGTACTTCGGCGCCGAGTACACGCACGGCACGCCGTTCCGCCGCGCGGTGGAGGAGGGCATCCTCGACACCTCCGCGCTCTCGCACGTCGGCACCCGCGGTCCGCTGTACGGCAAGAAGGACCTCACCGACGACGAGAAGATGGGCTTCGGCATCGTCACCTCGGCGGACGTCATGCGCCGCGGCGTGGACGAGGTCGCCGACCAGCTCCGCCAGCGCATCGGCGACCGCCCGCTCTACATCTCCATCGACATCGACGTGCTGGACCCGGCGCACGCGCCCGGCACCGGCACCCCGGAGGCCGGCGGCCTCACCTCGCGCGAGCTGCTGGAGATCCTGCGCGGCCTGGCCTCCTGCAACCTGGTCTCCGCCGACCTGGTCGAGGTGGCCCCGGCGTACGACCACGCCGAGATGACCTCGGTCGCCGCCTCGCACACCGCGTACGAGCTCACCACGATCATGAGCCGTCAGATCGCGGCCGCGCGCGGCTGACCCGCCGCGCGGAACGCGCCAGGGCCCCGGAACGGAGAACGTTCCGGGGCCCTGGCCGTGCTGCTGTGAAGCGGCTCGCTCAGAGGCCGACGGGCAGCGTGGAGGCCAGGCCGTCGGCCTTGGCCAGCGTGCCCTGGGCGAGGCCCTCGACGGCCTGGACGGCGGTGCCGTCGACGGTCACGGTGGCGTCGTAACCGGCGACGCCGGCGCCGGCGGCGACCGCACCGGCGGCGATGCCGTCCAGCTCGGTGTCGGAGAGCTCGGCGGTCTCGATGAAGTCACGCATGACTTTCTTCCTTTCAAAACGGGGGACGCGGAAGAACGGGGGGTGACGCGGGGAATGCTGCCGGGGCGGGGCCCGTAAGGCAAATTCCCTTCGGGGCCTGGTGCATTACGTCGGGAATGGCCCGCCACATGCTTGGTGAAGTGCGGTTTTGGCTGCCGATACCGCCGATGTCGGACGTGGATCGGCGGAATGGGGCAAGGCTTGGTGAATTTCCCGGGAGTCCGGCGAAAAGGGGCATGTCCGCAAATCCGCGCGGTAATTCAGTCATGGCGGCGTCGAGCGGCGCCGGCGGCTCCGGGGTCCTCCGTGGTGGTGCTCCCGGCCCGGCTACGGATGGGCGCGCCGACCCATCTGGGGGATTTCTCGAGTTCGGAAAGTTAACAAAACGCGTGGACCGTTGACGTGATCTGTTCATAACTTTAGGTTCGCTGCGGGCAGCGACAGGTCTGCCTCCCGTGCCCGACGACTCGTCGACGGAGAACAATGACGTACTCCCCACGTCCGCTGCCGCGTGCCGGCCGGCGGCTGCTCGTCCCCCTGCTCGCGGGCGCGCTCATTGCGGCCGTACCCCCTGTGTCCTCCGCCGCGGCACCGGACGGCGCCCGCGCCACGGGACCGGCGGCGGGCGCCACCCCGGCCGCCGACGGTTCGTGTGCCACCGACGGCCCGGGCTGGCGGTCCACGTCCACCCGCATCGACCCCGAGGACAGCCACCACCCGTACGTCGGCAACGGCTACCTCGGACAGCGCGTGCCGGCCAACGGGACCGGGTACGCGGCGACCGGCGAGAAGACCGGCTTCCCGCTCTACACCCCGCGCTACGACGGTGCGTTCGTGGCGGGCCTGTACGCCGAAGGGCCCAATTCGGTGAAGAAGCGGCAGGCCATCGCCGCGCTGCCCACCTGGTCCACGCTGGACGTGGCCACCGGCGGCCCCGGCGCCGAGACCTTCAGCTCCGCCACGAAGCCCGGCCGGATCTCGCACTACCGGCAGTCCCTCCTGCTGCGCTGCGGCCTGGTCCGTACGTCGCTGACCTGGACCGCCGCCGACGGCCGCGCCACCGACCTGGTCTTCGACGTGCTCGCGGACCGCACCCGCGCGCACACCGGCGCCGTCCGGCTGCGGATGACGCCGCACTGGAGCGGCCCGGCGACCGTCACCGACACCCTCGACGGGCGGGGCGCCCGCCGGATCTCGCAGACCGGCGGCGGTGCGCGCGCCGGCGACCGCACGCAGGACGTCACCTTCCGCACCGACGGGACGAAGACGGCGGGAGCGGTGGCCTCCACGCTCCGCACGGGCCCGGGCATTCGTTCGGAAAGTGAACAGAAGGCCAAGGCGCCGGAGAAGCTGACGGCTCATCAAGGCGTCAGCTTCTCCGTGCAGAAGGGCCGGACGTACGAGGTCTCCAAGTACGTCGGCGTGGACACCGCGCTCACCTCCGACGACCCCAGAGCCGCCGCCACCCGTGCCTCCCAGCAGGCCGCCCGCCTCGGCTGGGACCACCTCTACCGCGCGCACGCCACCGCCTGGCAGCAGCTGTGGCGCTCCGACGTCGAGGTGCGCGGCCGCGAGCAGCGCGACCTTCAGGCATGGGTGCGCTCGGCACAGTACGGGCTGCTCGCCAACTCCCGTGAAGGCTCCTCGGACAGCATCGCCCCGGCCGGTCTGACCAGCGACAACTACGCGGGCGAGATCTTCTGGGACGCCGAGACCTGGATGTATCCGGGGCTGCTGGCCGCCCATCCGGAGCTCGCCAGGTCGATCGTCGAGTACCGCTACAAGACCCGGGCCGGTGCCCGCGCCAACGCCGAGAAGCTGGGCTACGACGGCCTGTTCTACCCGTGGACCAGCGGCGGCAAGGGCGACCTGTGGAAGGAGTGCCACAGCTGGGACCCGCCGCACTGCAGGACCCAGAACCACCTGATGGGCGACGTCTCGCTGGCCGCCTGGCAGTACTACCTGGCCACCGGCGACAAGCAGTGGCTGCGTGAGCGGGGCTGGCCCGTCATGCAGGGCATCGCGAAGTTCTGGACCTCCCGCGTCACCGAGAACGGCGACGGCAGCTACTCGGTCAAGAACGTCGCGGGCCCGGACGAGTACAGCAACGGCGTCGACGACGGCGTCTTCACCAACGCGGGCGCCGCCACCGCGCTCCGCCACGCCACCCGCGCCGCCGCCGTCCTCGGCAAGGACGCGCCCGCCTCCTGGAAGACCGTCGCCGGCAAGCTGCGCATCCCATACGACAAGAAGAAGCAGGTCTTCCAGCAGTACGACGGCTACAAGGGCACGACCATCAAGCAGGCGGACACCGTCCTGCTCCAGTACCCGCTGCAGTGGCCGATGTCCGAAGCGGCGAAGACGAAGACGCTGGACTACTACGCCGCGCACACCGACCCCGACGGCCCGGCGATGACCGACTCGGTGCACGCCGTCGACGCCGCCGAGATCGGCGAGCCCGGCTGCGCGACGTACACCTACCTCCAGCGGTCCGTGCGGCCGTTCATGCGCGGCCCGTTCCACCTCTTCTCCGAGGCGCGCGGCGAGAAGGCCGGTGCCCATGACCCGCTCGCCGGCTCGCCGACGCAGGACTTCGTGACCGGCAAGGGCGGCTTCCTCCAGGTCTTCACCCACGGCCTGACCGGCCTGCGGCTGGGCGAGGACCGGATCACCCTGGACCCGATGCTGCCGCCGCAGCTCGCCGACGGCGTCACCCTGCGCGGCCTGCGCTGGCAGGGCCGTACGTACGACGTGGCGCTGGGCGCGCACCACACCGAGGTCCGGCTGACCAGCGGTGCGCCGATGACCGTCGCCACCCCTGAGGGCGAGCGGGTCGTGAGCGAGGAGTCGCCGCTCACGCTGAAGACCCGCCGGCCCGACCAGGAGCCGACGGACAACGCGGCCCGCTGCCGGCCGGCGAAGGCCTCGTCGGAGGAGCCCGGGATGTACGCGGGCGCCGCGGTGGACGGCAACACCACCACCGCCTGGGTGCCCGACGCCGCCACCGGCACCCTCACCGCCGACCTGGGGAGCGTCCGCCGCATCGGCACGGTCACCCCGCACTGGACCGGCACGAAGCCCGAGTCGTACCGGATCCAGGTCTCCCGCGACGGGCGCCACTGGACCGGCACCGGCTACGCCGGGAAGTCGCCGGCCCGGTACGTCAAGGTCACCGTGCGCGGCAAGGAGGACGCGAAGACCCGTCCGGGCATCACGGAGCTGACGGTGGCCGAGGCGAAGGACTGACGCCGGGCACCGACGCCGGGCGTTCCACGGGACGGAACGCATGATGCGGGCGGGGCACCCGGGGGAAGGAACCCCGGGTGCCCCGCCCGTTGCCGCCCTGCCGACCGGAAGGACCACCCGTGCGTCTCCCTGCCGCCGTACCCGCCGCCCTCGCCGCCGCGCTGCTCGTCACCGGCACGCTCCCGGCCGCCGCCGCCCCGTCCGGTGACCGCACGGCCGCGGCCCCGCCCGGCCCGCGCGCCACCGGCCACGCCTGCTCGCCCCGCGTCTCCGTCGACCGCTGGTCCGACGCGCTGGACAAGCGGTCCGTCGACGGCACCTACGTGGGGAACTTCTCCGCGCTCGCCCGCGACACCGACGGCACTCTGCTCGCCCTCTCCGACCGGTCGGCGCTGGTCACCCTCGACGGCCGGACCCGGGAGCCGCTGCGGGCCGTACCGCTCGCCGGCGAGGACGGCGCCCCGCTGGACTCCGAGGGACTGGTCGTCGAGGCGAACGGCGACCGGCTCCTGGCCTCCGAGACCGAACCGTCGGTCCGGCGCTACGACCGGTCCGGCCACCCGCGCGGCCGCCTCCCGGTCCCCGACGCGCTGCGGGTCGCCCCGGCCGGCCGGTCCACCGGCAACCAGACCTTCGAGGGCCTGACCGCGGGCCCCGGCGGCCGTACGCTCACCGCGTCCATGGAGGGCGCGCTCAGCGGCGACGGGACCGACGCGCGGGGCCGTGCCCTGCACCGTTTCCAGACCTGGGAGCGGCGGCCGCACGGCGGCCACGCGCTCGGCCGCCAGTACGCGTACCCGGTCGACGAGGGCATGACCGTCCCCGAGATCACCGCGCTCGGCGACGGCCGCCTGCTCGTCCTGGAGCGCACCTTCACCCCGCAGGGCAACATCGTCCGCCTCTACCTCGCCGATCCGCGCCGCGCGAGCGACACCAGCCGCGTCGAGCGCCTCTCGGAGGCCGTACGCCCCGCGCGCAAGACCTTGCTCGCCGACCTCACGCGCTGCCCCTCCCTCGGCGCCCCGGCCAAGCAGCCGCAGCTCAATCCCCTCCTGGACAACATCGAGGGCATGACGGTGCTGGAGCGGCGCGCCGGCCGGCTGCACGTCCTGCTGGTCAGCGACGACAACCAGAACCCGAAGCAGATCACCCGGCTGTACGACATGACCGTCCGTATCTGACGTAACTGTCCGTGCGTGCCGCCCACGGCCACGGGAATTGTTGCGGTGGGATGAAATCACCGGCCGGCGATGTTGGTGCCTTGCGGCAGGGAGTCGACCGGCGGGAGGCGTCGCGTGGCGGGCACGGACACGGCACAAGAGGGCTGGGCGCGGCGGCTGACGCGCACATGCTGGCAGTACAGGAAGGACGTACTGCTCGCGCTCGGCTCCTCGCTCGCCGGGATGGCCGTCATGGCACTGGTCCCGCTCGTACCGAAGCTGATCATCGATGACGTCATCGTCCGGCACGAACGGTCCCTCGCCCCCTGGGCCACCCTGCTGATCGTCGCCGCGCTCGCCGTCTACGTCCTCACCTACATCCGCCGGTTCTACGGCGGCCGGCTCGCCCTGGACGTCCAGCACGACCTGCGTACCCGGATGTACCGCGCGATCACCCGGCTGGACGGGCGGCGCCAGGACGACCTGTCCACCGGCCAGGTGGTCGGCCGCGGCACCAGCGACCTGCAGCTCGTGCAGTCACTGCTGTTCATGGTGCCGATGATGCTGGGCAACGTCCTGCTGTTCGCCATCTCGCTGGTGATCATGGTGATGCTGTCCCCGCTGCTCACCGTCGTCGCCCTCGCCGTCGCCCCCGCCCTGTGGTGGATCGCCAAGCGCAGCCGCACCCGGCTCTTCCCGGCGACCTGGTACGCGCAGAGCCAGGCGGCGGCCGTGGCGGGCGTGGTGGACGGCTCGGTCTCCGGCGTCCGCGTCGTGAAGGGCTTCGGCCAGGAGGAGCAGGAGACCGGCAAGCTCCGCGAGGTCAGCCGGCGGCTGTTCGCCGGGCGGCTGCGCACCGTACGCCTCAACGCCCGCTACACCCCCGCGCTCCAGGCCGTCCCCTCCCTCGGCCAGGTCGCGATGCTCGCGCTCGGCGGCTGGATGGCCACCCGCGGCCAGGTCTCGCTGGGCACCTTCGTCGCCTTCTCCACCTACCTCGCGCAGCTCGTCGGCCCGGTCCGGATGCTCGCCATGATGCTGACCGTGGGCCAGCAGGCCCGTGCCGGCGTCGAGCGGGTCTTCGAGCTGATCGACACCGAGCCCGTCATCGAGGAACGCCCGGACGCGGTGCCGCTGCCCGCCGATGCGCCCGCCACGGTCGAGTTCGAGCACGTCACCTTCGGCTACGGCGACGACCCGGCCGGCCGGCCCGTCCTGGACGACTTCTCGCTGCGCATCGAACCCGGCGAGACCGTCGCCGTCGTCGGCACCTCCGGCAGCGGCAAGTCCACCGTCTCCCTGCTGCTGCCGCGCTTCTACGACGTGAGCGCCGGGCGGGTGCTCGTCGGCGGCCGGGACGTGCGCGATCTGACCGCCGACTCGCTGCGCGGCGCCATCGGCCTGGTCCCCGAGACCAGCTTCCTCTTCTCCGACTCGATCCGGGACAACATCGCCTACGGCGCCCCGGACGCCACCGACGAGCAGATCCGCGCGGCCGCCCGGGCCGCCCAGGCCGACGGCTTCATCTCGGCCCTGCCCGACGGGTACGACACCGAGGTCGGTGAGCAGGGCCTGAGCCTGTCCGGCGGCCAGCGGCAGCGCGTGGCCCTGGCCCGCGCCATCCTCACCGACCCCCGCGTCCTGGTCCTGGACGACGCGACCTCCGCCGTCGACGCCCGGGTCGAGCACGAGATCCACGAGGCGCTGCGCAGTGTCATGGCGGGCCGTACGACCCTGCTCATCGCGCACCGCGCCTCCACCCTGGCGCTCGCCGACCGGGTAGCGGTCCTCGACGGCGGCCGGCTGCTGGACATCGGTACCCGTGAGGAGCTGGAGGAGCGCTGCGCGCTGTACCGCAGGCTGCTCACCGACCCGGACGAGCTGGGCGGCGTGGAACGGGACCCGGCCGGACAGACCGCGACGGCCGGGGCCTTCTCCGGTGAGGCGGCGGCCACCGGGCTGCTGGACCCGGCGACCACGGTCACCACGGACGCCACGGACTCCCGCCGCGACGGCATCACCCCCGAGCTCTGGATCCGCACCGGCCAGGAGGCGGACGGCGCAGGGCCGGGCGAGGGCGCCGGCGCCTCCGCCGCCGCGCTCGCCGGCCGCCCCGGCGGCATGGCCGGTGCCCTCGCCGGCACGCCCGCCACCCCGGAACTCCTCGACAAGGTCGCGGCCCTGCCCCCGGCCACCGACACCCCTGACATCGACGAGGAGCAGGCCGCGCGGCCGGAGAGCTCCTACGGCCTGCGCCGCCTGCTGCGCGGCTTCGGCCGTCCGCTGCTGCTCGCGCTGCTGCTGGTCGCCGTGGACGCGGTCGCCGGGCTGCTGCTGCCCGTACTGATCCGGCACGGCATCGACGACGGCGTACAGCGCGCCGCGGTCAACGGCGTCTGGGCCGCGTCCGCCGCCGCCCTGCTCGTCGTGCTCGCCCAGTGGGCCGCCCAGATCGGCTCCAACCGGATGACGGGCCGTACCGGCGAACGCGTCCTGTACGCGCTCCGCGTCAAGATCTTCGCCCAGCTCCAGCGCCTCGGCCTGGACTACTACGAGCGCGAGCTGACCGGCCGGATCATGACCCGGATGACCACGGACGTCGACGCGCTCTCCACCTTCCTCCAGACCGGCCTGGTCACCGCCGTCGTCTCCGTCCTCACCTTCTTCGGCATCCTGGTCGCGCTGCTGGTCATCGACGTCCAGCTGGCCCTGGTCGTCTTCGCCACGCTGCCGCCGTTGATCATCGGTACGTACTTCTTCCGCAAGCAGAGCGTGAAGGCGTACGAGCTGGCGCGCGAACGGATCAGCGCCGTCAACGGCGACCTCCAGGAGAGCGTCGCCGGACTCCGCATCGTCCAGGCCTTCCGCCGCGAGCGCAGCGGCATCGACCGTTTCACCGAGCGCAGCGCCGCCTACCGGCAGGCCCGCACCCGCGGCCAGTTCCTGATCTCCGTCTACTTCCCGTTCGTGCAGCTGCTGTCCTCGGTCGCCGCGGCGCTCGTCCTGATCGTGGGCGCCGGCCGGGTCTCCGCCGGCACCCTCACCGCGGGCGCGCTGGTCGCCTACCTGCTCTACATCGACCTCTTCTTCGCCCCCGTGCAGCAGCTCTCCCAGGTCTTCGACGGCTACCAGCAGGCGTCCGTGTCCCTGGGCCGCATCCAGGAACTGCTGCGTGAGCCGACCACCACCCCGCAGGCCGCTGAGCCGCGCCCGGTCCGGGAGCTGACGGGCGAGATCACCTTCGACGACGTCCACTTCCGGTACGCGGGCGCCGACGGCGAGCCGACCGAGGCGCTGTCCGGCATCGACCTGACCATCCCGGCGGGCCAGACCGTCGCGTTCGTCGGCGAGACCGGCGCCGGCAAGTCCACGCTCGTCAAGCTGGTCGCCCGCTTCTACGACCCGACGTCCGGAGCGGTCCGGGTGGACGGCACCGACCTGCGCGACCTGGACCTGACCGGCTACCGCCACCGCCTCGGCGTCGTTCCCCAGGAGTCGTACCTCTTCCCCGGCACGGTCCGCGACGCCATCGCCTACGGACGTCCCGACGCGACCGACGCCGAAGTGGAGGCCGCGGCCCGGGCGGTGGGCGCGCACGACATGATCGCCACGCTCGACGGCGGCTACCTCCACGAGGTCGCCGAGCGCGGCCGCAACCTCTCCGCGGGCCAGCGCCAGCTGCTCGCCCTGGCCCGTGCCGAACTGGTCGACCCCGACGTGCTGTTGCTCGACGAGGCGACCGCGGCCCTCGACCTCGCCACCGAGTCCGTCGTCAACCACGCCACGGACCGGCTCGCCGGCCGCCGCACCACCCTGGTGGTGGCCCACCGCCTCACCACGGCGGCCCGCGCCGACCGGGTCGTGGTCCTCGACCGCGGCCGCGTCGCCGAGGACGGACCGCACGCCGAACTCCTCGCCCGCGGCGGCCGCTACGCCGAACTGTGGCGGTCCTTCACCGGAGAGGAGGAGCGCGTACGGGTGTGACCGGAACCGCCGGCCGGGGGGTGGCCGGTGGCAGGTCGTACCGATAGGTTCAGCGCGACCTTTGCGAACCCCAGGGGAGGGCGCATGCGCAGAACGCTCAGATGGCTGTTGTCGCTCGTGGTGCTCATAGGCACGCTCGGCGCGGGAACCGCCACGGCAGGGGCGGCCACCGCCGCCGGGCCGGCCGGTACGACCGCGGACAGCCGCGCGGGGGCGGACATCAAGGACCGCCTCCTCGCGATACCGGGAATGAGCCTCGTCGAGGAGAAGCCGGTCGACGGCTACCGCTTCTTCGTCCTGAAGTACACCCAGCCGGTCGACCACCGGCATCCGGGCAAGGGCACCTTCCAGCAGCGCATCACCGTGCTGCACAAGGCGACCGACCGCCCCACCGTCTTCTTCACCTCCGGCTACAACGTCTCCACGTCGCCGACGCGCAGCGAGCCCACGAAGATCATCGACGGCAACCAGGTCTCGATGGAGTACCGCTACTTCACCCCGTCCCGGCCCGAGCCCGCCGACTGGAAGAAGCTCGACATCCAGCAGGCCGCCGCCGACCAGCACCGCATCTTCAAGGCGCTGAACCGGATCTACAGCAAGAACTGGATCGCCACCGGCGGCAGCAAGGGCGGCATGACCGCGACCTACTACCGCCGCTTCTACCCGCACGACATGGACGGCACCGTCGCCTACGTCGCGCCCAACGACGTACGGAACGACGAGGACTCGGCGTACGACCGCTTCTTCGCCACCGTCGGCACCGCCGAGTGCCGCAAGGACCTCGCCGCCGTCGAGCGGGAGGCGCTCAAGCGCCGCGGCGAGATGGTCGACCGCTTCCAGAAGAAGGCCGCCGCCGAGGGCTGGACCTTCGAGCTCGCCGGCAACACCGACCGTGCGTACGAAATCATGGTCACCGACCTGGTCTTCGGCTTCTGGCAGTACCAGCCCGCCGACACCGCCTGCGCCAAGGTCCCCGAGCCCACCGCCACCACCGACGCGCTGTGGAACTGGATGGACGAGGTCGGCGGCTTCGCCAGCTACACCGACCAGGGCATGGAGCCCTACCTGCCGTACTACTACCAGGCCGGCACCCAGCTCGGTGAGCCCGGTTACTCCTACCCGAACGTCGCGGACCTGCTCCGCTACCCGGGTATCAACAACTCCCGCACCTTCGTCCCCCGTGACATCCCCATGTCCTTCGACAAGAAGGCCATGCCGGACGTGGACCGCTGGGTGCGCCACCACGCCGAGCGCATGATGTTCGTCAACGGCCAGTACGACCCCTGGAGTTCCGAGCACTTCCGGGTCGGCAAGGGCGCGAAGGACTCCTACGTCTTCTCCGTCCCCGGCGGCAACCACGGCTCCAACATCGCCAAGCTCAAGGAAGCCGACCGCACCAAGGCCACCGCGCGCCTCCTGAAGTGGGCCGGCGTGGCCCCGGCGGCGGGCGAACCGGCGCCGTCCGCGCCGTACGACAAGAAGCTGGACAAGCAGCAGGTCCAGCGGATGCCGCTGCTGCGTCCGTGAGGACGGGCGGTTCCGCGACAGCGTGATCCCCGGCGTGGGCCCGGGCGGCACGACCGCCCGGGCCCACTGCCGTCTCAGCGCCCACGCCCCGACCGGCAGCCTCTCAGCGCCGCAGCAACAGGGCGTCACCGACGGCACGTTCGCCGGTGGCGTCGGACGGGGTGGTGATCAGCCGGCCGTCGACGGCCATGCCCACCGAGCCGCCGCCGTCGAGGTTCATGGCCTGGGTGGCGCCCAGGGACCTGATGAGCGCACCGGCCTCGGCCAGGCCGAGGCCGTCGCTGTGGCCGGGCCGGCGGCCCTCGGCGGCCAGCAGGATCACGCGCCCGGCCCGGTCGGTGCCGAGCACCATGCGCGGGTTGCGCTTGATGCCCCAGGCGTACGCGAACGAACGGTCACCGGGGTGCTCGACGCCGTCCCCGGCGAGGTCCACGGCCACCTTGCCGTCGCGGACCAGCTGCGGGCCGCCGTTGACGATGTCGTCGTGGCGGCCGAGACGGACGGTGCGGCCGTCGGCGTCGGTGATCCGCTCGTGCAGCCGCACCGCCGAGCCGGGCCCGGCGTGCTCCCGCAGCCACCGCTCGCCCGCCCCGACACCCGCCAGCACGGTGCCGCCCGCCGGCACCGGACCGCCGCGCGGGCGCAGCTCCCGGACCCGGTCCGTGCCGTCCAGCACCGCCTCCACGCCCGGCCCCGCGGGAGTGCCGGCCCCCAGCTCCGGGGTGAAGCGGACGATCTCGTCCGGGTCGGTGCAGGTGACGTCGTGCAGCGGCCGCTCCGTAGGCGAGTCACCGCCGACGCCGCCGCAGTTGCGCACCTTCCCCGGCACCCGGTTGACGCCGTCCACCAGTTCGGTGGCGCCGCCCGCCGTGACCTTCAGCTCCGTCCGCAGCCGGCGGAATTCGGGGTGCAGGCCGTCGCCCCGGAGGACCGCGGCGACCCGGCCGTTCGTGGCGGCGCTCTGCAGCTTCCCGTCGTACGCGGCGATGCCGGCCGCGGCACCCGGTACGCCGTCCTTCTCCTCCATCACGAAGAACCCGGCGTTCACCGCGAGCAGCGCGCCCGACCGGGCGGCGAGGTCGGTGACCTTCTCCCGCCCGGCGACCGCCGTACCGTGACCGGCGTCCAGCCGCCCGTGGTACGCCCGGGGGTCGACGACCGCGACCTTGACCCGGGCCAGTCCCGTACCGGGCGTGCCGTCGGCGCCGGTCCACTCGCTCACCGCGTCGAAGCCGGCAGCCACCAGCGCTTTGCGCGTGGTGTCGGCCCGGCCCTGGTCGCCGTACGTACCGACGCGTACCCGGACGCCGACCGTGCCCCGCCGTGCCGACCCGGCCGGCCAGGACACCTCCTCGGCCCGCGGTGTGAAGCCGGCGGCACGCAGCGCGCGGGCCAGTCCGTCGGCCGTCTCCCGGCCGTGCAGCACCGCGCCGTCCTTCCGCACGGTGGCCGTCCAGCGGTCGGCGCCGGGCCGCCCGGAAAGCACGCCCTGGTACAGGTCGACACCGGCGGCGAGCCGGTCGTGCCGCCAGTCGGTGAGCGTTTCAGGCAGGGCGAACCCGCCCGGCTGCGCTGCCCGCACCGGCTGCGTGAAGGCGGCGGGTGCCGCGGCGGAGGCCTGCCGGTGGGCGGCGGACCCGGGGATCGCGAAGGTGGCGGCGAGGGCGGTGGCCAGGACCGCGGCGAGGGCGGGGGAGAGCGCGGGGGACGGGGGGAGGGAGGCGCGCAGGGCGGGGCGGGGGTGCGGCACCGGGGCTCCTTCGGGGCGGGGCGGGAGGGGGTGGCGGGGCACCCGGATGGCATCACGGATCGCCGTCGCGGGGAAGGAACGCGGGCGGAGGAGAGGTGACCGGAGGGTGAAGAGGCGGCCGGGGCACCGCGCCGAGACGGCGGGCACAGCCCGTGGTGCGGTCGGGGAGACGGAGGTACAGGGCCGTGCCGGAGGGACACGAGGAGCGGTTCCGGACCGTCGCCGTCACCCCGTACTCGGGCTGGTGCCGCGCCCCCGGCCGCGTCCCACCGCAGGGGGTCTCGCGGGCCTGCAGCCCGTCGGCGAGGTAGACGCAGTCGCCGGGCACGGTGCGCGGGCCGCCGCCCTGTCCCGGGTCGCCGGGGTGCGGCGCGCGCAGGTTGCGCATGCAGGCGTACCCCTGCGGCACCGCGCCGTCGCCGTCCTCGTCGGCGTCCGGCCGGTGCGCGCTGATGTGCAGGACGAAGTCGGTGCGGGCCGGACAGGGCACGCCCCGGGACTGCCGCCCGGAGTGCCGCGCCAGCACCCGCGCAGCGGCCCTCCCGTCCGCGCAGCCCACCTCGTGGAAGGCCGCGCCGCGCCCCCGGGTGCTGCACTCGCCGCGGTCCAGGTAGACCGCGCCGTACCCCGTCGGGCGGGCGCTGCCGGCGGCGCCCGGCCCGGTGCCGGACGCCTCCTGGCACCCGGTCAGGAAAAGGACGAGCGCGAGCACGGCGCCCAGCAGCGGTGCGACGGCCGTCGGCGGCCGGCGTTCAAGGACACACCGGCCCAGCGTGGCCCGCCGTGACGGGCACACGCCAGGCGGAGGCGGCGTATTGCGCATGCGGTACGTGTGCTGCGGTACGGGCCGTGCGGTACGCGCCGTACGGAGGGACCGGCAAGGGTGCCGATCCGCTCGGTACGACGGACCGTTCAGTACGGCAGACCGCTCAGTACGACAGACCGTGGCCGATCGGGAAGAGCTCGCTGCCCGGCGCGTCGGCGCGCATGACCGGGACCGGCAGCCTGCCCTTCGGCTCCCGGCGGCCCGCGATCACCCGGGCCGCGGCCCGCAGCTCCACATCGGTCCACGAACAGCTCGCCAGTGCCGCCTGCACGCCGTCGAGCTGGGCGATGTCGTACGGGTTGCGGATCGCCAGCTGGACCACCGGCTTGCCGGAGTCCAGCAGCGCCCGCACCAGCTTCCGCTGCGGGGACGCGGCGGTGACGTTGTACGTCGCGACGACCACCGCGTCGTGCTCCGCCAGCGCGGCCACCGCCGCGTCCGTCTGCGCCTGGGTGGGCGCGGAGCCCGTGGACAGCGCGGTGGTGGTGAAGCCCAGCTCGCCCAGGGTGCGGGCAAGGACGCCGGTGGGCGGGCCGCCGGTGCCCGAGGGGGCTGCCGGGTCCGCGCCGACCACCAGGACGCGGCGGGTGCGGCGCCGGGAGAGCGGCAGCAGTCCGCCCTCGTTGACCAGCAGCGTGGTGGTGCGGTCGGCGATCCGGTCGGCGGTCTTCAGGTGCCGGCGGGTGCCGACCGTACGGTCCACCGCGCGGTGCGAGGTGTACGGGTTCGCGAACAGCCCGCGGCGCTCCTTCAGCGCCAGGATGCGCAGCAGCTTCTCGTCGAGCTCCGGCTCGCGGATCTCGCCCCTGTCCACCGCGGTGAGCACGCCGTCGTACGCGGCCTTCAGATTCGGCGGGTTCAGGAGCTGGTCCACGCCGGCCTTCAGGGCGAGCACCGCCACCCGGTCGTCGCCGTACTTCTTCCGCACGCCCTCCATGCCGAGCGAGTCGGTGACCACCACGCCCTTGTAGCCCAGGCGTTCGCGGAGGATGCCGGTGAGGATCGGGCGGGAGAGCGTCGCGGGGTCCTCGCTCTTGTCGAACGCGGGCACGACGATGTGCGCCGTCATGATCGAGTCGATGCCCGCCGCGATGGCCGCCCTGAAGGGCGGTGCGTCCAGCCGCTCCCACTCCTCGGCGGTGTGGTGGATGTACGGCAGGCCGACGTGGCTGTCGGTGTCGGTGTCACCGTGGCCGGGGAAGTGCTTGGCGGTCGCGGCCACGCCGGCCGCCTGATAGCCCCTCACCTGAGCGGCGACGTACCGCGCCACGGCCCGCGGGTCGGCACCGAAGGACCGTACGCCGATGACCGGGTTCGCGGGGTTGACGTTGACGTCGGCGTCGGGCGCGTAGTCCTGGCGGATGCCCATGGCGTACAGCTCGGCACCGGAGAGCCGGCCCACCGTCTCCACGTCCTCGCGCGAACCGCCCGCCGCCAGGGCCATCGCCCCGGGGAAGAGCGTGGCGGGCGCGCCGATCCGGGCCACTATCCCGTGTTCCTGGTCCGTGGCGATCAGCAGCGGTACGGGGACGCGCTGGGCGGCGCCCGCCTTCTGGATGCCGTTCGAGAGGTCGGCGATCTGGTGCGGGTCGCGGGTGTTGTGCGCCCAGGCGAAGTAGATGATGCCGCCGACGTGGTACTTGGCGATCAGCTCGGCGGCGTTCGAGACGCCGATCTCCTTGCGGTTGGACTCGGCGTCGGCGGGGTCCGGCGCGGTGGCGGAGTGCCCGTAGACCCGCATCACGAAGAGCTGGCCGACCTTCTCCTCCAGGCTCATCCGTGCGATGAGCGCACGCAGGCGGTCGTGGGAGCCGCGGGGAGCGGCGGGGGCGGCGTACGCGGTGCCGGCGGGACCGGCGGGACCGGCGGTGGCGGCCGCGGCGGCCGCGGCGGCGGCAGCGGTCAGGACGGTACGTCTGGAGTGCGAGTGAGGTCTGGAGTGCGGCTGGCGTCTGGAGTGCACGTGCGCTCCTTCCGGAGGGCTTCCTCGGAGGACTTCCTCGGTGCCGGCGGCCCCGAGGGACCCGGGCGCGGCACGGGCCGCTCCGGCCCGTCCAGGACCAGGCATATGGGCGTATTGAAGGAAAGTGCCAAGGAGACACGGATATCCGGAAAACAATTGCCGGTCAATGCCCGCACGCCAACCGGGTGAGGGATCCGCCACCGGCGCGTGAGGAGGGGGGTGCGCCGGTGGCGGTGTGCTGCCGGCCGCAGGCGGTGGAGAGGGTGGTCAGCGACGCAGCCAGCAGCGAGGCCGACACCGCTTTGCGGAGACTCACCGGCAGTACGTCGGTGTGACGGAGCGACGACGCACCGGGTTCCCCGGAACGGCCGCCACGGCGCGAGATTGGTACGGAGGGAAACCACTGACGCACGGTGGGCCGGATGCGCTGCCCGGCGGGGACGGACACGCGGGCGCGCGGGGGAAGGCGCCCCCGCCGCCGCGTCACCTCCCGGCGGCGCGCAGCAGGTGCTCCAGGTGTTCCCGGCCGGCGCCGAGCAGGTCGGGGAGCGGTGCGGCAGCCGGGTACCAGCGCTTCTCGTACTCCCAGCACAGCCACCCGTCCCAGCCGTCCGCGACGAGCGCGCCCAGGCAGCCGGCCAGCGGCAGCACCCCGGCGCCGAGCGGCAGCGGCGTTCTGTCCTCGGCCGAGGCGACGTCCTTGACCTGGACGTAGCCCAGGTGCGGCGCGAGCACGGCCTGCGTGGCGGCCGGGTCCTCACCGCCCAGCCAGGTGTGCATGACGTCCCACAACGCCCCGACCGACCCGTGGCCCACCGGCCCGACCACCCGCGCCGCAGCGGCGCCCGTGCGGTGCGAGTCGTGCGTCTCCAGCAGGACGGTCACCCCGCGGTCCGCCGCGAGCGGGGCGACGGCGCCGAGCCGGCGGGCGGCGTCCGCGTCGGCCTCGGCGGCAGGCCGGTCGCCGCCACCGGGGAACACCCGGACGTACGAGGCGCCCAGGTCCGCCGCCAGGCCGACCAGTCCCGCCAGCTCGTCCGCGAGCGCCGCCTCGCCCGTTCCGTCCTGGGCCTCGGCGACCTTGGCGTACCCGGCGACGGTCAGGATCTCCACCCCGGCGTCCGCGAACTCCCGGACCACCTCGGCCCGGTCCCGGGCGCTGAGCCCGGGGTGCACCGGTTCCTCCGGATGGGCGCGCAGCTCCACCCCGTGGTACCCGGCTCCGGCGGCGAGCCGGGCCACGTCGTGTACCGGCATCCCGGGCACGCCCAGCGTCGAGAAGGCGAATCGCATAGCCCTACAGCCCTACCTTTCGCAGCACTTCGAGAAAGCTCCGGCCCCCCTGGCTCCGGTACCTCACCGGGTACCCCCTCACGCACCTTTCCCGTCCCGCCGTCCAGGATGCCGCCGCAGCCGTCCGGGAGACGGCGGCGCGGCCGTCCGCCGCGCCGCGGGAGCGGAGCCGGGTCAGACCGGTGCCGTCGAATGGCGTACCACCAGTTCGGACGGGAGCAGCGTCACGCCGCCTCGCGGCGCCGGCTCCCGGCCCATGGCCAGCCGTCCGGCCAGCGCCCCGGCCTCGCCCAGCGGCAGCCGTACGGTCGTCAGCGCCGGTACCGCATCCGCGCTGAACGGCAGGTCGTCGAAGCCGGCGACCGAGACGTCGGCGGGGACGCGCAGCCCGCGCTCGCGCAGCGCCGCGCAGACGCCGAGCGCGACCGTGTCGTTGGCCGCGACGACGGCCGTCAGGCGGTCGTCGCGGCGGAGCAGTTCGTGGGCCGCCGCGTAACCGGAGGCCCGGTCGTAGGCGCCGTGCACCGTGCGCCCGTGCACGTCCTCGACGCCGTGCGCGGCGAGCGCGGCGCGGTGGCCCTCCAAGCGGTGCCGGGTGGTGGTGAGGCGTTCGGGGCCCGCGACGCATCCGATGCGGCGGTGGCCCAGCTCGATCAGATGTTCCGTCAGCGCCCGGGCGCCGCCCCGGTTGTCGAACGCGACGGTCAGCGGCGCGGGCCCCGCGTCGGCGGCCCGCGCCCCCGCCGGGCGGCTGCCCGCCGGTACCTCCGCCGGCAGCGGCGGGCGGCCGCACAGCACCACCTGGGTGCCCGCGGCGGCCAGCCGTACGACCCGGGCCGTCAGTGCCGCCGTGTGCGCGGGGTCCTCGACCGAGCCGCCGGTCAGCACCACGGCGCCGGCCCGCTGCCGGTGCAGCAGCGTGAGGTAGGTCAGCTCGCGCTCCGGGGAGCCGCCGGTGTTGCAGACCACGGCGAGCTTCTCCCCGCCGGGGCCGCCGCCGTCGCTCATCTCGGACTGCACCGCGCTCGCGAGCACGCCGAAGAACGGGTCGGCGACGTCGTTCACCAGGATGCCGACCAGGTCGGAGGTGGCCGCGGCGAGCGCGCTGGCCGGCCCGTTCGCGACGTACTCCAGGTCCGCGACCGCGCGCAGCACTCGGTCACGGGTGGCCTCGGCCACCGGGTAGTTGCTGTTCAGCACGCGCGAGACGGTCGCCGCGGAGACCCCCGCCCGCGCCGCGACGTCCGCCAGTGTCACGGTCATGATCACTCCCCGTCCGGGTCCCGCGGCGCCACGCACGGCGTCGCCCCTCTTGTGGCGTCTCGCGTCGCAGGCTAGCTTCTCTCGCGATGGAAAGCGCTTTCTACGCACAGCGGATGAGCAACTCCGTCCGGACGAGCAACTCCGAACGCCGGACGTCCATGTGTGCGCGCACGTGTCCGGCCGCGCTGACCGGAACGCCACGGAGCGCCGCACACACGTCCGCCCGCGCTTTCCCGCGCGCTGTCCGTTCGCGGACCACCCGGGCCGCGACAGGTACCACCGGTTGAAGTGAGGGGTCGGGTTGTGACACGCAGGACCGTACGGATCGCCATGAACGGCGTGACCGGGCGCATGGGATACCGCCAGCACCTCCTCCGCTCGATCCTCGCCCTGCGCGAGCAGGGCGGCCTGGACGCGGGCGGCGGCACGGTGATCTGGCCGGAACCGGTACTGGTGGGGCGCGCGGAGCACAAGCTCGCGGCCCTCGCCGGCCGGCACGGCCTCACGGAGTGGACCACCGACCTGGACGCCGTGCTGGCCGACGACAGCATCGACATCTACTTCGACGCGCAGGTCACCGCCGCACGTGAGGAGGCGGTCAAGAAGGCGATCGCCGCCGGCAAGCACCTCTACGTGGAGAAGCCCACCGCCACCGGGCTGGCCGGCGCCCTCGAACTGGCGCGCCTGGCCCGCGAGGCCGGCATCAAGCACGGCGTCGTCCAGGACAAGATCTTCCTGCCCGGCCTGCTGAAGCTGAAGCGGCTGGTCGAGGGCGGCTTCTTCGGCCGCGTCCTCTCCGTCCGCGGGGAGTTCGGCTACTGGGTCTTCGAGGGCGACTGGCAGGAGGCGCAGCGCCCCTCGTGGAACTACCGGGCCGAGGACGGCGGCGGCATCGCGACGGACATGTTCCCGCACTGGGAGTACGTGCTCCACGAGCTGTTCGGGCCGGTGCGTACCGTCCAGGCCCACCTCGCCACCCACATCCCGCGCCGCTGGGACGAGGACGGGAAGCCGTACGAGGCGACCGCCGACGACGCCGCGTACGGGATCTTCCAGCTGGAGAGTGGCGCCGTCGCCCAGATCAACTCCTCCTGGGCCGTGCGCGTCAACCGGGACGAGCTGGTGGAGTTCCAGGTGGACGGCACGGAGGGGTCGGCCGTCGCCGGCCTGCGCCGCTGCCGGGTCCAGCACCGCTCGGCGACCCCGAAGCCGGTCTGGAACCCGGACCTGCCGGCCACGGAGGACTTCAGGGCGCAGTGGCAGGAGGTGCCCGACAACGCGGAGTTCGACAACGGCTTCAAGGAGCAGTGGTCGCTCTTCCTGCGCCATGTGGTGCTCGACGAGCCGTGGCGCTGGGACCTCCTGGCCGGTGCGCGCGGCGTACAGCTGGCCGAGCTGGGCATCCGCTCGGCCGAACAGGGCCGCCGCCTGGACGTACCGGAGCTGAGCCTGTGAGCGCCGCGCCCGGAGGGACCGCGTCCGGAGGCGCCGCCCCCTTCACCTCCCGTACCGTCTTCGCCGCCGCGCACGTGGTCGCCGACCCGCACGCCGACACCACCCCCGACGGCCCGGCCGTCCTCGACTGGGACGCCACCCTCGCCTTCCGGCGCCACCTGTGGTCGCACGGCCTGGGCGTCGCCGAGGCCATGGACACCGCACAGCGCGGCATGGGCCTGGACTGGGCGACCGCCGCCGAGCTGATCCGGCGGTCGGCGGCGGAGGCCCGGTCCGTCGGTGGCCGGATCGCCTGCGGCGTCGGCACCGACCAGCTCCCGTCCACCGGAGCGGACCTGACGGACGTGCGCGGCGCCTACGAGGAGCAGCTCGCCCTCGTGGAGGAGGCCGGCGGACAGCCGATCCTGATGGCGTCCCGGCAGCTGGCGGCGGCCGCGACCGGCCCCGAGACGTACGCGGAGCTGTACGGCCACCTGCTCCGGCAGAGCAGCGAGCCGGTCATCCTGCACTGGCTCGGGCCCATGTTCGACCCGGCCCTGGAGGGCTACTGGGGCAGCGACGACCTCGACGCGGCCACCGATACGTTCCTGCAGATCATCGCCGAACACCCGGACAAGGTGGACGGCGTGAAGGTCTCGCTGCTCGACGCGGACCGTGAGGTCGCGCTCCGCCGCCGCCTTCCGGACGGGGTGCGGTGCTACACGGGGGACGACTTCCACTACCCCGAACTGATCGCCGGCGACCAGCGCGGCTTCAGCCACGCCCTGCTGGGCATCTTCGACCCGCTCGCCCCGCTGGCCGCCGAGGCGGTGCGGCTGCTCGACACCGGGAACACCGCCGCGTTCCACAAGGTGCTGGACCCCACTGTGGAGCTGTCCCGGCACCTCTTCGAAGCGCCGACCCGCTACTACAAGACCGGCGTCGTCCTGCTCGCCTGGCTCTCGGGGCACCAGTCGCACTTCACGATGGCCGGCGGCCTGCAGTCGGCGCGCTCGCTGCCGCACCTGCGCCGGGCGTACGAACTGGCCGACGGGCTCGGCCTGTTCCCGGACCCCGAGCTGGCCCGGCACCGGATGGCGAAGCTGACCGCCGTACTGGGAGGAGACGCATGACGGGGCCCGCTGCCCAGGACGACCTCGCGCGCCTGAGCCTCAACCAGGAGACCGTCAAGCAGTGGTCGCTCCCGGAGCTCGCGGACGGCTGCGCGGCGGCCGGGCTGCGCCACGTGGGCCTGTGGCGCGAGCCCGTGCAGAAGTACGGCGTCGAGGCGGCCGCCAAGCTCGTACGGGACGCCGGGCTGACCGTCACCAGCCTGTGCCGCGGCGGCTTCTTCACCGCCGCCGACCCCGTGGCGCGCGCCGCCGCGCTGGACGACAACCGGGCCGCGGTCGACGAGGCCGCGGCCCTCGGGACGGACACGCTCGTCCTGGTGTCCGGCGGGCTCCCGCCCGGCAGCCGGGACCTGCACGGGGCCCGGGAGCGGGTCGCCGAGGCGCTGGCCGAGCTGGGGCCGTACGCCGCGGAGCGGGGCGTACGGCTGGCCATCGAGCCGCTGCATCCCATGTACGCGTCGGACCGCTGTGTCGTCTCCACGCTCGCCCAGGCGCTGGACCTCGCCGAACGCTTCCCCGCCGAGCAGGTCGGGGTGGTCGTGGACACGTACCACCTGTGGTGGGACGACACGGTCGGCGCGGGCATCGACCGGGCGGGGCGCGGCGGGCGGCTCGCGGCGTTCCAGCTCGCGGACTGGGTGACCCCGCTGCCCGAAGGGGTGCTGCTGGGGCGCGGGCAGCTCGGGGACGGCGCGGTGGACCTGCGGTGGTTCCGCGAGCGGACCGAGGCGGCGGGGCACACCGGGCCCGTCGAGGTCGAGATCTTCCATCCGGGGCTGTGGGCCCGGGACGGGGCCGAGGTGCTGGCCGAGGTGATCGCCCGCTACCGGGAGCACGTACTGGATCCGGAATGACATGGGGCGCGTGGGGATTCCGCAGCCCCGGTGAACGCGCCGTGTGCGCCGTGCGTACGGGCGCGGGCCGTGCGGAGAACTGCGCCGAAAGAGGAACGGAGCGACGCAACCGTTCCGGCCCCTGAAGGGTCGTACAGGGCATCGGTGCCTGAGGGGGAGATCCGGGGGAATGGTCAGGCGGCGATGAGGAGGGGGAACCCGAGGGGGAATCGAGGGGCCCGGCAGCGCGCCGGGCCCCTCGAAGTGCCCTGGCCCCGCTCAGGCCCCGCTCAGGCCCCGCTCAGGCTCCGCGGAGCCTGAGCGGGGTTTTCCACAGGCCTCCGGCGGTGTCAGGGCCCGGCGGTACCGTCGGACCATGCAGCGATCGCATGGGGGAGGACCCGGACAGCCCGGAGGCCTGGCCGTCGTCGAAGGCGTCCTGGAGCGGATCCCACATCACCAAACAAAAGTGACCTGCGTCGCTAGGGGGTGGTGACGTGGAGCAGTCAAACCGTCCGGCGTTGGTTGAATTGCATGGCGTCCTGGAGCGGATCACGTACGCCAACGAGGACAACGGCTACACCGTCGCGCGCGTCGACACGGGACGCGGGGGCAACGACCTGCTCACGGTCGTCGGGGCGCTGCTCGGCGCCCAGCCGGGCGAATCGCTGCGCATGGAGGGCCGCTGGGGCTCCCACCCCCAGTACGGCCGCCAGTTCACCGTCGAGAACTACCGCACGGTCCTGCCCGCCACCGTCCAGGGCATCCGCCGCTATCTCGGCTCCGGCCTGATCAAGGGCATCGGCCCCCGGATCGCCGACCGCATCACCGAGCACTTCGGCACGGACACCCTCGACGTCATCGAGCAGGACCCGAAGCGGCTCATCGAGGTGCCGGGCCTCGGGCCCAAGCGGACGAAGATGATCGGCGCGGCCTGGGAGGAGCAGAAGGCCATCAAGGAGGTCATGGTCTTCCTCCAGGGCGTCGGCGTGTCCACGTCCATCGCCGTGCGCATCTACAAGAAGTACGGCGACGCCTCCATCTCCGTCGTACGCAACCAGCCCTACCGCCTCGCGGCCGACGTCTGGGGCATCGGCTTCCTGACCGCCGACCGCATCGCCCAGTCGGTCGGCATCCCGCACGACAGTCCGGACCGGGTCAAGGCCGGCCTGCAGTACGCGCTGTCCCAGTCCACCGATCAGGGCCACTGCTTCCTGCCCCAGGAGCAGCTGATCGCCGATTCCGTGAAGCTGCTCCAGGTGGACACCGGGCTGGTCATCGACTGCCTGGCCGAGCTGGCCGAGGACCCGGAGGGCGTCGTGCGGGAGACGGTGCCCGCAGCCGACGGCGGCGACCCGGTCACCGCCGTGTACCTGGTCCCCTTCCACCGCGCCGAGCTGTCCCTGGCCGGGCGGCTGCGGAGGCTGCTGCGCACCGAGGAGGACCGGATGCCGGCCTTCCGCGACGTCGCCTGGGACAAGGCCCTGGCCTGGCTCGCGGACCGGACGGGCGCGCAGCTGGCGCCCGAGCAGGAGGCGGCCGTGAAGCTGGCGCTGACCGAGAAGGCCGCGGTGCTCACCGGCGGCCCCGGCTGCGGCAAGTCCTTCACGGTCCGCTCGGTGGTGGAGCTGGCCCGCGCCAAGAAGGCCAAGGTGGTGCTGGCGGCGCCGACCGGGCGGGCCGCCAAGCGGCTGGCAGAGCTGACCGGCGCGGAGGCCGCCACGGTGCACCGGCTGCTGGAGCTGAAGCCCGGCGGGGACGCCGCGTACGACCAGGACCGCCCGCTGGACGCCGACCTCGTGGTGGTCGACGAGGCGTCGATGCTGGACCTGCTGCTCGCCAACAAGCTGGTCAAGGCCGTGCCGCCGGGCGCGCACCTGCTCCTCGTGGGCGATGTGGACCAGCTGCCGTCCGTGGGAGCGGGGGAGGTGCTGCGGGACCTGCTCGCGGAGGGCGGCCCGGTGCCGGCCGTACGGCTGACCCGGATCTTCCGGCAGGCGCAGCACTCGGGTGTGGTGACCAACGCGCACCGCATCAACGCCGGGACGCCGCCGGTGACGACCGGGCTGACGGACTTCTTCCTCTTCCCGGAGGAGGACACCGAGGAGGCCGGACGGCTGACGGTCGACGTGGCGGCCCGCCGGATCCCGGCGAAGTTCGGCCTCGACCCCCGGCGGGACGTGCAGGTGCTGGCCCCGATGCACCGCGGCCCGGCCGGCGCCGGGGCGCTGAACGGCCTGTTGCAGCAGGCGGTCACCCCCGCCCGCCCCGACCTCCCCGAGCGCCGCTTCGGCGGCCGGGTTTTCCGCGTGGGCGACAAGGTCACCCAGATACGGAACAACTACGAGAAGGGCCGCAACGGCGTCTTCAACGGCACGGTCGGCGTGGTCACGTCCCTGAGCGCCGAGGAGCAGCGGCTGACCGTCCGCACCGACGAGGACGAGGAGGTGCCGTACGACTTCGACGAACTGGACGAGCTGGCGCACGCGTACGCCGTGACGATCCACCGTTCGCAGGGAAGTGAGTACCCGGCAGTGGTGATTCCCGTCACGACGGGCGCGTGGATGATGCTACAGCGCAACCTTCTCTATACGGCAGTAACCCGGGCAAAGAGATTGGTGGTGCTGGTGGGGTCCCGCAAGGCATTGGGCCAAGCGGTGCGGACGATATCGGCGGGTCGCAGGCACACCGCGCTGGATCACCGGCTCGGCGGCACGATGTGAGGTGTCACCCCTTTCCTCTTTGGGGCGAAGGGGCGCAAGATGGGCAGCTGGGCGGCACTGAGTGCCGCCTAAAGGCCCTATGGCCGACCCCGAGTGCACACGCAAGGTCCAAATGGGGGAAGGTATAGGCAGTCAGGGCACCTCGAAGAAGAGGCACAACGTCGGTGAGGGATGACGTGAGCGACAACTCTGTAGTACTGCGTTACGGGGACGGCGAATACTCCTACCCGGTCGTCGACAGCAGCGTCGGCGACAAGGGCTTCGACATCTCGAAGCTGCGCGCACAGACCGGTCTGGTGACCCTGGATTCCGGTTACGGCAACACTGCCGCGTATAAATCCGCGATCACCTATCTCGACGGTGAGGCGGGCATTCTCCGGTACCGCGGTTACCCGATCGAGCAGCTCGCAGAGGGCAGCACGTTCATCGAGACCGCGTACCTGCTCATCAACGGCGAGCTGCCGACCGTCGACGAGCTGTCCTCGTTCAAGCAGGACATCACGTACCACACGCTGCTCCACGAGGACGTCAAGCGCTTCTACGACGGCTTCCCGCGGGACGCCCACCCGATGGCGATGCTGTCCTCGGTCGTCAGCGCGCTGTCCACCTTCTACCAGGACAGCCACAACCCGTTCGACGAGCAGCAGCGCTACCTCTCCAGCATCCGCCTGCTGGCCAAGCTTCCGACGATCGCGGCGTACGCGTACAAGAAGTCGGTCGGCCACCCCGTGGTCTACCCGCGCAACGACCTCGGCTACGTCGAGAACTTCCTGCGCATGACCTTCTCGGTGCCCGCCGCCGAGTACGAGCTGGACCCGGTCGTGGTCAGCGCGCTGGACAAGCTGCTGATCCTGCACGCCGACCACGAGCAGAACTGCTCGACCTCCACCGTGCGCCTGGTCGGCTCCTCGCAGGCCAACCTCTTCGCCTCGATCTCCGCCGGCATCAACGCCCTGTGGGGCCCCCTGCACGGCGGTGCGAACCAGTCCGTGCTGGAGATGCTGGAGGGCATCCAGCGCGACGGCGGCAACGTCGACGAGTTCATCCGCAAGGTGAAGAACAAGGAAGACGGCGTGAAGCTCATGGGCTTCGGGCACCGCGTCTACAAGAACTTCGACCCCCGGGCGAAGATCATCAAGGCGGCGGCGCACGACGTCCTCTCCGCGCTCGGCAAGTCCGACGAGCTGCTGGACATCGCGCTGAAGCTGGAGGAGCACGCGCTGGCCGACGACTACTTCGTCGAGCGCAAGCTCTACCCGAACGTGGACTTCTACACCGGTCTGATCTACCGGGCCATGGGCTTCCCGACCGAGATGTTCACCGTGCTCTTCGCGCTCGGCCGGCTCCCCGGCTGGATCGCCCAGTGGCACGAGATGATCAAGGAGCCGGGCTCCCGCATCGGCCGTCCGCGCCAGATCTACACCGGCGTGGTCGAGCGCGACTTCGTCCCGGTCGAGCAGCGCTGACACCGGTCGCTCAGGCACCGGCCCGCCCGGCGGGCCGGTCCAGGGCCGGCGGCGGCCGGCCGTACACAGCGGAAAGCGCCCCTCGCTCCAGATCCCCCCACGGGTCCGGAGCGGGGGGCGCTTCCCTTTTCCCGGGTCGGATTCCCCCCACGGGATCCGTCCGGGCGTCCATTGAGGGCACCCTGCTCTACTGCCTTACGCGATCTGCCGGGACGCGCACGTACGGGAGGGCCGCTCAAAGCTCCCCGGGCACGTCGCCCCGGCTACGCGTAACCGGACGAAGTCCCCCAAGACCGGTCCGGTTGTCGAGTACAAGCCCCGCCGGGGTGCTTGTACTGCACGGTTAGACTCACGACCCCCTCGAATGGTTACGTCCGAACCTCTGTGATCTGGGTCTCTTGCCATATCGGGCGAATACGGTCAAGGGTCCCGGTCAGGAGATCGGGGCCCCAGTGTATGGGTGCGGTGCGGGTTGTGAGAACTGTGTGAAGGTCCCTAATCAGGTGAAGAACCCCACGTAATTGCCAGGCGGTGGAGGGAACTCCGCCCGACCGTGGGGCGTAAAGGGACGGACCTACCGAAAGGACCGCAGCCGCAGGCTGTTCGTCACCACGAAGACCGACGAGAACGCCATCGCCGCGCCCGCGATCATCGGGTCGAGCAGCCCGGCCACCGCGAGCGGGATCGCCGCGACGTTGTAGCCGAACGCCCAGAACAGATTGCCCTTGATGGTCCCGAGGGTACGCCGGGCGAGCCGGATGGCGTCGGAGGCCACCCGCAGATCCCCCCGTACGAGGGTGAGGTCACCGGCCTCGATGGCCGCGTCCGTACCGGTGCCGATCGCGAGCCCCAGATCGGCCTGGGCGAGTGCGGCGGCGTCGTTCACGCCGTCCCCGACCATCGCGACCGACCGGCCCCGCTCCTGCAGCCGCCGCACGACCGCGACCTTGTCCTCCGGCATGACCTCGGCGAAGACCTGGTCCGCCGCGATGCCCACCGCGCGGGCGACGCCCGTCGCGACGGCCTCGTTGTCACCGGTGAGCAGTACGGGCGTCAGGCCGAGCGCCCGTAGCCGTGTGACCGCCTCCGCGCTGCCGTCCTTCACGGTGTCGGCGACGGACAGCACGCCGCGCGCCCGCCCGTCCCAGGCGACCAGCACGGCCGTGCTCCCCGCGGCTTCGGCGCGGTCCCGGGCGGCGCCCAGCTCGGCGGGCAGCCCGCCGGAGCTGCCGTCGGACGCTCCCTCGGACAGGCTCCGGTCCAGCAGCCGCTCGCGCCCCACGACGACCTCATGGCCGTCCACCGTGCCGCGGACGCCCAGGCCCGCCACGTTCTCGAAGCGCTCGACCGCGGGAAGCTCCCCCACCCGCTCCTGTGCGCCCTCCGCGATCGCGCGGGCCACCGGATGCTCCGACGCGTGCTCCAGAGCGCCGGCGAGCCGCAGCAGGGTCTTCTCGTCGGTGTCCGCCGCCGGGACCGCCTCGTGAAGGCTCATCCGCCCGGTGGTGACCGTGCCGGTCTTGTCCAGCACGACCGTGTCGACCTTGCGGGTGGACTCCAGTACCTCGGGCCCCTTGATCAGGATGCCGAGCTGGGCACCCCGCCCCGTACCGACCATCAGCGCGGTCGGCGTGGCCAGCCCCAGCGCACACGGGCAGGCGATGATCAGCACCGCGACCGCCGCCGTGAACGAGGCCGTGGCGTCCCCCGTCACCAGCAGCCGCACGACGAGCGTCGCGAGGGCGATGATCAGCACCACCGGCACGAAGACGGCGGAGATCCGGTCCGCGAGCCGCTGCGCCTCGGCCTTGCCGCTCTGCGCGTCCTCCACCAGCTGCGCCATCCGCGCGAGCCGGGTGTCGGCCCCGATGCGGGTGGCCTCGACGACGAGCCGCCCGGCGGTGTTCACGGTCGCGCCGGTCACGGAGTCACCCGGCGCCACGTCGACCGGTACCGACTCGCCGGTGAGCATCGAGGCGTCCACCGCCGACGCGCCCTCCACCACCGTCCCGTCGGTGGCGACCTTCTCCCCTGGCCGTACGACGAACCGGTCGCCGACGGCCAGCCGGTCCACCGGCTCCCGTACCTCCCGGCCGTCCCGCAGGACGGTCACGTCCTTGGCGCCCAGGTCCATCAGTGCCCGCAGCGCCGCCCCGGCCTTCCGCTTCGACCGGGCCTCCAGGTAGCGCCCGAGCAGGATGAACGCGGTGACGCCCGCGGCGGCCTCCAGGTAGAGCGCCGACGAGCCGTCCCCCTGGCGGGCCGTCAGGTCGAAGCCGTGCCGCATCCCCGGCATTCCGGCGTGCCCGAAGAACAGCGCCCACAGCGACCAGCCGAACGCGGCCAGGGTACCGAGGGAGACCAGGGTGTCCATGGTGGCGGCGCCGTGCCGCAGGTTCGTCCAGGCCGCCCGGTGGAAGGGGTACGCGCCCCAGACGACGACTGGCGCGGCCAGCGTCAGGCAGAGCCACTGCCAGTTGTCGAACTGCAGTACCGGAATCATCGACAGCGCGATCACGGGCACGGCGAGCACCGCCGACCCGACCAGCCGCTGCCGCAGCGCCGCCAGGGCCTGGTCCGGCCCCTCCTGCGGCCCGGCCGGCGACTCCTCGGACGCGCCCGGAGCGGTGGCAGGGGCAGGGGCGGGCGGCTCGGGCTCCGGCTCGCGCGCGGTGTACCCGGTCCGCTCCACCGTGGCGATCAGATCGGCGACCTCGACACCCGGGTCGTAGGCGACCTTCGCCTTCTCCGTCGCGTAGTTGACGGTGGCGGTCACGCCTTCCATCCGGTTGAGCTTCTTCTCCACGCGCGCGGCGCACGAGGCGCAGGTCATGCCGCCGATGGCCAGCTCGACCCGCGCCTGCGACGTGGTGTCCGGCATGGGATCAGGCCTGGCCCACGAGCTCGTACCCCGCCTCGTCGACGGCGGCGCGCACGGCTTCCTCGTCGAGCGGTGCCTGCGAGACGACGGTCACGATCCCGGTGGTGGCCGCGGCCTCGACGGAGACGACGCCGGGGATCGCCGAGACCTCCTCCTTCACCGCCCCCTCGCAGTGGCCGCAGGTCATCCCGGTGACCTTGTAGGTAGTGGTGACAGGCTGGCCGGCCGGTGCGGTCATGGGACTCTCCTTGTACCGAGTGGCATGAGGTGTTCCGGATTTCCGTAACCCACTGTATACCCCTAGGGGGTATTAACGGCAAAACCCCTCACACCGCTCCGGAAATACTGCCCCCGGCAGCACCGGGGCCGCCCGGAAAAGGCGAGGAAAGACGAGGAAAGGCGGAAAGACGGGAAAACGGGGAGAACTGGCCGGAACGGATGCGGACAGGAAACCTGGAACGCACGGGGGCAGCCTTCCCCTGGCCGCCCGCCGCTTCGGCACCCCGGCCCGCGCCCGGCGGCCCGGTCAGCGGAGCAGGTTGATGCCGGAGAGGGTGTGACGGCGTGGCTCAGGCGCGGACGTCGGCGACCGCGACCGGTTCGCCGGTGCGGCGTGAGCGCTCGCAGGCCTCGGCGATGTAGAGCGCCTCCAGGGCGTCGGCGGCGGTGCAGGGGTTCTCCGCGCGGCCCGCCGCGACCTCGGTGAAGGCGGTCAGCTCGGTGACGTACGCGTCGTGGAAGCGCTCCATGAAGGTCGCGTACGGGGTGTCCTGCTGCCAGGAGAGCCGGGCCTCGGCGGTGGGCAGCGGTGCACGGTCGTCCAGGCCGACGACGCGGGCGCCCTGGGAGCCGCAGACCTCCAGGCGTACGTCGTGGCCCGCGCCGTTGTAACGGGTGGCGGTGACGGTGGCCAGGGTGTCGTCGTCGAAGCGGAGCAGCGCGGCGCAGGTGTCGACGTCGTCGCCGTCGGCGAAGAAGGGCTCGCCCTTGTTCGCGCCCTGGGCGAAGACGGAGACGACCTCGCGCCCGGTCAGCCAGCGCAGGATGTCGAAGTCGTGGATGGAGCAGTCACGGAAGAGGCCGCCGGAGGTGGGGATGTACGCGGCGGGCGGCGGCGTCTGATCGGAGGTGCAGGCGCGCAGGGTGTGCAGCCAGCCCAGTTCGCCGGAGCGGAGCGCCTCGCGGGCGGCGCGGTAGCCCGCGTCGAAGCGGCGCTGGAAGCCGATCTGTACGGGGACGGGGCTGTGGGCGGCGCGCTCGACGACGCTGACGGTGCCGGGGACGTCCAGGGCCACCGGCTTCTCGCAGAAGACCGGGACGCCGTGGTCCAGGGCCTGGTGGAGGAGGGCGGCGTGGGCGCTGGTGGCCGCGGTGATCACCACGCCGTCGGCGCCGTCCGCGTACAGGTCCTCGATGGTGGGCGCCGCCTGGAGGCCGAGCTTGTCCGCGAGGTCCCGGGCGCGTGCGGTGTCCGCGTCCGCGACGACGATCCCGTGCACGCCGGGGACGCGCTTCAGGGTCTCGGCGTGGAACGCGCCGATGCGGCCGGTGCCGATGAGGCCGAGCTTCATTGCTGCCACTCCTTTGTGGTGGGCACGGCCGCCGGTGAGGCGGGACGGCCGCGGTTTGGAACGGTCCAACGCACGTCCAGGAACCCTGCATGTCCTTACATAGTCGTGTCAACCCCTGCGGGACGACGCGGCTTGTTCGCACGTCGACGGATGCGCCGACGGATGCGTCGACGGGTGCGCCGACGGATGCGTTGACGGGTTCGCGGGTGGGTGGAAGGATTTCCGGACATGGAACGGTCCAACAAGCGGCCTGGTGCGCCTGCGCCCGCCGAAGAGCCGGCAGGGCGTGCCAGGCGTGCGGGGCGCACGGCGCGGGCCGCGGACGTGGCCGGCAGGCCGCCGACGATCCGCAGCGTCGCCGAGCGCGCGGGTGTCTCCAAGTCACTGGTCTCCCTCGTGCTCCGGGGCGCGCCGCAGGTGAGCGACGCCAAGCGGGCCGCCGTCCTGGACGCGGTCCGGGAGCTGGACTACCGGCCCAACGCCGCCGCGCGCAGCCTCGTGGCGCGTCGTACGCACACCGTCGGCGTGCTGCTCAACGACATGCGCAACCCGTGGTTCGTGGAGCTGCTGGACGGCCTGAACGCGGTGCTGCACGCGCACGGCCTGCGGATGCTGATGGCCGACGGCAGGCTCGACCGGCATACGGGGGAGGACTTCACCCGTACGTTCGCCGAGCTGCGGGTGGACGGCCTGGTCGCGGTGGGCACGCTGCCGGACAGCGGCGCACTCGCCGAGGCCGCCGGCCGGCTGCCGACCGTCGTCGCGGGCACTCACGACCCGGAACTGCCCCGGGTGGACACCGTCGCCAACGACGACGAGCGGGGTGCCCGGCTCGCCACCGAGCACCTCATCGGCCTCGGCCACCGCCGGATCGCCCACATCATGGGCCCGGGCAGCGTCGGAGCGCTGCGGCGGCGCGGTTACGAGGCGGCGATGCGCGAGCACGGCCTCGAAGGCGGGGTGGTGATGGCGCCCGGCGACGCGACGGAGGAGGGCGGTTACCGCGCGGCCGTACGGCTGCTCGGCGGCCGGCGTGGCGGCGAACGCCCCACCGCCGTCTTCGCGTTCAACGACATCGCGGCCGTCGGCGTGCTCTCCGCGGCGCAGGAGCTGGGCCTCGACGTACCGCGCGACCTCTCCCTCGTCGGCTGCGACAACACCTACCTCGCCCGGATCCGGCACCTGTGGCTGACGACGGTGAACAACGCCGGCTACGAGGTGGGGCGGCGGGCTGCGCGCTGTCTCCTGGACCGGATGGACCGCCCGTCCCGCCCGGCCGAACGGCAGCTCGTGGAGCCCTCGCTGGAGATCCGGGGCACAGCGACGGCCCCGTACTGAGGCACAGCGGAAGTCCCGCACTGAGACGCAGGCCCGTACTGAGGCGCGCACCCGTACCGAAGCGCGCACCCGTACCGAGGTACTGAAACGGCCCCGCACCCGATGATGCGGGGCCGGAGGCAAGGCCGGCGGCTGCTCAGGCCTCGCGGTCGCGCCGGCCGCGGTGGCCCGGCCGCCGGGCCACCCATTCCCGTACGGTGTCGGCGTACCAGTACGGCTTGCCGCCCTCCACGAGGTCGGGTGGTGGCAGCAGCCCGTGCTTCCGGTAGGAGCGCACGGTGTCCGGCTGGACCCGGATGTGTGCGGCGATCTCCTTGTACGACCAGAGTCTTCGGTCGGTCATGTTCTGCGCACCTCCCTGGAGCCGTACGCAGGCGGCCCGGAGGAGCCCGCGGGGGAACTGCGCACGGCTTGGTGATCACTCACCCTGTGCCTGGTGCAACGAGGTCCTTGAGTGACGGGGACAGTCTGTAGAAGCCCTGTGACGGAAGACCCGCGTAACGGTGACGCCCGTGACACGGCCCGGACGGCCGTTGCCGTACGCGGACGGGCCGGGCTGCCGTACGCGGACGGGGCCGGGCGATCGCCTCGCCCGGCCCCGTCCCGTCCCGCTCCGCGTCCGCCCGGTCAGCCGCCGGCCGCGGCCTTGCGCAGTTCGTGTTCCAGGTCCTCCAGGGCCATGCCCTTGGTCTCCGGCGCGTACCGCTTGCAGAAGACCAGCGACAGTACGCACATCACGCCGAAGGTCCAGAACGTGAGCGCGGCGCCGGCCGCATCCAGCAGGACCGGGAAGAGCAGCGCCACCGCGAAGTTGACGAGCCACATCACGAACACCGCCGCGCCCATGGCCAGTCCGCGCACCTTCAGCGGGAACATCTCGGCGAGCAGCAGCCACACCCCGGTGTTCAGCGTGGCCTGCATGAAGGCCATGTAGAGCACCATCAGGGCGAGTACGAGGTAGCTGACGCCGGTGGACTGCGGGAGGTGGAAGGACGCGCCGAGCAGCACCAGGGAGGCGGTCATCCCGGTCAGGCCCCAGATCAACATCGGGCGGCGGCCGACCTTGTCGATCAGTGACATGCCGACCGCGGTGGCGAGCACGGAGACCGCGCCGACCGCGATGGTGGCGGTGATCGCGGCGTTGGTGCCGAGGCCGGTGGTCAGCAGGATCTTCGGGGCGAAGTAGATGACCGCGTTGACGCCGGTGATCTGCTGGACGACCGACAGGCCGATGCCGACCAGGAGGATGCGGCGCACCCAGGGGGTGCGCAGCTCCTGCCAGGCGCCGCGCTGGGCGTTCTCCTCCAGGGTGCGGGCCTGCTCGATGCGTGCCAGCTCGTCGTCCACTTCACCGGCCGGCAGGGTGCGCCGCAGCACGGCGCCCGCCTCCTCCGTACGCCCCTTGCTCATGTACCAGCGCGGGGTGTCCGGCAGGAAGAACAGGCCGATGAAGAGGGCGACGGCGGGCAGCGCGGCGAGGCCGAGCATCCAGCGCCACGCCTCCCAGTGCGCGAGCACCGCGTTGATGAGGTACGCCAGCAGCTGACCGCTGACGATCATCAGGGAGTTGAAGGAGACCAGCCGGCCGCGGATGTGCGGCGGGGCGATCTCCGACAGGTACAGCGGGGTGATGACGGACGCGCTGCCCACGGCGAGGCCGAGGACGAAGCGCGCCACCACCATGAAGGGGACCGAGGGCGCGACCGCGACGGCGACCGCGCCCGCGATGAACACCGCGCCGGCCCACAGCAGGGAGTTGCGGCGGCCGAGCCGGTCGGACATGCGCCCGCCGGCCAGCGAGCCGAAGGCCGCGCCGATCAGCAGGGCGCTGGTGATGATGCCTTCCCCGAGGGAGGTGAGTCCGAAGTGCTCCTCCATGAAGGGGAGCGCTCCGGAGACCACTCCGGTGTCGTAGCCGAACAGGGCACCGCCGATGGCGGCGATGGCGGCGATGCCCGTGATGAAGCGCTTGGCGCGGCGCGCGGACGCGAGGGATTCGCCCTCGCGTGCCGACGCGCCCGGTCTGGTCGGTGCGGCGGCCACGGGCTCAGCTCCAGTGCCGGGTGACGTACTCGTCGATCTTGGCCCGCATGAAGCGGGACGACTCCTTGGCGCGCTCCTCCCAGGCGAAGACGGAGGAGACCAGGGTGCCGTCGAAGCCGTTGGCGGCCAGCTCGCGGAAGAGCTCGTCGAAGTCGACCTCGCCCTGGCCGATGTCCAGGTGCTGGTGGATGCGTACGGCCGAGCCGGGCGGGTTGACGATGTAGCGCAGCCCGGAGGAGCCGGTGTGGTCGAAGGAGTCGGCCAGGTGGACGGCGGTGGTCAGACCGCCCGCGTGCTTCAGGATGCCCGGCGCGTCGTTGCCCTGGTGGAAGGTGTGCGGCGCGCAGTACAGGAAGGACACCAGCGGGTTGTTGATGCCGCGGATCATGTCGACGGCGGCGTGCCCGTCCTCGATGAAGTCGTCCGGGTGCGGTTCCAGGGCGAGCGTGATGCCCTCCCGTTCGAAGACCGGCAGCAGCTCCTCCAGGGAGCGCCAGAACTGGCCCTCACTGGTGTCGGCCTTCTCGGGGCGGCCGTTGAACTCCGAGTTCATCGCGGAGACGCCGAGGTCGGAGGTGATCTGGATGGCCCGCTTCCAGTAGCGGACGGCGGCCTGCCGCTCGTCCTCGTCCGGGGAGGACCACTTGTAGAGGGGGAGGACGGAGGAGATGCCGACGCCCGCCGCGCTCAGTTCCTTGCGGAACTTCTGCACGGTGCCGTCGTCCACGCGCGGGTGGAGGAAGAAGGGGTTGAAGTCCTCGCGCGGCGACAGCTCGATCCATTCGAAGCCCAGCTCGGCGACGACACCGGGGAGTTCGAGCAGCGGAACGTTCCGGAACATGTACGGATCAAGAGCGATCTTCACGGGAGGGGCAGCCTTTCGGTGTACGGGAAGGGGTCCGGAGGGAGTGGTTCTCAGCGGTACAGGGCCGGGCGCTCGGCCAGCTCGACCGTGACGCGCTCGCCGGTCTCCTGGGCGCGTACGCCGGCCTCGCAGACCGCGGCGGCGGCGTAACCGTCCCAGGCGCCGGGGCCCTCGACCTCGCCGCGGCGGGTGGCGTCGACCCAGCGCTGGACCTGGAGGTCGTAGGCGTCGGCGAAACGGTCCTCGAAGCCGGGGGCGATGGTGCCGCCCCAGCCGTTGGCCGTGTTGGCGAAGACGCCGCGGTCGTCACCGATGCGGGCGGTACCGTCGGTGCAGACCGCCTCGCACCTCACCTGGTAGCCGAAGCCGCAGTTGACGAACAGTTCGGTGTCCACGACCCGGCCCGACGCGGTCTCGAAGAGGATGAGCTGCGGGTCGCGCAGGCCCTCGGGCGCCTTGTCGGTGGCGTTCGGGAAGAGCACGCGGACGGCGGTGATCTCCTCGTCCAGCAGCCAGCGGGTGACGTCGATCTCGTGCACGGCCGAGTCGTTGATCATCATCGCGTCGGTGAAGCCGGGCGGGCAATCGGGGTTGCGGTGCTGGTGGTGCAGCATCAGCGGCCGGCCGTAGGCGCCCTGGTCCAGCTGCGCCTTGAGCTTCCTGTACTCGGCGTCGTAGCGGCGCATGAAGCCGACCTGGACGCGGCGGTGGCCGAGCCGCTGCTCGGCCTCCAGGACGCGCAGCGCGGAGGCGGCGTCCGGGGTGAGCGGCTTCTCGCAGAGCACCGGCAGGTCCCGTTCGAACGCGGCGAGCAGGGTGGCCTCGTGGGCCGGCCCCGGCGAGGCGATCAGTACGGCGTCGACGGCCGGGTCGTCCATCGCGGCGGCCGGGTCGGTGCAGGGCGTACAGCCCTCGATGCCGTCGGCGATGGTCTTCGCGCGGTCGGCGTCGATGTCCACCACGGCGGCGACCCGCGCGCCGCTGATGACGTCGTTGATGCGGCGTACGTGGTCCGCGCCCATCCGGCCGGTGCCGATGACCGCCACCCCGAGCGTTCCGTGCTGCGTCATGGTCGTGCTCCTCGTGTTCGGTGCGGGAGGGGGACGGGGCTACGCGCCGCAGGAGCGCAGGAAGCGGCGGGTGCGCTCGGCGATCGGGTACGGCTGGGTGGGCGGGCAGGGGTACATGTCCTGCTCGACGATGGCGAACAGGTCCACGTCCAGGGCCTGCGCGGCCTCCAGGACGGGCGGCAGGGCCGGTACGCCGAGCGGCGGCTCGCACATCACGCCCTGCTTCACGGCGGGCCCGAAGGGGGTGCCGTTGGCCTGGACGTCGGCGAGGATGTCGGGGTCGACCTGCTTGAGGTGGAGGTAGCCGATCCGCTCGCCGTAGGTCTTGATCAGCTTGACGCTGTCGCCGCCGCAGTACGCGTAGTGGCCGGTGTCCAGGCAGAGGTTGACCAGGTCGGAGTCGGTGCCGTCGAGGAAGCGTTCGACGTGCTCCTCGGTGTCGATGTGGGTGTCGGCGTGCGGGTGCACGACGATGTCCAGGCCGAACTCGTCGCGTACCTGCTTCGCCAGCCGCTCCATACCGCCGGTGAGGTGCTTCCACTGCTCGGTGGTCAGCTCGCTCGGCTCGATCAGCTCGGCGGTCTTGTCGTCGCGCCAGAAGGACGGGATCACGACGAGGTGCTTGGCGTCCATCGCCTTGGTCAGCGTGGCGACCTCGCTCACGTGCTGCCAGGTCGCGTCCCAGTTCTCGGGGCCGCGGTGCATCGAGGTGAAGATCGTGCCGGCCGACACCTTCAGGTCACGCTTGGCGATCTCGCCGTGGAGTACGGCAGGGTCGGTGGGCAGGTAGCCGTACGGCCCCAGCTCGATCCACTCGTAACCGGCCTCGCTGACCTCGTCCAGGAAGCGTTCCCAGGGGACCTGCTGGTCGTCGTCGGGGAACCAGACGCCCCAGGAATCGGGTGCCGATCCGACCCGGAGCCGGTCCAGACGGGGGACGTTCGCGCTGGGTACGGGCATGGTGCGGCTCTCCTCTCACCGGTCGGCGATGACCGGGAAGGGACGGGGTGGGGTTGTGGTGCGCTCAGCCTTCATCGGCGCACCGAGCCTGTCAAGACTTCGTCCTGACATAAGGACTTAAGGACTTTGTAACCCGCGGTGACTCGGCCATCATCGCATCGTCGACGTCAGAATGTAAGGACAAACTGTTGACAGGGTGAGAGTCGCCCCGTTAGACCTGTGGTCGGAGCCGACCTGGCCGGCGCTTCCCGAGACCGGCCGTAGCGAAGGGGCGCACATGACCGAGCCGACCGACACCGGCCGCTTTGACCTGATCACCATGGGCCGCATCGGGGTGGACATCTACCCGCTGCAGACCGGCGTCTCGCTGGCCGACGTGGAGACGTTCGGGAAGTTCCTGGGCGGCTCGGCCACCAACGTCGCGGTCGCCGCGGCGCGTCAGGGCCGCCGCACCGCCGTGATCAGCCGTACCGGTGACGACCCCTTCGGCGCGTACCTCCACAAGGCGCTGCGCGAGTTCGGCGTGGACGACCGCTGGGTGACCCCCGTCGCGCAGTACCCGACCCCGGTCACCTTCTGCGAGATCTTCCCGCCGGACGACTTCCCGCTGTACTTCTACCGCCGCCCCAAGGCCCCTGACCTGGTCATCCGCCCCGAAGAGCTGGACCAGGACGCGATCCGGGCCGCGCGGGTCTTCTGGATCACCGGCACCGGCCTGTGCGAGGAGCCCAGCCGCTCCGCGACGCTCGCCGCCCTGGAAGCGCGCGGCAAGTCCGGCACCACCGTCTTCGACCTGGACTGGCGGCCGATGTTCTGGGGCGGCCGGGGCGGCGCCTCCGGCGACGGCGGCGAGACCGGCCCGCAGGCCATGGCCAACGCCCGTCCGTACTACGAGGCGGCGCTGGCGCACGCCACCGTGGCGGTCGGCAACGTCGACGAGGCCGAGGTCGCCACCGGGCTGCGCGACCCCAAGGCCTGCGCCCAGGCGTTGCTGGACATGGGCGTCGAGCTGGCCGTCATCAAGCAGGGCCCCAAGGGCGTGCTCGCCGTGCACCGCGACGGCCGCACCGCCGAGGTACCGCCCACTCCGGTCGAGGTCGTCAACGGCCTCGGCGCGGGCGACTCCTTCGGCGGCGCCCTCGTGCACGGCCTGCTCTCCGGCTGGGAACTGGAGCCCATGATGCGCTACGCCAACGCCGCCGGGGCCATCGTCGCAGCGCGCCTGGCCTGCTCGTCGGCCATGCCCACCACCTCCGAGGTCGAAGCGTTCCTCGCGGAGCGCTGACCACACCGCCGCACTCCGCCCGCGGCCGTCCCGCGGGCGCTCAAGAAGGTGAGTTACGCCTTGACCACACCGCTCTCCGACCTCGCGCGGCTGCGGGCCCGGCACCCCGAAGCCGTCGCGGAAGCCGCTGCCCGCCGCACCCGCCGCCCCCTCATCGGCGACAGCGGCCGGCTGATGATCGTCGCCGCCGACCACCCCGCGCGCGGCGCCCTGGCCGTCGGGGACCGCAAGCTGGCCATGGCGGACCGCTTCGACCTGCTCGAACGCCTCTCGCTCGCGCTGTCCCGGCCCGGTGTCGACGGCGTCCTCGCCACCGCCGACATCCTGGAGGACCTGCTCCTCATGGGTGCGCTGGAGGGCAAGGTCGTGATGGGTTCGATGAACCGCGGCGGTATCGCCGGGGCCTCCTTCGAGATGGACGACCGGTTCACCGGCCACCGCCCGCAGGACATCGCCCGGCTCCGCTTCGACTGCGGGAAGCTGCTGATGCGCATCGACTACAGCGACGCCGGGTCCCTGGACACCATGGAGTCCACAGCGCGCGCCATCGACGCCATGGCCGAGCGGGAACTGCCCACCTTCGTCGAGCCGTTCATCTCGCGCCGGATCGACGGCAAGGTCAGGAACGACCTGAGCGCCGAGGCCGTGACCACGTCCGTCGCCATCGCCTCCGGGCTCGGCGGGACCTCCGCGTACACCTGGCTCAAACTGCCGGTCACCGAGGACCCCGAGGACATGGCGCAGGTCTGCGAGACCTCCACACTGCCGACCGTCCTGCTCGGCGGCGACATCTCGGCCGCCGACCAGGACACGACGTACGAGAAGTGGCGCAAGGCCCTGCACCTGCCGACCGTCCAGGGGCTGGTCGCCGGGCGCTCGCTGCTCTACCCCGTGGACGGGGACGTGGCGGGGGCTGTGGATACCGCCGTCAGCCTCCTGTAGCCGCGGATGACGCGGAAGTTGTCCACAGGGTCCTGTCACCGTCAGTGTTCAGTAGGAGACTTGACGTCATGAACGCCGAATCCACCTTCCACCGCCCGGCGGGCACCGCCGCCGACGGCCCGTACGCCCTCGACATCCACCCCAAGAACGCGGGCTGGGGTTACTCCTCCCTCCGCGTGCTGGAGCTCCCGCCCGGCGGTCACCACTCCTTCGCGACCGGCGAGAGCGAGTGGATCGTGCTGCCGCTCTCCGGCGGCTGCACGGTGGCGGTCGACTCGGGCGAGGAGTTCGCGCTGACCGGCCGGGACAGCGTGTTCAGCGGTGTCACGGACTTCGCGTACGTCCCGCGCGACGCGCACGTGGGCATCGCCAGCGAGTCCGGCGGCCGCTTCGCGCTCACCGGCGCGCGCTGCTCGCAGCGCCTTCCCGCCCGGTATGGCCCCGCCTCGTCCGTCCCCGTCGAGCTGCGGGGCACGGGCAACTGCTCGCGCCAGGTCAACAACTTCGGCGCGGCAGGCGTCTTCGCATGCGACAAGCTCATCGCGGTCGAGGTGATCACGCCGGGCGGCAACTGGTCCTCGTATCCGCCGCACAAGCACGACGAGTGCCGCCCGGGCGAGGAGTCCGAGCTCGAAGAGATCTACTACTTCGAGATCGCGTCGGCGACGGACGAGAACGGCGATGCCAAGCCCGGCCTCGGCTACCAGCGCGTGACCCCCTCCGGCCACGGCCGGGACACCGACGTGCTCGCCGAGGTCCGCAGCGGTGACGTCGTCCTCATCCCCGACGGCTGGCACGGCCCGTCCATCGCCGCGCCCGGCCACGACATGTACTACCTCAACGTCATGGCGGGCCCCGGCGAGAAGCGCGAGTGGCTCATCTGCGACCACCCGGACCACGGCTGGATCCGGGGCACCTGGCCCGAGCAGCCCGTCGACCCCCGCCTCCCCCTCTACAGCGCACCCGCAGGAGAAGCCCGATGACCGCCCCGACGACGCGCCGCCTCACGGTCGCCCAGGCCCTGGTCGAGTTCCTCGCCCATCAGTACACCGAGCGGGACGGCGTACGGCACCGCCTCATCAGCGCCACCTGGGGGATCTTCGGGCACGGCAACGTCGCGGGCCTGGGCCAGGCGCTGCTGGAGTCCCAGGGCTCGATGCCCTATCTCCAGGGCCGTAACGAGCAGGCCATGGTGCACGCCGCCGTCGGGTACGCCCGCCAGTCCGACCGGCTCTCCGCGCAGGCCGTCACCACCTCCATCGGCCCCGGCGCCACCAACCTCGTCACCGGCGCGGCGCTGGCCACGGTCAACCGCCTCCCGGTCCTGCTGCTGCCCGGCGACACCTTCGCCACCCGCCCGGCCGAGCCCGTGCTCCAGCAGCTGGAGGTGCCGTACGCGGGCGACGTCTCCGTCAACGACGCGCTGCGCCCGGTGTCCCGCTACTTCGACCGGGTGGCGCGCCCCGAGGCGCTGATCCCGGCGGCCCTCCAGGCCATGCGGGTGCTCGCCGACCCCGTCGAGACCGGCGCGGTCACCCTGGCCCTCCCGCAGGACGTCCAGGCCGAGGCGTTCGACTGGCCCGAGGACTTCTTCGCCGACCGGGTCTGGCACGTCACCCGGCCGCAGCCCGACGCCGGGCAGCTCGCCGAGGCCGTGCACGCGATCCGCTCCGCCGAGCGGCCGCTGCTCGTCGCGGGCGGCGGCATCCACCACTCCGAGGCCGAGGACGCCTTGCGCGCGTTCGCCGACGCCACCGGCATCCCGGTCGCCTCCACCCAGGCCGGCAAGGGCTCGCTGCGGTACGACCACCCCGCCGACGTGGGCGGCATCGGCCACACCGGCACCGCGACCGCGGACGCCCTGGCCCGCGAGGCGGACCTGATCATAGGAGTCGGCACCCGCTACACCGACTTCACCACCGCCTCCGCGACCCTCTTCGCCCGCCCCGGCGTGCGCTTCGTGAACCTCAACATCGCTTCGTTCGACTCCCACAAGCTCGGCGCGCTCTCCCTGATCTCCGACGCCCGCGCGGGCCTGGAGGCGCTGACCCGGGAGCTCGGCGGACACCGGGTGGAGGCGGCGTACGAGGAGGCGTACGGCGCGGCCAAGGCCGAGTGGGAACGGCTGGTCGACACCGCGTACGGGACCGGTGCCGAGGACGCGCGGCCCAGCCAGACGCAGGTGCTCGGCCTGCTGGACGCGACCGTCGGCGATGACGACGTGGTCATCAACGCGGCCGGCTCACTCCCCGGTGACCTGCACAAACTGTGGCGCGCCCGGTCCCGCCGCCAGTACCACCTGGAGTACGGCTACTCCTGCATGGGGTACGAGATCCCGGCCGCGATCGGCGTCCGGATGGCCGCCCCGGACCGCCCGGTGTGGGCCCTGGTCGGCGACGGCACGTACCTGATGATGCCCACCGAGATCGTCACCGCGGTCCAGGAGGGCGTCAACATCAACCTCGTCCTCCTCCAGAACCACGGCTACGCCTCCATCGGCGGCCTCTCGGAGGAGACCGGCGCCGAGCGTTTCGGCACCGCCTACCGCTTCCGCGCCAAGGACGGCACGTACACCGGTGAGCCGCTGCCGGTGGACCTGGCGGCGAACGCCGCCTCGCTGGGCATGGACGTGATCCGCGCGGGGACCGTCGCCGAGGTGCGTTCCGCACTGGCCGCTGCGCGCGCCTCGGACCGCCCCACATGTGTCTATGTCGAGACCGAAACGGCTGACACTGTGCCGGGCGCGCCGCCGGCCCAGGCCTGGTGGGATGTTCCCGTTGCCGAGACCGCGACGCGCGAGGCGGCGCAGCTCGCCCGCGAGGAGTACGACCGCCAGGCGGCCGGACGCCGCCGCCATCTCTGACCTCCGCTGAAGCTTTCGTCCCCAGAAAGGCCCGCACATGAAGACCCTCAGCCACTGGATCGGCGGCAAGCCCGTCGAGGGCACCTCCGGCAACTTCGGTCCGGTCTACAACCCCGCCACCGGCGCTCAGGAGAAGCAGGTCCCGTTCGCCTCCGTCGACGAGGTCGACACCGCGGTCGCCGCGGCCAAGGAGGCCTTCCGGACCTGGGGCACCAGCTCGCTCGCCAAGCGCACCGCGGTCCTCTTCAAGTACCGCGAGCTGGTCGACGCGCACCGCGAGGAGATCGCGCGGCTGATCACCGCCGAGCACGGCAAGGTGCACTCCGACGCCCTCGGCGAGGTGGCCCGCGGCCTGGAGATCGTCGAGCTGGCCTGCGGCATCTCCGAGAAGCTCAAGGGCGAGCTGTCCACCCAGGTCTCCACCCGCGTGGACGTCTCCTCCATCCGCCAGTCGCTGGGCGTGGTCGCCGGCATCACGCCGTTCAACTTCCCCGCGATGGTGCCGATGTGGATGTTCCCCCTCGCCATCGCCTGCGGCAACACCTTCGTCCTCAAGCCCAGCGAGAAGGTGCCCTCGGCCGCGTTCAAGCTGGCCGAGCTGGCCGCCGAGGCGGGCCTGCCGGACGGCGTGCTGAACGTCGTCAACGGCGACAAGACCGCCGTGGACCGCATCCTGGAGCACCCGGACATCGCCGCGGTCTCCTTCGTCGGCTCCACCCCGATCGCCAAGTACATCCACACCACCGGCACCGCCAACGGCAAGCGTGTGCAGGCGCTGGGCGGCGCGAAGAACCACATGCTGGTGCTGCCGGACGCCGACCTGGACCTGGCGGCCGACTCCGCGATCAACGCGGCGTACGGCTCGGCGGGCGAGCGCTGCATGGCGATCTCCGTCGTGGTCGCGGTCGGTGACACGGCCGACCCGCTGATCGAGAAGGTCAAGGAGCGGGCCGCCGCGCTGCGCATCGGCCCCGGTGACGACCCGGCCTCCGAGATGGGCCCGCTGATCACCAAGGTGCACCGCGACAAGGTCGCCTCGTACGTGACCGGTGCCGCGGCGCAGGGTGCGACCGTCGCGCTCGACGGCACCGGCTTCACGGTCGAGGGCCACGAGGACGGCCACTGGATCGGCGTCTCGCTGCTGGACCACGTCACGCCCGAGATGGACTGCTACCGCGACGAGATCTTCGGCCCGGTGCTCTCCGTCGTCCGCGTCGAGACGTACGACGAGGCCATCGCCCTGATGAACAACTCGCCGTGGGGCAACGGCACCGCCATCTTCACCCGGGACGGCGGTGCGGCCCGCCGCTTCCAGCTGGAGGTCGAGGCCGGCATGGTCGGCGTGAACGTGCCGATCCCGGTGCCGGTGGGCTACCACTCCTTCGGCGGCTGGAAGGACTCGCTCTTCGGCGACCACCACATCTACGGCAACGACGGCGTGCACTTCTACACCCGCGGCAAGGTCGTCACCACCCGCTGGCCGGACCCCTCCGACGGCGGCATCAACCTGGGCTTCCCCAGCAACAGCTGACGCCCGGGGGCCGGGAGGAAGCGGGGGATCGCTGACGGCCCCTGCCGGTGCGGACCGGCAGGGGCGTGTCACACACCGTCCGTCACGGTGCCCGGATCTCCGCCAGGTAGGCGGCCGCCGCCTCCGGGTCGGTGAGCCAGTGGCGGAAGTCGGCGGGGTCGGCGTAGCCGTTGATGAAGCGGTGCGCGACGGCCGGGCAGCGGGCGGCGGCCGCCAGCAGCCGCTGCACATGCTCCGGGGGCGGCTGGAGCATGGCGTTGGTGAACTCCGTCGCGTACTGCGCGTGGTCCCAGAAGGTCTCGAAGGTCCACTCCATCCAGGCCCGGTCGAAGGGCGCGCTGCCGCGCTCCCTGATCGCGCGGAGGTAACGGGCGGCGCAGCGGGCCGCGTTGTTCGAACCCTGTCCGGTGACCGGGTCGTTGACGACGACCGTGTCCGCCATCCCCAGGACGTGGCGGCCCGTCGCCACCTCGGCGACCGGGCGCCGCACCGTCGGCGTGACCGCGCCGTAGAGCGTGCAGCGCGCGTCGGTCGGCTCGGCGTTCCGGCACAGCTCGTACTCCACCGGCGCGTACCGCCGCAGCAGGTCCAGCGTGCGCGTGAGGCAGCCGGCCGGGCCGGGGCGGTCCTGCCAGCAGTCGAAGGGGCCGCCCGGCACCCCCTCGAAGAACACGATGTCGCACAGGCCGCCCGTGGTGAGCGCGGGGATCACGAACACCTCACCGGTGCCGGGCGCGAGGTGGGAGCGGGCGTACGGCGCGGGGTACTCCGGCGGGTGCCCGACGCCGTGCAGGTAGATGCAGGCCAGGGTGCGCTGCGGCCGGTCGTACGGGGAGCGCGCGCCGTCCCGCGGGAAGAGCCGGGCGAGGTCGCCGCGGCCCGCGGCCACCAGGGTCAGGTCGTGCGAGCCGGCCAGCGCGGCCAGCCGCCGGACGTCGGCCGCGCCGTACTCCACCCGTCCGCCGCGTGCCTCGTACAGGTCGAGCCAGTCGGCCATCTTCACCCGCTGGTCGACGGACTGGGCCTCCTCGTCCAGGCGTCCGGTGAACCGCAGCGCGACCGTGCCCGGCGGGTCCCAGACGGTGGCCTGCAGCGCCGTGATGCCGGGGGCCTTGCCGTCCCAGGCGTTCAGTCCCGCCGCCCGTTCGAGGCCCAGTGCCGGACCGAACATGAGCTGTGTCGACATCACCCGGCCGGAGCGGATCTGCTCCGGCGTGCGGTCCGCGACGACGGTCACGTCGTACCCCTCGGCGAGCAGACCGTGCGCGAGCTGCAGCCCTGCCTGCCCGGCTCCGACGATCGCGATGGATCGCATGCCGCCTCCCCCCGCGGCCCGGTGCGGCGCCGGACCCTTCCTTCAGTTGTACTGGCGGTGCGCGCGCGGTGTACAGATCCGCTACGGTGCGTGCGCGGTACAGCGATGATCGCGGTACGGCACGCACGGCACGACAAGAAGGAAAGACGGGGGCGAGATGCCGCACAGTACGGTCCTCAGCACGGGGGCGCGCATCACCGCGGGGGTGTTCTGCACACTCTTCCTGCTGAACAGCGCCACATGGATGGCGATCGACATCGCGGAGCACGGCGTCGGAGGGCTCTGGGACGCCTGGACGGGCATCGGATCGCGGGGCACGGTCATGGCGACCGACCTCTACACCCTTATGCTCGCGATCGTGCAGACCGCCGCGGTCTGGGCGGCGTTCACCGCGGCCCGGGCGGCCGGCGGCCTCCTGGCCACGGCGACGACGCTGACGTTCACCTCCTCACTTCAGGTCTTCATCAGCACCGGCCAGCACACCAGTGACAACCGCTGGTTCCTCGGCGAAGTGGACAACAGCAGCAGCCTCTTCGAGGCCGTCCTCATCGTCAGCGCCTTCGTCATCCTGCTCTCCGCCGCGTGCGGCGTGGTGCTCCTCTCCGGGATGCGGAGCTGGCCCACCCGCCGGCCCAGCGACCCGCCGATGCGTCCGGCGAGGACGGCGGCGGTGACCGGCGCGGTGGTGCTCGGCGTCCTCGCGCTGTGCAGCGCCGTCTGGAACGTCTACACGCTCACGCAGTACGAGCCCTTCATGCTGGAGGTGTTCTACCTCGGTCATGGCAGCCTGCCCGCGCTGATGAGCGTCTCCTCCGGCTGGAACTCCGTCGTCCTCCTCGTGCTGGCTACGGTCGCCGCGGTGCTCTGCCTCATGCGCGCGGTGTCCGCACGCGGCCTCGCGCTGGGGGTGGCGTCCGCACTGCTGCCCCTCACGCTGTTCACCGCCGTGTCCCTGCTGCGGTTCGGCATCTTCTTCAAGGTCGAGCAGGGCCCGGCCTTTCCCGTGCTGCTGAGCCACAGCCAGGTCGTACTCGAACTCGCCGGCTCGGTCGTGCTCCTGGTCATGATGGGCCGCCGGGGCGAGCCCGTCGCCGAGGAGTGGTTCCCGCCGGCGCAGCCGGGCATGCACGGAATGCCCGGTGCGGCGCCGTACGGTGCCCCCGGCATGCCGCCGTTCGGCGCGCCCGGTCACCCGCAGCCCGGTTACGGACCGCCGCAGCCGCAGCCCGGTTACGCGCCGCCGGTGCAGCCGCAGCCCGGCTATGGTCCGCCCGCCATGCCCCCGCAGGCCCCGCCGATGCCTCCGCAGGCCCCTCCGGTACCCCCGCAGGCTCCGGCCATGCCGTACGGCGCACCGCCGGCTCCGCCCGCCGGGCCCGTTCCGCCCGTTCCGCCGGGTGGCGGTTTCGGGCCGCCGCAGAGCTGACCGGGACTTCACCTACGGTCCCCGTAGGGTGACCGCATGGCTGTAAAGGTTCCCCGGCCGCGCGGCCGGCGACTGGTCGCGCTCGTGGCCGTGCTGGGCGTCCTGCTCGGCGGCGGCTCATGGGCGGCCGTCGCCGCGTCCGACGACGCGGCCCCCGCGGTGCACCGCGAGGACCACGTCCTGACGCTGCCCGAGAAGCCCGGCAGCAAGTCCACCGTCCGGATCGACACGTCCTACTTCACCAGTACGGCGGTGCGGGGCCGTCGCCCCGCCGTGCTGGTCGGCCACGGCTTCGGCGCGAGCAAGGCCGCGGCCAAGGGCCAGGCGCAGCAGCTCGCGCGGGACGGGTACGCCGTCCTCACCTGGTCGGCGCGCGGCTTCGGACACTCCACCGGCAAGATCGGGCTGAACGACCCGGAGGGTGAGGTCGCCGACGTCAGCGGGCTCATCGACTGGCTGGCGAAACGTCCCGACGTGCAGCTGGACAAGCCCGGCGACCCACGCGTCGGGATGACCGGCGCCTCGTACGGCGGCGCCGTCGCGTTGCTCACGGCAGGCCACGACCGCCGCGTGGACGCCATCGCCCCGCAGATCACGTACTGGAACCTCGCCGACGCGCTCTTCCCCGACGGCGTGTTCAAGAAGCTGTGGGCCGGTTACTTCTTCACCACCGGCTCGGCCCCCGTCACCACCTCCGTGCCCAACCCCGCGCGCGGCGTCGCCTGCAACCGCTTCGAGGCGCAGCTGTGCGAGATGTACGAGCGGGTGGCGGTCTCCGGCCGCCCGGACGCCGCGGCCCGGAAGATGCTGGAGCGGCGCAGCCCGCAGGCCGTCGCGGACCGCATCAAGGTCCCCACCCTGATCGCCCAGGGCCAGTCCGACTCGCTGTTCCCGCTCGACCAGTCCGACGAGATGGCCAGGGCGCTGAAGAAGAACGGCGCGCCGGTCGCGGTGGACTGGATCGAGGGCGGCCACGACGGCGGCGACCGCGAGGAGGCCCGCGTCCTGGCCCGTACGGAAGCGTGGTTCGCGCGCTACCTGAAGGGTGAGCGCGGCACCGACACCGGACCGGCGTTCCGGATCAGCCGTACCGGGGGCATGGACACCGCCGACGGCACCTCGCGGCTGCGCGGCGCGAGCGGCGACAGCTACCCGGGCCTGCGCGGCGACCCGCGGTCCGTGCCGCTGGCCGGCCGCGAGCAGGTGCTCGCCAATCCCGCGGGCGGCGACCCGCCCGCCATCTCCTCCGTCCCCGGCATCGGCGCCGCGCTGGGCGGCCTGAGCGCGCTGGGCAACGGCCCGTCGCTGGACTTCCCCGGCCAGTACGCCCGGTTCGAGTCCGCGCCGCTGAAGAGCCCGGTGCGGGTCACCGGCTCGCCGACGGCGAAGCTGCGGGTGACCAGCGACCACGACGAGGCCGTGCTGTTCGCCAAGGTCTACGACGTCGGGCCGGACGGGCGCAGCCAGCTGCTGCCGCACCAGCTCGTCACGCCGCTGCGGGTGACGGACGCGAAGGACGGCCGTACGGTCTCCGTCCGGCTCCCGGCCATCGACCACGAGTTCGCGGCCGGGCACCAGATGCGGCTGGTGGTCTCCGCCACCGACATGGCGTACGCGTCGCCCGCCGAGCCCGCCGTCCACAAGGTCGCGCTCGCCGGGAAGAACGCGCTGAGCGTGCCGACCGCGCCCGGCGTGCACACCGCGGCCACCTCGCTGCCCTGGTGGGTGTGGGGCCTGCCGCTCGCGGCCCTACTGGTCGCAGCCCTGCTGCTGCTGACCGGGCGGCGCCGCACGACGCCGCCCGCGCCCGACCACGGCCTGGCGGACGTGCCGCTGCGGATCACCGGCCTGACGAAGAAGTACGCGGGCGCCGTGGACCGGTACGCCGTACGGGACCTGTCCTTCGGCGTCGAGCGCGGCCAGGTGCTCGGACTGCTCGGGCCGAACGGCGCGGGCAAGACCACCACGCTGCGGATGCTGATGGGACTGATCACGCCGGACGAGGGCGAGATCCGGGTCTTCGGCCACGCGGTACGGCCGGGCGCCCCGGTGCTCTCCCGGGTGGGCGCGTTCGTCGAGGGCGCGGGCTTCCTGCCGCATCTGACGGGCCGGGAGAATTTGGACCTGTACTGGCGGGCCACCGGCCGCCCCGCCGAGGACGCGCACATCGACGAGGCGCTGGAGATCGCGGGCCTCGGGGAGGCGCTGCAGCGCGCCGTCCGTACCTACTCCCAGGGCATGCGGCAGCGGCTGGCCATCGCACAGGCCATGCTCGGCCTGCCGGACCTGCTCATCCTGGACGAGCCCACCAACGGTCTGGACCCGCCGCAGATCCGCGAGATGCGGGACGTGATGACCCGTTACGCGGCCGCGGGGCGGACCGTGATCGTCTCCAGCCATCTGCTGGCCGAGGTCGAGCAGACCTGTACGCATCTGGTCGTCATGGACCGCGGCCGGCTGGTGCAGGCCGGGCCGGTCGCCGAGATCGTCGGGACCGGCGACACGCTGCTGGTCGGCACGGCCGGACCGGTACCGGACGGGGTGGTGGAGAAGGTGGCCGCGCTGCCGTTCGTCGCCTCGGCCGCGGGCGGTGACGACGGGCTGCTCGTCCGCCTCGACGGCACCGCCGGCACCCCGGAGCTGCTCGCCGAGCTCCTCCGGCTGGACGTGCCGGTGGAGCGCGTCGGGCCGCACCGCCGCCTGGAGGACGCCTTCCTCACCCTGATCGGAGGGGACCGATGAGTACCGCCGCACACCCGGCCGGGCCCGCGGCCGGCTACCGCGCGGGCCGCACCCTGCCGCTGCGCGTCGAGGCGCTGCGCCAGCTGAAGCGGCGCCGCACGCTGGTGGTCGGTGTGGTGCTGGCCGCGCTGCCGTTCGTGCTGGCCGTGGCCTTCGCCATCGGCGGCGACCCGGCCGGGCGGAACAGCCGGGTCAACCTGATGGACACCGCGACCGCCTCGGCCGCCAACTTCGCGGCCACCGCGCTGTTCGTCTCGGCCGGCTTCCTGCTGGTGGTGCCGGTCGCGCTGTTCTTCGGCGACACGGTCGCCTCGGAGGCGAGCTGGTCCTCGCTGCGGTACCTGCTGGCCGCGCCCGTGCCGCGGACCCGGCTGCTGCTGAGCAAGCTGACCGTGGCGTTGCTGTTCAGCGCGGCGGCGATGGTGCTGCTGCCGCTGGTCGCGCTGGCCGTGGGCACGTACGCGTACGGCTGGGACGGGCTGCGGCTGCCGGGCGGCGGGGTGCTGCCGGCCGGCGACGCGGTGCCGCGGCTGGCGCTGGTCGTCGCGTACCTCTTCGTCTCCCAGCTGGTGACCGCCGCGCTGGCGTTCTGGCTGTCGACGGTGACGGACGCGCCGCTGGGCGCGGTCGGCGGCGCGGTCGGCCTCACCATCGTCGGCAACGTCCTGGACCAGGTCACCGCGCTCGGCAACTGGCGCGACGTGCTGCCGGCCCACTGGCAGTTCGCCTGGGTGGACGCGCTCCAGCCGCAGCTGGAGTGGACCGGCATGGCACAGGGCGCGGCCGTCTCGGTCTCCTACGCGCTGGTCCTCTTCGCGCTGGCGTTCCGCGGCTTCCGGACCAAGGACGTGGTGTCGTGACGGACCCGGACGCTCAGGCTTCCGGCTCCGGGACACCCTGAGCGCGTCGGACGTACTGCTGCTTCTTCTCCTCGCGGACGACGATGCCCAGCGCGGCCAGTTCCTCGCGCAGCTGGGCGGCGTGCTCCGCGGCATCGAAGCCGTCCTCGCCCGCGCTCAGGTAGGCGGCGTCGACCAGCCGGGCGAACTCCTCGCCCCGGTCGGTCTGGAGGACGGCCGCCGCCGGCAGGCGGGCCCCCTCCGGCGGTCCGCCTCCGGTGGTGGCGTACGGGAGCCCGGTTGGGCCGGGCGGGTGCTTGCGCCGCCGGTCGTGCAACCCTCGCGCGGCGCGGCGGGTCTGCTCGGGTGAGGTCCGCATAATGCGGATGAATTCCGGAAGAAGAGGACATCCGATGATCCGTAAGAGTTCGCGTGCCATCTCCGTCTCCGCGCTCTGCGCCGCCCTGCTCGGCGGCGGCCTGACCCTCGCCGCGTCGGCGCCCGCCGCGTCCACGCCCGCGGCCGGCGAGCAGAAGGCGCCGGCTCGCTACAACGCCGAGCAGGTCCACCACTTCCTGCAGGGGTTCTACGGCAACCACGGCCCCCGCCAGTGGGAGCGGGTGCACATGGTCGGCGACGACCTCAAGAAGCGCGCCCAGAAGAACAAGAAGTACGACGTCCTGCTCTGCGCCCAGAACAACCCGCGCGACATCGCCATCGGCCGGGTGACCACGGCGCAGTCCGCCGGCGTCGGCTGGGCGACGGTGACCACGAAGTGGAACCGCGGCCCGGATCAGCACTTCACCGCGTACGTCGGCCTGGACGCGAGGAAGCCGATCAAGCTCATCCAGATCGACTGCAGCCCGGGCCGCGGCTGACGGCCGCGCCTTCCTCCGTACCGGCCCGCATTCGGGGGCGGCCGGTACGGAGGTGCCGCACGCGGTCAGCCGCCCGTTTTCCGGTTATCCGCCACGTATTCTCTCGTTATGACCTGGACGAGCGCGCTCAAGCAGACCGCCCGCTCCGGACTGAGTGTCGAACGGGCCGAACTGACCCCGCTCATCGCGGTCCGCGGCGCGGCGGGCGTCGCACTCGTCATCGGGGGCTGCCTGTGGCTGGGCTCCCCGATGCTCGCCGTCTCCGCCGCCTTCGGGGCCTTCTCCGCCGCGCTCGCCACCTTCCAGCGCAGCTGGCGGCCGCGCCCGCTGCTGGCCCTGGCCGTCGCGGGCGGCCTGTCGGTCTCCACCTTCCTCGGCTACCTCGCCGCGGCGCACACCGTGCTCTTCGTCCTGCTGCTCGGCGCCTGGACCCTGCTCGCCGGGCTGTGCTGGGCGGTGGGCCCGGTCTCCGGACTGATCGGCACCCAGACGGTCGCCGTGATGCTGGTGACCGTCACCCTGCCCACCTCCGTACTGGGCGCGCTGGAACACGCCGCGCTGATCGCGGTCGGCGGCTGCGTGCAGGCCGCGCTCATCGTGCTCTTCCCGGTCCGCCGCTGGGGGCGGCAGCGGGACACGCTGGCCGACGCGCTCGCCGCCGAGGCCGACTACGCGCGCCGGCTGCGCCACGACCCGGTGGCGCCCTTCGACCCGCAGCCCCTGATGGACGCCCGGCTCGCCTCCCGGGTCACGCCCCGTCAGGCCCGGCGCCGGCCGGCGCAGCTGCACGGCCCGCGCACCCTCGCCGAACAGGTACGCCCCGTCCTCGCCTCGCTCGCCGACCCGGTCGTCGGCGCCCCCATGGAAGGCCCCGAGCGGGACCGCGTACGCGAACTGCTCGGCGCCGCCGCCACCGTGCTGGACGCGGTGGCCTCCGCCATCCGGCACGCCCGGCCGGTCCGGCTTCCCTCCGAGGTGATGGACGCCCTGGAGGTGCTGGCCACCGGCGACCTGCTGACCGGTCCGGCGCGCCGCTCGGCGACCCGGCTGCTGAGCCTGCTGGCCGACGCGGTCGAGGCCGCCGACGAACCGGTCGAGCCGACCGGGCCCGTCACCGACGGCGACCGCCCCCACCTGCTGCGCCCCGCCGTCCACCGTCAGGTCCCGGTCGTCCTGCGGGCCGTACGGCGGGAGCTGCGCTGGTCCTCGTTCGTCCTGCGGCACGCGCTGCGGGTCGCGGCGGTCGCCGCGGTCGGCTACCTCATCGGCACGGCACTGCCGTTCGGGCACGGCTACTGGGCGGCGCTCGCCTCCGTGATGATCATGCGGCCGGACTTCGCGCAGACCTACCAGCGCGGCATCGCCCGTTTCATCGGCACCCTCTTCGGCGTCGCCGTCGGCGGCGGCGTGCTCGCGCTGTTCCATCCCGGCCCGTACGTCGACGCGGGCCTGGCCGTCGTCTGCATCTTCCTGATGTACCTGCTGCTGCGCACCGGCGTCGCGGTCACCTCCGCCTGCGTCGCCGCCTACGTCGTCTTCCTGCTCGGCATCGCGGGCGCCGGCTGGGAGCAGACCGTCCAGGAGCGGGTGGTCCTCACCCTGCTCGGCGGGGTGCTGGCGACCCTCTCGTACGCGCTCTTCCCGGCCTGGGAGACCTCGCGGCTGCGCGCACGGCTGGCGGACTGGCTGCAGGCCGGCGGCCGGTACGCCACCGCCGTCCTGGAGATCTACGCGCGGCCCGCCGACCGCCGGCCGCGCCGGGTGCGTGAGGCCCTGCTCGACCTGCGGGCCGCGCGCGTGGCCTGGGTGAAGAGCGGGGAGCGGGCCGGCAAGGAGCCCGTCCGGCACCGCGGGCTCTCGGAGGCCGCCGAGCAGGACGCCGAGACGGCCCTGAACACGATGGGCCGGGTCACCATGCTGATGGAGGCCCATCTGCCCGGGCCCGACGCCGAACCGTCCCCCGGTGCCGGGGCGTTCGCCGCCGAGCTGGGGCCCGCCGTGGAACGCGCGTCCGAGGCCGTCAGGGAGGGCGGCGACATGGACTGGGGCGAGCTGCGGGCACGGCTGGCGCAGTGGGAGGCGGAGAGCGGGGGACAGGGGGTGGCGCTGCGCGCGGCGGGCCTGCTGGTGGACTCGCTGGACGATCTCGCGCAGGCGCTGAACCGGACCCGGCGCTGAACCGGAGCCGGCGTCGAACGCGGGTCCGTCACCGGGCCGCGCGCTGCGCAATTATGCGTCGCCGGTAGGGTAGGTAATCGCCCGTTATTGACGTCATTGCTGCCGTCTGGGGCGCGATGTCGGGGGGAATCCGTGCGCCGCGCCACGGGCGTACCCGCAGTCCGAGCCGAAAGCGAGCGAGCGAACTCCTCATGGCCAGCACTTCCTCCGGCGGTACGTACGACATAGGCATCGACCTGGGCACCGCCAACACCCTGGTGTACGCCCGCGGCAAGGGCGTGGTGCTCGACGAGCCGTCCGTGGTCGCCGTCAACGCGGCGGGCGACGTCATCGCGGTCGGCGCGGAGGCCAAGCGCACCATCGGCCGCACCCCCTCCGGCATCACGGCGATGCGGCCGCTCCAGGAAGGCGTGATCGCCGACTTCGAAGCCGCCGAACGGATGCTGCGGGGCCTGATGAAGAAGGCGCTGCCGGGGCGCCGGCTGTCCCGGCCGCGGGTGGTGATCTGCGTACCGTCGGGCATCACCGGCGTCGAGCGGCGCGCGGTCGTCGACTCCGCCAGGCGCGCGGGCGCCCGCGAGGTGCAGCTGATCGAGGAGCCGATGGCGGCGGCCATCGGGGCGGGGCTGCCGGTCGCGGAGCCGGTGGGCTGCATGGTGGTGGACATCGGCGGCGGCACGACCGAGGTCGCGGTGGTCTCGCTGGGCGGCCTGGTCACCGCCCGGTCCGTACGGGTCGCGGGCGACGCGATGGACGCGGCGATCACGGCGTACGTCAAGAAGAAGCATGCGCTGGACATCGGGGAGCGCACCGCCGAGGACATCAAGATCGCGATCGGCTCGGCGCTGTGGACGCCGGTGGAGGACCGCGTGCCGGGGCCGCCCGCCGACGGCGCCGGCGAGGGCGCGGACGAGGAGGGCGCGGACGAGGGAGGCGCGGACGCGGAGGCTACGGTGCCCGTGCGCCTCGACGTCTGCACCGTCCGCGGCCGGGACCACGTCAACGGCCTGCCGCGGGTCCAGGAGATCACCGCGGAGGAGATCCGGCAGGCGCTCGCCGAGCCCGTCGACGCGATCGTCCAGGCCGTCCGCCAGACCCTGGACGCCTGCCCGCCCGAGCTGTCCGGTGACGTCATCGAGCACGGCATCGCGCTCACCGGCGGCGGTGCGCTGCTGCGGGGCCTGGACCGGCTGCTCGCGCGGGAGACCGGCGTGCCCGTCGTCGTCGCCGACGACCCGCTGAACTGCGTCGTGGCGGGCACGGGCCGGTGCGTGGACGAGTTCGCCGCCATGAGCGGCCTGCTGGCGGACGCCAGGACGCAGCCGCGGCGGACCGTACGCCTTTGAAATCCGGCCCGTTGAGGTGCCGCGCGGTCAACTCCCTTGCCCGCGCGGCAAGATGACGCGCCGCGCGCCGTACAGGGGGTGTCGTCCGGGCTGCCGTGAGGTGTGCGGAACTCGGACGGAGATGTCCGCTCACCGACCCGAAACACCCCTCACCTGCGGCGACATGACCTGGCGTCAAGGAGTGATCAAGTCCGGTTATGCTGAGACCGGCTCAGCGTACTGGGCAGTTATCACGGGTGATGTGCGTGCCGACGCTGCCCTCACCGCTGCGCCCGAGGATTCCCCGTCTTTTTTCGATTGGTTGAGGGTGCTGATGGTTCGAGAAGGATCGTCGCCCGGAGGCCTGCGACCTGCTTCGGCGCTCGTGTGGATACTGCCGGCGGCGCTCACCGTGATCGCCGCCGTGGTGGCCGCCGTGCTGGTCCCCTCCGACGCGCTGACGCCGGTCCTGTGGACCGGAGGCGTCGCCACCGTCGCGGTGGCGCTCCTCTCCGCCGAGGTCGCCCGCCGCGGCCGGGCCCTGGCGGAACTCCGCCGGAACTCCCGGACGCAGGCCGAGGTGCTCGTCCGGCAGGAGGCCGCGACCGTACGGCTCGCCGCCGAGCTGCTGCCCGAGGTCGTCACCCGGCTCGGTCAGGAGGAGTTCCCCGAGGACGTACTCGCCTCGATGACGGAGCGGCTGGAGCAGGAGGCCGGCGAGGCCCGGCTGACCCCCGAGTTCGCCGCGGCCCACCAGGCGGTGCTGCGTTCGGTCCTGGAGGCGGTCGTCGCCGAGGAGGACCTGCGCGAGTCCGCCCAGCGCGCGTTCGTGAACATCGCCCGCCGCGTGCAGGCCATCGTCCACCAGCAGGCGCAGGAGCTGCGCGGCATGGAGGACCGGCACGGCCAGAACCACGAGGTCTTCGGCGACCTGCTGCGGCTGGACCACGGCACCGCACTGATCGGCCGCCTCGCCGACTCCATCGCCGTACTGGGCGGCGCCCGCCCCGGCCGCCAGTGGAGCCGCGCCGTCCCGCTGTTCAGCGTGCTCCGCGGCGCGATGTCCCGGATCATCGACTACCAGCGCGTCGAGCTGCACTCCGTCTCGGAGGTCGCGGTCGTCGGCACGGCCGTCGAACCGCTCATCCACGCGCTCGCCGAGCTGCTGGACAACGCCACCCGCTACTCCCCGCCGCAGACCCGCGTCCACCTGACCGCGGTCGAGGTGCAGTCCGGCATCGCCGTCGAGATCGAGGACGGCGGCGTCAGCATGAGCGAGGAGGCCCGCAAGCGCGCCGAGCGGATGCTCCAGCAGGCCCAGGAGGGCATCGACGTCAACGACCTGGGGGAGACCCCGCGGCTCGGCCTCGCGGTCGTCGGCCGGCTGGCCCAGGCGTACGACTTCCAGGTGTCCCTGCGCCCCTCGGCGTACGGCGGCGTCCGCGCCGTCCTGATCGTGCCGCAGGATCTGATCACCACCGCGCCCGCCACCGGCCGGGCGCACGGCATCGGCGCCTCCTCCGGGCCGGTGAGCGAGCGCACCGAGCACCCGACGCTCCCGCGGCAGCCCACCGGCCCCGTGCCCTCGGTGCCCGCGGTGCTGCCCCGGGCCGAGGAGACCCAGGAGGACGTACCGGTGGTGACCGAGCGGACCGCCAACGGGCTGCCGCAGCGGCGCCGCAAGTCCCGCGCCACCGCGCCGGCCCAGCCCGCGCCGCAGGCGCCCACCGCCCCCGACACCGCAGACCACCGGTCCTCCGCGTCGGAGCCCGCCCCCGAGGTGCAGCCCGGCATGTGGCTGGCCGCCTTCCAGAGCGGCCTCTCCGGAGAACCGGGCGGGGCCGCCGGGCCGAAGAGTGACGAGTCGTCGGAAAAGAGTGAGTTGCCATGATTCAGCACCGGGCCAACATGGACTGGATGCTCAAGGACCTGGCGGAGAGCGTCCCGCAGACCCGCAACGTCGTCGTGCTGTCCTCGGACGGCCTGCGGATGGCCCAGTACGGCACGGACACCGACACCGCCGACCGGCTGGCCGCCGCCTGTGCCGGACTGCAGTCGCTGGCCGGCGCGGTCTCCGCCGAATTCCCGCGCAGTGACGGCAAGATGCGCATGGTCGTCATCGAACTGGACGGTGGCTTCTTCTACTTGATGGCGGCCGGTTCGGGCGCCTACCTCGCGGTGCTGGCCGACGAAGGGGTGGACGCCGGGCTGATCGGGATGAAGATGCGCGACCTCGTGGCACGGATCGGCGAGCACCTCAGCAGCCCGCCGCGCGGCGAGGGACCGGCCGCATGAGCGGAGCGGGCCAGGATTGGGAGGACCAGAGCCCCGAGCGGCTCTACGTGATCACCGGCGGGCGCACCGGCGCCGCGCACACCTTCTCCCTCGACCTGGTCACGCTGATCGTGGCCAAGGCTGCGCCGAGACCAGGCATGCAGCCCGAGCACGCCGCGATCATGCGGCTGTGCCACTCCCCGCTGTCGGTGGCGGAACTCTCCGCCTACCTGAAGCTTCCGGTCAGCGTGGTCACCGTGCTCCTGGGTGACCTGCTGGCCGACGGGCGGGTGGTGGCACGTGCCCCCGTACCGCCCGCAGAACTTCCGGACCGTTCCCTTATCGAGGCGGTGATCCATGGACTTCAACAGCTCTGAGCCGACTGCCGGCCAGCTGCTCGCCGGGCAGCCCGTGGCCGGGCGGACGCTCGCCGCGGAGCCGGTCGCCGGGCCGCGGAGCGAGGACGAGCTGCCGGACTCGGCCACGGCCGCGGTCAAGGTGGTGATCGTGGGCGGCTTCGGGGTCGGCAAGACGACCCTGGTGGGCGCGGTCAGCGAGATCCGCCCGCTGACCACAGAAGAAACGATGACTCAGGCCGGTGTCGGCGTCGACGACACCCTGGGCGTGGAACGCAAGACCTCCACGACCGTCGCGATGGACTTCGGGCGCATCAGCCTCAACGAGGAACTGGTGCTGTACCTCTTCGGCACCCCGGGCCAGCAGCGCTTCTGGTTCCTGTGGAACGGCCTGTTCGACGGCGCACTGGGCGCCGTCGTGCTGGTCGACACCCGCCGCCTGGAGGTCAGCTTCGACGTCATCGGCCGCCTTGAGGAGCGCGGCGTGCCCTTCGTCGTCGCGGTCAACTCCTTCCCGGAGGCACCGAAGTACCCCGTCGAGGAACTGCGCGGCGCCCTGGACCTCCCCCCGGAGGTCCCGATCGTCGACTGCGACGCCCGGCTCCGCACCTCCAGCCGCGACGTCCTGATGACGCTCATGCACTACTTGCACCAGCTCGCCGTCAGTTCGGAGGCAACGTGACCACGCCCCCCACCCCGCCCCCGGGCTGCCCCGCGCACGGTCTGGGACCCGACGGCGTCCGCCGGCTGTACGGGCCCGAGGCAGAGGCCGACCCGATGGGCCTGTACGAGAAGCTGCGCGCGGAGCACGGCACTGTGGCCCCGGTGCTGTTGCAGGGGGACCTGCCGGCCTGGCTGGTGCTCGGCCACCGCGAGAACCTCGACGTGGCCCGCACCCCGTCCCGCTTCTCGCGCGACTCCCGCCGCTGGCGCGCCCTGCGCGAGGGCAAGGTGCCGGCCGACCACCCGCTGACCCCGGTCACCGCCTGGCAGCCGGTGTGCAACTTCGTCGACGGTTCGGACCACGAGCGGCTGCGCACGGCGGTCACGGAGTCGCTGGCCCGCTTCGACCGGCGCGGTATCCGCCGGTACGTGACCCGCTTCGCGCGCCAGCTGATCGACGAGTTCGCCGGCGCGGGCCAGGCCGACCTGGTCTCCCGGTTCGCCGAGCACCTGCCGATGCTGGTGATGACGCAGCTGGTGGGCATGCCCGAGTCGTACGGGCCGCGGCTCGTGGAAGCGGCCCGCGACATGATCAAGGGCACCGAGACCGCGGTGGCCAGCAACGAGTACGTCATGTCGGGGTTGCGCGACCTGGTGGCGCGGCGCCGCGGGCAGTCCGGGCACGATCTCGCCACCTGGCTGATCGAGCATCCCTCGCAGCTGTCCGACGAGGAGATCGTCCAGCATCTGCGGCTGGTTCTGATCGCCGCGTTCGAAAGCACCTCGAACCTGATCGCGAACACCCTGAAGGTGGTCCTCACCGACAGCCGGTTCCGTGCCAGCCTGTCCGGCGGTCACATGACGCTGCCGGACGCGCTGGAGCAGGTGCTGTGGGACGAACCGCCGTTCACCACGATCCTGGGCCGCTGGGCCACCGGTGACACCACCCTGGGCGGACGTGAGATCAAGGCGGGTGACCTGCTTCTGCTGGGCCTTGCAGCCGGCAACGTCGACCCGGAGATCCGACCCGACCTCACCACCCCCGTGCACGGCAATCGCTCGCACCTCGCGTTCAGTGGCGGCCCGCACGAGTGCCCGGGTCAGGACGTCGGCCGTGCCATCGCCGACACCGGCATCGACACGCTGCTCAACCGCTTGCCGGACATCCGGCTGGCGATCCCGGGCGAGGAGCTGCAGTACGTCTCCTCGCTGATGTCCCGGCACCTGGTCGAGCTGCCGGTGGTCTTCACGCCGCGTCCGGTGGGCGGGGCGAAGGCGGCGGGCACCGGGGAAGCGCTGCCCGCGCAGCGCCACTCCGAGCCGCTGCCGGCCGCCGCGCCCGCGCGGCAGGCCGCCCCGGCACCGGCCGGGAACCGTCCGCAGCGCGGTTTCCTCGCCCGGCTGTTCGGCGGTCACTGAAGGCCCGGCGCGCGAGCCGGCCGTACGGAGCAGACCGTACGGCCGGCTCGGGCCGTTCCGGTGTACGGCCGAGGCACACCGGTCGGTGGCATGCGCGGTTCAGTCGCGCAGCTGGTCCCACCACCACGTGATCGACGGGATGGCAGGCGGAGCCGTCGCCAGGTCGCTGGGGGTGTCCCGGTAGGTGACGTGGTACGAAGCGCCGGGCACCGGCAGCGGGTTGCGGTTGCGCGGGCTGGCGTAGCGCGGCGCGTCGTTCTGCCAGATGATGCAGCCGGACACGTAGTCCCCGAGCGATTCGAGGTAGCGCGCCAGCATCGGGTCCGCGTCCCGGCCCAGCTGCTCCCGCAGCCGCAGGAACAGTGTCATCGCCCGGTCCCGGATGCCTACCGCGTACGGCACGGCTTCCAGAGGGGTGATGCCCTTCTCGTGGGCGATGACGTTGATCAGGTTCTGCTCGGGCTGGTCGAGGTGGTCCTCCTTGGCGTATGAGAAGAGGTCGTTGTCGCTGCTGACGACGAACCCGGCCGCGTCGGTGAGGGCCTGCACGGGTGCGGAGTACAGCACGTCCGGGGGTACATCGATGGCGTTGGCCGCGTCGCACCAGGCGAGCGTGAAGCGCGTCCCGTTGGTCGAGACGGTCATGGCCGCGAAGTCGTTGAGGGAGGGCATGATGCCGCGCTCGGCGTTGGAGGTCTGCCAGCCCGCTCCGAAGAGCCAGTCCCGGGTGCCGTCCATGAACCGCATGAGCTGGTACGGGGTGAGCAGCGCCCGGGTCCGGGTGACCAGGTCCTCCAGGGCCCGTGTCAGGGGGTTGGAGGGCAGCATGGCGGAGCCGGGGTACTCCAGGGCGCGGATCAGCCTGGCGCTGTGGTCGACGATCTTCGCGGTGCCCGTGGCGTCGGAGCCGGAGTCGTGCCAGTCGTCCACCGCGTTCGCCCAGTAGTTCCACTGGATGAACAGCAGCATGGCGTCCTCGGCGCCGCGCGGGATGATCCGGCAGGTGAACTCCGCGCTGTGGGTGGCGAGTCCCCAGGCCCGTTCGGTGTGGTCGGGGTACAGGCCGTAGGCGTCGATCCACTCGACGGCCCGCTTCTCCAGCAGGTCCGCCTGCGCGTGCAGGTCCGTGCGGCGCTCGACCGGGCAGTAGAACGGCGGTAGCCGCCAGCCTATGGCCGAGGGGCGGCCGCGGTCGGTTATCGTGGCCATGTCAGCGGTCCCCGAGACGGAAGAGCAGCAGGCGGGTCTCGACAGCGTGATCCCGCCATATGCGGAAGAGCTTGCCGTGGGTGCGCTCGGACTCCATCAGGCGCTCACGGCGGATGGGAGAGGGGACCCCGGTGCGGTCGGCGTTCTCCAGTTCGGCGGTGGTCCAGGCCATGGACTGCACCCAGAACTCCGCGACCCGGTCGGTGATGTCCTCGTCCTGCTCCAGCTCGAAGCCGGCGGCGTGCGCCGCGTTGATGTACTCGGTGAGGGTGCCCAGCCGGGTCTTGTAGTAGCCGTCGATGAAGTCGGTCCACTCCGGCCGGCAGAGGAAGTGCTCCTGGATGCCGAACCAGCCGCCGGGTCGCAGCGCCTTGGCGACGACGGAGAACAGCCGCTCGCGGTCCATGTAGCCGGAGGACTCGATGGCGACGGCCGCGTCGTACGCGTGCTGTTCGCGCAAATCGTGGATGTCGCCGAGCGCGGCGGTGACGCGGTTCTGCATGCCGGCCCGGCGGACGAGGTCCCGCATGATCGGGACGTGTTCGCCGGTGACCGTCAGCCCTTTGACCAGGGTGCCGTACTCCTGGGCCCAGTAGATCGCTCCGCCGCCGACGCCGCAGCCGATGTCGAGGAGGTCGCGGGGCGGCGCGGCAGGGACACCCCAGGACGCGGCGGCGTGGTGCAGCACGGCCTCCTGGGACTCCAGGAGGCGGCGGCGTATGACGCGTTGGGAGACGGTGGTGTTCGGCGTGGCACCCGCCTCGAACATGCCCATGTGGAAGTGGATGCGTGGACCGGGGCCGTACTTATGCAGGATGTCCGCGGTCTTCCGTGAGTAATACAGGGGAACTTGTGCCTCGTCGAAGCCGGCGGTCGCGGCGTCTTCGATGACGAGGTTGTTGTCCATGAATCATCTCCGGTCGTGAAACCGGCCGGTGCCGAGATGCTGAGGCCGGCCAGGGGGTGTGGGGACCTGCACGCAAGTGCGCACAGGATCTGCCCCTAGTTGATCAGGTACAAGCCAAAATCCCCCTTCGCGTGATGAGCGTCATAAACGAACCGGAATTCTCGCCTCAACTGGGGCAGGCGGACTGGGAAGTAACCCTCGAAGGGGGCATTGACGTGCACTCTTGTGTCGCGCTAAGTGTCGGCGGGCGGAGGTAATGACGCGGCAATCCGCCGCTCCGCTCTTTCTGTGAGCGTCTACTTGTCGCCCCGTCAGGTTCCGTAGATCGTTTGGCTGTGGTACAAGCCTCCACTCCGGCATCGCACTGGTGAGCGAATCGGCCGGACTGCGGACACTGAGGGACGCCGTCCCGGGGAACCCAGGAAGACACACCGGGTCGAATACAACCCTTCCCAGGCATATGAGTGTCTTATCTCGTGGACCCACGGACTCAGGGACCAAACGTTCATCCTGGGGGAAGGAAACACCATGCGTACCTCCCGTCCCGCGCGTCGCCGTACTGCCGTCATCGGTACGGCCGTCGCCGCGCTCCTCACCGCCTCCGCCGCCATCCCGGCCTTCGGCGCCCCCATCGCACCGCCGCCCGTCCGGCCGGCGGCGCAGACGGCGGTCCAGCCGGTACGCGACGGCAGCCCCCAATCGACCGTGGACCGGGTCGCGAACTTCTACGGCGCGTACATCGACGCGGTCTTCGACGAGGACGGCCGGCTCGCCGGTGAGCTGCGGAACCACTACCTCCGCGCCGACCTGCGCAAGCGCCTCGCCACCTGGGAGGAGAAGAACCACGCCGACGGCGTCCTGCGCGCGCAGAACGTCCCCGTCAAGTGGTCCGTCCGCTACGACGGTTCCGGCACCGGCAGCTCGTACACGATCGTCACCCTGACCTGGGACTCGGGCAGCAACCCGAGCACCTCCCGGCTGGCGGTCCGCAGCTCGCTGGAGACCCGCCAGATCACGGACATCAAGGCGGCACCCGGGAAGTGACGCGCGCGCCGGGGGCAGCCCGGCCGCTCACGGGGCGTGCGGGGGCTCACCGGGGGGTGGGCCCCCGTTCCTCCCGCGGCGGTCCGCGTTCTTCCTGTGGCGGTCCCCGTTCTTCCCGCGGCGGTCCGCGGGCTCCTCGCCCCGCGCGGGCCGCGGCGCCGGCCGCAGATGGTGGACGTGGCGGACGTCTCCGATGGTGCGCATGCGGGGGAACACATGGCGCTCCGGGTGGTCGTGGAAGTGCCGCCCCAGCAGCGCCCCGCCGAAGACCACGAAGCCGACCCCGACCAGCCAGCACTCCACGATCAGTACGGTTCCCACGGCCCCGTAGCTGACCGCGTTGCTCACGATGAGCGGCGCGAAGACCAGGTACGAGAAGGCACGCAGCCCGGCCAGGCCCGCCATGGTCGCGACGGCGCCCGGCAGCAGCGCCCGCCACGCGACCTGCTCGCCGAGCAGGAAGTGCTGGCCCCACCAGAAGAAGAGCACGCCGGCGAGGAGGTTCAACACGATCCGCAGCGGCTCCGGCACCGTGCCGCGGGACTGCACCTCCGCGTAGAGATAGGCCAGGAGGACGGCCAGCCAGACGGTCTGCCGCCAGGCGCGGTGCCACGGGCCCACCGACAGGCTCCAGGTCTTCTCGTACCCGGTCTGCACGCTGCCCGCGAAGCTCAGCCCGAAGACGGCGAGCGCGACCAGGCTCAGCGCGCTCGTCGTGACGACCGCCTGGCGCGGCGCGGTGAAGACGCTCTCCACCGCGTGGGCCGAGCGGCCCGACAACGCCATGCCGTCGACCAGCCAGAGGGCGAAGCCACGGTGCCGGAACGGGGCGGCAGCGGCCACCACGATCAGCAGCGGCACGAGCGTGACCAGCCCCAGCGCGCCGAAGCCCATGGAGCGGTGGAGCAGCTCCAGCTCGCTGCCACGCTCACGGAACCGCCCGACCTGCAGCCGGTGCCGTACGCGACGCACCAGCCGACGACGGTGCCGTACGCGACGCACCAGCCGGCGGCCGTGCCGCTCGTCGGCGTCATGCGGTCCGGCGGACTCAGACGCCGGCGTCATAGGCCACCACAGCCCCTCCGCTCACTTCTTCGCCCCACTGCGCCGATCCGCTTCTCCGGCTCGGGTCTGCCGCCGCCCTCCTTTGGCTCGGTCCGCCGGCCCTGCTCCTCCAAGTCGTCCTCCGACCCGCTCCCTTGGCCCGGCCCGCCGACCCGCTCCTCCAAGTCTCCTCCGGTCCGTATCTCCGGCCGGCTCCTCCGGCTCGTTCGTCCGGCCCGTTCCTCCGGCTCACTCCTCCAACGAGACGACGACCTTGATGTCGTCGTCCCGCGCCGTGAACGCCTCCTCCGCGCGGGCCAGCGGCACCCGTCGGGTGATCATGCGCTCCAGCCAGTCGCGGTCGGCGGCGGCCAGCGCGTCGGCCGCCTGCCGGTAGTGCCGCAGGTTGGCGTTGACCGAGCCCACCACCGCGTCGTTCGCCAGTACGAGGTCGCGGTTGACGGTGCCCGCGTCGACGGTGAGCTGCCGCCCGGTCGGGGAGACGCCCGTCAGGCACACGATCCCGTACGCGGCGGTGCCGGCCATCGCGTCGAAGACCAGCCGGCCCACCCCGGTGGCCTCGATGACGATGTCCGGGCGAAGCGCCTCGGTGGCCTGCTCCATGTCCTCGCTGTGGTACGTCGCCCCCAGGTCACGGACCAGTCCGGGCTTCGGCCCCGCGGTCACCCGGTCCAGTACGTGCACGTCGAGTCCCCGCTGCACCCCGAGGAGCGCGGCCAGCAGCCCGATCGGGCCCGCGCCGGTCACCAGGACCCGCCGCGGCTCGAACCACGCCCGGCCCCCGACCCGCTCCACCTGCTCCCACGCCTTGGCCACCACGGTGGTGGGCTCCATGAGCACCCCGACCCGGCGCAGCCCGGGATCGAGCCGCACGGCGTACTCGGACTCCACCGTCCACGCCTGGCTCGCGTAGCCGTCCCGCTCCTTGATGCCCCGCTCGGTGTACCGCCCGTTCCGGCACATGTCGAACTCGCCCCGCGCACACGCCCCGCACGGCTCGGGATCGGGCCGGCGGACCACGCCCACCACCAGGTCACCGCGCGCGAAGCCGCTCCCGGACGGTGCCTCGCGCACGCGCCCCAGGGACTCGTGCCCGAGGACGAGCCGGTCCTGCCCCGGCGGCGCCGCCCCGTACTCCCCGGACGCGATCTCCTTGTCCGTACCGCACACCCCGACGTCCAGCCCGTCCACCAGCAGCTCGCCCGCTCCGGCCACCGGGTCGGGCACCTCCCGCACCTCCAGCGAACCTGGCTGCAACGGCCGGATGGTCAGCGCACGCATGCTCACAAGCCCTCTCGTCGCTCCGTAACGTCCCGGCCGGCCACCACTCCACGGCCACCGACCGGACCCGGCGAGTACCCACCGCGCCCCACGCCCAGACCGGCATGGCGCACCCGGCACCTCATTCACCTCCGAACCGCCCGCGCCGTCATCCCCCCACGCCGCCCCCACCGCCGAACCACCCGGAGAGCCCCGCCCCTACCCGTCCACCACCCGTCGACCATCCGTCGACCACCCGCCCCCGCACAGCAGAAAGACCCACCCGATGAGAAGGCCTCGCGGCGCCCCGCCGGTGCCGTCGCGCATGTCGCACTGCCAGGAGCTGTTCGCCACCTACCGCAAGGCCAAGGAGCCGGCCGCCGCCGAGCCGGCCGCCGCCGAGCCGGCCGCCGCCGAGCCGGCCGCGGCCGCCCGGTAGCCGAGCGGGCGCCTGGTCCGGCTGTTCCGCCCGTACCCGGCGAACGTGGTACCGAGGGGGAGGAAAGCGTCCCTCGCAGTCGAATGCCGCGCTCCGGCCGATATGACAAAGCGCAGGTCACCGCGGTTACCCGCCATGATCACCGAGCCGTGATTCTGGTTATGATCATGCCAACTGGATGTCATCAACGGGGAGATCGAACATGCTGAACCGGAAGACGCTGTGGCTGCGTGCGGCCGCGCCCGTAGCCGTCCTGGCGCTGTCGCTGACCGCGTGCGGCGGCGGGGACAGCACGGGCAAGGCCAAGTCCAGCACCGGCAAGCTCCAGGAGGACAAGGCCGAGAGCAGCCGGGAGCTGGCGACCGGCGAGAGCGCCACCAGCCCCTTCAAGGAGGACGACGGCAAGGTCACGTACTCCGTCGTCGCGCAGAAGATCGACGTGGGCACCGAAGCGGACACCAAGAAGATGGTCGACGATCCGGCAAGGGCCAAGGGGTTCGTCCCCGCGGTGGCCCACGTGAAGTACACGCACAAGGGCGGCAGCGTCGTCAGCTCGTACCCGAGCGTCGGCGAAAACGTTGAGATCTATGCCGACGGCCGGCGTGGAACCATCCTGATCGGCGCCGCGGACGACGCGCCCGGCTGCGAGTCGGACACCGACATCGAGAACTGGAAGAAGGGGCAGAGCCACGTGCTCTGCGAGACCTACATGGTCCCGAAGGGCGCGAAGGAACTGGCCGTCCACTGGGCGGCCGAGGACGACGGCGAGCCGTACGTCTGGACGTTCCAGAACTCCTGATGTGAGGTCAGCAGTCCCGGCGCCCCCGGTGGGGGCGCCGGGATCGGTCGAGTGCCGGCACCGCGACGCCTTCCCTGAGCTGGGCGTGCGGAGGACTGCGGCCACGGCCGTGTCGCAGCGGCGCAGCACGCTGACGACGCGTTCCTGTCCCGAGACCGGGGCGGCGCCGTTCCCTCCGTACACCGCGGACTCCTCGCCCGCTGCCGACCGCTCGACGGCTGCCAGGGCACCCCGACGGCTCCCGCCCAGCGCACAGCCCGCCGCGAGTACGAGAACCGCGTCAACGCCATGGAGACCGACGCCCCAGCACTGAAGGCCCGTCAACGCCGCAACCTGGCTGTCACCCACGGCTACACGCCACCTGGCCGTAGCTGTACGAGAAGAACAGCGCCTACCTGCGGGCCGGCCACCAGCGGTGCCCCAGGGGATGCGCAGGTGGTGCCATCAGCGAGAGGCCACATCGGGCCGGGCCTGCTCAGGGCGAACTCACGGAGCGCTCCAGGAGCTCGGCATTGCTGGTGATGGCGGGCGGTCCGGCGGTCCGCCGTCGCGCCATCGGGTGAGTCTCTTCATCCGCAGGGAGCACTCGGTGGCGGGCGCCACGCGGTCGAGCACCTCAAGGCCGATGCCCCCGTGATCGTGCATCCGCCGAGCCCGACGGGTGGGCGGCGCGTCAGTGCCGGCGGCAAGATTCTCGGTCTCGCCCACAGCCCGGGAGACCTCGTCGAGTTCCTGCGCCGTGCCGGCCTCGACGAGGATGTGATCAACATCGCTGACCCTCGGTTGATCGAGTGGCGCGGCGGCGGCGCCGACACCTGGGGCAGCGAGCCCGCCTGGACGCGCCCGCTCGTAGTCCGCAGGGGTTGACCGCTCCGGCCGTTCCGCGGTGACGTCACCGCGTATTCTCCGTGGCCCCCGCAGAAACCCGGTCGCAGCCGGACTGCGCCGCGCCCTCTCGCCGATCGCTGTGGGGATGGCCGGTGCCTCTGTGCGGGTGGTCGCAGGTGCTCCGACCAGCAAAAGACCCTCCCAGAGGGAGGGCCTCGGAGCGCCCCCGGCAGGACTCGAACCTGCGGCCAAGTGCTTAGAAGGCACCTGCTCTATCCACTGAGCTACGGGGGCCGGGTGTGGACGTGGATCACGGACCGCGGACCAGGATAGGGGGCCGCGTGCCTCGTCCCGGTTGCTTCACCTCCGTGGCACGTTGTGGAGGTTCAGTGAAGCGGTCCCGATAATCGCAGGCAGGTACGAATTCTGCATCGCTTTTGGCGCCTCACGGGACGGGTGTTGTGCACTCGTTATGCCTGAGCCCCTCCTGTCGCGGCTGCCTCACGCGCCACACGTACCGTTTTGAGCTGGTTCGTACGGCGCGCACATAGGGCTATACGCTTCAAAAAGCCGTCGAAATTGGGCATTCTTCACATGTGGCGACCTTGGACGTAGGACCCCGGATCATCGACGCGCTCTCCGTGCTGCGTGACCGCGTCGCCGCCGCGCGCTTCCCGCTGCCCCTTCCAGGGGCGGCGCGGGCCCGCCGCGACCGTGCCGAACTCCTCGCTCACCTCGACGACTATGTGATGCCCCGTTTGCGCGCCCCTCAGGCACCGCTGCTGGCGGTCGTCGGGGGCTCTACCGGAGCCGGCAAGTCCACACTGGTCAATTCCCTCGTCGGGCGGCACGTCACCGAAGCGGGCGTGCTGCGGCCCACGACCCGCACGCCCGTCCTGGTGTGCCACCCCGACGACCGGCAGTGGTTCACCGGGCCCCGCGTCCTGCCCGACCTCGCCCGCGTCTGGATGCCGGAACAGGGCATCGGTGGGAACCACTCGTATGGGGAAGGTTCGTACGGAAGCGATTTCTACCGGGGTGAAGGGGGCGGGGGAGCCGGCGCGTACGAGGACGACGAGGAGGACGGCGACGCCGCGTCAGAAGGCGACGGTCCCGCACCGCTGCGTATCGAGGCGGACCGGGGCGTCCCCCGGGGGCTGGCCCTCCTGGACGCGCCGGACATCGACTCCCTCGTGGCGCGCAACCGGGAGCTCGCCGCGGAGCTGATCTGCGCGGCGGACGTGTGGGTGCTGGTCACCACGGCCGCGCGGTACGCCGACGCCGTCCCGTGGCATCTGCTGCGCACCGCCAAGGAGTACGACGTCACGCTCGTCACCGTGCTCGACCGGGTGCCGCACCAGATCGCGCCGGACATCGCGGACCGGTACGCGGCCCTGCTGAACCGCGCGGGCCTCGGTGACGTGCCGCGTTTCACCATCCCCGAACTGCCCGAGTCGGCGGGCGGCGGCAGCGGCCTGCTGCCGGCCACCGCGGTCGCCGCGCTCCGCGCCTGGCTGGAGCGGCACGCCGAGGAACCGGCGGCGCGGGAGGCGGCCGCCACCCGCTCCGTGGCCGGGGCCATCGCCTCCCTGCGCAGCCGGCTGCCCGCCCTCGCCGGTGCGTCCGCCGCCCAGCACGCCGCGGCGGTCCGGCTCGCCGACCGGGTCGACGAGGCGTACGAGGACGCGGCCGCACGGGTACGGAGCGCGGTGGCCGGCGGCGACGTCCTCTCGGGCGACGCGCGCGCCCACTGGCGCGACCACGCCCTCGGCGGCCGCCCCGACGAACTGCTGGACTCCCTCACCCGCGGCCTCACCTCCCTCCTGTGCTGCGCGGTGGAGGAGGCGGACGAGCGGACGGCGGAGGTATGGCACCGCGACCCGGCAGCGGCCGGGCTGGGAGTACCGGGACACGGGGACACGGCGGCGGGCGCCGTCCCGAGGGACGCGGGCACAGCCGGGCGGCTCGGCATCCTTGCGCGGCGCTGGCGGCGCTGTCTGGAGGAGCTCGCGGAGGAAGAGGCGCGTGAGACACGGGCGGCGAGAGAGGCGGCCGCGGACGCATGGGGGCTGCTCGGCGGCGTAGGCGTACGAGGGCGGGCGCGCGAGGCGCGCGGCGTCTCCGGAGAGCCGCGCGGCCCGGAGCGGACGGGCGCCGCGGTACCCGAGGAGGCCGCGGCGCTGCTGGCCACGATGCTGCTGGGCGGCCGCCGGGCCCGTACGGCGGGCGAGAACCTCGCCGAGCTGCTCGGCGCCCATGGGGCGCTGCGGCTGCGCGACCGGGGTGGAGAGCTCCTGGACACCTGTCTGGAGCGGGCACTGGCGGGGGAGCGGGAGCGCAGGCTGGCCCCCTTGGAGGAGCTGACCGTGCCGCCGGAACAGCAGGTCGGACTGATCGCCGCGCTGTCGGTCCTGCGCACGGCGATGTCCGGCGAACGAGGGGGGCCGGTGCCGGAGGGCGCGATGGCGGGGTGAGGGGCATGGCCCGGGGGCCCGGAGGGCCGGAGGCACGGCTGTCAGAAGGCGTGGCTGTGCGGCGGCGCGGCTGTCCGGTGGTGCGGCTGCACGGAGGCATGCTCCGGGGCGGGGTGCCCTGGCGGGGCCGGTCCGGGCGCGTGGGTGTCGATGACTCTGGTGGTACGTACGGAAAGGGCTTCTGGTGAGCGGTGAGCACGAGGGTGCGGACGGCGGCGCTGTACGAGGGAGCGGCTGGGACGACGGGCTGATCGCGCGCCGGGCCGTGGAGGGGGAGGGCGACGGCCGTGCGGCGAGGGATGCCTACGAGAGGCCGCGAGTGCTCGCGGAGGCCGCCTCGGCCGGGACGAAGCGGGGGACGGAGGACGATGGGGTGCGGACCACGGCCGCCGACCGACCCGCTGACCGACCCGCTGACCGATCCGCCTACGGAGTGGCCGAACGGTCCGCCTACGGAGTGGCCGAACGGCCCGGCTACGGAGTGGCCGAACGATCCGGCTACGGAGGCGGTGGCGGAAGTGCTGACGGCGCTGGCGACGGAGCCGCTCATGGGTACGTGCCGCAGGGGCGGCGCACCGTGGAGGACGAACTGCAGCCCCGGATCGACGCGCTGCGGGAGCTGATCGGACTGTCCCGGACACGGCTGGACGGGCGGACGCTGGACGAGGCCGGGCAGGTGCTGGAAGCGGCGGACGAGCGGTACCGGCTGTCGGGCGAGCACACGGTGGTGGCGGTCGCCGGGGCGACCGGCAGCGGCAAGTCGTCGCTCTTCAACGCGCTCATCGGCGCCCCGTGTTCGAAGGTCGCCGCGCGCCGGCCGACCACCTCGCAGCCCGTGGCGTGCGTCTGGCCGGGCGGCCGGGCGGGCGCCGAGGGCCTGCTGCACCGGCTGGAGATCCCCGTACACCAGCGGTTCCTGCGTGGCGGAACCACCGGACCGGACCGCGGCTCGCTCACCCGGTGGGACGGCGGCTCGCTCACCGGCGCGGACGGTGGGGTGGGTACCGGTACGGACGGCGGGGCGGGCACCGGTACGGACGGTGGCGGGGATGGTGGTGGCCCGGGTGACGGTCCGGACGGTTGCCGGGCTGCCGGCCCGGACAGTGGGTCGGGGGCCGGGTGCGTGGACGGCGAGGACCTGCGGGGACTCGTGCTGCTCGACCTGCCGGACCACGATTCGGCGGCTGTCGGCCACCGGGCCCAGGTGGACCGGCTGCTGAAGATGGTCGACGCCGTCATCTGGGTCGTGGACCCGGAGAAGTACGCGGACGCGGTGCTGCACGAGAGGTACCTGCGGCCCCTTGCGGGCTACGCCGAGGTGACGTTCGTGGTGCTCAACCAGGTGGACCGGCTGCCCGGCGACGCCGCCGACCAGGTGGTCGACGATCTGCGGCGGCTGCTCGACGAGGACGGGCTGGCGCTCAGCGAACACGGCGAGCCGGGCGCCACCGTACTCGCGCTGTCCGCGGCGACCGGCGAGGGCGTGGACGAACTGCGGGACGCACTGCGGCAGTTCGTCGCGGAGCGGGGCGCACCGGGGCGCCGCCTGGCCGCTGACGTGGATGCCGCGGCGGAACGGCTGCAGCCCGTGTACGTGGCGGAGGGCCAGATCGGCCTGACCGAACAGGCGCGGGAGGACTTCGAGGAACGGCTCGCCGAGGCCGTGGGCGCCACGGCAACCGGGCGCGCGGCGGAACGTGACTGGCTGCGCCACGCGGAGCGCGCCTGCGCCACCCCGTGGGTGCGCCTCCGGAACTGGCGCGCGGACGCGGCGAGGCGAAGGGGGGCCGGTGACGGTGGGCTGCGTGGGCAGCCGGGTACCGGTGCGGTGCCGGGGGTGGCACCGGGAGCGGGACACGGTACGAGGACGGGTGCGGGGCGGGGCGCGGCGTACGGCCGAGGAGCGACGCACGACCACGTGACGCACGACCACATGACGCACGGTCGTGTCACGTATGACGGGGTGACGCGCGACGGGTTGACGCGCGAGGGTGTGAAGCATGGCGGTGTGAGGCTGGGCGGGGCGACGCACGAGAAGGTCACCGTGTACGGGAAGGTGACCACGCGCGAACAGGGACAAGCGGCCGTGCACGGGAAGGCGACCGCGCACGGGAAGCCGGCCACGATCGGTCGGCGGGTCGTCGCGCCGACCGCCCGGTCCGGACCGGCCGCGCCGTCCGCCACTCCTGCCGCGCAGGCCTCGCGGACCGTCACCGAGCAGGCCGTGCGGGCCGTGGCCGGTGAGGCGGCGCGCGGGCTGCCCGTGCCGTGGGCGCAGGCCGTGCGCGAGGCGGCGGACAAGGGGGCGCAGGGGCTGCCGGAGGCGCTGGACCGCGCGGCGGAGGCGGCCGACGGAGCGCTGCGGGCCGGGCCGCCGGCGAAACCCCGCTGGTGGACCGTGGCCGCGGCGGGGCAGGGGCTGCTCGTCGGGCTCCAGGCGCTGGGCGTGCTGTGGATGGTCGGCCTGCTGTGCGGGGTGGACCGCTCGTCCGGCGGAGCCGGCTGGCTGCCGGCGCTGGTGCTGCTGACGGTCGGTACGGTCGGCGGGCCCGCGCTGTCGTGGCTGTGCGGGGTGGCGGCGCGCGGCCCGGCACGGCGGTACGGGCAGGACGCCGAGCGGGAGCTGCGGTACGCGGCGGCCGGCTGCGGCAGGGCCCGGGTACTGGAGCCGGTCGCGGCCGAGCTGCTGCGGTACCGGGAGGTACGCGAGCAGTACGCGGTGGCGGCGGGCGTGTGAGCGGACGCCGGTGCGCGTGTGGCGAAGCGTCGGCCGACGTGTGAGTCGGTGACCGGCGAGCGGCCAGCTGTTTTGCCCCGCAGGGCCGTCGCCTCACACATCAGGGCGGGTGCCTCACTCGTACGAGTGGCCGTCTTTTCCCCGGTTCACGGCCCGGCGCCCGGCCGGCCCGCGCACCGTCGACGGTTGTCCACAGCCCCCGCCGCGAAGTCGCGAATCCGGGCAGCATGGATTGCACGACACGGCTGATGGCGAGGCCAAGGACTTCGCCGAGAACCGGACGGCCGGACGGAACGGGGGGAATGACGATGACCGACACGATGGTGACGCTGACGGGGAACGCGGCGACGGCGGTGGAGCACCGTTATACAAAGGACGGCGCGGCTGCGGCGAGGTTCCGCATGGCCTGCACCCCGCGCCGCTTCGACCGGGAGCAGGGCCGCTGGGCGGACGGCCCCACGAGCTTCTACACCGTGCGGGCGTGGCGCGCGCTCGCCGACAACCTCGCCGCCTCGGTGGCGGTCGGCGAACCACTCGTCGTACGAGGCAGGTTGACGGTGCGCGAGGGGGAGCACCCGCCGGAGCGCGGCGGCGGCAAGTGGTTCGCGGCGGAGATCGATGCCGTGGCGATCGGGCACGACCTCACCCGGGGCACCGCCGCTTTCCGGCGCGCGGCGCGGATGACGACCCTGCCCGGCACGAGTGCCCTGCCCGGTACAGGCGCCCTGCCCGACCAGGGTGCCATGCCCGGTACGTGTGCTGACGCCAACGCCAACGCCAATACTGACGCCAACGTCAACGCCAACGTCAACGCCGCTACCGACGCCGACGCCGCCACGAGCCTGGGCGGTGCCCCTCTGGCGGTAGACGCAAGCCCCGCCGCCGAGTCCGGAACCGCAGCAGCCGGTGTCCGATGCGCCACAACTGGCGGAGAGCGCGGGCGGACTGACGGCTTCACAAGCGGAACTGCGCGGTCCGAGGCGGGAGATGGCGTTCCGGGGCCCGGAATGGGTGCTTCCGAGGCAGAAAGCGATTCGCCGGAGAAGGTGTCAGTGTCCTGAATTATCCCCGGGGATTTGTCGATAATCCCAGGTCAGCGGTGCTTCCTTCGGTAACGATTGCGATTCGGATCGCTTGTCGAACGGCATCACTGGGGACGCTGTTGCGCTCGCTCCTTAGGATCCACGAGTACTCACGGGGGCTGATCATCACGAGTACTCACGGGGGCTGATCGTTCCGTTCGGCTGTTGAGTTCTCGGTCTTTCCGGCGGGGCCACTTCCCAATCGACCTGCCCCGCCCAGAGGGGAAATTCATGATTTCTGTGAAGAGGCGCGGTGCGGCCCGCCTTGCCGCCGCGGTCCTGGCCTCGGGCCTGGCCGCGGCGGGTGCGATAGTCACCGCCGGGCCTGCTGCCGCGGATGACGCGCCCCCGGCGCACAGTGGCGTCACCGCCACGCTCGGCGGCCTGAAGGTGTACGACCAGGCCGTCATCCACGACAACGGCCGGGATCAGAAGATCGGTGCCGGGCTCTTCGAGATGGCCGTCGACAAGGGCGGTGCCCTCCAGACGTACTGCATCGACATCCACAACCCGACGCAGAACCAGGCCAAGTACCAGGAAGTGCCCTGGAGCCAGTCGTCGCTGCACAACAACAACGACGCCGGCAAGATCCGCTGGATCCTGCAGAACTCCTACCCGCAGGTGAACGACCTGGCCGCGCTCGCGCAGAAGGCCGGTGCCGGGACGCTCACCGAGAAGACCGCGGCGGCCGGTACGCAGGTCGCGATCTGGCGCTTCTCCGACCACGCCGACGTCGACGCGGTCGACCCCGCGGCGGAGAAGCTGGCGGACTACCTCGAGAAGAGCGCGCAGAACCTCCAGGAGCCGACGGCGTCCCTGACGCTCGACCCACCCGCCGTCTCCGGCAAGTCCGGCAGCCGGATCGGTCCGGTCACGGTCCACACCAACGCGCAGAGCGCGACGGTCACCCCGGCGGCGGACGCCCCGTCCGGCGTCAAGGTCGTCGACAAGGCCGGCAAGCCGGTCACCAGCGCGCCCAACGGCTCGCAGCTGTTCTTCGACGTGCCGGCCGGTGCCGAGGACGGCTCCACCTCGCTGACCGTCCAGGCCGCCACGAAGGTGCCGGTCGGCCGGGCCTTCACCGGCGTCGGCGAGCACGCCAAGAGCCAGACGCAGATCCTGGCGGGCTCCAGCGAGTCCACCGTGTCCGCTGTGGCCACCGCCTCGTGGGCGAAGCAGGGGGCGGTTCCGGCGGTGACCGCCGAGAAGAACTGCGCGAAGGGTGGCGTCGACGTCACCGTGGGCAACAAGGGTGACGAGGCGTTCCAGTTCGAGCTGGCCGGCAAGGAGCACGAGATCGCGCCCGGCAAGTCCGAGACGGTGACCGTGCCGGTCGCCGAGGACGAGTCGTACGAGATCACGGTGAAGGGTGACAACGGCTTCTCGAAGACGTTCACCGGTGTCCTGGACTGCAAGACCGCCGGCAGTGGCGGCAGCACCCCGGCCCCGTCCGCGCACCCGAGCCCGGCGTCGGCCGGTGGTACGGGCGGCGACTCGGCCGGTGACACCGGCGGTGACCTGGCTGAGACCGGTTCCAGCAGCGCCACGCCGATGATTGCGGGCGTCGCGGTCGTGCTGGTCGTGGTCGGCGGTGCGGCGGTGTTCTTCCTCCGCAAGAAGAAGACCGGCGCCGCGCAGTAGCAGTAACAGCGCCATGACGCAGTAACAGCGTCATGGCACAGGGTGAGCGGTAGGACGTCGCGAGTGACGACCGACGACCGACAACCGAAGATCGACGGGTGACAACCGGTGACCGATGACCGGTGACCGGCGACCATCGATCGACGAGTGACGACCGACGGCCGGTGACCGGCGGCCGTCGATCGACGAGTGACGACCGTCGATCGACGGCCGAGGAGTGACAACCGACGAGTACCGTGAGCCGCACGCTCACTGCGCGCAGTGAGTACGACATGCGCAGCCGCGAGCCGCGAGCCGCGAGCCGCGAGCCGCGAGCCGCGATCGCGAACCGCGCGCGGCGAGCCCCGTGCCCGCTAGCCTCATGCCGCGCGCAGTGAGTACCGCCAGCTGACTACCGTCAGCTGAGTACCGCAAGCACCAAGCCCCGGCCCCGGAGCGCCCACAGCGCCCGGGGCCGTCGGCTACTCGCACCCCGGAGGTCCGTCGGGGTCCGCCCTGGCGCCCGCAGGCTGCCCGCTGCTCGGCTCGTCGGCACCCGCACCCCGGAGGCCCGTCGGGGTCCGCCCCCGGCACCGCAGGCTGCCGCTGCTCGGCCATCGGCACCCGCACCCCGGAGGTCCCTCGGTGCCTTCCGTGCGGCATGCCCACCCCGTGGGCACTGTGGGCTCCGCGGTCCCCGCACCCCCGAAGGCATCGCCACGAGAAGCCGGTGGCAGGTCACCCGTTTCCATCGGAGGACCGGCGTACGGCAAGATGGGTAGTACTGCCCACTTCCAGATCCAGACTGCCGGACGGTTTCTCTTGGCTGAGTTCATTTACACCATGCGCAAGGCGCGCAAGGCGCACGGCGACAAGGTGATCCTCGACGACGTCACCCTGAGCATGTACCCCGGTGCGAAGATCGGTGTCGTGGGCCCGAACGGTGCCGGTAAGTCCACGGTTCTGAAGATCATGGCGGGGCTGGAGCAGCCGTCCAACGGTGACGCGTTCCTGTCGCCCGGTTACACCGTCGGGATGCTCCAGCAGGAGCCGCCGCTGGACGAGTCCAAGACGGTCCTGGAGAACGTCCAGGACGGCGCCCGCGAGATCATGGACAAGCTCAAGCGCTTCAACGAGGTCGCCGAGCTCATGGCGACCGACTACAGCGACGCGCTGATGGAGGAGATGGGCAAGCTCCAGGAGGACCTGGACCACGCCAACGCGTGGGACCTGGACACGCAGCTGGAGCAGGCCATGGACGCGCTGGGCTGCCCGCCCGGTGACTGGCCGGTCACCAACCTCTCCGGTGGTGAGCGCCGCCGCGTCGCGCTCTGCAAGCTCCTCCTTGAGGCCCCTGACCTGCTGCTCCTCGACGAGCCCACCAACCACCTGGACGCCGAGTCCGTGCAGTGGCTGGAGCAGCACCTCGCGCAGTACGCCGGCACCGTCGTCGCCGTCACCCACGACCGGTACTTCCTCGACAACGTGGCCGAGTGGATCCTGGAGCTGGACCGCGGCCGTGCCCACCCGTACGAGGGCAACTACTCCACGTACCTGGACAAGAAGGCCGCGCGCCTGAAGGTCGAGGGCCAGAAGGACGCCAAGCGTGCGAAGCGTCTGAAGGAGGAGCTGGACTGGGTGCGCTCCAACGCCAAGGGGCGGCAGGCCAAGTCCAAGGCGCGTCTGACCCGGTACGAGGAGATGGCGGCCGAGGCCGAGAAGACCCGGAAGCTGGACTTCGAGGAGATCCAGATCCCGCCGGGCCCGCGTCTGGGCAATGTCGTCGTCGAGGTCGAGAACCTCTCGAAGGCGTTCGGGGACAAGGTCCTCATCGACGACCTGTCGTTCAGCCTGCCCCGTAACGGCATCGTGGGCGTCATCGGGCCGAACGGTGCCGGTAAGACGACGCTGTTCAAGATGATCCAGGGCCTGGAGACCGCCGACTCCGGGTCGATCAAGGTCGGCGACACGGTCAAGATCTCGTACGTCGACCAGGGCCGCGCCAACATCGACCCCAAGAAGACCCTGTGGGCCGTCGTCTCGGACGAGCTGGACTACATCAACGTGGGCCAGGTCGAGATGCCGTCCCGCGCGTACGTCTCCGCGTTCGGCTTCAAGGGCCCGGACCAGCAGAAGCCGGCCGGCGTGCTGTCGGGTGGTGAGCGCAACCGCCTCAACCTGGCGCTCACGCTCAAGCAGGGCGGCAACCTGCTCCTCCTCGACGAGCCGACCAACGACCTCGACGTCGAGACCCTGTCCTCGCTGGAGAACGCGCTGCTGGAGTTCCCCGGCTGCGCCGTGGTCGTCTCCCACGACCGCTGGTTCCTCGACCGCGTCGCCACGCACATCCTGGCGTACGAGGGCGAGTCCAAGTGGTTCTGGTTCGAGGGCAACTTCGAGTCCTACGAGAAGAACAAGGTCGAGCGGCTCGGCCCGGACGCCGCGCGTCCGCACCGCGCCACCTACAAGAAGCTGACCCGAGGCTGAGGTCGATCGCGTGCGACACGTCTACTCCTGCCCGCTGCGCTGGGCGGACATGGATGCGTTCGGCCACGTCAACAACGTGGTCTTCCTGCGCTACCTCGAAGAGGCGCGGATCGACTTCATGTTCCGGCTGGCGCCGGGGGACGGCAGTCCGTCGTTCTCCGGCGGGTCCGTCGTGGCCCGGCACGAGATCGACTACGTACGCCCGCTGGTCCACCGGCACGAGCCGGTGACCATCGAGTCCTGGGTGACCCGGATCACCGCGGCGTCCCTGACGATCGCGTACGAGATCAAGGACGCGGACACCCTGTACGTGCGGGCCTCGACCGTCGTGGTGCCGTACGACCTCGAAGCGGGCCGCCCGCGCCGCATCACCGCCGAGGAGAAGGCGTTCCTGCAGGAGTACCTGGACGACGCCGACGCCGGCGAAGGCGGTAACGAGCGCTCGGAGGCCGTCGCCGCATGACGGTCCTGCGCCTGGCCGACGACGGGGAGGCGGCGGACCTCGCCGCCTTCCTGTCCCGGCTGCTGCACTACGACCGCGCCGCCGCGGTACGCCTGCAGGCGGCACCGGCCGGTGGTGCCGGTGACGGCGGCGTGCTCGCCGTCTTCGGCCGGCCGCCGTCCTTCGAGGTGCTGGCCATCCGTACGGCGCGCCTCGCGGAGCCGGTACGGCTGGACGCGACCGTCTCGGCGGGCGAACTGCTCGACGGCATCGAGGAGCCGGCCGGCGAACTCGCCGTCCCCGCCGCTGTCACCGGGCCGCCGTGGGCCGGGGTGCTGCCGCCGCAGGGCGGCTGGCGCCGGGTGCCGGGGCTGCCCGAGCCCGACGCGCTCGGCCGCGTGCTCGCGGCCTCGGTCGCCGAGTTCCGGGCCCGGGACGGGGAGCTGCCGCCCGAGCGGCGGACCCGTACGGAACGGGACCGGATCGGCCGGGAGATCTGGTCGCGTGCGGTCGGCGACACACACCTGCCGCTGCGCGCCGTGCACGCCGCGCAGTCGCTGGGCTTCCTGCGCCCGGTGCGCGCTCCCGTAGGCGCGACGGGTGCCGGATCCCTGCCGGAGCCGTACACGCTGCTGGCCGCGGGCGGCTGGCTGCGGTTCCGTACGCCGCACGGCTCCATCGCCGTCCGTACGGGCGGACTCCAGGGACTGTCGGTCACCCCGGCCTGACGGCGGCGGACAGCAACGCACGCACACGGCGGAGGCCGGGCCACCCCTCAGGGGCGGCCCGGCCTCTCGCGTGGTCGGTCTCTCGCGTGGCCGGCCTGTCACCTGGCCCAAGGCCCGGAAGCGCCGGCTCAGCCCTCGCTGTTGATCATCGAGGCGGCCGCGTACGTCAGGTAGTTCCACAGCTGGGTCTCGTGCTCGGGCGCCAGCTCCAGGGAGTCCACCGCGTCCCGCATGTGCCGCAGCCAGGCGTCGTGCGCCGCGCGGTCGACGGTGAAGGGCATGTGCCGCATCCGCAGCCGGGGGTGGCCGCGGCTGTCGCTGTACGTCCGGGGACCGCCCCAGTACTGCATGAGGAACAGCGCGAGGCGTTCCTCGGCCGGGCCGAGGTCCTCCTCCGGGTACATGGGCCGCAGCAGGGGGTCCTCCGCGACGCCCTGGTAGAAGCGGTGCACCAGACGCCGGAAGGTCTCCTCGCCACCGACCTGCTCGTAGAAGGTCTGCTCCTGAAGCGTGCCGCGCGGAATCTCGTTCACGCTTCCATGGTCTCAGACGTACCGGCCGAGTACGGGAGACGTAGGACTTGGCGCACAGTGGAGGTATGAGCGGTAACGGCATGGAACCAGAAAGCGATCCGTACGCCGCCGACGCCGCGCAGGCCCGTGCCGGGCTGGTGCGGCTGATCACGCTGGGCGGCGGGGCGGCCGACGCGCGCTGGCGGGCGGCGTTCGCCGAGGTGCCCCGGCACCTGTTCGTGCCGGTGTACTACGTGGGCGTGGCCGGCGGGTACGAGCGGCGGGCCGCCGATCATCCTGATCCGAAGCGCCGGGAGGAGTGGCTGCGGGGCGCGTACGCCGACAGCGCGCTGGCCACCCACGTGCGCGACGGGGAGCTGGTCTCCTCCAGCAGCCAGCCGTCCCTGATGGCCACGATGCTGGACGAGCTGCGGGTCGAGGACGGGCACGAGGTGCTGGAGATCGGCACGGGCACGGGCTACAACGCGGCGCTGCTCTCGCACCGGCTCGGCGACGCGCGGGTGACCACCGTCGACCTCGACGAGGAGATCACCGGACCGGCCCGGGAGCATCTGGCGGCGGCCGGGTGCCGGCCGCTGGTGATCACCGGGGACGGTGCGCTCGGCTGCCCGGAGCGGGCACCGTTCGACCGGATCATGGCGACCTGCCGGCTGCCGTCCGTGCCGGCGGCGTGGGTGGCGCAGTGCAGGACCGGCGGGCTGATCCTCACGCCGCTGGCCACCGGGCTGGTACTGCTGCGGGTGACGGGGCCGGGGCACGCGGAGGGACGGTTCCTGTCCACCCCGGCGTACTTCGTACGGCTGCGCAGCGCGGTGCCCGTGGACCGGCCCGGTGGCGCATCGCCGGACGGGGAGCGGACCGGGGCGCCGGCCGGGACCGCGAAGGTGCCGACGGAGGCGCTGCGGGACGAGCGTTTCCACTTCCTGCACGCGCTGAGCGCCGGGACGCTGGACCCGGGCGCCGCGTACGCGCTGTGGCGCGCCGAGCGCCGGCCGGACCGGGAGCGGTTCGGGGTGACGGTGGCGGGGGAGCGGCAGTGGGCGTGGCTGGACGCCCCCGACGGTCCGCACCGGTGGCCGCTGCCGAGCCGGGGCTGAGCCCGGCCCGGCAGCGGCCGGTGACGTTCAGCCCCGGCGGACCGTGATGGTCGTCCAGGCGCCGACGTGCACCCGGTCGCCCTCCCGGAGCGGGACGGGGACGTACGGCTGGATCGGCTCCTCGCCGCCGTTGACGGTCGTGCCGTTGGTGGAGTTCTGGTCCACGACGGCCCAGCCGCCGTCCGGCTGCTGCACCAGCATGGCGTGCTGGTGCGAGACGCCCGGGTCCTCCGGCGGGCGTGCCAGGTCGATGTCCGGCGACTCGCCCGTGCTGTGCCGGCGGCGGCCGATGGTGACCTGCCGGCCGGAGAGCGGCAGCTGCTGCTCGGGGGAGTAGGCGGGCAGGTTCAGCCCGGCGGCCTCCGGGCCGCTGCGGCCCATCATCGCCATGAAGTACTCACGGTCCGGCGCGATCACCGCGACCCAGCCGGCGCCGGTCGCCGCCTGGCCGGGAGCGCCGCCCGCGGACCACGGCTGCTCACCGGTGCCGCCTTGCGGGGCGTGCTGGTCGTACTGCTGCGGCGGGGGCGGCGGCTGCTGCTGCGGGAACGGCTGCTGCGGCGGCGGCTGCTGCCCCCACGGGGCGCCCTGGGAGTCGTACGGGCCGGGCGGCGCCGGGGGCGCGGACTGCTCGTACGGCGGGGGCGGCGGGCCGGGCTGCTCGAACCCCTGCGGACCGGCACCCGGCGCGCCGGGCCCCGGAGAACCAGGACCGTGCGGACCGGGCTGCCCGTACGGACCGGGCCGGCCGGGCGGCGCCGGGGGTGCCTGCGGGGCCGCGCCCTGCGGGGCGCCGGGAGGCTGGGGGCCGCCGGGCGGCGGCAGCAGCCAGTCGTCGCCGCCCTGGGACGGGGACGGGGCCTGCGGGGCCTGCGGCTGCGGCGGAGGCGTCGATCCCGCGTCACCGTACGGCGGGGGCGGCGGGCCGGGCTCGCCGAAGGGCGGGCCGGCGGGGCCCGGCTGCTGTCCGGGGCCCAGCGGCTCGGCGGGCCGGTTCATCTGCGAGGGGCGCGAACCCTGGTACTCGTACTGGTCCGGCGGGCCGGGCTGGGCCGGGAAGCCGGGCGGCGGCGCGGACTGCTGCTGCGGCGGCGCCGGGTACGAGGCGGAGGTCGGGGAGTGCGTCAGGAAGTTGTACCGGCACTCCTCGCAGAACGGCGCCATGGCCTCACGCGGCGTACCGCACTGCGGGCACAGCTCGGCCTGGCCGGTGCCGGGCCCGGGGGCCTGGCCCGCGCCGGGCGGGGGGCGGGGGGCGGCGGGTAGCCGTAGCTGCCCTGCTGGGGTGCCGGGGCGCCGGGGAAGCCGGGGGGCGGGGGAGTGGCTTGCGCGACAGTGCCCGCCATGCGGTGGCCGCACACCTCGCACCAGTCTTCGGCCACTGACTGGTGGCCGTTCGGGCAGGTCGGCATGTCGGTATGTCCCCCTCCGTACCGTCTTCCGACGGCGTTACGTCTAACTTGTCACTCGTTTGTCACTTTTTGACGCGAACTGTCTTGGTGGAGCGTGTTTCGAGTGTCATCTCGTCCGCTTCCGCAACCTTCGCCTTCAGCCGCACAGTACCGGTCGCGGCGTCCACGACGTCCACCACCTTCGCAAGCAGTTTCGCAGTGTCCTCGTTCCCCGAAGCGCTCGCCAGCTGTACGGCGCGGCCGAGCCGGGCGGTCGCTCCGTCCATATCTCCGGACTTACGCGCATCGAGCCCCTGCTGGATGACACGGGCCAGTTCCGCCTGCCCCGTGTAGTGCGCCACCTGCGGGTTGATCTGCGTCGATACGGCCATGTCGGTCGTCCACACCGCCCGTACCAGGCCCTGCGCCAGCGTCCGCTGCGCCTCGCCGCCGGGCACAGGGAGCACCAGTGCCACCCGCGCGGCCAGCATCTCCCGGCCGACGCCGGCGTCCGGTACCCGTACGCACACGTGGTAGTCGCGGGACTCGTCACCCCACGAGCCGGTCGGGTAGACGCCGGCCCGCGGCCCGGCGTCGGTGCGCCGCCCGGTCAGGTCCTCGACCGTCGGCGCGACCTGCTTCACGTACTGGATCTCGGCGCCCTGCGGCGTCCACACCCGCAGGCCGACGTCCGCGACCTCCTTGCCCATCGCGGTCTCCATCATCCGCGTGAAGTCCGCCGCGAGCCCGGCCGGGTCGGCGACGATGTCGGCGCTGCCCAGCAGGGCCGAGGAGATGCCGGTGACCTCGGCGACCTTCCAGTCCGTGCCCACCCCGCGCGCGTCGCAGGTGAACCGGCCGGCGCAGGCGTCCAGCGTGGCCCGCAGGTCCTCGGGCGACTCGTGTTCGTTGCGGCCGTCGGTGAGCAGGATGCCGTGCCGGATGGCCGCTTCGGTGGAGTCCAGCAGCCGCCCGGCCAGCCGCAGCCAGGTGCCGATGGCGGTGCCGCCGCCCGCCCGCAGCCGCCGCAGCGCCTCTTTGGCCTGGCCGCGGGTGGCGGGCGAGGCCTGCGCGAGGCGGCCGCCGCCCGGGTACACCTCGGCGGCCTGGTGGGTGCCGGCGACCACCGCGAACGCCACCCCGTCGCGCAGCGTGTCGATCGCCGCGGCGGTCGCCTCGCGGGCGTTGCGCATCTTGGTCGGCGGGTACTCCATCGAGCCGGAGCAGTCGACCATGATGACGACGGCGGCGTCCGGGGCCCGGCCCTGCGCCGGGACGGACGGCTGCCCCGTCGCGTCGGCGAGCGGCCGGCCCCCCGAGGTACCGCCGCCGGTGGCGGTGACGGTGACGATGGCGTTCACCTCGCGGCCGCCCTCGGGGAGGTACTCGTTCTGGTACACCTCCACGGAGAACTGCGGCACCGTGGACTTCGAGAAGTTGGCCATCCGTTCCGCTCCTTGACGCTCCGTCGTGCTCGTCGGCGTGCGGGCGGGCGGAAGTACCCCAGGCCGTCCCCCCGTCGGCACCTCCCCCGGTGCCGGACCGTTCACTGCGCTCTACTGTGCTGCGGCGTTGCCGTGGTGACTCAGGCCGATCCTGCCCCGGTGGCGGGGACCGGGAACGGCACCACGGCCACTGTTACGTTGTCGTGGCCCCCGCTGTCCAGAGCGTGGCGCACCAGTGTTCGGGCGCCGTGCAGCGGGCGTTCACCCGCGTCGGGGGGCAGCACGGCCGCCAGCTCCGCCGCGGCCTCGGAGTAGTTCCACAGGCCGTCGGTGCAGACCACGACGACACCCGGGTGGTCCGGCCGGAAAGCGGCGGTGTGCGGCTGGAGTTCGTACGCGTCGGCGCCCAGCCAGCCGGTGATGGCGTGCGCCCGTTCGTCGGCGTACGCCTCCGCCTCCGTCATCAGGTTGTTCGCCACCATCTGCGCGGCCCAGGAGTCGTCCTCGGTGAGCCGGGCGCCGGGCGCCGTGCGGTCGTCGGGGATCCAGTACGCGCGGCTGTCACCGACCCAGCCGACGGTCAGCACCCCGCCCGCCGCGACGGCCGCGACGAGCGTGCAGGCCGGGGCGTTCTGCCGGCGGTACGGGTCGTGCTGCTGCGGCTGGTCGGGCGCGGCCGCGAGGGCGTCGACGGACTTGGCGGCGGCCAGGATCGCGTCGTGCATGGCCTGCTGGGGATGTGCTTCCCGGGGCAGTGCCGCCAGCAGCGACTCGGCCGCCGTCTCGGCCGCGGCCTGCGACGCCTCGTCGGGCCGGGTCGCGGAGGAGACGCCGTCACAGACCACCGCGACCACGGCCGGGGAGCCGTCGGGCAGCGCGGTGCCGGCGACGGCGAAGAAGTCCTCGTTGCGGTGGTGGCGGTGGCCGCGGTCGCTGACCGCCGCGACCCGCTCCAGCTCCCGTTCGAAGTGGTCGCGCTCGCGGGGCTGGGCGTGGCCGCAGTGCGCGCAGTAGCCGTCCTCGTCGACGGTGCCGGTGCGGCAGGCCACGCAGGTCCGGGCGGCGAAGGTCGCACGGGGGTCGGCGGGCGCCGCGGTACCGGCCGGGGCGGGCACCGCCGGTGCCGGGCCCGCGCCCGGCAGCCGGGTCTCCGGCGCGGGCGGCGGCGCCGCCCGGTACGCCGCTTCGGGGCCCGCGGGCGCCCTGCCCTGAGAGCCCTGAGAGCTCTGAGGGGAGAGCGCGAGCGTCGGGTGTTCCCCGGCCGCGGCGTTCTCACCCGCCGCGGCGGAGAGGTCGGCTCCGCACACGCCGCAGAAGTTGTCCCCCGGCTCCAGCGGCTCGGCGCAGCCCGGGCACCGGGTAGGACCTGTCACTGCCATCTCACACCCACGTCCTGGGGCGGAAGCGGTTGGCCCGCTCCACCAGTTCGATCCTCTCATCACCGCGCTGGGCCAGCCTGGCGAGCAGTCGGCAGGACCGCTCCAGGCCGAAGCGCAGCCCGCGCTCGTCCAGCGCGCAGCCGAGCAGTGCGGGGCGGCCGTCGGCCGGCTGCCCCTTCGTGCCCGGTCCGTCCGGCGCGGGTTCCCCGGCGCGCCCGGACAGTACCCAGTCCAGGGCGCAGCCCAGTACTTCCGTCGTCAGCGTCTCGCGGCGCTGCGCGTCCAGGCCGAAGTCCGCGAGCCGCTCGATCTGCCGGGCCGCGGCCTGGAGGTCGGCCAGCAGCGGTTCGCCGGCCGGGCGCTGCCGGAGCCGGGCCCGTACCGCGGCGATACGGGCCGCGGTGAAGTGGATCGAGGACTCCGGCACGGCCTCCAGCGCCCGCACGGCGCCCGCCCGGTCACCGGCCGCGAGCCGCACCCGGGCCAGCCCGAACGCCGCGCTCACATAGCTGTGGTCGGTCGACCACACCAGGCCGTAGTACTCCGCTGCGTTGTCCAGCTGGCCCAGCACCTCGGCGCAGACGCCCAGCGCGAGCTTGGGCGCGGGCTCGCCCGGGAACGCGTCGTACACCGCGTCGAAGGACAGCGCCGCGGTCTCCTTGTCCCCCTCCGCGAGGGCCACCAGGCCGCGGTTCCAGACCACCCGCCAGTCCGACGCCCAGTCGGCCAGCGGGTCCGTCTCGATCTCCCGCAGCACCCGCCGGGCCTCGGGCCCGTCGCCCATCTCCAGCCGCGCCCGCAGGTCGCGCAGCCGGACCTCCAGGGAGTCGGCGGGCGCGGAGCGGAGCGCGGCGACCAGTTCGGCGGGGGCCGCTGCCAGCAGGCCGGCCAGGAAGCCGGCGTTCGGGTCGCCGGGGTCCACCCGCGGCGCGGGGAGGGCGAGCACGGTGGCCGCCGTGTCCAGGGGGCGCAGCACGGGAGGCGGGCTCCCGTATCCGGGCAGCGGGGAGATCTCGTACGACATCTGCGCCGGGATCGACGGCGTGTCCGGTGCGGCGCCCACGAGCCCCGCCGTCGGACCCCGGCCCGGCAGGGCCGCGGCCGGCTGCTTCCGCCGGCCGCGGCGGCGGAACGGGAGGGTACGCCCGCCCAGCAGCGAGGTGTCCCCGGCCACCGCCGGCATCAGCTCGGTGTCGACCACCCGCAGTTCGGGCCCGAACAGCTGGGACAGCGCGGGCCGCTGCTCACCGGTCTGCAGCGCCACGACCTCGCGCAGTACGCCGGTCAGCTGCTCGGCCATCTCCTCGGCGGAGGCGAACCGGCGCGCCGGGTCGGGGTCGGTGGCCCGGACGAGCAGCCGGTAGAAGGACTCGTACCGGCGGAAGACCTCGATGTGCTCCGGGTCCGGCAGCGAGTCCGCGAAAACGTTCGTGTAGCCCTGGAAGTCGAAGGTGAGGACGGCGAGGGTGCGCGCGACGGTGTAGAGGTCGGAGGCGACGGACGGGCCGACCTCGGCGACCTCGGGCGCCTGGTAGCCGACCGTGCCGTAGATCGCGCTCTCGTGGTCGTCCATCCGCCGGACCGCGCCCATGTCGATCAGCTTGAGCTGGTCGTTCTGCTGGATGGCGTTGTCGACCTTGAAGTCGCAGTAGAGCAGGTTGCGGCTGTGCAGGTGGCCCAGGGCCTCCAGTGCCTCGATGCCGTACGCGCAGGCCTGCTCGACCGGGAGCGGGTCGCGCCGGCCCTGGGGAGTGCGCCGCTCGTTGGCGATCTCCTTGAGGGACTTGCCGCCGACGTACTCCATGACGATGTAGCCGTCGAGGCTGCCGGTCGTCGGGTCGAGGTGCTCGACGAAGTTGTAGATGCGGACGATGTTGGAGTGCTCGATCTCGGCGAGGAAACGGCGCTCGGACACCGCGACGGCGAGCGCCTCCTCGTCGCCGGTGTCCAGCAGGCCCTTGAGCACCACCCACCGGTCGGAGACGGCGCGGTCCACCGCCAGGTAGATCCAGCCCAGCCCGCCGTGCGCGAGGCAGCCGGCGACCTCGTACTGGCCGTGCACCACGTCACCGGCCCGCAGCTTCGGCACGAAGCTGTAGGGGTGGCCGCACTTGGTGCAGAACCCTTCCGTACGGCCGGGCCGCCCGCTGCGGGCCCGGCCCACCGGCGCCCCGCAGTCGCTGCGGCTGCAGAACCGCTTGCGCTCGGGGACCTCGGGGTTCTCCAGCACCACCGTGCGCGGGTCGGGGCGCGGTACGTCCGGCACCGCCACCAGCCCCGCGCCCAGCCGCCCGCGCCCCGCGCCGGAGCCGGAGGCGGAGCCCTGCCCCGAGCTTCCGCTGCGCACGGACACCAGCTGCGTCGACGGCCCGGACAGCGAGCGCGAGAGGCGCCCGGAGACCGAACGCCGGGAGCCGGAGGAGCGCGAGGAGGACGACGTGGAGGCGCTGCCGGAGTTCTGCGCGGAGCCGGAGCCGGCCGAGGAGCGGGCGGCGCCCGCGACGCCGGTGGGCGGCGAGGACACCATGCCGGTCGGCGAGACGACCGGCGCCATGCCGCAGGTGTCGCAGTACAGTTCGCCCTCGCCGACGTCCTCGTAACAGCCGCCGCACTCCGGCCGCTGGCACGCGGCGTTCTCGCTGGTCATGACTCCCCCTCGCGGTCCGTCCGGCCGGCTGCCAGCGCCTCGGCCGCCGCCTGCTGGTAGCGCAGTACGGCCTGTTCGGCGGCGCGCAGGTCGCAGGGCGCGCTCCACAGCATCCGGCGGGCGATGTCGTACCGCTCGATCAGCAGCAGGTCCTCGGCCAGGCCGTGCCGTGCCACCTTCGCCTTGTACGCGTCGAGCCGGCCGCGCAGTTCGGCGCGGACCGCCAGCGGCGCGGTCACCGCGGTCAGCGACTCGCGGGCGCGCAGCAGCTCCTCCTCGGCGCGCTCCTCCAGGCTCTCCAGGAGCGGTGACAGCAGGTGCCACTGGGCGCGTCTGCGGTACTCGGCGGCGGTGGCGAGCTGTTCGTGCAGCGCGGCCGACGGGCCGGAGACGGCCGGCACCTCGGACGCGGCGATCTTCGCCAGCACCTCGCCGCGCGCCTGCCGCGCCTCGGTGAGCGTACGGTCGGCGCGCGAGAGCAGGTCGCGCACCTGCATCAGCCGCCGTTCGGCGTCCTGCCGCACGGCGAGGACCGCCTCTATCTCGCGCCGTACGTCCTCCAGGGCGCGTGCCGCGCGGTCGTACCGGCCGGTGTCGGGATGCCCGCCGCCGGGCGCGGCGCTGGCGTCGGTGGCGGGCACCCAGAAGGCGAGCGGGTCGGTGAGCACCTCGGCGCGCAGCCGGCCGAGTTCGTCGGTGATGTCCTCCAGGTCGTCGCCGGAGGGGTGCTCGCCGGGGCGTACGCCGACGGAGTGCGCGAGGGAGCGGGTGCGCCGCAGTTCGGCGGCGAGCAGGTCGATGCGGGCGGGCAGTGCGGTCCATACGGAGTCCGCGCTGACGATGACGTCCAGGGCGCGGGCGTACAGCCCGTTCATCCGGTCGACCAGCGCTTCGAGGCTGAGCCGTTCGCTGAGTCTGCCGGGGGTGCCGGCGGCCGAGCCGCCGGAGACGGTGACACCGGCGCCGCGCAGCATCTCGGTGAGGGTGGTCAGGTCGTCGGGGGACAGCCAGCGGCGGCGGGCGCGCAGCTCGCGGGCGGCTTCCAGCGCGGCGGTGTACGCCTCGAAGTGCGCCCACAGCACGGTGATCTGCCGCTCGGCCGTCGCCCAGCGGTCCTTGGTGACGCCGGTCAGTTCGGCGCCCTCCAGGAGGCGGCGGCCCGCGTGGTCCTGCAGCGCGAGCAGCGAGCTCTCGATCGCTTCGTGCTCGGCGCCGAGCCTGCCGAGGGCGCGGTCCACCTCGTCGCGGCTCATGGCCGGGGCGGGCCCTGGGACCCCCATCGATCACCTCTCCAGAGTGCGTGCGGTGCGCTGCGGACGGCCGGGAGCGGGCGCCCGGCCGGGCCGGTCAGTCGCTGTACTGCGGGGTCGGCGGGCCGGGGACGCCCGGCAGGTCGGCCTTGAGCCACTTCTTGTACGCGGTCGTCCAGGGGCTGTCGGCGCCGCCTTCGCGGTACTCCTCCAGCACCTTGTTCACCCGCCGCACCAGGTCCTCGTCCTCCTTGTTCATCGCCACGCCGTACAGGTCGGTGCTGAACGGCTCGCCCTTGAGCTCGACGGTCGGGTCCTGCGCGGCCTGCCCGGCGGCCAGCGCGCTGTCCGTCACGACGGCGTCGGCCTCGCCCAGCTGGAGCCGTACCAGGCAGTCGAGCTGGTTCGGCACGGTCATGACCGTCGCGCCGTGGTCCTCACCGTCCAGTTCCTGCTCGCCCGTTGATCCCTTCGCCGTGCAGATCTTCTTTCCCCGCAGCGAGTCGTCGAACGCGTCGATCGACGACCTCTTGGGCGCGAGCACCTGCTGGCCCGCCGTGAAGTAGGCGGTGGAGAAGGCGACCTGCCGCTTGCGCTCGCAGTTGATCGTCATGGTGCGGACGACCATGTCCACCTTGCGCTGCCGTACGGCAGCGATGCGCTGGTTGGTGGGGATGGCGCGGTACACGATGTGCGGGTCCGGCCCGAGGATGTCCTCGGCGATGGCCTTCACCAGGTCGATGTCGAAGCCGACGAGGTTCCTGGGGTTGTCCCGGTCGCGGTAGCCCCAGCGGTAGCTGTTCTGGTCGACGCCGACGACCAGGACGCCCGCCTTCTTGATCCGCTTCACCGCGTCGCCGTCCTTCGAGGAGGGGCGCAGGCTCTCCGCCTCGTTCTCCTTCGTGCAGCCCGTGGCGGCGGGCTCGGCCGCCGCGGTACGGGGCGGCGCCGGCACGTGCGGCGCGGACGGCACGGCGGGCCCGCCGCTGAGCACCGGCACCAGCACCGCGGCGGCCGCCGCCATCACGCCCATGCCGGCGGCCACCGGAGCCAGCGCCGACCGGAGATCCGCCATTCGCGCGCGCATGAGCGCCCCCGCCCTCGTCACCGGTACTCCGACAGCCTGCGGCCGATGCCCAGCACGGCGCCGGCGGCGGCCAGCACGGCCAGTACGGCGGCGCCCCCGGCCAGTCCGGCCAGCGCGCGCCGGCCGTCGCGCGCCGCGTCCCGGAACTCGGTCTGCTCGTGCCGCAGTGCCTTCTTCAGCGCCGCGTCCACCTTGTCGAAGGACTCCTTCGTGGGCCGGTCCGTGCCGATCACCTTCGACAGCGCGCCCTCGTAGTCGCCGCGGTCGTCGTCCGCGCGGGCCGCGCCGTGCCGGGACTGCCACTCCCGTACGTTCTTCAGCGCCTCCCGCACCGGCGCGCGGCCCGCCTCGTCGTCCGCCAGGGCCAGCGCCTCCCGCAGCTTGCCGCCGGCCGGCGCGTCGGCGCCCTTCCCGGCGCCCGCCAGGGTCCGCATGCCCGCTGCGTACTCGACCTCGTAGTAGTCCCGCTGGCCGGTGGTGGTCCTGCCGCCGCGCGCCACCAGCGTCAGGTTCTCGTCGCCGCGCGCCTGGAGCGTCGCGATGCGCGCCTCGTTCAGCACCTGAATCGACCTGGCGCCGTGCTCGATGGAGTCGTCGAGGCCCGCGCGGGCCAGGGCGTGCCCGGCCAGCGTCCACAGCAGCATGACCGTGGAAGCGGCCGTGGCGATCAGCAGGCCGTGGTTGAACACCCGGTTCGTCCGCAGGTAGTTGCGGCGCTGCGCCCAGCCGAGCGCGCCGATGGCCAGCACCCCGGAGGCCAGGGCGGCCCAGGGCCAGGCGGTGGCGTCGGCGTGGTCGGCGTCGAGCCGGCCGGTCTCGGTGGCGTAGAGCCGGTGGGCCGCCGGCAGCAGCGTGCCGCGCATCTGGCTGTTGGCGTACTGGAGGTAGGCGCCGCCCACCGGCAGGCCCTGGCGGTTGTACATCCGCGCCGTCTCCACCAGGCCCGTGTACCGCGGCAGGGCGTCGTTCAGCCGCTCGATCTCCGCGCGGGCCGTCGCCGAGCCCTGGGAGTTGGCGGAGGCCCGGACCAGCAGCTTCGCGGCGGTGGCGATGTCGTCGGCGTAGCGCTTGCGGGACGCCGCGCTCTCCCGGTCGCCCGCCAGGAAGCCGCCGGCCGCCGTGGTGTCGGCGTCCGCCAGCGAACCGTAGATGCCGGCCGCGTCCCGGCTCAGCGGCTGGCTGCTCTCCATGACGTCGCGGGCCGCGGCCGAACGATCCGTCACCTGCCACGCGGTGAGCGCGCCGAACAGGACGACCAGCGCGGCCAGTACGGCACCGATGATGCGGAGCCGGCCCGGCTCGGTGGTCGCGGCGGCGCGCAGCCGGCGCAGCCCTTCGACCCATACGGCGCGCTCGCCGGACGGCGTCGGGGGCGCCGCGGGCGGCGTGGCGGCGGTGTCCGGCTCCGGGGCCGGCGGGGGCGCGGGCGGTGCCGCGCTGCCGGTCGGCGGGTATGACACGGAACCTCCCCCTCGGTCGCTTGCCGTGCTCCCGCGGCCCGCGTCACGGACAGGGGTGCACGGCCAGCAGTATGGCCGCAGGGGCCGGTCACCACACCGGTATTGCCTGGATCTTGTTCGGATCGCGATCTCGTCCGGGCCCGGCGGCCCGGCCCCGTACCTCCGGCCCCCGTTGCCTCTTCCGGTGCACCTCTTGACGCGTGCGCACGGCGTTCGGTTCCCGCCATGGGCAGCCGCCGGCGCCGGTCCTGACTAGAGTTGCCTGACGTCAGGTGACCTGTGGAACGGCGGGCGGCCGGCGGCGGACGGCGCCGGGGCACGAGGCCGGCGGAGGGAGGGACGGCGTGCGGACGGTGCGCAGGGTGTCGCTGGTGGAGACCGCGACCGACGAGATCCGGGAGCAGATCCTTACGGGGATCTGGCCGGTGGGCAGCCGCATTCCGCCCGAAAGTGCGCTGTCCGAAACGCTCCAGGTGAGCCGGGCCTCCGTACGGGAGGCGATCCGCGCCCTGGTGCACGCGGGGCTGCTGGAGACGCGGCAGGGCGACGGCACGTTCGTCGTCTCCGACGACGACAGCGCGGTGGCGCTCCGCCGCCGTCTGGAGCGCGCCGAGCTGACGCACGTCACGCAGGTCCGCCAGGGGCTGGACGTGATCGCGGCGCGGCAGGCGGCGCGACACCGCACGGACGCCCAGCTCGCCGCGATCGAGGCCGCGCTGGCCCGGCGCCGGGCGGCGCTCGCGGCCCACGAGGACGAGGCGTTCACCGCCGCCGACGCCGACTTCCACGTCCTGGTCGCCGAGGCGAGCGCCAATCCCGTGCTGGCCGACATCTACCGCTCGCTGAGCACGGCCCTGCGTGCGGAGCTGCGCCGCGCCGCCTGCCTGGACACCGCGACGGCGGCCCCCACCGACCCGCACCACCTCCTCGTGGAGGCGATCCGGGAGCGGGACCAGGCAGCCGCGGTGGACGCCGCCGTGAAGCTCCTCGCCGGGCACGTACGGGACCTGGCACTGCCGCTGGACGACTAGGGCCTCTTTCGGATCATGCCGGGCTCGCGGGCCCTGGCACCGCACCTCGCCGCGTTGTCGCCGGTTGCCATGGCTCCGCCATGACGCCCGCCGCCGCCTTGCGATGCACGGCCCCGGACCCCGCTCCCTGATCCGGCCTGGTCCGAACGAACGACCCTAGGGCCCGGCCGTCGCGTAGTGCGCGCGGAGCCGGGCGTACGCGGATGCCGGTGCGCCCGTGGTGTCCAGTGCCAGCAGGGCGGCGCCCAGGACCGGGGGAGCGGTGACCACCTCCGGCACGGCCTTCGGGGCGCGTTCGGCGAGCAGCGCGACCACCGCCTCGTGCAGGACCGGGTGGCGGGCCGCCAGCACCCCGCCGCCGAGCACCACCGGCACCGGCTCGGCGAGCAGGTCCAGGCGGCGCAGCGCGACCGTGGCCATGAGGACGATCTCCTCGGCCTGCCGCGCGACGACCGCGCGGGCCACCTCGTCCCCCTCGGCGGCCACCGCGAACAGCACCGGCACCAGCTCATGGCGGCGCACGGCAGGCACGTCCCCCAGATGCAGCGCCTCGATGAGCTGCGGCATCGCCGGCAGCCCGAAGTGGGCGGGCAGCCGCTCCGCGAGGGCGCTCGGCGCGCCCCGTCCGTCGTCGGCCCGCGCCGCCCACCACAGCGCCTCCTCGGCGAGGTGCCCGCCGCCGCCCCAGTCGCCGGAGATGCGCCCGATGGCGGGGAAGCGCGCGGTACGGCCGTCAGGGCCGAGACCCGAGCAGTTGATCCCGGCCCCGCAGACCACCGCGACGCCGGTGTGCGGGCCGCCGTCCGGGAGCCCGGCCCGCAGCAGCGCGAAGGTGTCGTTGGCGACGGTCACCGTGTCCGACCGGCCGCGCGCCGTCAGCAGCTCGGTCAGCCGCTCCTCCTCGACCGGCAGGTCGGCGTTGGCCAGACAGGCGGACAGGTGCCCGACCCGGCCGGTGCCCGCGCGCCGCAGCGCCTCGTCGACGAGCGCGGCGAGCCCCGCCACGGCCCGCGCTGCGCCCACCGCGGGCGGCTGGAACCCGCCGCCGCGTACGGCGCTCAGCACGCCGCCGTCGGCGCCGACCACCGCCACGTCGGTCTTGCTGTTCCCGGCGTCGACCGCCAGCACGGCGGGCCGCCCGGCCCCGTTCCCGCTCAGGCCCACGCCAGGTGCTCCCGGTTGTGGGCGAGCAGCTCGTCGGTGAGCCGCTCCGCGTACTCGATCTGGCCGATGAGCGGGTGCGCGAGCAGCGCGTCGAAGACCCGGTCCCGGCCGCCCTTCAGGGCCGCTTCCAGTGCCAGGTGCTCGTACGCCGTGACGTGCGCGACCAGTCCTGCGTACAGCGGCTCCAGCGGGCGTACCGGTACCGGCACCGCGCCCCGGGCGCCCACCGTGGCCGGCACCTCGATCACCGCGTCGTCCGGCAGGAACGGCAGCGTCCCGTTGTTCAGCGCGTTCACCACCTGTACGTCGCCGGTGTCACGGAGCAACGAGGAGGTGAGCGCGACGGCCGCCTCCGAGTAGTAGGCGCCGCCCCGCTTGCCCAGCAGCTCCGGCTTCTCGTCCAGCGCCGGGTCGCCGTACATCCGCAGCAGTTCCTTCTCCATGGCCGCGACCTCGGCGGCCCGCGACGGCTTCGTGCGCAGCTCCCGTACGACCTCGTCGTGCTGGTAGTAGTAGCGCAGGTAGTACGAGGGGACCGTGCCCAGCCGCTCGACCAGCGCGCGCGGCATGTGCAGATCGGCGGCGATCGCGTCGCCGTGCTCGGCGATCAGCTTCGGCAGTACGTCCTCGCCGCCGACGCGGACAGCGCGCTCCCAGGTGAGGTGGTTCAGCCCGACGTGTTCGAGCTGGACGTCCTCCGGCGCCACGTCCAGCAGCCGGGCGAACTTCCGCTGGAAGCCGATCGCCACGTTGCACAGCCCGACGGCCTTGTGCCCGGCGGTGAGCAGCGCCCGCGTCACGATGCCGACCGGGTTGGTGAAGTCCACGATCCAGGCGTCCGGGTTCCGCCGCCGTACCCGCTCCGCGATGTCCAGCACCACCGGCACCGTACGCAGCGCCTTGGCGAGCCCGCCCGCTCCGGTGGTCTCCTGGCCCACGCAGCCGCACTCCAGCGGCCACGTCTCGTCCTGGTTGCGGGCCGCCTGCCCGCCGATGCGCAGCTGGAGCAGGACCGCGTCGGCACCGTCCACCCCGGCGTCCAGATCGTCCGTCCAGCTGATCCGGCCCGGGTGGCCCTGCCGGGCGAAGATCCGCCGGGCCAGCCCGCCCACCAGCTCCAGCCGGTCAGCGGCCGGATCGATCAGGACCAGCTCGGCCACCGGCAGCACGTCCCGCAACCGCGCGAAACCGTCGATGAGTTCGGGGGTGTAGGTCGACCCGCCGCCGACCACCGCAAGCTTGATACCTGTCATGAGTGCTTCAGCCCTTGACCCCTGTGAGAGTGACGCCTTCGACGAAGGCCTTCTGTGCGAAGAGGAAAACGACGATCACCGGAGCCATGACCAGCAGCGTCGCCGCCATGGTGAGGTTCCAGTCGACCATGTGCGCGCTCTTGAACGTCTCCAGTCCGTAGGACAGCGTCCAGGCGCCCGGGTTCTGCGCGGCGTAGATCTGTGGCCCGAAGTAGTCGTTCCAGCAGTAGAAGAACTGGAAGAGGGCGACCGCGGCGATCCCCGGCTTCGCCATCGGCACGACGATCCGCAGCAGCGTCCGCAGTTCGCCGCAGCCGTCCACCCGCGCCGACTCCAGGTACTCCTTCGGGATCGTCAGCAGGAACTGCCGCAGCAGGAAGATGGAGTACGCGTCCCCGAACGCCATCGGGATGATCAGCGGCCACAGTGAGCCGGACAGCTGGAACTGCTGGGCCCACACCAGGTACATCGGGACCACGACGACCTGCGGCGGCAGCATCATCGTCGAGATCACCAGCAGCATCGCGGTACGCCGCCCCCGGAAGCGGAACTTGGCCAGCGCGTACGCGACCGGCACGGACGAGCACACCGTGAGGACCGTGCCCAGCACCGCGTACGTCAGCGAGTTGCGCCACCAGTCCAGGAAGCCGGGGGTGCGGAAGACCTGCGCGTAGTTCTCCCAGTGCCAGGCGCGCGGCCACAGCTCCCCGCTCATCGCCTGCCCGTCGCTCATCACCGAGGTCAGGAAGACGAAGACGAAAGGCAGGACGAAGAAGAGTGCCGCGGCGACCGCGAGGGAGTGCATCGCTATCCAGTGCAGCACCCGTTTGCGCCGTACCGCCCGGACGGCCGGGCCGCCGCCGCTCCCGGTACGGACGTCCGCCGCCGCTCTCAGGGTCGTGGTGGTCATCGGTCAGTCCTCCGCCGAGAGCAGGCCGGTGCGCTTACGCATCAGCAACGTGGTGACGGCCATCGCGATCGCGAAGAGCACGAGCGAGAGCACGCACGCGGCACCGGTGTTGAAGTTCTGGAAGCCGAGCGAGTAGACGAGCTGCGGCACCGTGAGCGTGGAATGGTCCGGATAGCCGGGCTGGATGACGGTCCCGGGACCGACGGAGACACCCGAGGCGAGCTTCCCCGCGACCAGCGCCTGCGTGTAGTACTGCATCGTCTGCACGACCCCGGTCACCACCGCGAACATCACGATCGGGGTGATCGACGGCCAGGTGACGTACCGGAACCGCGCCCACGCACCGGCCCCGTCCAGCTCCGCCGCCTCGTACTGCTCCTTCGGCACGTCCAGCAGCGCGGCCATGAAGATGACCATCAGGTCGCCGATGCCCCACAGGGACAGCATCACCAGCGACGGCTTGGCCCACGCCGGATCGTTGAACCAGGTCGGCGGCGAGTCGATGCCGACCGCCGACAGGATCTCGTTGACGGGCCCGCTGCCGGGGCTGAGCAGGAAGACGAAGGCGACGGTCGCGGCGACCGGCGGGGCCAGGTACGGCACGTAGAACGCCGTACGGAACAGCCCGGCACCGGTCTTGACCTTCGTGACCAGCAGGCCGATGCCCAGCCCGAAGACCACCCGCAGCGCGACCATGACGACGACGAGCCACAGCGTGTTCCACAGCGCGGGCCCGAAGAGCGGCATCTGCGTCAGCACGTACGTCCAGTTCCGCAGCCCGACGAAAGTCGGCTCCTTGATCTGGTTGTAGTGCATGAAGGAGAAATAGCCGGTCGCGATCAGCGGATACGCGAAGAAGACCGAGAAGCCGACCAGCCACGGCGAGAGGAATCCGAGCGTACGGAGCCGGGCACGGCGGTGCTTGCGCCGGAGTGCGGGCGCGTGGGAGAGAGCCATGGGATACGTCCTCAGCTCCTGGACTGGAGGGTGTCGGCGTCTATCTGGGCATCGAGTTCGCGCAGTCCGGCATGCAGGTCGGGCACTTTCCCCGCCTCCACCTTGTAGGCGAAGTCCCGCAGCGAGACCACGTACTGCCCGCCGTTCGTGGACGGCGGCAGCGCCGTGCTGTACGGATGACGCGCGATGTCGAGGAACGTACGGAACGACCTGTCGGCGTCCAGCGCGGGCGATTCCAGCGCGGCCTTCGTCGACGGCACGTTGTGAATGGCATTGGCGAACCGCACCACCTGCTTCGTGTCCGCGGTCAGGAATCTCACCAGCTCCCACGCCGCGTTCTGGTGCCGGCTGCTGTGCGCGATCCCCGCGACCGTCCCGGTCAGAAAGCCGCGGCCGTACGTCTCGGGCCGGTCGTCCGGCACCGGCAGCGGCGCGGTGCCCCACCGGAACTCCGCCTTGGCCTCGTCCAGCATCAGCCCCCGCCACTCACCGTCCAGGTGCATCGCGACCTTCCCGGTGAGAAAGGCGTTCTGGGACGACATCTCGTCGCCGAACGTCGTACGGAACTTCTCCAGCGCGGCGTAACCACCCTGCGCCTTCATCAGTTCACCGGTCGTCCGGAAGAATTCCGGTACCGTCTTCTCCTTCGCCAGCCGGGAATTGCCCTCGCCGTCGAAGTACGTCGGCCCCCACTGCGCGAGGAGCCGGTCCGGACTGTTCTGGTACATCCGGAAGTTGGGCATGAACCCGACCCGTTCGAGCCCGCCGCGCCCGTTCTTCTCCGTCAGCTTCTTCGCGTCCCGTACCAGCTCCGACATGGTCCGCGGCGGCCGCGAAATACCGGCCTCCGCGAACGCGTCCTTGTTGTAGTACATCCCGTACGCGTCGGCGAGCAGCGGCAGCGCACACTGCTTCCCCTCGTAACTGCTGTATTCGAGGAGCGTCTCGGGAAAGACCTTGTGCTTGTCCAGCCCGCTCTTCTCCATGAACGGATCGAGGTCCGCCCACATCCCCGAATCGCAGTACTGCCCCACATTGTTGGTCGTGAAGGACGACACCACGTCCGGGGCGCCCTCACCCCCGGCCCGCAGCGCCTGATTGGTGGTCTCGTCGGAGACGTTCCCGGTCGCCACGACATGGATGTTGGGGTGCAGCTCCTCGAAGCGGCGGATCGACTCGTCGATCGCCTTCACCTCGCCCGGCGCCGACCAGCCGTGCCAGAACTTCAGCGTGACCGGCTTCGTCGGGTCGTCCCGGTTGCTGCCGGTACCGGGGTTGGCGCAGCCGGCGGCCAGCAGCAGCGCGAGGGCCGCCGCGGTGCCGCGCACGGCGCGGCTTGGTGTGATCATGACAGGCCCTTCTCTGGGTGGGGGTGGGGGACGGTACTCAGGCCGTGTGGGCGGAGCCGCCGCGTACGACGTCCGCTCAGGCCGTGTCGAAAACGGCGTCCCGCGCCTGCACGAGGGCCGTCCGCAGCGCGCCCGTCAGGATCGGGTCGCCCTCGATGTCGCTGATCCGCAGCTGCGGACGGGGGAGCGCCAGCCCGGTCAGCTCCTCCTCGACCCGTACCCGCAGCCGCTCACCGCCCGCCTGCGCGACGACGCCGGACAGCACCACCAGCTCGGGATCGACCACCGCGACGACCGCCGCGAGCCCGGTCGCCAGCCGGCGCGCCACCTCGTCCACGACGCCCTGGTCCGCGAGCGCCTCGGTGACACCGGCCGGGTCCAGCCCCCGGTCACGGGCGATCCCGAGGACCGCGGGCTGCCCCACCAGACTCTGGAAACCGCCGCCCGCGTCCGGCGCGGCCGCCGCGTCCGGGCCGCCACGCGCCAGGGGAGCGCCGGGCAGCGGCATGTACCCGATCTCCCCGGCCCCGCCGGTCGCCCCGCGCAGCAGCGTGCCCCCGAGGACGATCGCGGCGCCGACCCCCTCGTCGACCCACACCAGCACGAAGTCGTCGTGGTCCTGCGCCGACCCGTCGTGCTGCTCGGCCAGCGCCGCGAGATTCACATCGTTCTCGATCACGACCGGGGCGCCCAGCGCGTCCCCCAACTCGCCGAGCAGCGCCCGCGAGTGCCAGCCGGGCAGATGCGGCGCGTACCGCAGCTCACCGGTACGCGGGTCGAGCGCGCCCGGCGTCCCGATGACGACCCGGTGCAGCGCGCCCCGGTCCAGCCCCCCTTCTCCAGCGCCCCGTCCACGGCGGCCGTGACCAGTCGGGCGGTGGCGCCGTCGCCCCCGTGGCCCTCGTCGCCACCGTCGTCCACCGCGCCCGCGGCGACCCGCTGTTCCCCCACGGTGCGCCCGGCGATGTCCGCGACGACGGCGGTCACCCCGGCCGGATCGACCGACAGCGCGGCGACGTACGCCGCCGCCGGATTCACCTCGTACAGCTGCGCGCTGGGTCCCGGCCGACCGGTCACGTTCCCCGTCGTCCGCACCAGCCCGGCCGCCGCCAGCCGCCCCAGCAGCTGCGAGGCGGTGGGCTTGGACAGCCCGGTCAGCTCGCCGATCTGCGTACGCGTCAACGGCCCGTGCGACACGAGCAGTTCCAGCGCGGCCCGGTCGTTCATCGCCCGCAACACCCGGGGAGTCCCCGGCGTCCCGCCCGTTGCGCTCATCCCGCTCACCACCGCCGATCCGCCCGCAAGCTGATCTGTTAGGAAACTTTCCAATCAACTCCCAGGAAGGTAAGTCCCCCTCCTTGAACCGTCAATGGTTCGCACCTGACTCGGACCCGACGCGTACCTGACGCGCACCTGACTCACCTGAGAAGTTCCGCCCACACAGCCTTGCCGGGCCCGCGGCGCGGGGCGGAACCCCGCGCGGTGCGCGCGCATGGCGGACGGCGTTGGTCAGCAGCTCGGTGAGGACGAGAGCCGCCCGATCCTCCAGCGCGTACAGGCCCCACCCGGCCGGCGCCCTGCGGAGTTCGGCCCGCACCCGGGGCACGGAGCGAGCACTCCGGGGCCGGCGCCCCACGACGGCGTCCCGGCCGTACTGCGGCGCACCGGTCACCGGATGCGCTCCTGTGCGTACGGCGGAAGGGCGATCCGCAGGAGCGGCGCGAGGGCGCCACGGTGCGCGAATACGGCCTGGCATTCGCACAGTTTCAGGCTCATGCGTTGCCGCCCGATGTATCGGCAGACCCCATCCGCACCGTCCTGGAGGACGCCTACCATGACGCACGCCTACCGGCCCGACGTCAGCGCCGCCGCCTGGCGCAGGTCCAGTTACAGCAACACGCAGGGCGGTGAGTGCGTCGAGGTCGCTGACGGGTTCCCGGGCGTTGTTCCGGTACGGGACAGCAAGCGGCCGGACGGTCCGGTGCTGGTGTGCGGCGCGGAAGCGTGGCGGGCGTTCGTCGCGCGGTCGGCCGACCAGGGCATGTGCGTCGGCCCGCCCTCCCGGCAAGGGTAGGGCGGGCCGAGGCGCGTCAGAGCTGGTTACTTGTTCAGGTTCGGCGGGGGCGTGACCGGGTTGCTGGCCATCGACTGGGGGGAGAGGGGGTTCGCGAAAGCGGACGGGGCGGCGACGGAGGCTGTCGGGTCGGCGGCTTCGCCGTCCTCCGCCGGCAGCGGTTCGTTGCCGACGATGCGGATGCCGGCCGCGTCCAGGGCCTTCTTGATGCGCCAGCGCAGCTCGCGTTCGACGGCGAAGGACTTGCCGGGCATCGTCTTGGCGGAGACGGTGATCGTCATGGTGTCGAGGAGCACCTCGCTCAAGCCGAGGACCTCGACAGGCTCCCACAGGCGCTCGTTCCAGGGCTCGGACTTGGCCATCTCCTCGCCCGCCTCGGTGAGGATCTCCCGCACCCGGTCCAGGTCCTCGGTCGCGCGCACCTGCACGTCGACGGTGGCCGTCGCCCAGCCCTGGCTGAGGTTGCCGATCCGCTTGACCTCGCCGTTGCGGACGTACCAGATCTCGCCGTCGGCGCCGCGCAGCTTCGTGACCCGCAGGCCGACCTCGATGACCTCACCGGAGGCGACGCCCGCGTCGATGGTGTCGCCGACGCCGTACTGGTCCTCAAGGATCATGAAGACGCCGGAGAGGAAGTCCGTGACGAGGTTGCGCGCGCCGAAGCCGATCGCGACGCCCGCGACACCGGCGCTGGCCAGCAGCGGGGCGAGGTTGATCCGGAGCACGGAGAGGACCGTGAGGGCGGCCGTGCCCAGGATCACGAAGGACGCGACGCTGCGGAGCACCGAACCGATGGCCTCGGAGCGCTGACGGCGGCGCTCGGCGTTCACGAGCAGGCCGCCGAGCGGGTTGTTGCGGGCGCCCGTCGTCGAGCGGTTCATCCGCTCGACGAACTTGGTGATCGTACGGCGCACCAGCGACCGCAGGACCACTGCGATGACGACGATGAGGATGATGCGCAGTCCGGCGTCGAGCCAGCTCTGCCAGTTCTCCTGCACCCAGCCGGCCGCGTCGGTGGCCTTCTCCGTGGCCTCGGATATGGAGGACGGGTCCGGCGCCGGGGCGGCGACCGGAGTAGCGGACCAGTACACAGCAAGGACCTTCCGTATGGGACAGCAGACCCGGGCGGCGCGCGCCGCACATCGGGCAGACCAACCACACTAACGGGGCAACGCGGGCAGTCAGCGCCGCTGTTCGAGTAGCGCGGCCCGATTTGCTGGGCAGAAAAGGGGTGTGGTCGAAAACACCTCCGACCCGTTACCTGGTCATGGTGGCGCTCCGACCAGGCACCGGGGGACACTGTGGGGAGATCGTCCCGGCGCGAGCCACGCGCCGCCGGCGTACAAGGAGGCACCCGTGCCGCATGTCCTGGTCCTCAATGCGTCGTACGAGCCGCTCGGCGTCGTACCGCTCCGCCGCGCGCTCATCCTCGTCCTCAATGAGAAGGCCGTCAGCCTTGAGGATTCCGGCGCCCTGATGCACAGCGCGACCCGCGCGATGCCCGCGCCCAGCGTGGTCCGTCTCAAGCGGTTCGTGCGGGTGCCTTTTCGCGGTCCCGTTCCCCTGACCCGCCGTGCGCTGTTCGCGCGTGACGGCGGCCGGTGCATGTACTGCGGTGGCGTCGCAACCAGCGTCGACCACGTGATCCCGCGCAGCCGCGGGGGGCAGCACACCTGGGAGAACGTGGTGGCCGCCTGCCGCCGCTGCAACCACGTCAAGGCCGACCGGCACGTCGCCGAGATCGGGTGGCGGCTGCGGCATCAGCCCGCGCCGCCGTCCGGGCTCGCCTGGCGGATCATCGGCACCGGGCATAGGGACCCGCGCTGGCTGCCATATCTGCAGCCGTACGGCGCGGATGATGCGATGGCCCGGATCGACGCGGTTTCCGCGTAGATACGGGCCATTCGCGTTCCCGGGGCGCGGGCCGGCGTCCCGCCGTGGGGCTTCCGGCCGTCGGCCGGGTGCCCCGCCGCGCTGGTTGCTCGCGCAGTTCCCCGCGCCCCTCCAAGGGCGCGGGGAACTGCGCGACCAGCCATGATGTGGCGGCAGCCGGCCGCCGAGCGGTCAGTCCTGCGGCGGCTGGCCGTGGCCTTGGCCGGTCCTGCGGCCGTGATCGTCCTCGCGCCCGGGGGCGTCCGGGCGACGGCCGTCGTCCCGGCGGCCCGGATCGTCCCGGTGGCGGCCGTCGCCCCGGCGGGCCTGGTCGTCGGGGCGCCCGCCGTCCTCGACGGCGTACGCCGCCACGCTCCACAGCGAGTACCCGAAGCGCGTGGCGCGCTTGTCGCCCTGGATGCGGACGTGGCGGACGTCCTTCGCGTCCATGCGGACGGACTCCCGGCCGCCCTTGCCGTCGCGGACGGTGGCCGCCGTGCGCCAGGTGCGGCCGTCCGGCGAGACCTGGATGCGGTAGCGGGCGGCGTGGGCGTCCTGCCAGTGCAGGACCACCCGCCCGAGGCGGACCGGCCGGTCCAGGGTGAACTGGAGCCAGGCGTTGTCCTCCGCCGGGGACGACCAGCGGGTCTTCGGGTCGCCGTCGGTGGCCGCCGAGGCCGGGAAGTCGGCGGTCTCGTCGCCCGAGGAGACCGCCGCCGCGCCGCGGGCCAGGTCCTTGCCGCCGGCGGGCGGGAACGTACGTACGGTCAGGGTCCGTTCCTCGGCACCGAAGGTGACGGGAATCTCGTACGTGCCGGAGCGGGCGTCCTCCGGTACCCCGATCCGGATACGGGCGGTCGCGGTACCGCCGCGCGGCGCGGTGAGGCGGTCGGGAGCGTGCACGGTGAAGCCCTTGGGCGCCTTGACGTGCAGCCGGCCCGGGACGTCGGAGGGGCGGCGGGAGAAGACGTGCGCGTCGACGGCGACCGTGCCGCCGGTGTCGGCGTCCGCCTCCGTGCGGGAGAGCTCCAGGCCGGCCGGTGCCGTGTCGTCGAACCAGGGGGTGAGGGACTTCACCGAGGGGGCCGGGCCGTCCTCGCCCCAGTGCAGGCGGATCGCGTCCGCGCGCAGGCCGCGGGCCGCGGTCTGGGTCCAGCCGGAGGCGGAGAGCCGGCCGAGGCGCTGCCAGCCCTTGCCCGGGACGCGGGCCTCCACCGAGGCGCGCGCGGCGTCCGCCGACGGGTCGGTGAGCGCGGTGACCGCGGAGAGCTTGCGGGCGCGCGCGAACGGCACGGTCAGGGAAGTGGCGTGCGCGGCCTCGTGCGGGGCCGGGGCGTCGGAGGCGGCGCCGGTCCAGGCGTCGGACTCGCGCAGGGCACGGTCCAGGAACGGGCCGAGCACGCCCTTGCCGACCGTCGCCTTCCGCTCGCCGATGTCCTTGCGCAGCCGCTCGGCGGCGCGCTGGGCCCGCCATGCCGCCGCGCCGTCACCACGGGCCTGGGCGCGCAGCATGTCGACGGCCTGCACGCCGGCCCGCCCGTAGCGCGCCAGCTGCTCGGACCAGGGGCGTACCTCGGTGGCGAGGCCGCCGGTCAGATGGTCGGGGGCCTCGCTCATGGTGGTGAACGCGGAGCGGAGCGCGGCGGCGGCCTTGGCGTGACTCTCGTCGTCGGCCGCGTCGCCGCCGTTGATCGCGGCGGCGCGGGTCGCCCAGAAGCGGTCGATGAGCGGGCGGAGGTAGCCCGACTCGCCGGTGTGCAGGACGGAGGAGGAGTCGTTGCCCGCGAGGGCGTGCAGCGCGGCGCGGGTGCGGGCCCTGCGGTCGTCGGCGGCGGTGCCGTGCGCCGCGGCGGCCGGGCCGCCGGCGGGGGTGCCGGCACCGCCCGCCAGGTCGTCGGCGAGGTCGTCGACGGCCGCCTGCCAGGACTCCTGGGGGCGGTAGTCGCGGGGGTTCCAGGCGTAGTCGGCGGCGGTGAAGAGCGGGATGCGGGAGGCCGTGGGCTGGGCCATGGCGTTGGCCAGGAGGGCGGCGGAGCCGGTGGCGACGGCGGGCTCGCGCCCGGTGTACGGGCCGAGGAAGATCCGGTCCTGGGCGTAGTCGTTGACCGGGTAGTTGTCCATGGTGATCAGGCGGTGCCCGAACACCTCGCGGGTCCTGGCCAGTTCCGCGCCGGTGATGGTGCGGGGCACGACGCCGACGCCGGTCCAGGCCACCTCCACCCGGTCCGCGAGCGCGTCCGCCAGCGCCTCGCGGTAATCCGTCGAGCCGTCCTGGTAGTACTCCGTGGGCATCAGCGACAGGGGCGCGGATCCCGGGTGCCGCTCGGCGAGGTGGGCGGCGAGCGCGTTCGCCACCTCCGCCTGGGCGCGGGCCGCCGCCTCGGGGCCCGAGCCGAAGGCGTCCTGGTCGGCGTCGCAGTGCCACTCGCTGTAGCTGACGTCCTGGAACTGGAGCTGGAAGCTGCGGACGCCCAGCGCCCACATCGCGTCGACCTTGCGCTTCAGGGCCCGTACGTCCTCGGCGGAGGACATGCACAGGGACTGGCCGGGGGAGACGGCCCAGCCCAGCGTGACGTGGTTGGCGCGGGCCCGCTCGGCCAGCTCACGGAAGGCGGCGCGCTGCGCGGCGGGGTACGGGTCGCGCCAGCGGACCTGGCGGTAGGGGTCGTCGCCGGCCGCGTAGAGGTAGCGGTTCTGCTTCGTACGGCCCATGAAGTCGAGCTGGGCCAGGCGCTCGGACCGGGACCAGGGCTCGCCGAAGAAGCCCTCGGTCGTGCCGCGCACCGCGGTGCCCGGCCAGTCACGTACGGCGACGGAGGCCAGCCGGTGTCCGCCGGCCGCGTCCCGCGTGACGAGCTGCCGCAGGGTCTGCACGGCGTGGAAGAGCCCGTCCGGGCCCGTGCCCTCCATGGCGACGGTGGCGCGGCCCGCGACCTCGCCGACGGCCAGGCGGTAGCCGCCGGACGGCAGGTCCGTGCCGCGGGCCGGGGCGTGCAGGGCGCGCAGCGCGTCGGCCGCCCGCTGTCCGCCGACGAGGATCAGCGGCCCGTCGGAAGGCGGCGGCGCATCGGGGCGCGCCTCGTGGACCGTGCGCACCCCGGCGCCCCGCAGCAGCTTCAGGAGCGCCTCGACGGCGTACGGGTCGGTGCCCTCGGGACCGGCGACGGTGACCGCGGTGCCGAGCGGCACGGCCGTGCCGAGGGACCGCAGTGACTGGGGGCGGGGCCAGACGGCGGGCGGCTCACCGGCGTCCGCCGCCTGGTCGGGAGCGTCGACGGCGGGCTCCTCGGGGGCCGCCTGCGCGGCCGGTACGCCGCCGAGGAGTCCCCCTATGACGGCGGCGGCCAGTGCTGTCGTGCCTGCCACCCTGGCGCCGGACCCGGCGCCGTTCCGTTTCCTGGCGCCGACGCCACGGAATCGCACGGCTTCTCCTCGTCCCCGTCGTGTGCGGCCTTGCGGCGGACCGGCTCCGTGTGGTCGGTCGGCGGAGCGGCCGCTATTGGCTGTGAGCCCACCACTCGGGGGTCGAGGTGTCAACGATGGTAACCGAAGTGCCCTCGTTTGCCCTGAGTGACCGGCGGGACACGCGAGGAATGGCGGTTCGAGGGAAATACCGCAGAAGTTTCGCTATGATGTCCGTTTAGTCGGTATCTCCTGCGTGAGGGACCGGCCGCGCCGCTAAATCGTTCACCGGGGCGGGGGTGTGAGGTGGAGCACGTTTAGTGACCGGACACGTCTGCGGCGGCATGGATTGGGTAGGGCCCGGATGTCCTACTCTCGACGAACGGGAGGCCCTCGTGGCTCCGTCCGCTCAGCTTCTTCTCGACGCCCTCTCCAAACCGACCGAGCCGGATCTGCTGGCAGGGGTCTCCGACCCGGACTGCGGCTTGGACGGATGCGGCTCGTTCACCTTCTCCGAGCCTCCTTTGACCAGCGAGCCCCCGCTCGCCGACAGCACCCCCCTCACCAGCGAGACCCCGATCGCCGCCGAGCTGCCGCTCACCAGTGAGCCCGCCGCCGCCGGCTACGGCACGGAGTCCATGGAGGTCTGATGGGCCGAGCGCGGCTCGCCCGGCTGCACGGCGTCACCACGTCCTACGAGCCCGCGCCGGGCCGCACCGTCCATGTTCCCGAGGACACGGTCGTCGCCGTGCTCGCCGCACTGGGTGTCGACGCCTCCACGCCGCAAGCCGTGCGCACCGCGCTGGACGCGTACGAATACGGCCACGCCCGTGCCCTTCTCCCGCCCACCCTCGTCAGCCGCGAGGGCCGCCCGCCGGACCTGGCCGGGCTGCCCGGCGGCACCACGCTGCGCGTGGACACCGAGGACGGGCGGACGCTGGACTGGGGCCTGGTGCCCGGAGGGCAGGCGGCCCCGCTGCCGCCCGGCGTGCACGTCCTGCGTGCCTACGCCCCCGACGGCCAAGCCGCGCACTCCCACCTCGTCGTCGCGCCCGACCGGATGCCCGCCGTGTCCGGTCGCGGCCACGGCTTCATGGTCCAGCTCTACTCCCTGCTCTCCCGGCGCTCCTGGGGCATGGGCGACCTCGGCGACCTGGCCCGGCTGGCCGACTGGTCGGGACGGACGCTCGGCATGGACTTCGTGCAGCTCAACCCCTTGCACGCGGCCGTACCGGGACCGCCCACCGACCCCTCCCCGTACCGCCCCTCCTCGCGCCGCTTCCCCGACCCCGTACACCTGCGGATCGCGGACGTCCCCGAGTTCGCGCAGCTGTCCGGGCCGGCCCGGCGGCGCGTCGACGAACTGACCGGACGGGCCGCCGCCCTCCGCGACGCGGTGCTGGAGAACGGCGCGCTGATCGACCGGGACGCGGTCTGGGAGCTCAAGAAGGAGGCACTGGAACTGCTGCGGACGGTGCCGCTGAGCACCGCACGGCAGGCCGCCTACGCCGCCTTCCGCACCGCCCAGGGGCAGGACCTGGAGGACCACGCCACCTGGTACGCGCTGGCCGAGGCGCACGGCCCGGACTGGCGCGCCTGGCCCGACGGCCTGCGCGACCCCCGCTCCGCCCGTACGGAGCGGATGCGGCGCGCCCTGGCCGACCGCATCGACTTCCACCGCAGGGCCGCCTGGCTCACCGACGAACAGCTCGCGGCCGCGCAGCGCGCCGCGCGCGAGGCGGGCATGCGCACCGGCCTCGTCCACGACCTGGCCGTCGGCGTGCACCCCACGGGGGCCGACACCTGGGCCCGCCAGGACGCCTTCGCGGCCGGCATGTCCGTCGGCGCGCCGCCCGACGCCTTCAACTCCCGGGGCCAGGACTGGGGACTGCCGCCCTGGCGCCCCGACACGCTCGCGGAGACCGGGTACGCACCCTTCCGCGCGCTGCTGCGCGGCCTGCTGCGGCATGCGGGCGCGCTCCGCATCGACCATGTGATGGGCCTCTTCCGGCTGTGGTGGATCCCGGAGGGCCGGCCGCCCACGGAGGGCTGTTACGTCCGGTACGACGCCGAGGCGATGCTCTCCGTCCTGGCGCTGGAGGCCGCGCGGGCCGGCACCGCCGTCATCGGTGAGGACCTGGGAACGGTCGAGGACGGGGTGCGTGAGGCGCTGAGGGAGCGCGGCGTCCTCGGTACGTCCGTCCTGTGGTTCGAGCGCGACTGGACCGCCGAGGGGCAGCCGCCGCTGCCGCCGGAGAACTGGCGCGCCGACTGCCTGGCCACCGTCACCACGCACGACCTGCCGAGTACGGCGGGGCGGCTGACGGGCGAGCACACCGCGCTGCGGCACCGCATCGGCCTGCTGGACGGCTCCCTGGAGGCGGCGCAGGCGGCGGACGCTGCGGAGGTCGCCACCTGGCTGGAGTGGCTCGTCCGGCTGGGGCTGCTGCCGGAGGGCACGGCGACCGGTGACGCCGGGGCCGACGAGGCGGCCGCGGTCGCGGGGCTGCACCGCTTCCTGCTGCGGACCCCGGCGAAGATGGTCGGGGTGTGGCTGCCGGACGCGGTGGGTGACCGCCGGCCGCAGAATCTCCCCGGTACCTGGGACGAGTACCCGAACTGGCGGCTGCCGGTCGCCGCGCCGGACGGCCGGCCGATGACGCTCGAGGAGATCGTGGCGTCGCCGCGGCTGCGCGCGCTGATGTGCGAGTTCGAGGCCGTGCCGGAGCCGGAGGTCAGCCGTTAGGGCACCCCGAGCGCGCAGGGCGTTCGGGCGTCCGATACGTTGAGGTACGTGAGCAACAAGGTCAAGAACCACGCCCTGCGCGCCGGAACGATCACCGCCGGTACCGCGCTGCTGCTGCTGATGTCGTCCCCTGCTTTCGCGCTCACCCGCGACGACGGCGACGACCCGGGTCCGGGCCTGAGTGTCGTCGAGACGCTCGGCCTCTACGTCGCGCTGCCCATCGTCCTCTTCCTGGTCATCGCCGGCCTGGTCATGGTGGGCGACAAGTCCCGCAAGGCCGAGAAGAGCTGACCCCGGCCCTTCAAGCTCACCGGGCACCACAGACTGCAAGGCGCCGAACGGTTCGTACGGAACCGTTCGGCGCTTTTTTGCATGCTGCGGGGTCGTTTTGTGGACATTCACCCGATTGCGGTGGCGGGACGTCTTGACGGAGACCTAACCTACGATGCCGTAACCTACGGTTCCGTAAGGCTTTCTCCATGTCCCCAGGAGACCCCGTATGACCATCGCCCCCGCCCACCAAGACGGAGAGCGCGGCCAGACCGCCTGGAGTGACGCTCAACTCCTGTATGCGCTCGAAGAGGTCGTCGAGAAAGAGCTGAACCGGCATCTGAAGATCGCCAAGGAGTGGATGCCGCACGAGTACGTGCCCTGGAGCGACGGCCGGAACTTCGACGGTGTGATGGACGGTGAGCCGTGGGCGCCCGAGCAGTCCAAGGTCACCGACATAGGCCGTACGGCCCTGGTCGTGAACCTGCTCACCGAGGACAACCTGCCCAGCTACCACCACGAGATCGCCACCCTCTTCGGACGGGACGGCGCGTGGGGCACCTGGGTGCACCGCTGGACGGCCGAGGAGGGCCGGCACGGCATCGTGATGCGTGACTACCTGCTGACCAGCCGGGCCGTCGACCCGGTGCAGCTGGAACGCTTCCGCATGGCGCACATGTCGGAGGGCTTCGAGTCCGACAACAACCACAGCATGCTGCACTCCGTGGCGTACGTGGCCTTCCAGGAGCTGGCCACCCGCATCTCGCACCGGAACACCGGGCGGCACTCCGGCGACCCGGTCTGCGACCGGATGCTCGCCCGGATCGCCACGGACGAGAACCTCCACATGGTCTTCTACCGCAACCTCCTCGCCTCGGCCTTCGAGCTGGCCCCCGACCAGACCATGTGCGCCGTGCGCGACGTGGTGACCGGCTTCCGGATGCCGGGCCACGGCATGCCCGGCTTCGAGCGGGCCGCGGCCCGGATGGCGCTCGGCGGCATCTACAACCTGCGCATCCACCACGACGACGTGCTCCAGCCCGTACTGCGCTTCCTCAAGGTCATGGAGATCGGCGGGCTCGGCCCGGCGGGTCTGCGGGCGCAGGAGGAGCTGGGGCTCTTCATGGGCGGCCTGGACGACCAGGCGCGCAAGTTCGACGAGCGGCTCGCCGCCCGGGAGGCCCGCAAGGCGGCCCGGCAGGGCTGACCCCGCTTCCTTCGGACGCTTCCTTTCAGCTCAGCTGAAAGGAAGCGTCAAAAACATTCGATGGACCTGAGGAGTCCAGGACTGTCACGGTAGGTGCATTCCGCACCGACGAAGGGAAGCCGTGACAGTCCTGGACCAGGAGACAGCCGTACGGACCGGCAGCGAACCCCGCTCCGTACGCTCCGCCACCGCCCGCCGCGCCACCCTCACCGGCCTCGGCCTCGCGCTGACCGCGACCGTCGTCTGGGCCGGCAGCTTCGTCGCGACCCGGGCGCTGCACGACAGCGTGCCGCCCGTGCAGGCCGTCTTCTGGCGCTGGGTCATCGCGCTGCTCGCCGTGGCGCCCATGACGCTCCCGCAGGTGTGGCGGCAGCGCGCGGTCCTCCGCCGCCATCTGCGCTTCCTGGTGCCGGCCTCGCTGCTCGGCGTCGCCCTCTACAACACCCTGGTCCACCAGGCGGGACTGACCACCACGGCCGGTTCCATGGGGATGTTCATGGCGGCGTCGCCGACACTGATGGCGCTGTTCGGACGCTTCGGCCGGAGCGGCGAACGCATCGGCGCACGGCGCGCTACTGGCATGCTGATCGCGACGGCGGGCGTGCTCACCCTGATCGGCAAGGGCGACCCGACGGCCCTGTTCCGGCTGGAACTCAACGCCGGAAGCCTGTGGATGCTCGCGGCCATGGCCTGCTTCGCCGGATACAGCGTGCTGGTGCGCCACAAGCCGGCGGAGATCCCCGGCCCGGTCTTCCTGTGCGTGACCTTCCTCCTCGGCACGCTGATGCTGGCTCCCGCGTACGCCGTCAGCCTCGCCGTGCAGGGCGGCTTCACGCCCGGCACCGACACGGTCGGCCCGCTGCTGTACGTCGGGATCTTCTCCTCCGCGGTGGCCTTCTTCACCTGGAACAAGGCCATCGACCTGGTCGGCGCGGCCCGCGCGGGCGCCGTCTACTACCTCCAGCCCGTCTGCGTCGCCCTCTTCGCCCACCTCCTGCTCGGCGAGCGCACCGGACCGGTCCAGGTCCTCTGCATGGCGCTGATCCTCGGCGGCGTGGTGCTGGCCGCCGGCGTGCGCCGGAGAGCCGCGGGGTGACCGCATACGCTGCCCGCATGGCCGACTGGGACATCAAGAAGCTGCGGATCCTGCGCACCCTCGGTGAGCTGGGCACGGTGACCGCGACCGCCGAGGCGCTGCACATGACGCCCTCGGCGGTCTCGCAGCAGCTGACCGGGCTCGCCAAGCAGCTCGGGGTGACCCTGCTCCAGGCCCACGGCCGCCGGGTCCGCCTGACCGACGCGGCCCACCTGGTGCTCCGCCACGCCGACGCGGTCTTCGCGCAGCTGGAGCGGGCGGACGCGGAGCTGCTCGGCTACCTCCGGGGCGAGGCCGGTGAGGTGCAGGTCGGCGCGTTCTCCACGGCGATCCCGGCACTGGTGGTGCCCGCCGTCGAGCGGCTGCGCCGGACCCATGCGGGCCTGGTGGTCCGGGTACGGGAGGCCGAGGCGGCGGAGGCGTACGAGCTGCTGTCGGAGGGCAGCGTGGACCTCGCGCTCTCCCTGGCGGCCCACGCGCCCACGCCGCGCGACCCCAAGTTCGCCCGGTTCTCGCTGCTCGCCGATCCGCTGGACGTGGCGCTGCCGGCCGGCCATCCGCTCGCCGCCGAGCCGGGGCTCCGGCTGGCCGACCTGGCGGGCGAGCCATGGATCTTCGGGCGGAGCGGGCCCTGGTCCCAGATCACCACGACGGTCTGCGAGAACGCCGGATTCGTCCCGGAGCAGGCCCATGCGGCGGCCGACTGGGCGGCGATCCTGGCCATGGTCGCGGCCGGCATGGGCGTGGCGCTCGTACCGCGTATGGCGATGCGGCCGGAACGCGGCGGCGCGGGCGTCGCCGTCCGGGTCCTCCACGCCGACCAGCCCCGCCGCCACGTCGTCGCGGCGGTCCGCCGGGGGGCCGAGGACGCGCCGGGCATGGCCCGCGTACTGGCCGCCCTGCGACAGGTGGCGGCCGAACTGTCGGAGCAGTAGGCGGCCGTGCCGGCCCGGTGCACCTTTCATGTTTGCTTCACGTCTACTGCAGAAACTTTCGATAGACCTGCCCGAACGCCTCTGCGAAAGTCGATGGTGTGCGCACTCACCACGTGCAGTGAGCACACGTCACCCCCGGACGACGAAGGGCAGAGATGACCACCACCCCGGCCGCCTCCTCCACTGATCCGCACGCCAACGACGCCGCCCCGTACGGCGGCGGCGACCCCTACGCCGACTACCGCGGCGGGGACTTCGCCTTCACCTCGCTCGTCGACCTCGCCGACCGCCGGTTCGGCGCCGGTGTGATCGCCGCGAACGACGAGTTCTTCGCCGAGCGCGAGAACCTGCTGAAGCCGGAGCCCGCGGTCTTCGACCCGCACCACTTCGGCCACAAGGGCAAGATCATGGACGGCTGGGAGACCCGGCGCCGCCGCGGCGCCGACGGTGACCACCCCTTCCCGACCGACGACGAGCACGACTGGGCGCTGATCCGCCTCGCCGTACCCGGCGTGATCCGCGGCATCATCGTCGACACCGCCCACTTCCGCGGCAACTACCCGCAGCAGGTCACCGTCGAGGCCACCTCCGTACCGGGCAGCCCGAGCCCGGAGGAACTGCTCGCCGACGACGTGAAGTGGGAGGAGATCGTCCCCCGTACGCCGGTACGCGGCCACGCCGCCAACGGCTTCGAGGTCACCGCCGAGCGCCGCTTCACCCACCTCCGCCTCAAGCAGCACCCCGACGGCGGCATCGCCCGCCTCCGGGTGCACGGCGAGGTCGTGGCCGACCCCGAGTGGCTGGAGCTGCTCGGCACCGTCGACCTGGCCTCCGTCCTGAACGGCGGCGCGGTCGAGGACGCCTCGGACCGCTTCTACTCCTCGCCCACCCAGATCATCCAGCCCGACCTCTCCCGCAAGATGGACGACGGCTGGGAGAACCGCCGCCGCCGGGTCAAGGGCACCAACGACTGGGTCCGCTTCCGCCTCGCCGCGCAGGGCGAGATCCGCGCGGTCGAGATCGACACGGCGTACCTCAAGGGCAACTCGGCCGGCTGGGCGGCGCTGTACGGCTGCGATGCCGCTGCCGCGGACCCGGCTGACGAGTCCTCGTGGTTCGAGGTTCTGCCGAAGACCAAGCTGCAGCCGGACACGCCGCACCGCTTCGTCCTGCCGCAGACGGTCACCGCGACCCACCTCCGCCTGGACGTCTTCCCCGACGGCGGACTTGCCCGCATGCGCGTGCACGGTGAGCTGACCGAAGCCGGCCGCGCCGAACTGCGCCGCCGCTTCGACGAGGTGAACGGCTGACGCCGTTCCGCATGACTCGTCCGGCGGACGGCAGCGCACGATCGCGCCGACGCCGGACGGCACCACGAAGGGGCCCCTCCGCACCCGGCCGCCCCGCCGCGTGGCTTGCTCGCGCCCACGCGGCGGAGCCGCATGTCGACACTTCCCCGCGCCCCTGAGGGGGCGCGGGGAACTGCGCGCTCAGCGCCGACGGTGCCGCAGCCGGGCACGGCGGGGACGGGCCCCGCTATGCCGGCTCAGGCCGCGGCCGCGGCATCGGCCGCCTGGGCCTTCAGGGCGCGCTCCACGCCGGCCCGGTTCTCCGTGACCAGGCGGCGCAGGGCCGCGCTCGGCTCCGCCGAGGCCAGCCAGGCGTCCGTCGCGTCCAGCGTCTCCTGCGAGATCTGGAGCGAGGGGTAGAGCCCGACGGCGATCTGCTGCGCCATCTCGTGGCTGCGCCCTTCCCAGACGCTCTTCAGCGCGTCGAAGTACTGCGCGGTGTACGGGGCCAGCAGCTCGCGCTGGTCGGTCTGGACGAAGCCGCCGATGACGGCCTCCTGCACGGCGTTCGGCAGCTTGTCCGACGCCACCACCGACGCCCAGGCCTCGGCCTTGGCCTCCGCCGTCGGGCGGGCCGCGCGGGCGGTCGCGGCGTACCGCTCACCCGCCGACGTCCGGTCCCGGTCCAGCTCCGCCGCGATGGCCTTCTCGTCCGCGCGGCCGGTGGCGGCCAGCCGCTGCAGCAGCGCCCAGCGCAGCTCGGTGTCGACGGCGAGGCCGGTGATCTCCTCGGTGCCGTCCAGGAGGTTCTGCAGGAGGTCCAGCTGCGCGTCCGTACGGGCCGCGGCGGCGAACGCGCGGGCCCACGCGAGCTGGTGGTCGCTGCCGGACTCGGCGGCCCGCAGCTGCTTGAGGCAGGCGTCGGTCCACTTCGCGAGGCCGGTCTCGCGCCAGTCCGGCGCGGCGTACAGCTCCAGTGCCAGCTTGACCTGCCGCTGCAGCGACTGGACCACGCCGATGTCGGACTCCTTGCCGATGTTGGCGAGCACCAGCTCCAGGTAGTCGCGGGTCGCCAGCTCGCCGTCGCGGGTCATGTCCCAGGCCGAGGCCCAGCACAGTGCGCGCGGCAGCGACTCGGAGAAGTCGCCGAGGTGCGCGGTGACGGTCTTCAGGGACTCCTCGTCCAGGCGCACCTTGGCGTAGGAGAGGTCGTCCTCGTTGAGCAGGATGACCGCCGGGCGCGGGGTGCCCGCCGGGAACGGCACCTCGGTGCGCTCGCCGTCCACGTCCAGCTCGATGCGGTCGGAGCGGACCAGCTTGCCGTCCTTGAGGTCGTAGCAGCCGACCGCGATGCGGTGCGGGCGCAGCACCGGCTCGCCGGTGGCGCCCTCGGGCAGCGCCGGGGCCTCCTGGCGGATGGCGAGAGGAGGTGACGTTGCCCGCCGCGTCCGTCTCGATCTCCGGGCGGAGGACGTTGATGCCGGCCGTCTGCAGCCACTTCTTCGACCAGGTCTTCAGGTCCCGGCCCGAGGTCTCCTCCAGCGCGCCCAGCAGGTCGGAGAGCCGGGTGTTGCCGTACGCGTGGCGCTTGAAGTACGCCTGCACGCCGCGGAAGAACTCGTCCATGCCGACGTACGCGACGAGCTGCTTCAGCACGCTCGCGCCCTTGGCGTACGTGATGCCGTCGAAGTTGACGAGGACGTCGTCCAGGTCACGGATCTCCGCCATGATCGGGTGCGTCGACGGCAGCTGGTCCTGCCGGTACGCCCACGTCTTCATGGAGTTCGCGAACGTGGTCCACGAGTGCGGCCACTTGCTGCCCGGCGCGTACGCCTGGCAGGCGATGGACGTGTACGTCGCGAACGACTCGTTCAGCCACAGGTCGTTCCACCACTCCATGGTCACGAGGTCGCCGAACCACATGTGGGCCAGCTCGTGCAGGATGGTCTCGGCCCGCACCTCGTACGCCGCGTCGGTCACCTTGGAGCGGAAGACGTACTGGTCGCGGATGGTCACCGCGCCGGCGTTCTCCATCGCGCCGGCGTTGAACTCCGGCACGAAGAGCTGGTCGTACTTGGCGAACGGGTACGCGTAGTCGAACTTCTCCTGGAACCAGTCGAAGCCCTGCCGGGTGACCGCGAAGATCTCCTCGGCGTCCAGGTACTCGGCGAGCGACGGCCGGCAGTAGATGCCCAGCGGCACCCGCCGCCCGTCCTTCTCGTAACTGCTGTGCACGGAGTGGTACGGGCCCACGATCAGCGCGGTGATGTAGCTGGAGATCCGCGGCGTGGGCTCGAAGGACCAGACGTTGTCCTTGGGCTCCGGCGTCGGGGAGTTGGACACCACGGTCCAGCCCTCGGGCGCCTTCACGGTGAACTGGAAGGTGGCCTTGAGGTCCGGCTGCTCGAACGACGCGAACACCCGCCGCGCGTCCGGCACCTCGAACTGGGTGTAGAGGTAGGCCTGCTGGTCCACCGGGTCGACGAAGCGGTGCAGGCCCTCGCCCGTGTTGGTGTACGCGCAGTCCGCCACGACCTTCAGCTCGTTGCGCCCGGCCGGCAGGCCCGCCAGCGCGATCCGCGAGTCCTGGAACACCGCGGCGGCGTCGAGCGCCGCGCCGTTCAGCACCACCTCGTGCACGGCCGGCGCCACCAGATCGATGAACGAATCCGCCCCGTCCTCGGCCACGTCGAAACGCACCGTGGTCACGGACCGGAAAACGCCCCCCTCCTGCGCGCCGCTCAGATCCAGATCGATCTCGTACGCGTCGACGGTCAGCAGGCGCGCCCGCTCCTGCGCCTCTTCGCGGGTCAGATTCGTGCCAGGCACGCGGTCATCTCCTTCGCATCGGACGTTTCGCCCATCCTTCCACGCCGCACCCCTTCGGCGGCGAGTGGTATTCCGGGTAGTAAGGATCTTCCTACCCGGGTAGGATCGAGGGCATGAAGATCAGTGTGAGCCTTCCGCAGGAAGACGTGGCCTTCGTCGACGAGTACGTCTCCCGGACGGAGGCGGAATCGCGGTCCGCGGTGATACACGCTGCCATCGAATGTCTCCGGGCGGCCGATCTGGAGGCCGAGTACACAGAGGCGTTCGAGGAGTGGGACGCGAGCGAGGACGCCGCGCTGTGGGACCGGACTGCCGCGGACGGACTCTCCGATGCGTCGCGGTGACATCTACCTGGTCGATTTCGAACCGGTCAGAGGCAGCGAGGTCAACAAGGCCCGCCCGGCGGTGATCGTGTCCAACAACGCGGCCAACGCGTCGGTGGAGCGCAACGGCCGGGGCGTGGTCACGGTGGTGCCCCTGACGTCGAACACCGCCCGAGTGCTCGCCTTCCAGGTGTTCCTGCCGGCCGGTGACTCCCGGCTCGCGAAGGACTCCAAGGCGCAGTGCGAGCAGGTGCGCGCCGTCGCACCGGAACGGCTGCGGCAGCGGATCGGCTCTGTGCCGCAACCGAGGATGGCCGAGGTCGACGCGGCCCTGCGGCGGCATCTGGCGCTCTGACGGGGGCCGCGAGCGTCGTGTCCGATTGCCGCCGGAAGTCCGGTCGGCGGCCGGTCAGGCTGGAGCCATGACCAGATACACACCGCGTCCCATCGACGCCACCGCGCTGAAGGAACTGCGTACCGCCGACGACGCCGGGCGGCCCGTGCGGCCGTTCACCGCGGGCGACGACAGCGCCCCCGTCGACTGCGTCGGCAGCCCGCTGCGCTGCTGTCTGCGGCCGGCCCGGGCCGGTGAGCGGGTCGCGCTCGTCTCCTACGCGCCGCTGCGGCGGTGGGCCGCCGCGACGGGGGCCGAACCGGAGGCCTATGACGAGGTGGGGCCGGTGTTCGTGCACGCCGAGGAGTGCGGCGGGCCGGACCCGCACGCCCCGGGCTACCCGTTCACCCGTACCGGGGCACTGCGCGTCCTGCGGCGGTACACGGCGGCCGGGCACATCGCCGGCGGGCGCCTGCTGGAGCTGCCCGAGGACGCCGACGCCGCGCTCGACGCCGCGCTGGACGAGGCGTTCGCCGATCCCGGGACCGCGCTGGTGCACGTACGCGCGGTGGAGTACGGCTGCCTCCACTTCGAGGTGCGCAGGCCGTGAGGCCGTGAGGAAAGGGGCGGGGCCCGTACGGATCATGTCCGTACGGGCCCCGCGGGTGTCTTTCGGTGGCGTCACCCCCAGGAGGCGTCAGCCCTTGAGCTCGGCCGCGACCAGCTCCGCGATCTGGACGGCGTTGAGGGCCGCGCCCTTGCGGAGGTTGTCGTTGGAGACGAACAGCGCCAGGCCGTTGTCGACCGTCTCGTCCTTGCGGATGCGGCCCACGTAGGAGGGGTCCTGGCCGGCGGCCTGGAGGGGGGTCGGCACGTCGGACAGCTCCACGCCCGGGGCCTCGGCCAGCAGCTCGGCCGCCCGCTCGGGGCTGATCGGGCGCTCGAAGCGCGCGTTGACCTGGAGGGAGTGGCCGGAGAAGACCGGGACGCGCACGCAGGTGCCGGAGACCTTCAGCTCGGGGATCCCCAGGATCTTGCGGCTCTCGTTGCGGAGCTTCTGCTCCTCGTCGGTCTCGTTGAGGCCGTCGTCGACGACGGAGCCGGCCATCGGGAGGACGTTGAAGGCGATGGGGCGGACGTACTTGTTCGGCTCGGGGAAGTCGACCGACGCGCCGTCGTGCGTCAGCTTGGTCGCGTCCTGCTCGATGGCCTTGCGGGTCTGCTCGTCCAGCTCCTCGACGCCGGCCAGACCGGAGCCCGACACCGCCTGGTACGTGGCGACGATCAGCGCGGTCAGCCCCGCCTCGGCGTGCAGCGGGCGCAGCACCGGCATCGCGGCCATCGTCGTGCAGTTCGGGTTGGCGATGATGCCCTTGGGGCGCTCGGCGATCGCGTGCGGGTTCACCTCGGACACCACGAGGGGGACCTCGGGGTCGCGGCGGAACGCGGAGGAGTTGTCGATCACGACCGGACCGGCCGCCGCGACCTTGGGCGCCAGCTCCTTGGCGGTCGCGCCGCCCGCGGAGAAGAGGACGATGTCCAGGCCCGAGTAGTCGGCCGTCGCCGCGTCCTCGACCGTGATCTCGGTGTCCTGCCACGGGAGCGTACGACCGGCGGAACGGGCCGAGGCGAACAGCCGCAGCTGCTCCACGGGGAAGTTCCGCTCGGCGAGAATCCCTCGCATCACACCGCCGACCTGGCCGGTGGCTCCGACGATTCCGATCCTCATGGCACTCCTTCTAGGGAACTGGCGACGATTTCCGAAAGGAAACCCTGCTCAGAAGTCCCTCCATCATGCGTGTGACCCCCGTCGCCTTGTCCAATCCGTTTCATGGAGTGGAGCGAGGCACGAAGTTTGCCCCACGGGCAAGTGACTACTGAGTCGCGGCTGACCTCCCATAATCTCTCAGTCGAAGGACAGTGCGAAGGTCACGACGAGGTGCCGGCACGAAAGACCGTAGATACCGGTACCGAACGGGGCGTACATGCCCCCTGAAAGGCTCCTGTGACCGCCCCTGCTCCCACCGTCGAAGCCCCGGAGGCCGCCGCCCCCGACGCCGTCCGCACCGTCCGCGCCGGGCGCGCCCTGCGCTCCGCCGCCCCGCCGCGCCCCCGGCCGCTCGTCCTGCTGGCCGCGACGGCCGCGATCGCCCTGGCGCTGCTCCTGCTGGCCGGGACCGGCGCCGTCATCGAGCACCCCGTGCTCATCCCGCCGCTCGCGGCCAGTGCGGCCCTGATCGCGGGTGCCCCGGCGCTGCCGCTCGCGCAGCCGCGCAGCGTCATCGGCGGCCACCTGCTGGCGGCCTGCGCCGGCTTCCTCGTGGTGGCCGTCGCGGGGCCCGGTGTCTGGAGTGCGGTGGCGGCCGGCGCGCTGGCCTTCGGGGCGACGTCCCTGGCCCGTACGCCGCACTCGCCCGGCGTCGCCACGGCGGTGATCGTCGGCTTCCAGGGGCCCGATCCGTTGCCCTTCCTCGGCCTGCTGGCCGCGGCCACCATGATCCTGACCACCGTGGGCTGCTGCCTGCACCGCCTGGGGGCCCGGAAGTACCCGGCGTACTGGTGGTGACGCGCACGCCGCCGGTACCCGCGTACGGGCGGTGCAGCGACACCTCGCGTCCGCCCGTGCGCGGGGCGTTACCCCGTGAGGTGAACACCACATGACGTGCGGCCGCCCGGTCCGCGAGCGCTCCGTGGCGGGCGGGCCACGCGCGGACCCGGGCGAGATCCCTGTGCAGAGATCGGCGGCCGACGTTGTGGTCATGTTCACGCACAGTCCACCCCCGGTGCGAAACATCCCCGGTGAGGGGGCGGCCGGCCCGCCCCGACACCACCGCGTCCGCACTCGGGGAGTTCGCGCATGTCCCGCATCCGGTCCGCCGCCGCCACCCTCGACCGCCGTACCTTCCTCGCCGCCACCGGAGTGGCCGGCGCCGCCGCCGGGGCCGGACTCACCCTCGGACTGAGCGGCAGGCAGGCCACCGCCGTGCCGGCCCAGGCCGGGCCACCGCCGTTCGCGCCGGAGCCGGTCGCCGCGCCCGCCGTGCCGCCCGTACCCTTCCGCCGCGGCACCACCCTCGACTCCGTCGCCACCCCGCGCGGCACCACCGGCTACCGGCGCCTCGGCGACGGCCCCGCCTGGTCCCGCGTCGTCCGTACCGAGCTGGCGGCGGCCCGCTCCGGGCGGGACGAGCGGCGCACCACGCTCGCCTCCTTCGTCCAGTTCACCGATCTGCACCTGGTCGACGTGCAGAGCCCGCTGCGGTACGAGTACCTGCGCGCGCAGACCGCGAGCGCCTGGCGGCCCCAGGAGGCGCTGTCGGTGGCCGGTCTCGTCTCGCTCATCGAGCGGGTCAACGCGCTCAAGGGCGGTCCCGCCACCGGCTCGCCGCTCGCCTTCGCGATGACCACCGGCGACAACACCGACAACAACTCCAAGATCGAACTGGAGTGGTTCCTCGGCGCGATGAGCGGCGGCCGCATCGTCCCCAACACCGGCGACCCCGGGCACTACGAAGGCGTCCAGGACAGCGGCCTGAAGCTGTACTGGCAGCCGGGCAGCGACCTGCGCGACGCCGACAAGCAGCTCGGCTTCCCGCGGCTGCCCGGCTTCCTGGACGCCGCGATCCGCACCGTGCACAGCCCCGGGCTGGACATCCCCTGGTACACCACGGTCGGCAACCACGACCAGCTGCCCGGCGGCTGCTACGCACCGGGCGACTCGTACTGGACGGAGATCGCGACCGGCGGCCGGAAGCTGGAGACGCTGCCGCCGGACGAGGCCGCGCGGGTCTGGAAGGCCGTGAAGAAGGGCCTGGACCCCAAGGGCGCCGACTTCAAGGCGCTGCTGAAGGAGAACCGCCGGCACACCCGGCAGGTGACGCCGGACCCCCGGCGGGCGCCCTTCACCCGCGCCGAGTACGTCCGCGCCCACCTCGACCCCGCCTACACCGGCAAGGGCCCGCACGGCCACGGCTTCACCGAGGCCAACGTCCACGACGACCAGCTGTACTACAGCTTCCCGGTGTCCGACGACGTGATCGGCATCAGCCTGGACACCACCGACCCCGGCGGCCACTACACCGGCTCGGTCGGCACCGGTCAGCTGCGCTGGCTGGAGCGGCAGCTGAAGGAGCACAAGGACTCCTACGTCCTGATCTTCAGCCACCACACCAGCAAGACCATGGACAACACCCGCCCGGACCCGGCCCGTCCGGACGAGGGGCGGCACGGCGGCGACGAACTCGTCCGGCTGCTCTCCGGGCACCGCAACGTTCTGGCCTGGATCAACGGCCACAGCCACAAGAACGACATCACCGCGCACGACGGCTTCTGGGAGGTCTCCACCGCCTCCCACATCGACTTTCCGCAGCTCGCGCGGGTGATCGAGGTGGTGGACAACCACGACGGCACGGTCTCGCTCTTCACCACTCTCGTGGAGTCGGCGGCGCCGCACCGCACGGACTTCGAGGACCTCTCGCAGACCGGCCTGGCCTCGCTCTACCGCGAGCTGTCCGCCAATCAGCCGCAGGGCCGTACGGACCTGGCGGGCGAGCCGGGCGACCGCAACACCGAACTCCTGCTGAAACGTGGCTGATTGACGCTCAACCCCGGCCCGCCCGGCAACTCCGGGCCGGGCCGCGCGGTCCCTTCCCCCGACCGCAGTCAGCAGCAGGCGCCACGCGCGCCGCAGCGAGGGGGAACGACGATGAGAGCACGGAGCACACTGGCGGGGGCCCTGGCCGCCGCGCTCGCAGGAACGGTACTGCTCACCGCGCCCGCGGCCACCGCCGCCGGTCCGGCGAACGACGGCCACGCGCGCACCAGGGCCGCCATGGAGGCCCAGGTCGCCAAGGGCGTGCCCGGCATGATCGGCCAGGTCACCGAGGGGCGCCGGGTCTGGAAGGCCACCGTCGGCGTCGGCAATCTCGACACCGGCGCACCGCGCGGCACCGGCGACGCCTTCCGCGTCGGCAGCATCACCAAGACCTTCGTGGCCACGGTCCTGCTCCAGCTGGAGGCGGAGGGCCGGCTCGACCTGGACGACACGGTCGAGGAGTGGCTGCCGGGCGTCGTCCGGGGGCACGGCCACGACGGCCGCCGCGTCACCCTGCGGCAGCTGCTCAACCACACCAGCGGCATCCGCGAGATCTTCGAGGAGAAGGAGTTCCGCGACAAGGTGACCGGGCCGGGCTTCCTGAAGCACCGTTACGACACCTGGACGCCCCGGCAGCTCGTACGCCTGGCCATGAACGGCAAACCCACCTTCGAGCCGGGTACGTCCTGGAGCTACTCCAACACCAACTACGTGCTCGCCGGAATGGTCATCGAGAAGGCCACCGGCCGGCCGTACGGAAAGGAGGTCGAGCGCCGCATCCTGAAGCCGCTCCGGCTGAACCGCACCGTCGTGCCCGGCACGGCCCCCGGGATGCCCGGGCCGCACGGCATCGCGTACTCCAAGCTGCTGGTGGAGAAGCCGGGGCCGGAGGTGTACGACGCGACGGAGCTCAATCCGTCGCTCGCCGGTGCGGCCGGCGAGATGATCTCCACGGCCGGGGACCTCAACCGCTTCTACGCGGCGGTACTGCGCGGCAAGCTCTTCCCGCAGCGGCAGTTGAAGGAGATGCTCACCACGGTCCCGGTCGGCAAGGAAGCGCCGCAGATCCGGTACGGGCTGGGCCTGATGACCCAGGAACTGTCCTGCGGGGTCCGGCTGTACGGCCACGGCGGCGGCATCCACGGCTCGTCCTCCGAGGCGGTCAGCACCCGCGACGGCCGGCACACCGCGGCGTTCAACTCCAACGCGGACTGGACCGGCGACAGCGGTTCCGTGGTCGAGGCGGAGTTCTGCGACTGACCTCGCGCCCGCGGGGGCGGGCCCCGGTGGCCCGCCCCTTTCGCGTCGCGCCGAGAGACACAGGCGCTTACTTCGGCAGCACCGCCACGTACGCGCTCGGCTCCCGGTCGGCCGCCGCCATCAGCGCCGTCCGCACCACCGTCGCCTGCTGCTCGGGTGCCTCCCGCAGCTTCTTCGGCGTCACCTGCACGACCGTGATGCCCAGCCGCTCCAGCCGCTCACGGGTGCGGGTGTGCTCCGGCCACAGCGTCTGGTCCGCGTACTTCGGGGACCGCGCGTCGATCGTCAGTGCCACCGCCTGCACCGGCCAGAAGGCGTCCACCCCGCCGAGGTACGGGCCGCCCGGCAGCCGCAGGTCCACGTTCCACACCGGGTCCGGCAACCGGTGGTCCTTGACCAGCGCGTACAGCATTCCCTCGGCGAGCGCCCGGCCCTCCGCCAGCAGCCCGTCCACCGCGTCCATCACCTGCGGCTTGCCCAGCAGCCGGGCCCGGCTCAGCTCCCGCACCACCACGGTCGGGTCACAGTGCCCGCCGCGCACCGCTTCACTCAGCAGCCGCCGGATGGCCGTCGGCCCGCCGACCGCCTCCAGCGCGGTCATCTCGCTCTCCCCGAACCCGGACCGGGTGGACTGCGGGCCGGTCAGCCGGGCCACCGCGTCGGCCAGCGCTCTGGGCACCGGGGCGACCGGCAGGCCGGTGACCTCCACCGCGGGCGGCGGCGTCTGGGCCCGTACGACCTGCGCGAAGCCCGTCGAGCGCAGCCGCCGGGAGCGTGGCACCAGCACCTCGATGCGGTCCAGGGAGAGCAGTGGGGGCGCGGAGGAGAAGCGGTGCAGGGCGAGCGCCGCCAGCCCGGTGATCATCGCCTCCGGCTCATGGCGGTCGGCGCCGCCCTGAGGGGGGACGGCGGGCTCCCCGTCCGGGTCCGTGGACGCGGCGGGGGTGCGCCGGGCCGCGTAGAGCAGGACGGCGTGCAGCCGCTCCTCACTGGTGGGCGGGCCCGGGTGCAGCAGGTGGACCCCCGGCAGGATCTGCTGCCAGGGGCCCCCGGGCCGGCACCGCTCGGCGAGGTCGGACGGCGCGATGCCGTGCTCGCGCAGCTGCCGGGCGGTCAGGACGCGGTGCCGTACGTCGGAGAGGTGGTGGAGCGGGCGGGGAGAGAGCGGGGTGTTGTGGTTCATGCCCCCGCCATTCCCTCGCCCGAGCCGCCGCCTAACCGCTGTTACCGATCCGTCGACGTTTACGCACAACCGCGTCCTAAAGTACGAGCGTTCGACGGCCGATAAGTGCTGGTCCTACCCAGGGTTACGGCCTGTCGCCGACCTTTGCGTCACAAGCCTGTGCCCGCAGCGCCCGCGCGAGGTCGTCCCGCGACTCCGACACCAGGCGGCGCAGCGCGGGCGGCGCGTCCGGGTGCGCGATGAGCCAGGCGTCGGCCGCGTCCAGCGTCTCCGGGCTGCTCTGCAGCGAGGGGAAGAGGCCCCGGACGACGGCCATCCCGATCTCGATGGACCGCTCCTGCCAGACCTTCTGCAGGGCGTCGAAGTACTTCGGCGCGTACGGCGCGAGCAGCTCGCGCTGGCCCGGCTGGTCGAAGCCCGAGATCGTGGCCTCCACCAGGGCGTTGGAGAGCGTGTCGGACTCCACGACGTCCGCCCAGGCACGTGCCTTGACTCCGGCGGAGGGCCGGGCGGCCAGGCAGCGGACGTGGTGCCGCTTGCCGGACGCGGTGTCGTCCCGGGCCAGTTCGGCGTCGATCACCCGCTCGTCGGCGACGCCGTGCGCGGCCAGCGGCTCCAGGAACGCCCAGCGCACCTCCTGGTCGACGTCCAGTCCGTCGACCTTCGCGGTGCCTTCCAGCAACCCGTTCAGCAGCTGAAAGTCGGCCTCGGTGGAGGCGACGGAGGCGAAGAACCGGGCCCAGGTGAGCTGGTGGCCGCTGCCGGGCTCGGCGAGCCGCAGCTCACGCAGGGCGCCCTGGGCCAGCTGCTGCGCACCGGTCTTCCGCCAGTCGGGTGCGGCGTAGTGGTGCAGCGCGGTGCGGGCCTGGGCGTGCAGGGTCTGCAGCACCCCGATGTCGGACTCCCGCCCGGCGAACCGCAGCACGATGTCGAGGTAGTCGCGGGCCGGCATCAGCCCGTCCCGGGTCAGGCCCCACAGCGCGGACCAGCACAGGGCGCGCGCCATCGGGTCGGTGATCTCGCCGAGGTGGCCGCGCAGGGTGGCCAGCGACCGCTCGTCGAAGCGGATCTTGCAGTACGTCAGGTCGTCGTCGTTGACCAGGATCAGATCGGGGCGCTCGGCCCCGGCCAGCTCCTCGACCACCGTGCGCTGCCCGGAGACGTCCAGCTCGGCACGGGCGTACCGGACCAGCGCGCCGTCCGCGTCGGCGCGGCGGTACAGGCCGACCGCGACCCGGTGCGGCCGCAGCTCGGGCCGGGCGGGGGAGGCCTCCTGGAGGACGGACAGCTCGGTGATGCGGTCCTGCGCGTCGTAGGTGACCTGCGGGGTGAGCGCGTTGACGCCGGCCGTCTGCAGCCAGGAGCGGGACCAGGCCGCCAGGTCGCGGCCCGAGGTCTCCTCCAGCGCGGTCAGCAGGTCGGCCAGGGTGGTGTTGCCGTACGCGTGGCGCTTGAAGTAGCGCCGCGCCCCGTCCAGGAAGGCGTCCCGGCCCACGTACGCCACCAGCTGCTTGAGCACCGAAGCGCCCTTGGCGTAGGTGATCCCGTCGAAGTTGAGCTTGGCGTCCTCCAGGTCGTGGATGTCCGCGGTGATGGGGTGCGTGGAGGGCAGCTGGTCGGCGCGGTACGCCCAGGCCTTGCGGCCGTTGGCGAAGGTGATCCAGCCGTCCTTGAAGCGGGTGGCCTCGGCCAGCGACAGCGCGCCCATGAAGTCCGCGAAGGACTCCTTGAGCCACAGGTCGTCCCACCACTCCATGGTGACCAGGTCGCCGAACCACATGTGGGCCATCTCGTGCAGGATGACGTTGGCCCGCCGCTCGTACGACGCCTGCGTGACCTTGCCGCGGAAGATGAACTCCTCGCGGAAGGTGACGCAGCCCGGGTTCTCCATGGCGCCGATGTTGTACTCGGGCACGAACGCCTGGTCGTACTTGCCGAAGGGGTACGGGTAGTCGAAGTGGTCGTGGAAGAAGTCCAGGCCCTGCTTGGTGACGGTGAAGACGTCGTCCGCGTCGAAGTGCCGGGCCAGCCCCTTGCGGCAGAGCGCGCCGAGCGGGACCTCCAGCTCGGTGCCGTCCTCGAACGTACGGCGGTAGGTGTCGGAGACGTAGTGGTACGGGCCCGCGACCACGGCGGTGATGTACGTGGAGAGGGGCTGCGTACGGGCGAAGCGGTGCACGGCTCCTTCGGCGGGGCCTTCCTCGACGCCGTTGCTGAGCACGACCCAGCCCTCGGGCGCGGTCACCTCGAAGGTGAAGGGGGCCTTGAGGTCGGGCTGTTCGAAGTTCGCGAAGACCCGGCGGGCGTCGGCCGGCTCGTACTGCGTGTAGAGGTAGACCTCGCCGTCCTCGGGGTCGACGAAGCGGTGCAGGCCCTCGCCGGTCCGGCTGTAGGCGCACTGCGCGTCCACGACGAGGACGTTCTCCGCCGCCAGGTCGGGCAGGGCGATCCGGGTGCCGTCGAAGACGGCCGCGGGGTCCAGCTCGCGGCCGTTCAGGGTCACCCGGGTGACCTCGGGCGCGATCAGGTCGGCGAAGGTGTCGGCGCCCGGCTGGGAGGAGCGGAAGCGGATGGTGGTGACGGAGCGGAAGGTGCGGGCCGCCTCACCCTCGGCCACGGCTGACCGCAGGTCCAGCGCCACCTCGTACCCGTCGACGGCCAGCAGCCGGGCCCGCTCGCGGGCCTCGTCTCGGGACAGATTCTCACCGGGCACGGCGTGACTCCTTCGTCTTCGCGTTCTGCTTCGTGGCGATCTCTTCGTCTCGCATATCGAACACTGGGAATCATGGCACGGTGCGCGGGGGTTGAACCGGCCGGTGACCCTGCCTTCCGAATGCCATAGGAGAGACCGTGTCCGACACCGGCAAGACCCCGGCAGACTTCTGGTTCGACCCGCTGTGCCCCTGGGCATGGCTGACCTCCCGCTGGATGCTCGAAGTGGAGAAGGTCCGGCCGGTGGAGGTCCGCTGGCACGTGATGAGCCTGGCCGTGCTGAACGAGGACAAGCTCGACGAGCTGCCCGAGGCGTACCAGGAGATGATGCGGACCGAGGCGTGGGCGCCGGTACGGGTCTGCATCGCGGCCGAGGAGAAGTACGGCAGCGAGGTCCTCGCCCCGCTCTACACCGCGCTCGGCACCCGTTTCCACAACCAGGGCGCGCCGCGCACCCGCGAGACGATCCTCGCGGCGCTGGCGGACGCGGGCCTGCCCGCCGAGCTGGCGGACGCGGCCGACACCGACGCGTACGACGAGCGGCTGCGCGCCTCGCACAAGGAGGGCATCGACCTGGTCGGCCAGGAGGTCGGCACGCCGGTCATCGCGGTGCCCGGCCCCGGGAGCAGCGTGAGCGAAGCGAACTCTTCCGGGGGCGGAGGCCGGGCGACGGGTGGGCAGATCGCCTTCTTCGGCCCCGTGGTCACCCCGTCCCCCAAGGGCGAGGAGGCCGCCAAGCTCTGGGACGGCACCCTGATGGTCGCGTCCATCCCGGGCTTCTACGAGATCAAGCGCACCCGCACGGCGGCCCCCAGCTTCGACTGAGCGCCTAGGGGCGCGGGGAACTGCGCGAACAACCACGACGGTGCCGCACCCGGCGGCGCAGGGACCCGCCCCGTACGGGAGCCGCCCCCGCGAGTCACGTCCTCGCGGGGGCGGTTCCTTTATCCGCCTGCCGGGTGAAAGGTGAGAAGACGATCACGAGGCAGGACGTGCGGGGGAGCTACCGCCTCACGGGGCGAGCAGCAGGTTGTGCGCGCGCTCCTTAGCGGCCGCGTAGCGCTTGGCGACGTCCTGCCAGTTGACGACCTGCCACATGGCCTCGATGAAGTCGACCTTCTGGTTCTTGTACTGGAGGTAGAAGGCGTGCTCCCAGGCGTCGAAGACCAGGATCGGGACCGAGCCCTGGCCGACGTTGCCCTGGTGGTCGTAGACCTGCTCGACGATGAGCCGGCCGGTGACCGGCTCGTAGGCGAGCACGCCCCAGCCGGAGCCCTGTGTCGTCGCCGACGCCTTGGTCAGCTGGGCCTTGAACTTGGCGAAGTTGCCGAAGCTCTCCGCGATCGCGTCGGCCAGCTCGCCCACGCCGTCCACGGCCAGCGGCTCGCCGCCGCCGTCCTTCGGGCCGGTCATGTTCTGCCAGTAGATGCTGTGCAGGATGTGGCCGGAGAGGTGGAAGGCCAGGTTCTTCTCCAGGCCGTTGATCGAGCCCCACTGGTCCTTGTCGCGGGCCTCGGCCAGCTGCTCCAGGGTGTCGTTGGCGCCCTTCACGTAGGCGGCGTGGTGCTTGTCGTGGTGCAGCTCGATGATCTCGGGGCTGATGACGGGCGCCAGCGCCGAGTAGTCGTAGGGGAGTTCCGGAAGTGTGTACGTCGCCATGTGCGCCGAGCCTCCAAGCTGCTCAAAAGCAGTAGTTGCAAGTTAGTTGCAAGAGCAGGCTAACAGCAGGTGAGTGCGCTTACCGGGTAAGGGGGCGGGGCCTGGGCCGAAAGACGGAGGCGGGGCGGGACTCCCGTAGGAGTCCCGCCCCGCCTCAGAGGACAGTCGCGGCCGCGCGCTCAGTCGCGGGCGCGCATCTGCTGCCGTACGAGCCCGATCGCGGCCAGCACCAGCCCGAAGCCGCCCGTGAAGTACAGCTGGATGCGCTGCGCCTCGTCGCGCAGCATCAGCAGCAGCACCGCCGCGATGCCGGCCAGCGCCACCCAGGTCAGGAACGGGAACGCCCACATCCGCACGACCAGCCGCTCCGGCGCCTCCCGCTCCAGCGTGCGGCGCATCTTCAGCTGGGCCGCCGCGATGAAGCCCCAGACCACGAGGATCGCCGCGCCGACCATGTTCAGCAGCCACTGGAAGACGGTGTCCGGCCACACGATGCTGAGCACCACGGTGAAGAAGCCGAAGGCCGAGCAGAGCAGCACCGCCAGGCGCGGCACGCCGCCGCTCACCTTGCTCAGGAACCGCGGGCCCTGGCCGCGCGCCGTGAGCGAGTACGCCATCCGGGACGAGCCGTAGATGTTGGCGTTCATCGCCGAGAGCAGGGCGACCAGGATGACCACGTTCATGATCTGGCCGGCCGCGGGGATCTTCAGGTAGTCGAGGACCGCGACGTACGGGCCGGCCTTGGCGATCTCCGGCGCGCTCCACGGGATGACCGTGACGATGATCGCCATCGAGCCGACGTAGAAGAGGGCGATGCGCCACATCGCGGTGCGCACCGCGCGGGCGACGCCGCGCACCGGGTCCTTGGACTCGGCGGCCGCGATGGTCACCGTCTCCAGACCGCCGTACGCGAAGACCGAGGCGAGCAGGCCGACCATCAGGCCGTCCACGCCCTTGGGCAGGAAGCCGCCGTCGCCGGTGAGGTGCGAGGCGCCGGGCGCGTCCGTGCCGGGCAGCAGGCCGAAGATGGCGAGCAGGCCGAGGACCAGGAAGATGCCGATCGCGGCGACCTTGAGGGCGGCGAACCAGAACTCGAACTCACCGAAGTTGCCGACCGCTGCGAGGTTGGTGCCGCAGAAGATCACCATGAAGAGCAGGACCCACATCCACGGCTCCGTGCCGGGGAACCAGCTCACCATGATGTCGGCCGCGCCCAGCGCCTCGGCGGCGACGGCCACGCACAGCAGGGCGGTGAACATCCAGCCGGCGGTGAAGCCGGCCCAGGGGCCGATCGACCGCTCGGCGTGCACGGAGAAGGAGCCGGAGGCCGGGTTGGCCGCGGACATCTCGCCCAGCATGCGCATGATCAGCATGACCAGGCAGCCGGATATGGCGTATGCGATGACGATGGAGGGGCCGGCGGCCGCGATGCCGGCGCCGGAACCGACGAAGAGCCCGGCGCCGATCACGCCGCCCAGGGCGATCATCGAGAGATGGCGCTGCTTGAGCCCGTTGGACAGCGAGGTGCCGCCGTCCGGTCCGGCGCCCGCGGCCTGGTCGGCCGGCTCGCGCTCGGGCGCGGTGGACGAAGGTGTCCGATTCATGGTCGTACCTGTCCCAATATGTGAGAGCGGAGCTGAGGCGGATCCATATGAGCCCGCTCAGTTTGGGTGGGGCGTCCGCTCAGGACAACAGTCGTGCACTGGATGTTCGATATTCAGACTTAATCGTGACCCACCGCACCCAAGGCGTGATCGACAGCGACAGAGGGTGACCGGCGTCTCACCCGCGGGCGCCGGTCACGACACCTTCCGGCGCCGGTCCCGTACCTCCCGCGCACCCGCGATCAGCAGGACCAGCACGGTCGCCCCGGCCGACCACAGCAGCTGCGGACGGGCCGTCGCATCGGTCAGCATCAGCACGATCACGGCCGCCATACCGGCCAGCGCCACCCAGGTCAGCCACGGGAAGCCCAACATACGGAGCGTGAGCTTCTCCGGCGCCTCACGTTCGAGCCGGCGGCGCAGCCGCAGCTGGGAGACGGCGATCAGGCCCCAGACGAAGAGCAGTACCGCGCCGACGGCGTTGAGCAGATACAGGAAGACCGAATCCGGCCACTTGAGATTCAGCAGGACCGAGACGAAGCCGAAGGCGACCGAGGCCAGTACGGCCCGCCGCGGCACCCCGCCGCCCGAGACCTTCAGCAGCCCGCGCGGCGCCTCACCCCGCTCGGCCAGCGAGAACACCATCCGCGACGATCCGTAGAGATTGGCGTTCAGCGCGGACAGCAGCGCCACGAAGACCACCACGTTCATGATCTGGCCGGCGCCCGGCACCCCCAGCCGGTCCAGCACCGCCACGTACGGGCTCTTGCCCGGCTCGATCGAGGACCAGGGCAGCAGGGCGACGATGACCAGCATCGACCCGACGTAGAAGAAGAGGATCCGCCAGACCGCGCTGCGCACCGCCCGGCCCACCGCACGCGCCGGGTCGTCGGACTCGGCCGCCGCGATCGTCACGACCTCCAGGCCGCCGAACGCGAACACCACGGCCAGGACTCCCGAGACCACCCCGGACCAGCCGTTGGGCAGGAAGCCGCCGTCGCCGGTGAGGTGCGCCAGGCCCACCGGATTCCCGTCGTACCCGCCGGAGGCCGGCAGCACCCCGAAGATCGCCAGCAGCCCCAGGACGAGGAAGAGCACGATGGCGCCGACCTTGAGCGTGGCGAACCAGAACTCGAACTCACCGAAGTTGCGGACGGCGGCGAGGTTGGCGCCCGTGAAGAAGAGCATGAAGATCAGCACCCAGCCCCACTGCGGGACCGCCGGCACCCAGCCGTTGGCGATCTGCGCCGCGCCGGTCGCCTCGACGGCCAGCACGACCACGAGCATGAACCAGTACAGCCAGCCCACGCTGAACCCCGCCCAGCGGCCCAGCGCCCGCTCCGCGTGCACCGAGAACGCGCCCGAGGCGGGCATCGCCGAGGACATCTCGCCCAGCATCCGCATGATCAGCATCGCCAGCGCGCCCGCGATGAGATACGACAGTGCGATGCCGGGACCCGCCACCTTGATGCCGGCCCCGGACCCCACGAACAGGCCGGCGCCGATCACGCCCCCCAGGCCCAGCATCGTCAGGTGGCGCTGCTTCAGTCCGCCGGACAGGGGTTCGCCGCTGTCCGCGCCACCGGTCGGGCCGGTGCCGGAAGCGGTCGGTGCGTCGTGCATGCGCTTGTACTTCTCACGGGAGACATTGGGGAGACTCCACAGTGTCTCCGGCCGGGCCGCACTAGCACAAAATGCCCGCCCGATCGGCCGAGTAACCGTGATGAGCATCACGTGACCTGGAGAAACGGCCAATCCGCCGGTCGTGGGCCGGACGTGGAAGAAGTGCGGAAGCCACCAAGTGCGTTGTGACGCGTTTGTCGCTGCCGCACGATGATCAGCTGACCGCCACTGGACTAAGTTCAATGCGTCCCTGTCGTATCCCACCCAGCGGAGTACCGATGAGCATTGCCGCCGCCTCCATCCGCCCGGGCGCCGTCCTCGCCGACCTGCTGCCCGCCGTCACCGCCCCGCGCGCCCGCGTCCGCGACGCCGCGCTGGTCCTCGGCGGCGCCGCGCTCACCGGCGTCGCCGCCCAGATCGCCGTCCCGGTCCCCGGCTCCCCGGTGCCCGTGACCGGCCAGACCTTCGCCGCGCTGCTCGTCGGCGCCTCGCTCGGGGCCGGCCGCGGCTTCCTCTCGATCGCGCTGTACGCCGTGGCCGGCGTGCTCGGCGTGCCGTGGTTCGCGGGCGCGCAGTCCGGTGCGGGCGGCGCCTCCTTCGGCTACGTGCTCGGCATGCTGCTGGCCGTGGCCGCCGTCGGCGCGCTGGCCCGGCGCGGCGGCGACCGCGGGGTGCTGCGCACCGCCGGCACGATGCTGGCCGGCGAGGCCCTGATCTACGCGGTCGGCGTGCCGTTCCTGGCGCTGTCCACCGGCATGTCGCTGGGCGAGGCCGTCGCGGCCGGCCTGGTGCCGTTCCTGATCGGCGACGCCCTCAAGGCCGTACTGGCCATGGGCGCGCTGCCGGCGGCCTGGAAGCTGGCGGGCCGGCGCGGCTGACGCCGTTCGCCGGTACGCGGCGGGCCCCGCATCCCCATCGGGGGTGCGGGGCCGTGTCGTTCCCGGGGTGCTGCGCGCAGCTCGCAGCGCCCCGGGGGCAGCGTTCGGTGGTCAGTGGTCAGTGGTCAGTGGTTCGGCGGTCGGTGGTCAGCGGCCGGCCCGGCGGGAGGTGAGCCACATCCCGGCGCCGCCTGCCGTCAGCAGCGCCGCGGCGATGCCGGCCAGCGGCAGCACCGGAGCGCCGGTCTCGGGCAGCTGCTTCTCCGGAGGCTCGGCCGGCTCCTTCTCCCGGCCCTGCTCCGGCTCCTTCTCCGGTGGCTTCGCGGGCGGTGACGGGCTGGCGGGTGAGTCGGTGGGCACGTTCGCGGTGCCGAGGAGCAACGGGGTGTCGGGTGCGTCCGGAGTCGGCTTCGTGGTGCCGAAATCGACCGGGCCCTGCTGCCACAGCAGCGTCTTGGTGTTCCCCAGCAGCACCGGCAGACAGATTTTCCCTCGCTTCTTCAGATCAAATGTCGCACTGACGTCATAAGTGCGGCTCTTACCCGCGTCCAATCGGTCGATGGCACACGAGAAAGCGCTGTTCGACCCTTCCGGGCGTTTGTCCGCCGCTACGGGTGAACATCCTTTGACGCCCGTGATCTCCATGCCGCCGAATCCGACGACCAGCAGGTTCATGGCCCCCGTGGCCTTGCCGGCCTTGTTGGTGACGCCGGCGGTCAACGAGGTCTTGCCGGACTCGTTGTCCACCATGATCCGTTGCGGGAGCTCGGTGGTCACCTGATACCCGGCCGGCGCGCTGGGCCCTGGCGAGCCGCCCCGGCCGCTGCCCGGCGCCGGCTCGTCGGCGAAGGCCGAGGCGCCGAACGGCACCAGCAGTGTCCCCGAGAGCACGGCGATCGCGGCCGCTCTCCTTCCCCGGCGAATGCTGCGCATTTCCTGTCCCCCCTATCTACAGCGCCTTTCGAAGGTATTTGATGGGTACCACAAGATTCCGCAGGCCCTGTGGGGGGCGGGCATGGTGGGGAATTCGGACAGCGTGCGTCGGGAGCGGTTCGCGGCCGGCCGTTACCGGCTTTTGGAATTGATCGGTCGTGGTGGAATGGGGCGGGTCTGGCGCGCTCGTGATGAAATGCTGGACCGGTGGGTCGCGGTCAAGGAGATCCGGATCGACGAGCTCGCGGGGGAGAGCGGCCGCATCCAGCGCGAGCGCAGCCTCCGGGAGGCCCGCGCCACGGCCCGCATCGACCACCCCCACGTCGTCCGCGTCTACGACGTGGCCGAGGAGGACGACCGGCTGTGGATCGTGATGCAGCTCGTCCAGGCCCCCTCCCTGGAACACGTGCTCTCCGAAGGGCGGCTGCTCGACCCCACGGAGACGGCACGCGTCGGCCGCAGCCTGGCCGCCGCGCTCCGCGAGGTGCACGCGGTGGGCGTCCTGCACCGCGACATCAAACCGGGCAACGTACTGATCGACGCGCGGGGCGGGGTGGTGCTCACCGACTTCGGCATCGCCGCGATCGAGGACGCCACCGCGCTCACCGTGGCCGGGGTGCTCGTCGGCTCGCCCGACTACATGGCCCCCGAACGCGTCGAGGGGCAGGAACAGGGGCCGCCGTCCGACCTCTGGTCGCTCGGCGCCACGCTGTGTGCCGCGCTCGCCGGGCAGTCACCGTTCAGCCGCGCCTCGACCCTGGCCACGCTGCACGCGGTCCTGTACGAGGAGCCGGAGATCCCCGCGGCCGCCGGCCCGCTCACCGGCATCCTGACGGCGCTCCTGCGCAAGGACCCGCAGGAGCGCCCCACGATCGAGGAGGTGGACGCGGCGCTCACCCCGTACGCCGCCCCGACACCGGACCACCCGTCGGCGCGCACGCCGGTGGACCGCACCCCGACGGTGGCGGACCCGGGCCCGGAACCGCCCGCCCCCACGGACCGACAGCCCCCGAAGGACACACCGACCGCCACGGTGCGCCCCCGCCCGCCCGCCGCCCCGAAGCCCCCACCCGAGGCCCCTGCGCGGGACACACCGGGTGCGCCCCTACCGGACGCGCCACTGCCGGGGGCCGTCGTTCCGGTCGGCCCCGCGCCGGACGCGTCACTGCCGGAGGCCGTCGCACCGGAGCCGTTCGTGCCGGGGGCCGTCGCTCCGGTCGGGCCCGCGCCGGACGCGCCGCTGCCGTGGGCCGTCGTACCGGAGCCGTCCGTCTCGGACGCGCCGCTGCCGGAGGGCGTCGCACCGGGGGCGTCCGTGCCGGATGCGTCGCCGCCGGGGGCCGTCGCTCCGGTCGGGCCTGCCCCGGACGGGCCGGTCTCGGAGGCGCCGCTGCCGGAGGCCGCCGTACCGGTCGGGCCCGCTCCTGACGGGCCGGTCCCGGACGCGCCGCTGCCGGAGGGCGTCGCACCGGAGCCGTCCGTGCCGGATGCGTCGCCGCCGGGGGCCGTCGCTCCGGTCGGGCCTGCCCCGGTCGGGCCGGTCTCGGAGGCGCCGCTGCCGGAGGCCGCCGTACCGGTCGCGCCCGCTCCGGACGGGCCGACCCCGGACGGGCCGACCCCGGACGCGCCGGTCCGGGACGCTCCCGTGCCGGACGGGCCTCTGCCGGAGACCACGGCCCCGGTCGGGCCCGCCCCGGACGCACCGGTGCCGGGCGCCCCCGCACCGGGCGCCCCCGCACCGGGCGCCCCCCGTACCGGACGCACCGGGCCCGCACGCGCCTGCCGCGAGCACCCGGGGCCCCGACATGCCGGAACTGGACGCGGCGGTCGCAGAAGCCTCGGGCCCGTACGCGGTGCCCGTCGACGCATCAAGCACAGACGTGTCCGCACCCGCCGTCTCCGGGCCGGAGGCCCCCGCACCCGCCGTGCCGGCCTCCGCGCCGGGCGAGGGGACCGTGTCGCCCGGGAACGCCGCGGCGCGCGGAGTTCCCGGGCCCGACGGTGCCGCGTCGTCCCGGGGGCTCGGTGCCGGTGTCGCCGTTCTTGACGGCGGGGGTGGCGGGGCGGGTGTGCGAGGGGGGCGGCGGAAGCGGTCCGCGCTGGTTGCCGGGGGAGCGGTGATCGCGTCGGCGGTGGCCGTCGTGGTGGTGCTCGTCACGGCGCAGGGGCCCGAGCACGGCGCGCCCGCCGGGGTGCCGAGCGCGCGGGTGAGCGAGAGCCCGTCGGCGGAGCACGGCCGGGACACGCCGTCGTCCGCGCCGCGCCGCGCCGAGGACGGCTTCAGCTGGGTGCCCCCGGTGGGCTGGAACCGTACCGAGGAGTCCCCGCGGGAGATCACGTACAGCACCCGGAACGGCGCCGTGCAGCTCGGCGCCCGGCAGTCCCGCTCCCAGGGCGGTGACCTCCTGGCACGCTGGCGGGCGTACGCCGCAGAACAGCGCGGCCGGGTACCCGGCTACCGCACGATCCGACTGGAGCGCACGGCCTTCCGCGGGGACCCGGCCGTCGTCTGGGAGTATGCCTACACGCAGGCGGGCCGCCCGCACCACGGCCGGCAGCTCGGCTTCCGGCACCAGGGCAGGCTGTACCAGCTCAGCCTCTGGTACCGGGACTCGGCCGCGGCCATGGCGGTGGGCACCTACGAGCGGGTGACCTCGTCCTTCCGCATGACCTGAGCGCCTGCGTCACCGGTGTCGCCCGAGCTGCCGGAGCTGCCGGAGTCGCCCGAGCCGCCCGAGCCGCCCGCGCCGCTCGCGGCCACGGCGCCACGGCGCCTGCGGTCCCGCACCAGGCCGACGACGAGCACCACCGCGCCCACGGCCACCGACATGATCATCTGCTGCCGGCCGTCGGGGTTGTAGAACATGTAGCCCACGACGAAGAGGATCAGCGCGATCGTGGCGTACGTCAGGTACGGGTACAGCCACATCCGGACGGTCAGCCGCTCCGGCGTGTCCCGCTCGATGGTGCGGCGCATCCGCAGCTGCGAGAAGCAGATGACCAGCCACACGAAGAGCGCGACCGCGCCCGAGGAGTTCAGCAGGAACTGGAAGATCGTGTCCTTCGAGGTGTAGCTGAAGATCACCGCGACGAAGCCGAAGGCGACCGAGGCCCAGATGGAGACCGCGGGGACGCCGCCCTTGTTGACGCGGGTGAAGGACTTCGGCGCGTCGCCCCGCTCGCCGAGCGAGAAGGCCATGCGCGAGGCGGTGTAGAGGCCGGAGTTGAGGCAGGACAGGACGGCCGTGAGGACGACGACGTCCATCACCGTGTCCGCGTACGGGATCTCCAGCGAGCGCAGCACGGCCACGTACGGGCTGGCCTCGACGCCCTTGTCGTTCCACGGCAGCAGCGTGACGATCACCGCGATGGAGCCGAGGTAGAAGATCGCGATACGCCAGATGACGCTGTTGGTGGCCTTGCGGACGGCCTGCACCGGGTTGGGCGACTCGCTGGCCGCGAGGGTGACGATCTCGCTGCCCATGAAGGAGAAGACGACCAGCAGCATGCCGGAGAGGATCGCGCCGGGCCCATTCGGCAGGAATCCGCCGTCGCCGGTGAGGTGGGACAGGCCCACGGCCTCGTCGCCCGGCGGCAGCCCGAACACGGCCAGCGCGCCCGCCACGATGAAGACGACGATCGCGGCGACCTTGATGCCGGCGAACCAGAACTCGAACTCGCCGAAGGAGCCGACGGAGATCAGGTTCGTACCGGTCAGCACGATCATCACCAGCAGCGCCCAGGCCCACTGCGGGACGGCCGGGACCCAGCTGGTGAGGATGGCGGCCGCGGCGGTCGCCTCGACGGCCAGCACGACCGACCAGAAGAACCAGTACAGCCAGCCGATGGTGAAGCCGGCCCAGCGGCCCAGCGCCCGGTCCGCGTAGGCGGAGAAGGAGCCGGAGGTCGGGGAGGCGGCGGCCATCTCGCCGAGCATCCGCATCACGAGGACGACCAGCAGGCCGGTCAGCGCGTAGGAGATGAGGATGCCGGGGCCGGCGGCCGCGATGCCGGCGCCGGAGCCGACGAAGAGGCCGGCGCCGATCACTCCGCCGATGGCGATCATCGACAGATGGCGGTTCTTGAGCCCTGCCTGCAGGCCCTCCGGCGGCCGGCCGTCGCCGGGGTCACCGGCTGTCGGCTCGGCGGTCGTGCTCGGCGGGTGCGCGCCCATGTGCACCGTCCTTGTGTGGTTCACGGATGTGTGGAGCCCCTGGATGAGATCTTCCGAAGCGCTCGGAGGGGAAGGCCCGAATCCGTATCGTTAACGTCTTCGTGCGTTTGTACGGCGAACTTGTGTACGAGAAGTAACGCCGGAGTTTCCGTGCGTGGACTCGTAGGGAGACCCAACGGCGCTTACCCCGACCCCGCCGTGTCACACTCGTCGCATGCGCGTGTACCTCGGCTCCGATCATGCCGGTTTCGAACTGAAGAACCACCTCGTCGAGTGGCTGAAGGCCAACGGCCACGAGCCCGTCGACTGTGGGCCGCACATCTACGACGCCCAGGACGACTACCCGCCGTTCTGCCTCCGGGCCGCGGAGAAGACCGCCGCCGACCCGGAGAGCCTCGGCGTCGTGATCGGCGGCTCGGGCAACGGCGAGCAGATCGCCGCCAACAAGGTCAAGGGCGTACGGGCCGTGCTGGCCTGGAGCGAGGAGACCGCCAAGCTCGGCCGGGAGCACAACAACGCCAACGTGATCTCGGTCGGCGGCCGGATGCACACCCAGGACGAGGCCACCAAGTTCATCGCGGCCTTCCTCGCCACGCCGTACAGCGGCGAGGAGCGGCACACCCGCCGCATCGAGATGCTCTCGGTGTACGAGACCACCGGAGAGCTGCCCGCGATCCCGGCCCACCACCCGCAGCAGGGCTGACCCGCAGGACAGACCCCTCCGCAGGACAGGACCGACCGCAGATGCCCGAGGGGCACACGATCCACCGGCTGGCCGCCGACCACTTCGAGAGGTTCGGCGGCCGGTCCGTGCGCGCGAGCAGCCCCCAGGGCAAGTTCGCCGACGGTGCCGCGCTGGTCGACGGCCAGGTGCTGACGGCCGCCGAGGCGCACGGCAAGCACCTCTTCCTGGGCTTCGCCGGGGCCGGCTGGATCCACGTCCACCTCGGCCTCTTCGGCAAGCTCGGCTTCGGCGCGGCGCCGGCGCCGCCGCCCACCGACACGGTGCGGCTGCGGCTGCTGAACGAGACGCACTACGCCGACCTGCGCGGGCCCACCGCCTGCGCGCTGCTCACCGACGCCGACAAGCAGGCGATACACGACCGGCTCGGGCCCGACCCGCTGCGCCCGGACGACGACGGGGAGCGGGCCTGGCGGCGGATCTCGCGCAGCCGGACGAGCGTGGCCACGCTGCTGATGGACCAGAAGGTCATCGCGGGCGTCGGCAACGTCTACCGCGCCGAGGTCCTCTTCCGGCACGGAATCGACCCGTACCGTCCCGGCCGTGATCTGAAGCGCTCCGAATGGGACGCCATCTGGTCGGATCTGGTCGTCCTCATGCGCGAGGGCGTCCGCAACAACCGCATCGACACCGTACGGCCGGAACACGAGCCCGAAGCCATGGGCCGGCCGCCGCGCGTCGACGACCACGGCGGCGAGGTCTACGTCTACCGCCGCGCGCAGCAGCCCTGCCACATCTGCGGCACGGAGGTCCGCACGGCGGAACTCGCCGCGCGGAACCTCTTCTGGTGCCCGGGCTGCCAGAGGGCCTGACCGGACGGCCACGTGCTGCCCCACCGGGCCGCCGCCCGACTGCCGCGCCGTCTCGTGGCCGGTCGCGCAGTTCCCCGCGCCCCTGAGCTGCGCCCTGCCGGGCGCGAGCCCAGGACGTCAGAACCCGTGCGGCAGCCACGGCGTGACATCAGAGCCGAAGGCGTCCGACGCCTCGGCCAGTGCCCCGGGGCGCAGCTCCCGTACCCGGCCCGCTGCCGCCAGCGCGCTCAGCCGCGTGCCTCCCAGATACGCCGCGCCCAGCTCGCGTACCGACAGCGCCAGGTCCGGCGCGTCCGTCGTCCGCTCGCAGGACGCGCCCTTCGCGTCACCGGAGAGCCGCCACCGCCCCTCGTTCCACGGGCAGAAGGCGTCCCGCACGTCGAGGACGACGTCCACCGGCGCCGCGTACGTGCGTCCCGCGAGCGCGGCGCCCACCTCGACCGGGCGCAGGAACAGCCCCTCCCGCACCTGCACCCCGCACCGGCGGATGTCGGAGACCATGTGCAGGAGCGGGTCGTCGACCGGGCGGTTGTAGCTGACCAGGGTGGAGGTCAGGTCGACGGAGAGCAGGTAGCGCCACAGGGCCGCACGGACCACCGGGTCCAGCGCTTCGAGGTCGCGCAGCCGGACCGTGCCGTCCGGGCCGCTCGATCCCCACTCCGGCTTGACCGCGTAGCGCGCGTACCCCCGCACCTCGCCGGCCACCTCCGCCAGCACGCACAGCAGTTCCCCCGCGCCCTCCCGGTCGCCGGGCGGGTCCAGCAACGGCAGCCGCTCCCAGCCGGGCTGCCGGGCGAGCATCCCGGGGCGGCCGGCGACGAGCTGCGCGTACACCCGCTCGCAGTCGGCCACCGCCTCGGCGGGCGGCACGACCCGCAGGCGTACGCCGTCCGTACCGTCCGGCAGCGTCAGCGTGACCCGTTCCGTCTCCACCCGCAGCTGGGCCTGGTAAGTGGCCGTGCCGTAGCCGAACCGGCCGTAGATCGCCGGTTCGGAAGCGGTCAGTACGGCGAGCGGCTCCTCCCGGCTGCGCACGTCGTCGAGCTGTTGCCGCATCATCTCCGTCAGCAGCCCGCGCCGCCGGTGCGTCGCCTGCACGCTGACCATGGTCACGCCGGCCGCGGGCAGCAGGGCCCCGCCCGGCACGCTCACCTGGAAGCTGAACGCGCCCGCCGTGCCCACGACTTCGGCCCCGTCCCAGACCCCGATCGACCGGTCGATCTCGGTGAGGTCGCGGAACAGCCCGCGCTCCTCCGGAGACTCCGGCACCCCGCCGAAGGCACGCTCCAACTTGCCGTACCAGCCGTCCCATTCGGATGCGTGCAATGTCCGTACCTGTGTCGTCATAGCCCATGCGTAGCAGGCCGCGCCTCGCGGACGCGACTGGATTTCGAACACGTTTTCCTGGCAATTGCCGCGGGCGGCGTGCCACGAATCGACGCGCCGCCAAAGGGGTGGATATGGTCACGGGGCAATGGCGAGCGGCGCGGCAGCGGAGACCCTGACGGCCCGGGTGCGCAAGGCGATGCACCGGGCTCGCATCGGCGTGCGCAAGGCCATGGTCGACTACTTCCGCGGCGACGGCTCCGACTGGGTCGCGCTGGCCGCCCTGCTGCTCTCCGTACCGGTCCTCGCGGGCTGCACCGTCTGGCACCCCGACTGGTTCGCCCCGACCGCCCTGGTCCTGCCGATCGTCGCCGGCGGCCTGCTGCTGCGCCCCTCCAGCCTGCTGGCCCTGTACGGCGCCTCGGCGGTGGCCCTGATCGTGGAGGCGGCGCTGCTCGGCCCGTACGAGCAGGGGCCGGACCGGATCACGCCCGGCACGGTCCTGGTGGTCGCGGCGGTGGGCCTCCTCGGGCTGCTGATCGCGCAGTTCCGCAGCCGGGTGGGGGTGCCGTGGCGGCGCGGCGGCACGATGCTCTTCGACCTGCGCGAGCGGATCCGGGTGCAGAGCGCGCTGCCGCAGCTGCCGCGCGGCTGGCACCGGGAGATGTCGCTGCGGCCGGCGGGCGGCCAGTCCTTCTCGGGTGACTTCGTCGTCGCCTCGCGCACGCACGGCGGCCACATCCTGGAGGTCGTCCTCACGGACGTCTCCGGCAAGGGGATGGACGCCGCCTCCCGGGCGCTGCTGCTGTCGGGCGCGTTCGGCGGCCTGCTGGGCTCGCTGCCGCCGCACGGCTTCCTGCCCGCGGCCAACGGCTACCTGCTCCGCCAGGACTGGAGCGAGGGCTTCGCGACCGCCATCCACCTCGTACTGGACCTGGAGTCCGGGGACTACGAGCTGTTCTCCGCCGGGCATCCGCCGGCCCTCCAGCTGAGCGCGGGCAGCGGCCGCTGGGAGCAGAAGGCGGCGGAGGGGCCGCTGCTCGGCATCATGGACGGCGTCCAGTTCGACCCGATCAAGGGCACGCTGCGTCCGGGCGACGTCCTGATGCTCTTCACCGACGGGCTGGTCGAGGCGGCCGACCGGGACATCGCCGAGGGCATCGACCGCCTCACCGGCGAGGCCGACCGCTATGTGACCGCCGGCTTCACCGGTGCCGCCTGGCATCTGATCGAGGCGGTCGCCAAGGACGTGCACGACGACCGCGCGCTGCTGCTGATCTCCCGGGACTGAGGGCCTGCCGTACGTTCTCGGCGGGGCAGGGGCCGGGGAGCGCGGGCCCGGGTGAGCCCGCGCCGGGGTCAGGCGCCCTGTCCGGCCGCCACCGGCTCGGCCTCCGCCGGCTCCTCCGTACGCCGTGCGGAGCGTCCCGGCAGGATGCGCGCCAGCCAGTTCGCGCGCCCGGCGGCCAGCGGGCCCAGCACCGCGAGGATCAGGACGTACCCGGCGATGAACGGTGACAGCCGGCCGTCCAGACCGGCCGTCGCGGCCATCGTCGCCAGGATCAGCGCGAACTCGCCGCGGGCCAGCAGTGAGGTGGCGATGTTCGCGGCGGGCCGCGGCCCGAAGCGGTAGATGCGGGCGGCGACGAGCCCGGCGAAGACGTTCATCAGCAGCGTCACCGCCACCGCGATCAGCACCGGCCAGACGACGGTGGGCAGGTCGCCCGGGTCGATGGACAGGCCGAACGCGAAGAAGAAGATCGCGCCGAAGGCGTCCCGCAGGGGGTGCACCAGCTCGCGTATCCGCTCGCCGGAACTGGTGCTGCCGAGCATCAGGCCGACCATGAACGCGCCGATCGCGTCGGCGACCCCGAAGACCTCGGAAACGCCCGCGACCAGTACGGCCGCGCCGAGGAAGGAGATCACGAGGAGTTCGTTGTCGCGGGTGGCGATCAGCCGGCCGACCAGCTTGGTGCCCCAGCGCGCTGCGGCGGCGAGCAGCAGCAGGAACCCGAAGGCCTTGCCGGCGTCGACCGCTGCGGAGGTCATGGAGTCGGCACCGGAGATCACCGGCTGCAGGGCGGCCAGGTAGAGGGCGAGGAAGATGTCCTCGACCACGATGATGCCGAGGATCGGCCGGGTCTCCGGATTGCCGAGCCGGCCCAGGTCGACCAGGACCTTGGTGACGATGGCCGAGGACGAGATGCCGAGCACACCGGCCAGCACCAGCGCCTCCGCCGTGCCCCAGCCGAGCGCGAAGCCGAAGCCGAGGCCCGCGCCGACGTTCAGCGCGAGGTACGCGCCGCCGGCCAGGGCCATCTTGCGGCCGCCGGTCTTGAGGTCGTCCATGTGGAACTCAAGACCCAGGTAGAAGAGCAGCAGCACCAGGCCGAGCAGCGAGAGCATCTCCAGATCGTGCGGATCGGAGACGAGGACGTAACCGGGGGTGTTCGGGCCGAGCAGGATGCCGGCCAGGATGAAGAGGGGGATGGTCGGCAGGCCGATGCGGCCGCCGAGGCGGGCGAGGACGGCGGCGGCCAGAAAGGCTCCGCCCATGGCGACGAGGGTCTCCGCGTGTCCGATGGCTCCTCCAGAGGTTCGGGTGGGGCTCGGGCAAGGGCAATGGTCAAAACAAGGTCAAGAGAGCGTATGTAATTAGTTTACCAAACGACTTCTGGAGGGGTTCCGGATCGTCCGGGAGCCGCGGAACGCAAAAGGTGCGGGAGCGGCATCACTGCCGCTCCCGCACCTCGAGAGCCCGTACCGGGCGCCGCTTACGCCGCCGTGCCGCCGGCTCCGCGGGCCCGCGCCGCGTCGGCCGGGTCCTTCTTGAACGCCCAGGCCATCTTCGGCTCCATCGCGAACCGGAAGGCCCGCTGCACCGGTGGCGTGCACAGCGCGGTGACCACCGCGGCCGCGATCAGCGTCACCGCGATCTCACCCAGCGGCGTGTGCAGCCACTGGTAGTCGTCGAACCAGCCCCAGAAGCGCGAGCCCTTCGCCAGGAAGCCGTGCAGCAGGTAGCCGTACAGCGTGCCGGCGCCCAGCACCGTGAACCACGTACGGCGCTTCGGCACCCAGGCGAAGAAGCAGGTCACCAGCACCACCGAGCAGCCGAACATGGCCAGCGTCATGACCAGCCCGGACCACCAGGGAGCGCCCAGCTCCTGCGCGCTGTCGCGGTGGTAGAACCAGGCCGAGGTCATCCGGGGCGCCGCCCAGTACGCCATGACGACGGCCGACGCGAAGACCGGCAGCGAGGCCCACTTCACCGCGCGGCGCTGCGCCCACCGGAAGTGCTCGGGCTTCATGAAGAGCCCGATGACGAAGAACGGCAGGAACTGCAGGACCCGCTGGAGGTCCAGGTCGTCGCCGATGTCCGGCGAGATGGAGGCCAGCATCGCGATGGCCAGGGCCAGCGGGACGGGCCAGCGCACGATCTTCCACAGCGGCGTGGTGAGCCGCCAGACGAACAGCGCGACCAGGAACCAGGTCAGGAACCACGGGTCCAGCAGGCTGATCGGATGGCCCGGGTCGTGGTCGGCCCAGCGCTTGAAGAGGCTGTACGCCACCTCGAAGATCACGTACGGCACGGCCACGCCGGTGATCAGCCGCTGCAGCCGGTCCTTGCGCATGTCGAAGCTGCGCGAGAAGTAGCCGGAGATCAGGATGAACGCCGGCATGTGAAAGGTGTAGACGACCATGTAGAGCGCTTCGGCGGCACGGCTGCCGTCGGTCAGCGGCTCCCAGGCGTGGCCCATCGCCACCAGCACGATCGCCAGGTACTTCGCGTTGTCGAAGAACGGGTCGCGTTCCTTTTTCTTCGGCGCGGCCGGAGTGTCCTGCTTCTGCGCCGCGGCCGGGGTGTCCTGCGCCCCCGGAGGGGCGGCGACGGCCACGGATTCCGTGGCCGCGGGGAGTGGGCTTCGCCGGTCGCCGTGCGGGCTCGGACTGCTCGTCATGAGGCCTCCCGTCCGGAAACGGAACGGAAGGCCGGGGGCCGCACTGCGCGCCGTGGGGTCATGGCAGCGTGGAACATCTGAGGCACCTTAGTGGTGGACCGGAGATTGCGTAAAACCGTCTTCTTGTCGCCCTGGTATTTCTGCTGCTACCCGCGGAGATCGCGGACAGGCGGGAAGATCCGGCCTTTCTCCGACCAGGCGGATCCGTGCCCGCTCTGTACGGAATAATCCCACTTTAAAGGTTCATATGCCTCGGGGGTGCCCCGGAGGGAATGTCCCGCTGTGTGACGTTCTGCTCGCGTGGCCCTTCTCACGCGAACGGCTTTCCGGAATTCGAATTCCCGCGCGTGAAGTGGGTATACGCGGCGCGCTGGACGGCCGTCCGGAGGAAATGATCAGGCCGAATCGGCGGCCGGAACGGCACCGTTCAATTATTGCGCGCGGGCCGGTGGGGAGAGCTGTCCGGAAGACGCGGCAGTGCCGGAACTGCGTAAAGCCTTGGCCGATGATTCGTCACTCGTCTCCACCGGGTACTGACTTGGTGGCACGATGGGTGCCGGCGGGGGTATGCACGGCTGCATGCTTCCAGGGCCGGTGTGGCGTTCCGACCAAGGGTGTGATCAGTTGTGGAACTTTCCCTGTCTGTGGTGCTGCTGTTGGCGATCATCCTGATCGTGCTGCTGCGCAACAAGTCGCTGAAGTGGGGGCCCGCGCTCGTCGCCATCCTCTTCGGCTTCTTTCTCGCGTCCACCGGCATAGCCCCGTCCGTGAACCGTTTCTTCAACTCCGTCGCGGACACGATCAACAACATCAGCTTCTGACCGGGCGGTGTGACGGCTCCCGGTCGACGCGAACAGGGCACCGGACCGGCTCCCCGCGGCCCGGCGCCGCTCGCCTCGCTACCGCCGGCTCACCTCTGGCCGCGGGACAGCGCGTCCCGTACGGACTCCTCGCTGCGGCCCACCACGGCGCTCCCGTCGTCCGCGGTGATGATCGGCCGCTGGATCAGCTTCGGATGCGCGGCCAGCGCCTCGATCCAGCGCTCCCGCGCGTCCGCCGTCCGCTCCCAGTCCTTCAGGCCCAGCTCCTTCGCCGCGGCCTCCTGCGTGCGCGTGATGTCCCACGGCTCCAGCCCGAGGCGGTCCAGCACCGCCCGCAGCTCCGCCGCGCTCGGCGGGTCCTCCAGATAGCGGCGCACGGTGTACTGCGCGCCTTCCTCGTCCAGCAGCTGCACGGCGGACCGGCACTTCGAACACGCGGGATTCACCCAGATCTCCATGCCCCGCACCCTAGCCAGCCCGCGCGTACCGCGGGATACGACGAAGGCCCGGCCGCGCCGTCCTGCGCGCGACCGGGCCTTCCGTCCTGGAGCGGGCGACGGGAATCGAACCCGCGTAGCTAGTTTGGAAGACTAGGGCTCTACCATTGAGCTACGCCCGCATGCGCCGTGGACCGCGAAGCGGCTCCGGCACGGTGAGCATCGTAGCGGGTCCGGGCCGCCTGCCGCACACCCCACTCGTCCCTCGGATATCTGGCAGCCGCATGGCCTGCGGGCATGTACCCTACGTGTCGCACCGACGGGGTGTGGCGCAGCTTGGTAGCGCGTCCGCTTTGGGAGCGGAAGGTCGTCGGTTCGAATCCGGCCACCCCGACTGTCATGTGGCTTTCCAGCCATCCCCACTATTGCAATCATCCACCGCCCGGCCTGCGCAAACGGGTGTTGTCAAGATCGCATTGTGGGGCGCGTCGTGCTTGCGGTTACTATGCAAGCTGCGCGTCCGTGTGCCTCTCTCCCGGGCGCGATCCGCCGGGCCCGATACGCCACGCGCGTCTCGAAGGCCGGGGGATCTACCAGCAGAACCCCAGAAGTCAGCCCCAAGGAGACCGAACCGTGAAGAGCGCCGTGGAGACCCTGAACCCGACCCGGGTTCGGCTCACTGTCGAGGTGCCCTTCGAGGAGCTCAAGCCCAGCCTCGACGCGGCGTACAAGAAGATCAACCAGCAGGTCACGGTGAAGGGCTTCCGCCAGGGCAAGATCCCGGCCCGCGTGATCGACCAGCGGTTCGGCCGCGGTGCGGTGCTGGAGGAGGCCGTCAACGACGCGCTCCCGAAGTTCTACACCGAGGCGGTCAACGAGGGTGAGCTGAACGTCCTCGGCCAGCCCGAGGTCGACATCACCGAGCTGAAGGACGGCGAGCTGCTGGCCTTCACCGCCGAGGTCGACGTCCGCCCCGCCCTGGAGATCCCGGACTACTCCGGCATCGAGGTCGAGGTCGACGCCGTCGAGGTGTCGGACGAGGACGTCGAGAACTCGGTCGAGCAGCTCCGTGAGCGCTTCGCCTCCACCTCCGTGGTCGAGCGTGCCGCCGCCGAGGGCGACGTCGTGACGATCAACCTGCAGGCCAAGGTCGACGGCGAGGTCCTCGAGGACGGCGTGGCCGAGGGCGTCAGCTACACCATCGGCTCCGGCGAGCTGCTCGACGGCATCGACGACGCCGTCAAGGGCCTGGAGGCCGGCGGCGAGGCCACCTTCACCTCCGAGCTCAAGGGCGGCTCCGCCGCGGGCAAGGAGGCCGAGGTCACGGTCGAGGTCACCGAGGTCAAGGCCAAGGAGCTGCCCGCTCTGGACGACGACTTCGCGCAGCTGGCCAGCGAGTTCGACACCCTTGACGAGCTCAAGGACGACAGCCGCAAGCGCCTCGCGCAGATGAAGAAGTACGACCAGGCCACCCAGGCCCAGGAGAAGGTCCTGGAGGAGCTGCTCAAGCTCGTCGAGGTCCCGATCCCCGAGAAGCTGCTCGCGGACGAGATCGAGACCCGCAAGCACAACCTCGTGAACCACCAGCTCGGCCAGATGGGCCTCGACCTCGCGAAGTACCTGGAGTTCCAGGGCAAGACCGAGGAGGAGTTCGACGCCGAGACCAAGGAGCAGGCGGAGAAGGGCATCAAGACCCAGTTCGTCCTCGACGAGCTGGTCAACAAGGAGAAGCTGAACGTCAGCCAGGAGGAGCTCACCGAGCACCTCATGCGCCGCGCGCAGTCCTCCGGCATGTCCCCCGACCAGTTCGCGCAGGCCGTCGTCGAGGGCGGCCAGGTGCCGATGCTCGTCGGCGAGGTCGCCCGCGGCAAGGCCCTCGCGGTCGTCGTCGAGGCCGCCACGGTCAAGGACACCAACGGTGAGGTCGTCGACCTGGACGACGAGGACGAGACCGCCGAGACCGTCGAGGCCGTGGAGAACGCCACCGCCGAGGCCGCCGAGGCCAAGGACGAGCAGGCCGAGGACGAGAAGGCCTGAGTCCGCGCCCGGCCCGCCAGGGCCGGGACCCGCGGCCCCCACGGCCGCACAGCACGCTGACGTACGGGCCCGGACACGCAACCGCCGTGTCCGGGCCCGTCGTGTATCCGCGCTTCCCGCCGGCCCCGGGAGCGCACCGGGCACCTGCGCTCAGAGCGAACAGTTCTCGATGCGGGATGGCGCCCGCCGACCAGCGCGTTAGGGTCCGTAGATACGTGGGCAGGGGACTTTCCGACGCCGCGCCGGGGGCACCAACGCGGCGCCGGGCCCCGCGCCCCAGACGACGACGCTGAGACGGTCCTGAAAAGCCGTCCGACAACGAGCAGGTGGACACGTGACGATCCCGATGCCTTCCGCCGCCGCTGAGCCGACCTTCGGTGGCCTCGGCGACCAGGTCTACAACCGGCTGCTCGGCGAGCGGATCATCTTCCTCGGCCAGCCGGTCGACGACGACATCGCCAACAAGATCACCGCGCAGCTGCTCCTCCTGGCCGCGGAGCCGGACAAGGACATCTTCCTCTACATCAACTCCCCGGGCGGCTCGATCACGGCCGGCATGGCGATCTACGACACCATGCAGTACATCAAGAACGACGTGGTCACCATCGCCATGGGCCTGGCCGCCTCGATGGGCCAGTTCCTGCTGAGCGCCGGCACCCCGGGCAAGCGCTTCGCGCTGCCGAACGCCGAGATCCTCATCCACCAGCCCTCCGCGGGCCTGGCGGGCTCCGCCTCGGACATCAAGATCCACGCCGAGCGGCTGCTGCACACCAAGAAGCGGATGGCGGAGCTGACCGCCTTCCACACCGGCCAGACCGTCGAGCAGATCACCCGCGACTCCGACCGCGACCGCTGGTTCTCCGCCGACGAGGCCAAGGAGTACGGCCTCATCGACGACGTCATGGGCTCCGCCGCCGGCGTCCCGGGCGGGGGCGGCACCGGCGCCTGACGGCCCGGACCACTCACCCCCAGCCGACCCAGCCCACTTGATCGCCACCAGGACGGTGAACACCCAGATGAACAACTTCCCCGGCAGCGGCCTGTACGAGCGGACCATGTCCGAGTCCGCGGGCCAGTCGCAGTACACCGGCCCGCAGGCCGAGTCGCGTTACATCGTTCCGCGCTTCGTGGAGCGCACCTCGCAGGGCGTGCGGGAGTACGACCCGTACGCGAAGCTCTTCGAGGAGCGCGTGATCTTCCTCGGCGTGCAGATCGACGACGCGTCGGCCAACGACGTCATGGCGCAGCTGCTGTGCCTGGAGTCGATGGACCCCGACCGCGACATCTCCATCTACATCAACTCGCCCGGCGGCTCCTTCACGGCGCTCACCGCGATCTACGACACCATGCAGTTCGTGAAGCCGGACATCCAGACGGTGTGCATGGGCCAGGCGGCCTCCGCCGCGGCCGTGCTGCTCGCCGCCGGTACCCCCGGCAAGCGGATGGCGCTGCCCAACGCCCGCGTGCTGATCCACCAGCCGTACAGCGAGACGGGCCGCGGTCAGGTCTCCGACCTGGAGATCGCCGCCAACGAGATCCTGCGGATGCGCACCCAGCTGGAGGAGCTGCTGGCCAAGCACTCCACCACGCCGATCGAGAAGATCCGCGACGACATCGAGCGCGACAAGATCCTGACGGCCGAGGAGTCCCTCGCGTACGGTCTTGTGGACCAGATCGTGTCGACCCGGAAGAGTTCCGTTTCGGTTTGATCGGCCGATTGATCGCGCTGGTCGCGACTTGAGCCGGAGTGGCTCCCCCTTGGACCGAGTCGGCCGAGTCGGTTCAAGGGGGGCCCGCAGCGGGGGCCCGGCAAGGTACCGTCGATTAGGCAAGCACCCGGGTCCGTAGGAGCAATGCGGATCCCAGGCGAAGGGGAAGCACCTCGTGGCACGCATCGGTGACGGCGGCGACCTGCTCAAGTGCTCGTTCTGCGGGAAGAGCCAGAAGCAGGTGAAGAAGCTCATCGCGGGTCCTGGTGTGTACATCTGCGACGAGTGCATCGACCTCTGCAACGAAATCATCGAGGAGGAGCTCGCCGAGACCTCCGAGGTGCGCTGGGAGGAGTTGCCCAAGCCCCGGGAGATCTACGAGTTCCTGGAGGGCTACGTCGTAGGCCAGGAGGCCGCGAAGAAGGCGCTCTCGGTAGCCGTCTACAACCATTACAAGCGGGTGCAGGCGGGCGAGAACGGCGGCGCGCGCGGCAACGACGAGGGCATCGAGCTGTCCAAGTCCAACATTCTGCTGCTCGGCCCGACGGGCTCCGGCAAGACGCTGCTCGCGCAGACGCTCGCCCGGATGCTGAACGTCCCGTTCGCCATCGCCGACGCGACGGCGCTGACGGAGGCGGGGTACGTCGGCGAGGACGTGGAGAACATCCTCCTCAAGCTCATCCAGGCCGCCGACTACGACGTCAAGAAGGCCGAGACGGGCATCATCTACATCGACGAGATCGACAAGGTCGCCCGCAAGAGCGAGAACCCCTCGATCACCCGCGATGTCTCCGGCGAGGGCGTCCAGCAGGCCCTGCTGAAGATCCTGGAGGGCACCACCGCCTCCGTGCCGCCGCAGGGCGGCCGCAAACACCCGCACCAGGAATTCATCCAGATCGACACGACGAACGTGCTGTTCATCGTGGGCGGCGCGTTCGCCGGCCTGGAGAAGATCATCGAGTCCCGGGCCGGCGCCAAGGGCATCGGCTTCGGCGCGACGATCCGCTCCAAGCGCGAGATCGAGTCCAAGGACCAGTTCCAGGAGGTCATGCCGGAGGACCTGGTGAAGTTCGGGATGATCCCCGAGTTCATCGGCCGGCTCCCCGTGATCACCTCGGTGCACAACCTCGACCGCGAGGCGCTCCTCCAGATCCTGATGGAGCCCAAGAACGCGCTCGTGAAGCAGTACCAGCGCCTCTTCGAACTGGACGGGGTGGAGCTCGACTTCGACCGACCGGCCCTGGAGGCCATCGCCGACCAGGCGATCCTGCGCGGCACGGGCGCGCGCGGCCTGCGCGCCATCATGGAGGAAGTACTCCAGTCGGTGATGTACGAGGTGCCGTCCCGCAAGGACGTGGCCCGCGTCGTCATCACCGAGGAAGTCGTCCAGTCGAACGTGAACCCCACGCTGGTCCCGCGCAACCGCGGCGGCGAGTCGGGCGAGCACCACGAGAAGAGCGCGTAGCCCGCACCCCACGGCAGACGAGAAGGGGCTCCCGGCACCGGCCGGGAGCCCCTTCTCGTGTCACCGCTCCGGGAGTGTGACCAGCGGGGTCACTTCTTGACGCGGACATCCTTGCGGACCTTGCCGAGCAGATCGGCGGCGGACTCCAGGGTCCGCGCGGAGTTCGTCTCGCCCGGCATGACGACGCCGAAGGTGCTGTAGTCGGCCCAGGCGCAGATCGGCACCTCGGAGACCTCGCCCGGCTCCGGCTCCTTGGCCTTCGCCGTCTGGCACTTCACCAGCGCGCCGTCGCCGCCCTCGGGGGTGAACTCCTCGGGCGTGCCGACCAGCTCGGCGTCGCTGCCGTCCTTCGTGGCCTGCTTCTGCATGTAGAGGAAGAAGGCGTCCAGCGCCGTGCCGGGGTCGGTCATCGTCCCGTAGGAGCCCTGCAGCACCAGGCCCTCCTTGGGGTTGGTGCCGGGCGAGTAGACGCCCTGCACCGACGTCGGGTCCTTCATCGGCAGGTTCTTGGACATGCCGTCCTTGCCCGCGGAGGTCCGGCCCGAACCCGGCACCAGCTTGTACCCGGCCGCCGTGCCCGGCGTCGTGAGCTTGTGCGGGCCGTCGTCCTCCAGGCCGCCGCCCCCGCCGAACACCGCGATGGCACCGCCCGCGATCGCACCCACGACCACGACCGCGCCGACGATCAGGGCGATCTTCTTGCCCTTGCCGCCGCCGCCACCGCCGGCGGCCGGCGGGACCTGGCCGTACTGCGGCTGCTGCTGGCCGTAGGGGAACTGCTGCGGGAACTGGCCGGGCTGCTGCTGCCCGTACGGCGCCTGGGGCTGACCGTACGGCGCCTGCGGCTGACCGTAAGGCTGCTGCTGAGGGGCCTGCGGCTGGCCGTACGGCGCCTGGGGCTGGCCCCCGTAACCCTGCTGCGGGGGCACCGGACCGCCCTGCTGCGGGTAGCCGTAGCCCGGCTGCGGGCCCTGGGGCTGCGGCGGCTGCCCGTACGGCCCCGGCTGCTGGGGCTGCCCGTACGGGCCGGGCGGCGGCTGGTTGTAACTCATGGAGCGGTTTCCCCTCGTGACAACAGAACAACAGAGAGCTTTATGCGTTGCTCACATCCTGTACGACACCGGCCACCACCGGTGCCCCGGGGCCCAAACCGATTCGAGACTGCTACATGCGCGCCCGTACACTGAGCGTCGTGACCGAGACACCTCAGCAGAGCCCCACCTCCGGGCCGAACAGCAGCCCCACCGAACTGCCGACCCAGTACGCGCCGGCCGACGTAGAGGGGCCGCTGTACGAGCGCTGGGTAGAGCGCGGTTACTTCGAGGCGGACGCCAAGAGCGAGAAGCCCCCGTACACGATCGTCATCCCCCCGCCGAACGTCACCGGCTCCCTCCACCTGGGCCACGCCTTCGAGCACACGCTGATCGACGCCCTCACCCGCCGCAAGCGGATGCAGGGGTACGAGGCGCTGTGGCAGCCGGGCATGGACCACGCCGGCATCGCCACCCAGAACGTCGTCGAGCGGGAGCTCGCCAAGGAAGGCAAGTCCCGCCACGACCTGGGCCGCGAGGCGTTCGTCGAGCGGGTCTGGGACTGGAAGGCCGAGTCCGGCGGGCAGATCGCCGGGCAGATGCGCCGCCTCGGCGAGGGCCTGGCCTGGTCCCGTGACCGCTTCACCATGGACGAAGGCCTGTCCAAGGCCGTCCAGACCGTCTTCAAGAAGATGTACGACGACGGCCTGATCTACCGCGCCGAGCGCATCATCAACTGGTGCCCGCGCTGCCTGACGGCCATCTCCGACATCGAGGTCGACTACCAGGACGACGACGGCGAGCTCGTCTCCATGAAGTACGGCGAGGGCGAGGACACCATCGTCGTCGCCACCACCCGCGCCGAGACGATGCTCGGCGACACCGCAGTCGCCGTCCACCCCGACGACGAGCGGTACGCGCACCTCATCGGCAAGCAGATCAAGCTGCCGCTGACCGACCGCACCATCCCCGTCGTCGCGGACACCCACGTCGACCCGGAGTTCGGCACCGGCGCCGTCAAGGTGACCCCCGCCCACGACCCGAACGACTTCGCCATCGGGCAGCGCCACGACCTGGAGACCATCCAGGTCATGGACGAGCGCGGCGTCATCATCACCTCCGGCCCCTTCGAGGGCCTGGACCGCTTCGAGGCCCGTTCCGCGATCGTCGCCGCGCTGCGCGCCGAGGGCCGGATCGTCGCCGAGAAGCGCCCGTACGTCCACTCCGTCGGACACTGCTCCCGCTGCAAGACCACGCTGGAGCCGCGGCTGTCGATGCAGTGGTGGGTCAAGGTCGAGACGCTCGCCAAGGCCGCCGGTGACGCGGTCCGCGACGGCCGCGTCACCATCCACCCGGCCGACATGACCCAGCGCTACTTCGACTGGGTCGACAACCTCAACGACTGGTGCATCTCCCGCCAGCTGTGGTGGGGCCACCGCATCCCCGTCTGGCACGGCCCCGACGGACAGATGGTCTGCGTCGGCCCGGACGACGAGGCGCCCACCGGCGAGGGCTGGCACCAGGACACCGACGTCCTCGACACCTGGTTCTCCTCCGGCCTGTGGCCGTTCTCCACGCTCGGCTGGCCGGACAAGACCGAGTCGCTGGAGAAGTTCTACCCGAACTCCGTCCTGGTCACCGGCTACGACCTGATGTTCTTCTGGGTCGCCCGGATGATGATGTTCGGCCTGTACGCCATGGACGACGTGCCCTTCCGCACGATCGCGTTCCACGGCATGGTCCGGGACGAGAACGGCAAGAAGATGTCGAAGTCCTTCGGCAACGTCGTCAACCCGCTCGACTGGATGGACAAGTACGGCTCCGACGCCCTGCGCTTCACCCTGGCGCGCGGCGCGAACCCGGGCGTCGACGTGCCGATCGGCGAGGACTGGGTCCAGGCGTCCCGGAACTTCGCCAACAAGATCTGGAACGCCACCCGCTTCGCGCTGATGAACGGCGCGACGGTCGAGGGCCCGCTCCCGGACCCGTCCGAGATGTCGGCCACCGACCGCTGGATCCTCTCCCGGCTCAACGCCACCGTCGCCGACGTCGACGCGTACTACGAGGACTACCAGTTCGCCAAGCTCTCCGACGCCCTCTACCACTTCGCGTGGGACGAGGTCTTCGACTGGTACGTCGAGCTGTCCAAGACCACCTTCATGGCGGGCGGCGAGGGCGCCAAGGTCTCGGCGCGCGTCCTCGGTGAGGTGCTGGACGTCATGCTGCGGCTGCTGCACCCGATCATGCCCTTCGTCACCGAGGCGCTGTGGACCACGCTCACGGGCAAGGAGTCCGTCGTCATCGCCGACTGGCCCGCCACTGTGCTTGTTTCCGGGGCTGACGCCCCGGGCGGCTTCCGCGACCCGGCGGCGGAGAAGGAGATCGAGACGGTCCAGCAGGTCGTCACCGAGGTCCGCCGCTTCCGCTCCGACCAGGGCCTCCAGCCCGGCCAGCGGGTCCCGGCCCAGCTCGACCTCGCGGGCACGGCACTCGCCGCGCACGAGGCCGCGATGCGCTCCCTGCTCCGCCTGCAGCCCGCCGGTGACGACTTCACCGCCACCGCCTCCCTGCCGGTGGCCGGCGCGACCGTCGCGCTGGACCTCTCCGGCGCGATCGACATCGAGGCCGAGCGCAAGCGCCTGGCCAAGGACCTCGCCGCCGCCGAGAAGGAGAAGGCACAGACCACCGCCAAGCTCGGCAACGAAGCGTTCCTCGCCAAGGCGCCGGAGAAGGTCGTCGACAAGATCCGGACCCGGCTGGAGGCCGCCGAGGCCGACATCGTCCGCATCACCGCCCAGCTGGAGCGCCTGCCGAAGGCGTAACGCACCGGCACCGCCGCCGAGGCCCCCGCACCCAGGAAACCCCCGGGTGCGGGGGCCTCGCGCACGCCCGGCGCGTGGCCTTGTGCATGCCCGGCGCGTGGCCTTGTGCATGCCCGGCGCGTGGCCTTGTGCATGCCCGGCGCATGGTCTTGCGCATGCCCCGCGCGGGCCCGCCGCATAACGTAGCGATTGTCGACATACGCGTATCGTTTTCTCATCCCGCTCTCATCGAGCGGAGTGACGCTGGGGGCCATGAACAAACCCCTGCGACGCGTCTCCGTCTTCTGCATCGCCCTCGTCCTCGCCCTCATGGGCTGGGCCACCTGGATACAGGGCGCGAAGGCGGACTCCCTCGCGGACGACGAGCACAATCCGCGGGTCAGCATTCAGAAGTACTCCCGCCCGCTGGGCAACATCCTCGTCGACGGCCGCCCGGTGACCGGCTCCACCAAGACCGGCGGAACCCTCGCCTACAAGCGGACCTACACCGACGGCCCGCTGTACGCGCCGCTCACCGGCTACACCTCACAGATCTACGGCTCCACCCAGCTGGAAGCCCTCTACGGCGACGTACTGGACGGCTCCGACACCCGCCTGCAGTCCCCCGTCGACCTGGTCTCCCGTGAACGGGCCAAGGGCGGCGACGTGGCGACGACCTTCGACTCCAAGGTCCAGAAGGCCGGGTACGAGGCGCTCGGCAACAAGACGGGGGCCGCGGTCGCCCTCGACCCGGCCACCGGCCGGATCCTCGGCATGGTCTCCACCCCCTCCTACGACCCGGGGAAGTTCGCCGGCCAGTCCACCGCCGACCAGAAGGCCTGGGCCGAGATGACCGGCGACGACGCACAGCCGCATCTCAACCGCGCGCTGCGCCAGACCTATCCGCCCGGCTCCACCTTCAAGCTGGTCGTCGCGGCCGCCGCACTGGAGAACGGCCTCTACTCCTCCGTGGACGAGCGCACCGACAGCCCCAACCCGTACCGGCTGCCGAACACCCGCACCGACCTCACCAACGAGAACCCCGCCGCGCCCTGTGAGGACGCCACCCTCCGCACCGCCCTGCAGTACTCCTGCAACAACGTCTTCGGCAAGCTCGCCGCCGACCTGGGCGAGAAGAAGGTCAAGGAGCAGGCGGAGAAGTTCGGCTTCAACGACGCCAAGATCGACGTGCCGGTCCGCGCCGCCAAGAGCAGCTACCCCTCCGGCATGGACTCCGCCCAGACCGCCCTGTCGGGCATCGGCCAGTTCGACGACCAGGCCACCCCGCTGCAGATGGCCATGGTCGTCTCGGCCATCGCCAACGGCGGCGAACTGAAGACCCCGTACGAGGTCGACAAGATCACCGACGGCGACGGCAACACCGTCCAGGAGAACGCACCCAAGACCTACGGCACCGCCATGTCCAAGGAGAACGCCGAACAGCTCCGGTCGGCCATGCAGACCGTCGTCGAGAAGGGCACCGGCTCCGGCGCGAAGATCGACGGCCTCACCGTCGGCGGCAAGACCGGCACCGCCCAGCACGGCGTGGACAACAGCGGCATGCCGTACGCCTGGTTCGTCTCCTACGCCGAGGACGCCGAAGGCCACCAGGTCGCCGTGGCCTCGGTCGTCGAGGACAGCGACGCGGCCCGCAACGAAATCTCCGGCGGCGGCCTGGCGGGCCCGGTCGCCAAGGCGATGATGAAGGCGGCTCTGAAATGACCCTCAGCTGCGGGCAGTCGTGCCGCTAGGGTGCGGGCAGTCGTGCCGCTAGGGGCGATGGGGGCCCCTGATACCCCGGCGCGTAGGCGGCGGCCCCGTCGCTTTCCTGGGACTGGCGGGACTCGCCGCTGAAGGTGAGTCCCGCCAGTCACGGGAAAGCGTGGCGTCGGCGACGGTGCGGCCCAGCGGCCCGGCGACGGCCAGGGTGTGCCACGGGTCGGGCGGTGTGCCACGGGTCGGGTTGCGGGTCGCACCGAAGACCGGAGCGAGACCGGATCGAAGTGTGCGAATCGCCGTTCGCCGCCTCCTCCCTACCTCGGCAACGATTACGGAACGTGAAAAGGTCCCCTGGTCAATCGCATAGTGTAATCGTACGCCCTGTGAGGGAATGGCGGGCACTCTCCTAGACTGGAGCTGTGAGCGAGCAGCCCCAGAATGACGACCCCGACCCGATCCCGGACCCGGACGAGGTCTCCGACGCCTTCGAGGAGATGGTCGGCGCCGAGACCGACCGCGACCCCGATCTCGCGGTGATCGAGGCCGGCAGCCGCACGCTGCGGGCCCAGGCCGGGCCGCCGACGAGTGACGTGCCGGCGCGTCCCGAGGACCCCGAGGTGGACCGCGCGCTGCGTGCGGTGGAGACCGAGCTGGCGACGCGCTGGGGCGAGACCAAGCTCGACCCGTCGGTGCGGCGCATCGCGGCGCTGATGGACATCCTGGGGGAGCCGCAGCGCTCGTACCGCTCGATCCACATCACCGGCACCAACGGCAAGACCAGCACGGCCCGCATGATCGAGGCCCTGCTGGCCGCCTTCGACCTGCGTACCGGCCGCTACACCAGCCCGCACGTCCAGTCGATCACCGAGCGGATCAGCCTGGACGGCGCGCCGATCTCCGCCGAGAAGTTCATCGAGACGTACGAGGACATCAAGCCGTACGTGGAGATGGTGGACGAGCGGGAGGACTACCGGCTGTCCTTCTTCGAGGTGATGACCGGGATGGCGTACGCGGCGTTCGCGGACGCGCCGGTGGACATCGCGGTCGTCGAGGTCGGGATGGGGGGCAAGTGGGACGCCACGAATGTGATCGACGGTGACGTCGCCGTCGTGACGCCCATTTCGCTCGACCACACCGACCGGCTCGGTGACACGCCGGAGGCGATCGCGGGGGAGAAGTCCGGGATCATCAAGAAGGACGCCACGGTCGTGCTCGCGCAGCAGCCCGTCGAGGCGGCCTCGGTGATGCTGAAGCACGCGGTCGAGGTGGACGCCACGGTCGCCCGCGAGGGCATGGAGTTCGGTGTGCTCGCCCGCGAGCAGGCGGTCGGCGGGCAGCTGCTGACGCTGCGCGGTCTGGGCGGCGAGTACACCGACATCTTCCTGCCGCTGTACGGCGCGCACCAGGCGCACAACGCGGCCGTGGCGCTCGCCGCGGTGGAGGCGTTCTTCGGGATCGGTACGGAGCACGCCCGCACGCTGGACATCGACACGATCCGTTCCGCGTTCGCCTCGGTGTCCTCGCCCGGCCGCATGGAGGTCGTACGCCGGAGCCCCACGGTGGTGCTGGACGCGGCGCACAATCCCGCGGGTGCCCTGGCGACCGCCGAAGCGGTGACCGAGGCGTTCGGTTTCAGCCGTCTTGTGGGTGTGGTCGGCGCGAGTGGGGACAAGGACGTACGCGGGCTGCTGGAGGCCTTCGAGCCGATCTTCGCCGAGGTCGTGGTGACGCGGAACTCCACGCCGCGTTCGATGGACCCGGACGAGCTGGCCGCCCTCGCCGTCGAGGTGTTCGGGGCGGAGCGCGTGCAGGTCGAGCCGCGGCTCGACGACGCCCTGGAGGCGGCCATCACGCTGGCCGAGGAAGAGGGCGAGTACAGCGGCGCCGGGGTGCTGGTCACCGGCTCCGTGATCACGGTCGGCGAGGCCCGGCTGCTCCTGGGAAGGAACTGACATGCGCACCTTGTGTGCGAGCACGCTGATCGGCGAGTTCTTCGTGATCGGTTTCGCGGCGCTGGTCGCGATGCAGACCTCTGACCTGTCCACGGTGACGGTCTGGACGGTCAGCGGCATCGCGATGCTGCTGTCGCTGGTGCTGTGCGGCATGATCTCCCGCCCCGGCGGGGTGGCGCTCGGCTGGGTGCTGCAGATCGCGCTGATCGCCAGCGGCGTGATCGTGCCGACGATGTACTTCCTCGGCGCGGTCTTCGCCGCGCTGTGGTGGGCTTCGGTCCACTTCGGCCGCAAGATCGACGAGGCGAAGGCCCGCTGGGCGGCCCAGGCGGCCGAGTCGGGCCCGACGGCCTCCGCGGAGCCGGACCCCGCCTGAAGGTCCCGCCTGAGGGTCCCGCCTGAAGGTTCGCGCGCCCGGCCCGGCGAAGCCGGTGTCCGGTCCCCCGAAACCGGTGCCGGACCCGGCTCTCTGCCGGGGCCGGTGCCCGGCCCGACGAAGGGCGCAGGGCCCGGAGTCCGGCCCGGGCCCGCCGCCGTGCCCCGAGCCAGGCCCGCCGCCGCACCTCGACCCCGGTTCCGCCCTTGTGGGGCCTGGGCTCCGGTGGGGCGCGGGGCCCATGTAGCCTCCTCGGCACACCCGTAACCGTCTGTACTGCAAGGAGCCCCACCGATGAGCCAGCGCACCCTCGTCCTTCTCAAGCCGGATGCCGTCAGGCGAGGCCTGGTCGGCGAGATCCTGGGCCGCATCGAGCGCAAGGCCGGCTGGACGATCAGCGCGCTGGAGCTGCGTACCCTCGACCGCGCGGTCCTGGAGCAGCACTACGCCGAGCACGTCGGCCGGGATTTCTACGAGCCGCTGGTGGCCTTCATGTCCTCCGGCCCGGTCGTCTCGCTCGTCGTGGAGGGCGAGCGGGTGATTGAGGGCGTACGCCAGTTGGCTGGTCCTACCGACCCGATCAAGGCGCCGAGCGGGTCCATTCGGGGCGACTTCGGGACAATCACCCGGGAAAACCTCATTCACGCGTCCGATTCCGAGGAGTCGGCGGATCGCGAGATCAAGATTTTCTTCCCCGGCCTCTCCTGACGCCCCGTCAGGCGTATACCCGCTGCCACCTGGGGCGACCGAAGAAATTCGGTCGCCCTTCGGCATATGTACGGCCAACGGGGGAACGCATCACCCCGACACGACGTCACCATTAAGGGGGGCGGGTACGTGTTCCGCTGACAATGGCGGAGGAACCCCGCACCGCGTTCGAGCGGACGGGCCTTCCCGGACTACCATGAAGGCTTCCGCGCGTCAGCGCATCACCTCCTGCCGACCTCCAGTAAGCATTCGCTCCAGTTGGGAAGGCCAGACGTATCCTCATGGGGAACAACATGTCGTTCATCGGCCGTGACATGGCTGTCGACCTCGGCACCGCCAACACGCTGGTGTACGTCAGGGGTCGAGGGATCGTTCTGAACGAACCGTCGGTCGTGGCCATCAACACCAACACCGGCGGGATCCTCGCCGTGGGCGCCGAGGCCAAGAAGATGATCGGCCGGACCCCTGGCAACATCGTGGCCGTCCGTCCGCTCAAGGACGGCGTGATCGCCGACTTCGAGATCACCGAGCGGATGCTCCGCTACTTCATCCTCAAGATCCACAAGCGCCGGTACCTCGCCCGGCCGCGGGTCGTCGTCTGTGTGCCGTCCGGTATCACCGGAGTCGAGCGCCGTGCCGTCATCGAGGCGTCCACCCAGGCCGGTGCCCGTCAGGTGCACATCATCGAGGAGCCGATGGCCGCGGCCATCGGCTCGGGGCTGCCGGTTCACGAGGCCACCGGCAACATGGTGGTGGACATCGGCGGCGGTACGACCGAGGTCGCGGTCATCTCGCTCGGCGGAATCGTCACGGCCCAGTCGATCCGGGTGGCCGGCGACGAGCTGGACAACGCGATCATCCAGCACATCAAGAAGGAGTACAGCCTCCTCCTCCGTGAGCGGACCGCCGAGAGCATCAAGATCACGATCGGTTCGGCGTACGACCTCGACCAGGACGAGCACACCGAGATCCGCGGCCGCGACCTGGTCTCGGGCCTGCCCAAGACCGTGGTCATCTCCGCTGCCGAGGTCCGCAAGGCCATCGAGGAGCCGGTCAACTCCATCGTCGACGCCGTGAAGACGACCCTCGACAAGTGCCCGCCGGAGCTCTCCGGCGACGTCATGGACCGCGGGATCGTGCTCACCGGCGGCGGCGCCCTGCTCCGCGGCCTCGACGAGCGGCTCCGCCGCGAGACCGGCATGCCGATCCACATCGCCGAGGACCCGCTGGACTCCGTCGCGCTCGGTTCCGGCAAGTGCGTGGAGGAGTTCGAGGCCCTGCAGCAGGTCCTCGACTCGCAGCCGCGCAGATGAGCATGATCGGCGATCTGCCGTACGGCCGCCTGCCAGCCCGTACGGCAGATCGCTGATATACAGACAGCACACACTCCCGTAGCACCCCCCACTTCACACCCCCCCACTCCACACCTTCCACTTCACCCCCTCCGCCTCCCGCTTCCACAGCAGTACCGGCAGTACAGGCACCTTCGGTACCGCCCTCTCGCGGCGGTCCCGCGCACAACTCAAGTCAAGGCACACCCCAGATCCCCAGCGAGACCGGCGCGGGCCCGCAGCCGGCCGGTCCTACGAGGAAGGACACGGCCGCCGCACGTGAGGGACACACGAGAGAGCCGGCTCCTGCTGGTGCTGCTGGTCGCGATCGCGTTCGCACTGATCACGGTGGACATCCGCGGCGGCGAGCAGTCCCCGCTGCAGGGTGCCCGGCAGGTCGCGGCCTCCGCTTTCGGGCCGGTCGAGACCGGTGTCGCCTCGGTCGTGGACCCGGTCGGCAACGCCGTCGACGCGGTACGCGATTCCGACGGCCGGCACAGCCGCATCGCCGAGCTGGAACGCGAGAACGCCGCCCTGAAGGCCAAGCTCGGCTCCTCCGACCGGGACCGGGTACGCGCCGCAGAGCTGGACAAGATGCTCAAGACCGCCGGCGCCGGCCAGTACGGCATCAAGGGCGCCCAGGTCATCGCCATAGGAGCCGCGCAGGGCTTCTCCTGGACCGTCACCGTGGACGCCGGCTCCAAGGACGGCATCGCCCGTGACATGACCGTACTGAACGGTGACGGGCTGGTCGGCCGGGTCACCACCGTCGGTCCGAACACCGCGACGGTCCTGCTCGCCATCGATCCGGACTTCACCGTCGGCACCCGCATGGAGAAGACCAACGAGATCGGCTTCGCCAACGGACAGGGCGGCGGGCCGCTGCGCGTCCAGCTCCTCAACGGCAAGGCGAACGTGAAGAAGGGCGACCGGATGGTCACCTTCGGCTCCAGCCAGGGCAAGCCGTTCGTGCCGGGCGTGCCGGTCGGCACCATCACCCACGTCGGCAGCGCCAACGGCGACCTCACCCGCACCGTGCAGGTCAAGCCGTTCGCCGGCTTCTCCCGCCTGGACGTGGTCGGCGTCGTGGTCCAGCCGCCGCGCGAGAACCCCCGGGACACGGTCCTGCCGCCCAAGCCCGCGAAACCCAAGCCCACTCCGACGGTCACCGTGACCGCCAAGCCCAAGCCCACCCCGAGCGGCGCCACCAGGAGCTGAGCCCGATGCGCATCAACCGGATCCTCCTCTCCACCGTCCTCGTGGCCGTGGCCCTCGTCGTCCAGGTGGGTGTGCTCGCCCGGCTCCATCTCCCCGGCGCCGTACCGGACCTGGTCCTGCTGGTCGTCCTCGGCCTGTCCATGGTCTACGGCCATGTCGCCGGGGCCTTCATCGGCTTCGGCGCGGGGCTCCTCGCCGACCTGGCACCCCCCTCCGACCACGCGATCGGCCGCTACGCGCTCGTGCTGTGCGTCATCGGCTACGTCGCCGGGCTCACCAGGCCCGACAAGAGCCAGCACCGCTCCGCCTCGATGCCGCTCATCGTCGTGGTCTGCGCGGCCATCGGCTCCACCCTGCTCTACGCCGGGGTCGGCTCGCTGGCCGGTGACAACGCGGGCAACACCGTCGGCATCCCCCTGCTGCTGCTCACCGCCACCGTCTACGACCTCGTGCTCGCTCCGTTCAGCGTCCCGCTGGTGATGGCGCTGGCCCGCCGATCCGAGAAGCCGATGGCCGGGGAGAGTTCGGGCGGCACCCAGTCCGGACCGGTGCCCGGCGAGGCCGCGTACGGCTGGCTGTCCACCGGCAGCGGGCTGCGCATGAGCCGTCCCGGGCGGGGCGGCCGGACGCCGCGGATCGGCAGCCAGCGCGGCGGCCTGCTCGGCGGCCGCAAGCCGGTACGTGTCAAGGGGGTCAAGCGCCTGTGAGCCAGACACCGTTCCAGGCCCGGACAAGGGGGCGGCGCACGTGAGTAACATCCCGGAGACCGGCCGGACCTCGCGCGTCACCGTCCGTCTCGTCGCCATCCAGATACTGGTCTTCTCGCTGCTGCTCACGCTCGGCGGCCGGCTCTGGTACCTCCAGATCCGCAACGGCGACGAGTACGCCGCCGAGGCCAGCGGCAACCACGTCCAGCAGGTCGTCGACCCGGCCGTGCGCGGCTCGATCCTCGACGCCCGCGGCGTGCCGCTCGCCGACAACGAGACCCGCCTCGTCGTCTCCGCCAGCCGTACCGCGCTGATGAAGATGGACGACGAGGGCAAGGCCGTACTGACCCGCCTGGCGAACGTACTGGGCATGTCGTACACGGACGTCAAGAACAAGGTCCGGCTGTGTGACGCCAAGACGCCGCAGCCCTGCTGGAACGGCTCGCCCTTCCAGCCCATCCCGATCACGGACGAGGCCACCACCCAGCAGGCCCTGAAGATCCGTGAGAGCTCCGAGGACTTCCCCGGCATCTCCGCCGAGCCCACCGCCGTACGCCGCTACCCGGCCCCCGCCAAGGCGCAGACCTCGCAGGTGCTGGGCTACCTCTCGCCGGTCACCGACGAGGAGATCCAGAAGGCCGAGCACACGAACTCTCCGTTCCTGCGCTCGGACATGGTCGGCCGCTCGGGCCTGGAGCGGACGTACGACAGCGCGCTGCGCGGCAAGGCCGGCGTCACCCGCTACCAGGTCGACAACCTCGGCCGGGTCATGGGCAAGGCCAAGAGCGATCCGGCCCGGCCCGGGGACAACGTCGTGACGTCGATAGACGCACGGGTGCAGGCCGTCGCCGAGAAGGAGCTCCACCAGGCGATGGTGGAGGCCCGCAAGCAGCACGACCGCAACACCGGCACGAACTACAAGGCCGACGCCGGTGCGGTGGTCGTGATGGAGAACAAGACCGGCCGGGTGGTCTCGATGGCCTCCCAGCCGGACTACGACCCGAACTCCTGGGTCGGCGGCATCTCCGCGAAGGACTACGCGAAGCTCACCGGCAAGAAGTCCAACTACCCGCTGCTGAACCGGGCGATCCAGGGCCAGGCGGCCCCGGGCTCGATCTTCAAGGTCATCTCGTCCTCGGCGGCGGTCAACGCCGGCTATCCGTTCAACGGCCGGTACAACTGCTCCAGCTCGTACAACGTCGGCGGGCAGGTCTTCAAGAACTTCGAGTCCGAGAGCCACGGTGCGATCACCCTCGGCCGGGCGCTGGAGGTCTCCTGCGACACCGTCTTCTACGACCTGGCGTACAAGCAGTGGGTGAAGGACGGGGGCAACAAGCCGAAGAAGGACCCCGCCGACTGGTTCTACAAGACCGCCCATGACTTCGGTCTCGGCAAGGAGACCGGCATCGACCTGCCCAACGAGGTCAAGGGCCGGGTTCCGGACCGCCAGTGGAAGAAGGACTTCTGGAAGGCCAACAAGGACTCCTGGTGCAAGACCGGCAAGAAGGACGGCAGCTACACCGAGCGCATCGCCTACGAGAGCTGTCTCGAAGGCATGAAGATGCGTGCCGGTGACTCGGTCAACTACTCGATCGGCCAGGGCGACACCCTCGTGACGCCGATCCAGATGGCCACGATCTACGCGGCCATCGCCAACGGCGGCACGATGTACGACCCGACCATCGGCAAGGCGATCATCAGCGCCGATGGGAAGAAGGTCCGGGACATCAAGCCGCAGGCGCACGGCAAGCTGCCCGACTCGCCCAAGACGCTGCAGCAGATCGACAAGGCGCTGGAGGGCGTGGCCACGCGCGGTACCGCCGCCTGGCGGTTCCAGAACTGGCCGCAGAAGCAGATCCCGATGCACGCCAAGACCGGTACCGCCGAGGTCTACGGCAAGCAGACGACGTCGTGGTTCGCCACGTACACCAAGGACTTCACGATCGTCATGACGATCTCCCAGGGTGGTACGGGCTCCGGCGCCTCGGGTCCGGCCGTGCGCAAGATCTACGACGCGCTGTACGGCGTGGACGCCAAGGGCAAGATCCACAAGGGCAAGGCCCTGCTGCCGAAGCCGCAGGCCGACCTCCCCAAGATCGACAAGGACGGCAACATCGAGGCCGGACGGCTGACCAAGCCCATCGTCAACGACGAGAAGAAGCCGGAAGAGGCGGTCCAGTGACCAGCAGCCAGTACGCCATCCGGCGGTACGCCCCCGACCGCGGGGTGTGGAGCAAGCTCACCGCCCGGGACTCCGTGGTCTGGCGGCTGGACTGGATACTGCTCTTCTCGTGCCTGGCCCTCTCGCTCATCGGCGCGGTGCTGGTCTTCTCGGCCACCCGCAACCGCATCGAGCTGAACCACGGCGACCAGTACTCGTACGTCCTGAAGCACCTGCTCAACACCGGCATCGGCCTGGCGCTCGCGGCGGGCACGGTGTGGCTCGGCCACCGCACCCTGCGCGGCGCCGTGCCCATCCTGTACGGCGTGGCGCTGCTGCTGTCCGCGCTGGTGCTCACCCCGCTCGGCGCGACCATCAACGGCTCGCGGTCCTGGCTGGCCATCCCCGGCGGCCTCTCCCTGCAGCCCGCCGAGTTCGCCAAGATCACCATCACGCTGGGCATGGCGATGGTGCTGGCCGCCAGGGTCGACGCGGGGGACCGGGAACACCCCGGCCACCGCGCCGTCCTCCAGGCGCTCGGCATCGCGCTCGTCCCGATAGCGGTCATCATGCTGATGCCGGACCTCGGCTCGGTCATGGTGCTCGGCACGATCGTGCTCGCGGTGCTGCTCGCCTCCGGCGCGTCCAACCGCTGGATCATCGGCCTGCTGACGCTGGGCGTGGTGGGCTGCCTGAGCGTCTGGCAGCTGCATCTGCTCGACGACTACCAGATCGCCCGGTTCGCGGCGTTCGCCAATCCGAGCCTGGACCCGGCGGGCGTCGGCTACAACACCAATCAGGCGCGCATCGCCATCGGTTCCGGCGGCCTCTTCGGCTCGGGACTGTTCCAGGGCAGCCAGACCACCGGTCAGTTCGTGCCGGAGCAGCAGACGGACTTCATCTTCACGGTCGCCGGTGAGGAGCTGGGCTTCCTCGGCGCCGGCCTGATCATCTTCCTGCTGGGCGTGGTGCTGTGGCGCGCCTGCCGGATCGCCCGGGAGTCCTCCGAGCTCTACAGCACCGTCGTCGCGGCCGGCATCATCGCCTGGTTCGCCTTCCAGTCCTTCGAGAACATCGGGATGACGCTGGGGATCATGCCGGTCACCGGCCTGCCGCTGCCGTTCGTCTCCTACGGCGGTACGTCGATGTTCGCGGTGTGGATCGCCATAGGACTCCTTCAGTCGATCAAGGTGCAGCGGCCCGTGTCCGCCTGACCCGCCCCCGACGCAGCCGTGGTCCGGTTCCCCGCCCCGGGGGCCGGACCACGGGCGTTCCGGTACGTCTACCCGGTTCACGCGGACACGGACTGTGACAGGTCTTACGTGGCGGTGGCGTCTCCCGGGCGGCATGCTGTCGCGGAACAGCTTGAGCGAGACAGCAGTCCACATTCCGAGACAGAGTTCCGTATCCGTACGCAGGCGCCCCGCATGCCGCCCCGTCAGGAGAAGTCAGCTCCCATGTTCTCGAAGGTCCTGGTCGCCAACCGAGGCGAAATCGCCATCCGTGCCTTCCGCGCCGCCTATGAGCTGGGCGCGCAGACCGTCGCGGTGTTCCCCCACGAGGATCGCAACTCCCCTCACCGTCTGAAGGCGGACGAGGCCTACCAGATCGGCGAGGCCGGCCATCCCGTCCGCGCGTACCTCTCCGTCGACGAGATCATCCGTGCCGCGCGGCAGGCCGGCGCCGACGCCGTCTACCCGGGCTACGGCTTCCTCTCCGAGAACCCCGACCTGGCCGCCGCCTGCGCCGAGCACGGCATCACCTTCGTCGGCCCCGCCACCGAGGTATTGGAGCTGACCGGCAACAAGGCGCGCGCCATCGCCGCCGCCAAGGCCGCCGGGCTGCCCGTCCTCGCCTCCTCCGCGCCCTCCTCGGACGTCGAGGAACTGGTGGCGGCGGCCGAGGACATGGAGTTCCCGGTCTTCGTGAAGGCCGTCGCGGGCGGCGGCGGGCGCGGCATGCGCCGGGTCACCGAGCGCACCCAGCTGCGCGAGGCCGTCGAGGCGGCGGCCCGCGAGGCCGAGTCCGCGTTCGGCGACCCGACCGTCTTTTTGGAGCAGGCCGTCGTCGACCCGCGCCACATCGAGGTGCAGATCCTCGCCGACACCCACGGCGACGTGATCCACCTCTACGAGCGGGACTGCAGTCTGCAGCGCCGCCACCAGAAGGTCATCGAACTGGCCCCGGCCCCCAACCTCGCCCCCGAACTGCGCGAACGGATCTGCGCCGACGCCGTCGCCTTCGCCCGGCAGATCGGCTACACCTGCGCCGGTACGGTCGAATTCCTCGTCGACGCGCGCGGCAACCACGTCTTCATCGAGATGAACCCGCGCATCCAGGTCGAGCACACCGTCACCGAAGAGGTGACGGACGTCGACCTCGTACAGTCCCAGATGCGGATCGCCGCGGGGGAGTCCCTGGCCGACCTGGGCCTGAGCCAGGAAAAGATCGTGCTGCGCGGCTCGGCCCTCCAGTGCCGCATCACCACCGAGGACCCCGCCAACGGCTTCCGGCCCGACACCGGCCGGATCACCGCCTACCGTTCCCCGGGCGGCGCGGGCGTCCGGCTGGACGGCGGCACCAACCTCGGCGCCGAGGTGGGCGCGCACTTCGACTCGATGCTGGTCAAGCTGACCTGCCGGGGACGGGACTTCGCGACCGCGGTGGGGCGCGCCCGGCGCGCGGTCACCGAGTTCCGTATCCGCGGTGTCGCCACCAACATCCCGTTCCTGCAGGCGGTACTGGACACCCCGGACTTCCGCGCCGGTAAGGTCACCACGTCCTTCATCGAGCAGCGCCCCGAACTGCTGACCCAGCGCGGCTCGAAGGACCGCGGCACCCGCATCCTCGAATACCTCGCCGACGTCACGGTCAACAAGCCGCACGGCGAACGCCCCCTCAGCATCGCGCCGCACGAGAAGCTGCCCGCGATCGACACCTCGGCGCCCGTGCCCGACGGCTCCCGGCAGCGGCTGCGGCAGCTCGGCCCCGAGGGCTTCGCCGCCGACCTGCGCGCCCGGCCCGCGCTCGGCGTCACCGACACCACCTTCCGCGACGCCCACCAGTCCCTGCTGGCCACCCGCGTCCGCACGAAGGACCTGCTGGAGGTCGCGGGCCACGTCGCGCGCACCACCCCCGAGCTGCTGTCCCTCGAAGCGTGGGGCGGCGCGACGTACGACGTGGCGCTGCGCTTCCTGTACGAGGACCCGTGGGAGCGGCTGGCGGCGCTGCGCGAGGCCGTCCCCAACATCTGTCTCCAGATGCTGCTGCGCGGCCGCAACACCGTCGGCTACACGCCCTATCCCGAGCAGGTCACCCGCGCCTTCGTGCAGGAGGCCGCGGACACCGGCATCGACATCTTCCGGATCTTCGACGCGCTCAACAACGTCGACCAGATGCGCCCCGCGATCGACGCCGTACGCGAGACCGGCACCGCGCTCGCCGAGGTCGCCATGAGCTACACCGGCGACCTCACGGACCCCGGCGAGAAGCTCTACACCCTCGACTACTACCTCCGCCTCGCCGAGCAGATGGCCGACGCCGGCGCCCACGTACTCGCCATCAAGGACATGGCCGGCCTGCTCCGCGCCCCCGCCGCGAAGAAGCTGGTCACGGCGCTGCGCCAGAACTTCGACCTGCCCGTCCACATCCACACCCACGACACCCCCGGCGGCCAGCTCGCCACCTACCTCGCCGGCTGGGAGGCCGGCGCCGACGCCGTCGACGGCGCCTCCGCAGCCCTGGCCGGCACCACCAGCCAGCCCGCCCTCTCCGCGATCGTCGCCGCCACCGCGCACACCGAGCGCGACACCGGCATCGACCTCGGCGCGGTCTGCGCCCTGGAGCCGTACTGGGAGGCCGTACGCAAGGTCTACGCGCCCTTCGAGGCCGGCCTCCCGGCGCCCACCGGCCGGGTCTACGAGCACGAGATCCCGGGCGGCCAGCTCTCCAACCTCCGCCAGCAGGCCATCGCGCTCGGCCTCGGCGACCGCTTCGAGGAGATCGAGAAGGCGTACGCGGGCGCCGACCGGCTGCTCGGCCGCCTGGTCAAGGTCACGCCCAGCTCCAAGGTCGTCGGCGACCTCGCGCTGGCCCTGGTCGGAGCCGGGGTCTCCACCGACGAGTTCGCCGCCGACCCCGCCCGCTTCGACATCCCCGGCTCCGTCATCGGCTTCCTCCGCGGCGAGTTGGGCGAACCGGCCGGCGGCTGGCCCGAGCCGCTGCGCAGCCGCGCCCTCGAAGGCCGCGCCGAGGCCCCCGGCATCACCGAGCTGACCGCCGACGAGTCCAAGCGCCTCTCGGCCTCGTCCGCCGAGCGCCAGGCCGTCCTGAACGAACTGCTCTTCCCCGGCCCGGCCAAGGACTTCACGACCCATCGCGAGCGCTACGGCGACACCTCCCCGCTCTCCAGCGACCTGTTTTTCTACGGGCTGCACCACGGCGAGGAACACGTCGTCCGGCTCGCCCCCGGCGTCCAGCTGCTCATCGGCCTGGAGGCGATCTCCGAGGCCGACGAGCGCGGCATGCGGACCGTGATGTGCATCCTCAACGGCCAGCTGCGGCCCATCCAGGTCCGCGACCGGGCGGTCGCCAGCGAGGTGCCCGCCGCCGAGAAGGCCGACAAGAACAACCCCGGCCATCTGCCGGCGCCGTTCGCCGGCGTGGTCACCCTCGCCGTCGAGGAGGGGCAGCAGGTCGAGGCGGGCGCCACCATCGGCACCATCGAGGCGATGAAGATGGAGGCGGCGATCACCGCGCCCACGGGCGGCACCGTCAGCCGCATCGCCATCTCGCCGGTTGCCCAGGTCGAGGGCGGTGACCTGCTCATCGTGGTGGAGTGAGCGCGGCGCCTCCTGGCGCAGTGCGCGCAGTGCTTCTGGTGCGGTGCGTGCGGTCCCTCTAGCGCAGTGCGCGCGGCGCCTCCAGTGCGGTGCGCGCGGCGCCTCCAGTGCGGTGCGTGCGGCGTCCGGTGCGCGGCGTCCCGGTTTTCCCCGGGCGCCGCGTACCGGGCCACTGCATGCGCACACCGGCCGCCCGAGGGCTCCCCAGAAGCGGGACAGGACAGTACGTTCACCCCATGGCGGACACCGTGCGCGAAATCGAGCGGAAGTACGAGGCCGACGGTGCGGGGCTGCCCTCGGGCGGCCTCCCCGACCTCACCGGAGCGGACCGGATCGCGACCGTCGCGGAGCGCGGCGCGGTCACCCTGGACGCCACCTACTACGACACCGGCAGCCGGCGGCTGGCCCGCGACGGCATCACCCTGCGCCGCCGCACCGGCGGGGACGACGCGGGCTGGCACCTGAAGCTGCCGGTCGCCGCGCACGTACGCGACGAGATCCGCGCCCCGCTCTCCGACACCGTCCCCCGCGCCCTGCGCGGCCTGCTCCGCTCCCGCGTCCGCGACGCCGAGCTGGTGCCCCTCGTACGCATCGGCACCCGGCGCGAGGTGCGGCAGCTGCTCGGCGCCGACGGCACGGTCCTCGCCGAGGTGGCCGTCGACCAGGTACGCGCCGACCGCCCGGCCGGGCCCGGCCGGACCGCCGAGTGGGCCGAGATCGAGGTCGAGCTGACCCCCGGCGGGGACGTGGCGCTCCTGGACGCGGTCGAGGCCCGGCTGCTGCGCGCCGGACTGCGCCCCGCGTCCGCGGCCTCCAAGGCGGCCCGGGCGCTCCGCGAGACGGCACCGAAGGGCGAACGGAGGACGGCGGCCCCCGAGGACGGCACCGCCGGGCCCGCGGGCGCCGGGCCCGTGGCTGCCGGGCCGCCCACCGCCGAGCGGACCGTCCTGCGGTACCTCGCCCGCCAGGTCACGGCGCTGGTCGAGCTGGACCCCGCCGTCCGCCGTGACCTGCCCGACTCGGTCCACCAGATGCGGGTGGCCACCCGCCGCCTGCGCAGCGCCCTGCGCTCGTACGCCACCGTCCTGGACCGGTCCGCCACCGACCCCGTGGGCACCGAGCTGAAGTGGCTCGCGGCGGAGCTGGGCGTCGGACGGGACTCCGAGGTGCTCGCCGCGCGCATCCAGGAGGCGCTGGCCGCGCTGCCCAAGGAGCTGCGCCCCGGCCCCGTACGCACCCGGCTGCGCACCTGGAGCCAGGCGCACCGCAAGGGGTCACGCAAGCACCTGCTCGCCGTCCTCGACGGCACCCGCTACCTCGCCCTCCTGGACTCCCTGGACACCCTGCTCGCCGACCCGCCCCGGGCCCGCGCCGCGCGGCGCCCCGCGGCGGAGGTGCTGCCCAAGGCGGTCGAGCGGGACTTCCGGCGGCTGGCCGGGCACGTGGAGACAGCACTCGCCACGCCCCCGGGGCCGGACCGGGACCTGGCACTGCACGAGGCCCGCAAGGCCGCCAAGCGCACCCGGTACGCGGCGGAAGCGGCCCGGCCTGAGCTGGGGCGGCCGGCGAGGGAGCTGGTCAAGCGGATGACGGAGCTGCAGGAGCTGCTCGGTGATCATCAGGACGGGGTGGTGGCGCGCGAGGCACTGCGCGAGCTGGCGGCCCAGGGCCACGCCGCCGGCGAGAACGCCTTCGCGTACGGCGTGCTGTACGGCCGCGAGGAAGCCCGCGCCGCCATCCGCGAACGCGACCTCCCCGCCCTGTGGGCCACGATCCCGCCCCCGGCACTGCGCCGGGGGCCGCAGGGCGGCGGTACAGCGGATTCGGGGAGGGCCGGGGGAGCGCGTTAGTCTTGAGGGTCACCCTTTCCAGCTCACGAAAGTCGCCGCGATGCCTGTCGAGACGGTCTTCCCGCGCCTGGAAGCGCTTCTCCCGCACGTCCAGAAGCCCATCCAGTACGTCGGTGGAGAGCTCAACTCCACCGTCAAGGACTGGGACGCGTGCGACGTGCGCTGGGCGCTCATGTACCCCGACGCGTACGAGGTCGGACTGCCCAACCAGGGCGTCCAGATCCTGTACGAGGTCCTGAACGAGCGCGACGGCGTGCTCGCCGAGCGCACCTACAGCGTCTGGCCCGACCTCGAAGCGCTGATGCGCGAGCACGGCGTGCCGCAGTTCACGGTCGACGCGCACCGCCCCGTCGGCGCCTTCGACGTGCTCGGCGTCTCCTTCTCCACCGAGCTGGGCTACACCAACCTGCTCACCGCGCTGGACCTGGCGAACATCCCCATGTACGCCAAGGACCGTACGGAGGACCACCCGCTGATCCTCGCGGGCGGCCACGCCGCCTTCAATCCCGAGCCGATCGCGGACTTCCTGGACTGCGCGGTGGTCGGCGACGGCGAGCAGGCCGTCCTGGAGATCACCGAGATCATCCGGGCGTGGAAGAACGAGGGCCGCCCCGGCGACCGCGACGAGCTGCTGTTCCGCCTGGCGAAGACCGGCAGCGTCTACGTCCCCAAGTTCTACGACGTGGAGTACCTCGCCGACGGCCGCATCAGCCGCGTCGTGCCGAACCGCTCCGGCGTCCCGTGGCGCGTGTCCAAGCACACCGTCATGGACCTCGACGAGTGGCCCTACCCCAAGCAGCCGCTCGTCCCCCTGGCCGAGACCGTCCATGAGCGGATGTCGGTCGAGATCTTCCGTGGCTGCACCCGCGGCTGCCGTTTCTGCCAGGCCGGCATGATCACGCGCCCCGTGCGGGAGCGAAGCATCACCGGCATCGGCGACATGGTGGACAAGGGCCTGAAGGCCACGGGATTCGAGGAGGTCGGCCTGCTGTCGCTGTCCTCCGCGGACCACACCGAGATCGGCGACATCGCGAAGGGCCTCGCCGACCGGTACGAGGAGGACAAGATCGGCTTGTCCCTCCCCTCCACCCGGGTCGACGCCTTCAACATCGACCTGGCCAACGAGCTGACCCGTAACGGCCGCCGCTCGGGTCTGACGTTCGCGCCCGAGGGCGGCAGCGAGCGCATCCGCAAGGTCATCAACAAGATGGTCTCGGAGGAGGACCTGATCCGTACGGTCGCCACGGCCTACGGCAACGGCTGGCGGCAGGTGAAGCTGTACTTCATGTGCGGCCTGCCGACCGAGACCGACGAGGACGTGCTGCAGATCGGCGACATGGCGGTCAACGTCATCGCCAAGGGCCGCGAGGTCTCCGGCCAGAACGACATCCGCTGCACGGTCTCCATCGGCGGTTTCGTGCCCAAGCCGCACACCCCGTTCCAGTGGGCGCCGCAGCTCTCCGCGGAGGAGACGGACGCCCGTCTCGAAAAGCTCCGCGACAAGATCCGCGGCGACAAGAAGTACGGCCGCTCGATCGGCTTCCGCTACCACGACGGCAAGCCCGGCATCGTCGAGGGCCTGCTCTCGCGCGGTGACCGCCGCGTCGGCGCCGTGATCCGCGCGGTCTACGAGGACGGCGGCCGCTTCGACGGCTGGCGCGAGCACTTCTCCTACGACCGCTGGATGCAGGCCGCGGAGAAGACCCTCCCGGACTACGGCGTGGACGTCGCCTGGTACACCACCCGCGAGCGGACCTACGAAGAGGTCCTCCCCTGGGACCACCTGGACTCCGGCCTGGACAAGGACTGGCTCTGGGAGGACTGGCAGGACGCCCTCGACGAGACCGAGGTCGAGGACTGCCGCTGGACCCCGTGCTTCGACTGCGGGGTGTGCCCGCAGATGGACACCGAGATCCAGATCGGCCCCACGGGGAAGAAGCTGCTCCCCCTGTCCGTCGTGAAGTGATCCTCGTGAAGTGGTCCGTCGTGAAGTGACCTGAGCGGTACGCCCCTTCGGCCCGGTCTCCGTAATGCGGTGGCCGGGCCGACGGGTGTCGCCGCACACTGATGCGATGCCACAGCTCATCGCACCCACGATCCGCGTCCAGGCGTCGTTCCTGGAGGCGATGGCGGAGCTCCGGGCGGAGGGGCAGGGCGGGCCCGATGACGACACGGGGGTCGGCCGGGAGATACGGCGCTTCACCGGCGAGTGGGAGGACCCGGCCGGCTTCTCCCGCTACACCGACTGGCTCCGGTCGATGACCCGCGACGAGGTCGCGCGTCCGCTGGGCCTCGTCCCCTGCACCACCCTCTGGTACGTCGACGGCGACACCTTCCTGGGCCGCCTCGGCCTGCGCCACGAGCTGGACGACTTCCTGCTGGAGCTCGGCGGTCACATCGGCTACTACGTCCGCCCCACGGCGCGCCGCCGCGGTCACGCCACCGCGATGCTGCGCGCCGCCCTGCCGGCGGCCCACGGATTGGGCATCCGGTCCGCGCTGATCACGTGTGACACCACCAACACCGCGTCGCGTAAGGTCATCGAGGCCTGCGGCGGGATCTTCGAGGACGAGCGCGGCGGAAAGCTGCGGTACTGGGTGCCGACGCGGGCGGAGCACGTGATCGACCGAACATAGCGGTACCGGGGGAATCAGCGCATGGCGTACAGCCAGAGCCACAGCTACGGCCACAGTCACGGTCAGCAGCACGGGACCAAGAAGCCGGAGCCGGGCGGCGGCTGCTGCCTCGCCCAGCTGATCAAGATTCCGGTACTGATCGTCGTCGTGCCGCTGCGGCTCCTCTGGGACGCGCTGTGCTGGACATGCCGCCACGTCCTCGCGCCGGTCGGGCGCTGGGTGTACCGGTGGCTCCTCGCTCCCGTCGGGCGTGCCCTCACCTGGCTGGTCAACTACCTGATCGTGGTCCCGCTGACCTTCCTGATCCGGTACCTGATCGTGGTCCCGGCGATGTGGATCCATCGCTGGATCCTGACGCCGACCGGCCGCGGGCTGGCCTGGCTGGCGTACTACCTCTTCGTGGTCCCGCTCCGCTGGTGCTACCGGTGGATCCTCACGCCGATCGGGCACGCGCTCGGCCGGCTCGCGCACTACCTGCTCGTCGTCCCGGCCACGGCCGTGTGGGAGTACCTGCTGTGGCCGGTCCTGCGGGCGGTCGGCGCGGCGGTCGCGTGGGCCTGGCGGATCGCCGGGTACGTTTCCCGGGCCGTCGGCCGGGGCATCGCCGCCCTGTGGCGGTGGCTGGTCGTCGCGCCGCTGCGCTGGATGTACCGCTGGATCCTCACCCCTGTGGGGCATGCGATCCGGGCGGTCCTCCGGCGGCCGGTGAGGGCCGCGCTGTCCGCGGCGCGCACCGCCGCCCGTGAGGTGCGGCGCGCGCTCTTCGGGTGACGGGGCGCACCCCGGCGGGAACCGGCGGCCCGGCAGGCACGTACTCTAGGTAGCAGTACGACCGCACTCACGAAGGACTGACGACACTGGGCAAGCGACAGCCCGAAGGCCCGCCGCCCGCACCGGCGGTGCAGCGCATCCGACTGCGCTACACCAAGCGCGGCCGCCTCCGGTTCACCAGCCACCGTGACTTCCAGCGCGCTTTCGAGCGGGCGCTGCGCCGTGCCGAGGTGCCCATGGCGTATTCGGCGGGCTTCACCCCGCACCCCAAGGTGTCGTACGCGAACGCCGCGCCGACGGGCACCGGCAGCGAGGGCGAGTACCTGGAGATCGCGCTCACCGAGCGGCGTGACCCGGCGGTGCTGCGCGCGCTGCTGGACGAGTCGCTGCCGGACGGCCTCGACGTGATCGACGCCGTCGAGGCGCACACCTCCGGGCTCGCCGACCGGCTGCAGGCCTCCGTGTGGGAGCTGCGCCTGGACGGCGTGTCCGTCGCGGACGCCGAGCGCGCGGTCGAGGCGTTCCTCGCGGCGGAGGAAGTGCCGGTCGAGCGCCAGACGAAGAAGGGCATCCGCACCTTCGACGCACGTGCGGCGGTCGCGGATCTGCGGGCCACGGCGTGCGAGGCCGATAGGCCGGGCGCTGGTGCCTGTGCGATACTGCGGCTGGTTGTTCGGCATCTGACACCTGCCGTACGACCCGACGACGTCCTGTCCGGCCTCCGAGCTACGGCCGACCTGGCGCCGCCGGTCCCCGCAGCGGTGACCAGGCTGGCGCAGGGGCTGCTCGATGAGGAGACCGGCGCGGTGACCGACCCGCTCGCGCCCGACCGCGACGCAGCAGCCACGGCCGCCCCACCCACGGCCGCCGGGCTGACCGCCGCGACGCAGGCGCCGCCCGCAGGCGGTGGAGCGGCGGACGGCGCAGCGTAGGACCGCCGTCGTCGCGTCGCCGATCAGCCAGGGAGCCACCCCGGTCCGGCGAACGAACTGACCAGGAGACTTTCGCCGGTCCCGGACACAAGGGCCCGGCGAGCGAGACTAAAGCTCCCGTGTGGCGCCCGCGCCCCGGACCGCGGCACCGCGCCCTACGCGCGGGCCGTGGCCGGAACCGGACGCGGCGCCCGGGAGCGTGACGGGAGAACCGCCCGCATGCTCGAACCCATTGAGCCCCAGGAATCCTCGGAGCCCGCGCAGAGCCGCTCCGGGAACAGCACCCCGAGCGACACCCTGCCGCCGCGCCGCAGGCGCCGCGCCGCGTCCCGCCCCGCGGGCCCGCCGGTCAAGGAGACCGCCGGCACCGAGGTGACGGCCCCGCAGCCGGCCGACGCGCCGCAGGAGCCCGCCGGGGACGCCGGCACCGTCGTGTCCGGTGACGAGGCCGCGCCCGCGCGCCCCCGCCGCCGCGCCACCCGCCGTGCGTCGGCCCCCGCCGGCGCGCCCCGTGCGACCGCCGCCGAGGCCGCCGAGTCGCCGGCCGAGGACGCCGCGGCGCTCGCCGCTCCGGCCGAGAGCGCCCCGCAGCCCGCGGCCGCCGCGGCCCCCGCCGTCGTCTCCGGTGACGAGGCCGCGCCCGCGCGCCCCCGCCGCCGTGCGACCCGCCGTGCGTCGGCCCCGGCCGGTACGCCGCAGACCGACGAGACCGCCGCGCCGGTGGCCGAGCAGGCCGTCGCCGTGACCCCGGAGCCGGCCGCCGTGGGCGCCGACGACGAGGCGCAGGCCGAGTCCGCCGCCGCTGCCGAGACCGCCGCTGCCGAGTCTGCGGCCGCCGAGTCCGCCGCCGGGTCCCGCCCCGCCCGTACGCGCCGCCGTGCGGCCCGTAAGGCCACCGCGCCCGCCGGCAGCCCGGCCGGCGCCGGGGAGCCGCAGGCCGCCGCGCCCGCACCGGCCGCGCAGGAGACCGCCGAGCAGCCCGCCGAGGCTGCCGAGCAGGCGCCCGCCGAGGAGGCCAGGCCTGCCCGTACGCGCCGCCGCGCCACCCGCCGGGTGTCCGCGCCCGCCGGTGCGCCGCAGCCCGACGAGGCCGCCGCTCCGGTGACCCCGGCCCCGGCCGACGAGCCGGTCGCCGCCGAGGACGAGGACGACGAGCAGACCGCTGCCGCCGCCGAGGCCGCGGCGGAGGAGGCGCGTGCCGAGGAGGCCGCTGCCGTGTCCGCCGAGGCCGAGCCGCAGCCCGCCAGGCCCGCCCGTACCCGCCGCCGCGTCACCCGCAAGGCCACCGCTCCCGAGGGCGCGCCCGCCGAGCCGGCCGCCGCCACTCAGGCGCCCGTCGCCGAGCACACCGAGGAGCAGCCGGTGGCCGCCGCGGCGAATGCCCTGGCCGCCGAGGACGCCCCGCCGGCCCCGGACGCCGCGGCCGCCCCGCGCCGCCGTACGCGCCGCCGTGCCGAGCGCCCCGCCGAGAGCCCGCAGGCCGAGGCCGCGCAGCAGCCCGCCGAGCAGGCCGTACAGGAGGCGCCCGCCGCCCCCGCGCCCGCCGCCGGGCAGGCCGAGGACGCGTCCGGTGAGGCGCCGCGCCGCCGTACCCGCCGGCGCGCCGAGCGCCCGGCAGCGCCTGCCTTCGCGCAGCCCGCGCAGGACCGTGCCGCCGCCGACGAGGACGCGGCCGAGGAGCCCCAGGGTCGCGGCCGCCGCCGTGCGGCCCAGGCGCCGAGCGCCGTCTTCCAGGCCCCGGTCTTCACCGAGCCGATGTTCCAGACCCCGGAGACCGCCGCCGCGGCCGCCGCGGCCGCCGTCGTGGAGGAGCCCGAGGAGGAGGCCGCCGCCGAGCGCCCGGCGCGCCGTCGCCGTCGCCGTGGTGGCGCGGACGGCACCGAGCAGCAGCCGGCCGCCCCCGTCGAGGAGGAGACCACCGAGGCCGAGGCCGAGGAGGAGTCCGAGACGGAGGCCGCGCAGGGTGACGACGAGCAGGGCGACCGTCCCTCGCGCCGTCGCCGTCGCGGTGGCCGTCGCCGTCGCCGCGGTGACGCCGCGGACGCCGAGGGCAGCGAGGAGTCCGGCGAGTCCGCCGAGGCCGGTGCCGAGGGCGCCGACGAGCAGTCCGCCGACGAGGAGCCCGAGGCGGACGAGCCGGAGCCGGCCAAGGAGGGCGCCGAGGAGCAGCCGGCCGGCGGTTCCAGCAGCAGCCGTCGCCGCCGCCGTCGCCGCCGTCGCAGCGGTGACGCCGCCGAGTCCGCAGCGAACGGCGACGACCCGGAGCGTACGGTCGTCAAGGTCCGTGAGCCCCGCAAGAAGGAGGAGGCGTCCGACGAGGTCCAGTCCATCAAGGGCTCGACCCGCCTGGAGGCCAAGAAGCAGCGCCGTCGTGAGGGCCGCGAGCAGGGCCGCCGCCGGGTGCCGATCATCACCGAGGCGGAGTTCCTGGCGCGCCGCGAGGCCGTCAACCGCGAGATGATCGTCCGCCAGAACGGCGACCGGACCCAGATCGGCGTTCTCGAGGACAACGTGCTCGTCGAGCACTACGTCAACAAGGAGCAGTCGACCTCGTACGTCGGCAACGTGTACCTGGGCAAGGTGCAGAACGTCCTGCCGTCGATGGAGGCCGCCTTCGTCGACATCGGCAAGGGCCGCAACGCCGTCCTGTACGCCGGTGAGGTCAACTTCGAGGCGCTCGGCATGGGCAACGGCCCGCGCCGCATCGAGACCGCCCTGAAGTCCGGCCAGTCGGTGCTGGTCCAGGTCACGAAGGACCCGATCGGTCACAAGGGCGCCCGGCTGACCAGCCAGGTCTCGCTGCCCGGCCGGTACCTGGTCTACGTGCCCGAGGGCTCGATGACCGGCATCAGCCGCAAGCTCCCCGACACCGAGCGGGCGCGCCTGAAGCAGATCCTCAAGAAGATCGTCCCCGAGGACGCGGGCGTCATCGTCCGTACGGCCGCGGAGGGCGCCAGCGAGGACGAGCTGCGCCGTGACGTGGAGCGTCTCCAGGCGCAGTGGGAGGAGATCCAGAAGAAGGCGAAGAGCGGCAACGCCCCGAGCCTGCTGTACGGCGAGCCGGACATGACCGTCCGGGTCGTGCGCGACATCTTCAACGAGGACTTCTCCAAGGTCATCGTCAGCGGTGACGAGGCCTGGGAGACCATCCACGGCTACGTCTCGCACGTCGCCCCGGACCTCTCCGACCGCCTGCAGAAGTGGACCTCGGACGTCGACGTCTTCGCGACGTACCGGATCGACGAGCAGCTGATGAAGGCGCTGGACCGCAAGGTCTGGCTGCCGTCCGGCGGCTCGCTGGTGATCGACAAGACCGAGGCCATGGTCGTGATCGATGTCAACACCGGCAAGTTCACCGGCCAGGGCGGCAACCTGGAAGAGACCGTCACCAGAAACAACCTGGAGGCGGCCGAGGAGATCGTCCGCCAGCTGCGCCTGCGGGACCTCGGCGGCATCGTCGTCATCGACTTCATCGACATGGTGCTGGAGTCCAACCGGGACCTGGTGCTGCGGCGGATGCTGGAGTGCCTGGGCCGGGACCGTACGAAGCACCAGGTCGCCGAGGTCACCTCGCTGGGCCTGGTCCAGATGACCCGTAAGCGGGTCGGCCAGGGCCTGCTGGAGTCCTTCTCCGAGCCCTGCGTGCACTGCAACGGCCGTGGCGTCCTCGTCCACATGGACCAGGCGACCAGCTCCGGCGGTGGCGGCAAGCGCAAGAAGAAGGGCAAGGGCGGCAACGGCGACAAGCACGACCACCAGCAGGACCACCAGCAGGAGAAGGCCGCCGAGGCGGCCGTTCCGGCGGAGGCGCTGGAGCCCGCGCCCGTCACGGAGGCGGAGCTGACCCCTGCGGTCGCCGACTCCGACGAGTGGTTCTCCAGCCCGGCCGAGGCCGAGGCGGCCGCCGAGCGGGGCCGCGGCCGGGGCCGTCGCCGGGCGAGCCGGAAGGTGTCCGCTCCGGCGGGTTCCCCGAAGGCCGCCGACGAGGGTGCCTCGATCGTGGTACCGGCCGACGCGACGGCCGCCGAGCCGGCTGCCGAGGCCGCCCCGGAGGCTGCCGCGGAGAGCGCCGAGCAGGCCGCTGCGGGTACGGAGCAGGCTCCGGCCGCTGCCGCCGCCGAGGCCGCCCCCGCGCAGGCCGAGGAGCCGGCTGCCGAGCAGCCCGCCGCCGAGCCCGAGCCGCAGCCCGCCGCCCGTCCGGCCCGTGCCCGCCGCCGGGTGACCCGTGCGGTGTCGGCCCCGGCCGGTGCCGGGGCGGAGCCCGAGGCCGCCGCTCCGGCGGCGGAGGGCCCCGCGGTGGCCGAGGCCCCGGCGGAGGCCCCCGCGGCTGACGCCGAGGCCGGTGCGCCCGAGGCCGCGGCTGCCGAGCCGGAGGCCGCCGAGGAGTCGGCCCCCGCCAAGAAGACCGCCGCGAAGAAGACGGCGGCCAAGAAGGCCACGGCGAAGAAGGCGACGGCCAAGAAGGCCGCCGCCAAGAAGACCACGGCCAAGAAGACGGCGGCCAAGAAGACCGCCACGAAGGCCACGAAGGCTGCGAAGGCCGCGGAATCCGAGGAGAAGTCCGAGGAGAAGACCGCCGAGAAGGCCCCCGCCAAGAAGACCGCCGCGAAGAAGACCGCGGCGAAGAAGACGGCGGCCAAGAAGGCGACGGCGAAGAAGACGGCGGCCAAGAAGACCGCGGCCGCCGAGCAGCCCGCGCCCTCGTCGGTGTCGGCTCCCGCGGAGGACTGACGCGGTACCGGGCCCCGGGGTGCACACCGCCCCGGGGCCCGGTTTGACCCCCTGGTCAAGGCCCCGTAACCTTGACCGTCGGCGTCTGTATGACGCCACACCACCTGAGCAAACACCTCCCGGTTCCATCGGGGGAGGCCGCTCGTCCAATGCGGATCGCGCCCCTCGCGGGCGCAGCGCGTCGGATAGCCGGGCCCGCAGGGCCCCGGGGCGGCTGGCATCAGTGGTCCCGTTTCTAGCGAGAGAGAGTTCCGCGTGTACGCGATCGTGCGCACCGGCGGCCGTCAGCAGAAGGTTGCTGTCGGTGACGTCATCGAGGTTGACCGCATTTCCACCAGCAAGGTCGGCGACTCCGTCGAGCTCTCGACGCTGCTGGTCGTCGACGGTGAGTCCGTCACGAGCGACCCGTGGGTGCTCGCCGGCGTGAAGGTCCAGGCCGAGGTCGTGGACCACCACAAGGGCGACAAGATCCGCATCCAGAAGTACAAGAACAAGACCGGTTACAAGAAGCGGATCGGCCACCGTCAGCTGCACACCGCGCTGAAGATCACCGGCATCGACGCTCCGGCGAAGTAAGGGACTGAGGAGACATGGCACACAAGAAGGGCGCATCGTCCACTCGGAACGGTCGCGATTCCAACGCTCAGCGGCTCGGCGTGAAGCGCTTCGGCGGCCAGGCCGTCCTCGCCGGTGAGATCATCGTCCGCCAGCGCGGCACCCACTTCCACCCGGGCACCGGCGTCGGCCGTGGCGGCGACGACACGCTGTTCGCGCTGGAGGCCGGTGCGGTGCAGTTCGGCACCCACCGTGGCCGCAAGGTCGTGAACATCGTTCCGGTCGCCTGAATCCCTTAAGGGCTTCCTGGCACCGTAGAACGGTTCTTTCGCGAGGGCGGACCTCGACTTCCTCCACGGGAAGCGGGTCCGCCCTTCGCGTGTTACCGAAGAAGTCACTGACGAACTGAAAAAGTCACTGACGACCGAAGAGACAACCCGTACGGAGACGCGGCCCGACCGCCGGGCCCGCACGTACGACCCCGTAGTTACTGGAGGCACCCCCCATGACCACCTTCGTGGACCGCGTCGAGCTGCACGTCGCCGCGGGTAACGGAGGCCACGGCTGTGCCTCCGTCTTCCGGGAGAAGTTCAAGCCGCTCGGCGGCCCCGACGGCGGCAACGGCGGCCGCGGCGGCGATGTGATCCTGGTCGTCGACCAGGACGTCACCACCCTCCTGGACTACCACCACCACCCGCACCGCAAGGCCACCAACGGCCAGCCCGGCGCGGGCGACCACCGCTCCGGCAAGAACGGCCAGGACCTGGTCCTGCCGGTCCCGGACGGCACGGTCATCCTCGACAAGAAGGGCAACGTCCTCGCCGACCTGGTCGGCCAGGGCACCACCTTCGTCGCGGGCCAGGGCGGCCGCGGCGGCCTCGGCAACGCGGCGCTGGCCTCCGCCCGCCGCAAGGCGCCCGGCTTCGCGCTGCTCGGCGAGCCCGGCGAGGAGCGGGACATCGTCCTCGAACTGAAGACGGTCGCGGACGTGGCGCTCGTCGGCTACCCGAGCGCCGGCAAGTCCTCCCTCATCTCCGTCCTCTCCGCGGCCCGCCCGAAGATCGCCGACTACCCCTTCACCACCCTGGTCCCCAACCTCGGTGTCGTGACGGCCGGTTCGACGGTCTACACGATCGCGGACGTCCCCGGGCTGATCCCCGGCGCCAGCCAGGGCAAGGGCCTCGGCCTGGAGTTCCTGCGCCACGTCGAGCGCTGCGAGGTGCTCGTCCACGTCCTGGACACCGCCACCCTGGAGTCCGACCGTGACCCGCTCTCCGACCTCGACATCATCGAGGAGGAGCTGCGGCAGTACGGCGGCCTGGAGAACCGGCCCCGCGTGGTCGTCCTCAACAAGATCGACATCCCGGACGGCCAGGAGCTGGCGGAGATGATCCGCCCCGACCTGGAGTCCCGCGGCTACCGCATCTTCGAGGTCTCGGCCGTCGCCCGTACGGGCCTCAAGGAGCTGAGCTACGCCCTCGCCGACATCGTCGCGCAGGCCCGTGCCGCCAAGCCGGTCCAGGAGGCGACCCGCGTCGTCATCCGCCCCAAGGCCGTGAACGACGCGGGCTTCACGGTCAAGCCCGAGGGCGAGGGCCTGTTCCGCGTCCGCGGCGACAAGCCGGAGCGCTGGGTCCGCCAGACCGACTTCAACAACGACGAGGCCGTGGGCTACCTCGCCGACCGCCTCAACCGCCTCGGCGTCGAGGAGGAGCTGCTCAAGGCCGGTGCGCGCCCCGGTGACGGCGTGGCGATCGGTCCTGAGGACAACGCGGTCGTCTTCGACTGGGAGCCGACGATGATGGCCGGTGCCGAGATGCTCGGCCGCCGCGGCGAGGACCACCGCCTGGAGGCCCCCCGCCCGGCCGCCCAGCGCCGCCGCGACCGCCAGGCGGAGCGCGACGAGGCGGAGGCGGAGTACGACGGCTTCGACCCGCTGGGCTGACCGGACGACGCGCCGACCGATATCGGTACCGGTACCGGTACGTACGGTCAGGAACGGGGCCCGGTGCACACGCACCGGGCCCCGGCCCTTTGCGGCACGGGTTCGGGGCCTGCTGCCCCCTGCGCACGAATTCGGGCCTGCGGTCCGGCCCCGGGCGAAGGGGGCCGGCCCACCGGGTTAAGGTGCAACGCCTGCCCGATTCCGCACCTCTGGGAGCGTTTCACCGTGCCTGCGCGCACCGTCCTGATACTTCAGCACATCGACGTCGAGAAGCCCGGCATGATCCTGGACGCGCTGGAGGGCAGCGGCCTCGACATCGTCGTCCGGAACCTGATCGACACTCCCGGCGCCACGGCGGGCGATCTGCCGCCGGTGTCCGGCCTGGCGGGCCTGGTCGTCATGGGCGGCCCCATGAACGCCGACGACCTGACCGGCCACCCCGCGCTGAAGCTCGAACGGGACCTGCTGGCCGAGGCGTTGCGGGCGCAGGTCCCGACGCTGGGCGTGTGCCTGGGCGCCCAGCTCCTCGCCCGCGCCCAGGGCCTTACCGTGCGGCCCGGCACCGAGCCCGGCCTGCCGCCCGAGATCGGCTGGGCCCCGCTGCACGACGTGGACCGCACCGACCCCGTCGTCGGCCCCCTCGCCGACGCCCCCGGCGTGCTCCACTGGCACGGGGACCGCATCGTCCCGGACGACGACACCCGGGTCCTGGCCCGTACGAGCACCACCGAGTGCCAGGCCTTCCGCGTGGGCCCGGCCGCGTGGGGGCTCCAGTTCCACCTGGAGGTCACCCCGGCCCTGCTGGACGACTGGCTCGCCGAACCGTCCTTCGCCGCCGAGGCCGTGGCGGCGCACGGCCCGGACGCGACGGCCGCCCTGCGTGCCGACGCCCGGACCGTCGCGCCGGCCCTGCGCCCCTTGGCCGAGCGAAGCCTGGCCCACTTCCGCACGCTGATCCTCGAACGCGCCGCGCGCTGACGGCCTTGTGCGGCCTCAGGCCCGCAGCTCGCACCAGACGGTCTTCCCGCCGGTGCGCTGCGGGCCGTCGCCGTCCGGCGCCACGCCCCACTTGTCCGTGACCGCCGCGACGACGGCCAGCCCCCGGCCGCCCTCCTCCCACGGGCCGGCGTCCCCTACGCGGGGGAGCGCGGGGTGCTCGTCGTGCACGCCGATCACCACTCCCTCCCCGCCGCCCTCGTGCCGTCGCACGGTCACGGTGCACCGCCGGTCCGGCACGTGCCGGTACACGTTGACCAGCAACTCGGTCACGGCCAGCTCAGCGGCGTCGACGAGCCGCCCCAGCCCCCAGAGCCGCAGCAGCGCCCGTACGACCCGCCGCACGTGCCGGGGGCTGTGGGAGCCGACGCGCAGGGAGATCCGGTACTCCCGCGTCGGGAAGGTGCAGGTACCGATGGTGTCGATGCCGGTGTCGGAAGTGTCGTTCACGGGACAATCCTGCGCAGGCTCGATTACGCTCTGCTACTGCGTGAAAGCAACTCTCCGTCGGGTGGCGCAGGTCGAGCGAGGGAGCTCCCATGGCCAACATCAAGTGTCTCGACCCAGGGGCCTCCCCGCTCCATTTCTTCGGCGCTGAGGTGAGACGCCTGCGGGAGCAGGCCGGGCTGACGCTGGCGCAGCTGGGGGAGATCGTCTACCTGACCGGCTCGATGATCGGCCAGATCGAAACGGCGGCGAAGACCCCGAAGGACGAACACATTCCGCGCATTGACACCGCGCTGGGCGCGGACGGCGCGCTGGTCCGCCTGTGGGAGATGGCGAAGCGGCAGCGTCTGCCGTCGTGGTACCAGCGCATTGCGCATCTGGAGGCGACGGCCTCGGAGATCCGGGTGTTCCAGGCCCAGTTGGTGCACGGCCTGCTGCAGACGCCGCACTACGCGCGTGCCGTACTCCGTGTGAGCGCGCACGACGACCTCGACGCCGCCGTGGAGGCCCGTATGGATCGGCAGTGCATCCTGTGGCGCGACGAGCCCCCGTTCCTGTGGGTGGTGCTGGACGAGGCCGCCCTCTACCGGGAGGTCGGTGGCCCGCAGGTCATGGCAGGTCAACTGGCCCATTTGTTGGACTTCCAGGGCACGTCCAATGTGGACATCCAGGTGCTCCCCTTCAGGGCCGGGGCGCATGCGGGGATGAAGGGGTCGTTCATCCTCTACTCCTTCGACGACCAGTCGGACGTGGCGTACATGGAGGGCTACGAGGAGGCGTGGGCAACGGTCAACCGCAAGGACGTCAAGGAGCGTTCACGTCGTTACGATCGCTTGAGGGCATCCGCGCTGTCCCCGATGGACTCAGCGGAGCTGATCGCCCGAGTGATGGAGGAGCGCTATGAGCACGTCCCTGATCCTCGCCGAGGCCCGATGGCGTAAGTCGAGCTACAGCGGAGACGACGGCGGCGATTGCGTCGAGATCGCTGAGCTCCCCGCCCTCGTCGCCATCCGGGACTCCAAGGACCCCGACCGCCCCGCGGTCACCGTGTCGCCCGGCGCGTTCGCCGACTTCCTCGCCTACGTCCGATGACGTAGGGGATACCGCTCAGGCCGCCAACTGGCCATACTCCTCGTGGGGTTGACTCACGGGGGTGGTGGGGTTGGCGGGGCTGCGGAGTGCGGAGGACGTGCTGGGGGCCGCGCTGCTGCGCGTCAGGGCGCCGGGGCCGGACGGGGACATCGCGGGGGCGGGGTTCCTCATCGCGCCCGACCTGGCCGTGACCTGCGCGCACGTCGTCTCCGACGCGCTGGGCACCGCACACCGCGAGCCGTTGCCCGCGGGTGCACACGTACGTGTCGACCTGCCGCTGAACGGCGGCGGCAGCGCGGTCGCGGACGTCGCGCACTGGCTGCCGTACGGGGACGACGGGAGCGGCGACATCGCCGTGCTCAAGATGCGCACCCCGATCGCGGGCGCCCGCCCGCTGCGCATGGCGGAGGCCGCGAGCGTGTGGGAGCACGCCGTGCGCGTCGCCGGTTTCCCCGCCGCCAGCCCCGGAGGGGTCTGGCACGTGGGGCGGCTGCGGGCCGGTACCGCCGAGGGGTGGGTGCAGTTCTCGCAGGGGGACGCCCACGGCACCCCGGTGGAGCGGGGCTTCAGCGGCGCGCCCGTATGGGACGAGGAGCTGGGTGCCGTCGTCGGCATGGTGGCGCGGTCGCAGCTCTCCGGGCCGCGGCAGAGCTTCCTCATCCCCACCCGGTCGCTCGTGGACGCCGTACCCGCGCTCGCTCCCGTCTTGCGGCCCGCGTCCCCGTTCCGGGGGCTCGCGGCCTTCCAGGAGGCGGACGCGGAGGTGTTCTTCGGGCGCGACGAGGAGGCGGACCGGGTCGCGGAGCTGGTCGGGGCCCACCCGTGCGTGACCATGGTGGGGCCGTCCGGCTGCGGCAAGTCCTCGCTCGCGCTGGCCGGTGTCGTACCGCGGCTGCGCGCGGAGGGCTTCGCCGTCGTGGTGGTGCGGCCGGCCGCCGGGCGGTCCCTGCTCACCACGCTCGCCTCTGAGCTGGCCGCCCTGCTGCGGCCGGAGCTGCGCGGTGCCGAACGCGTCGCCCAGGCCCGCGCGCTCGCGCCGCTGCTGGCCGACGGCGGGCTGCCGGAGACCGTCCGGCTGGTGCTGGCGGAGACCGGCGCGCGGCGGCTGCTGATCGTGGTGGACCAGGGCGAGGAGCTGTTCGCGGGCGCCGGGGACCGGGAGGCGGACACCGCGGCCCCCGTCCTCTTCCCCGCCGACCCTCCGGAGGAGTTACGCGTCCTGGTCACCCTGCGGGCCGACTACCTGGAGGCGGCGCTCGCCCATCCGGGTACCGGGCCCGCGCTGAGCCGTACGGTCCACGCGCTCGCGCCGATGACCCGTGAGCAGCTCCGCGCGGTGATCGTGCGGCCGGTCGAGACCGTCGCGGGGATGGCCTACGACCCGGGGCTCGTCGACACCATGCTGGACGACGCGGGCGGCGAGCCGGGCGCGCTCCCGCTGCTGGGCTTCGTCCTGGACCGGCTCTGGCGCGCGCAGGAACGCGGGCAGCTGCGCTTCGACGCGTACCGCGCGCTCGGCGGCGTGCAGGGCGCGCTGGGGCAGCAGGCCGAGGGCATCTGGCGGGAGTGCGTGCCGGAGGCGGACGAGGACGTGGCGCTCCGGCTGCTGACCGGGCTGGTGCGGGTGCGGCCCGGCGGTGAGGGCGGTCCGCTGCGCAACGTCCTGACGCGGGCGGAGGCGGGCGAGGAGCGGTGGCGGATCGCCCGCGCGCTCGCGGCGCGGCGGCTGCTCGTCCTCGGGACCGACAGCGAACGCCGGGAGACCGTCGAGCTCGCGCACGAGGCGCTGATCGGTGCCTGGCCGCGGCTGGCGGAGCGGGTACGGGCGGACGGCGCTTTCCTGCTCTGGCGCACGGGGCTCCGCCGGGACCTGGAGCGCTGGCAGGCGGCGGGGGAGCCGGCCGACCGGCTGCCGGGCGCGGACGAACTGCGGGCGGCGCAGCCGTGGCTGACGGACCGCCGCGCCGAGCTGAGCGCGGCGGAGCTGGACTACCTGGAGCGCGGGCTGCGCCACCGGCGCGCCCGCAAGCTGCGAAGACGTACTGCCTGGATCGCCGGGGGACTGGTGCTCGCGCTGATCGTGACGCTGGGCACGTTCCTCGTCGTGCAGTCGGACTTGAAGGCCGAGGCGGACCGGCAGTCCCGGTCCCGGGAGCTGGCGGGCCTCTCGGTGGAGCTGCGCGAACAGGACCCGGGGCTGGCTGCCATGGTGGCGATGGCCGCGTACCGGACGTCGCCGACGCGCGAGGCCCGCAACGAACTGATGCGCCGGTACGACGAGATGCACGGCATCACCTGGCAGCTGTCCGGCACGCAGGGGAGCATCGACGCGCTGGCGCTCAGCGCGGACGGCGGAGTGGTCCTGGTGACCACCGAGCTGGGGCGGGCGACGCTCTTCCTCCGGGGCGGCGGCGAACGGACCCGGCGCGTCCACCTCCCCGTCACCAGGAACATCATCTACCCGATGGTCAGCGCGGACGGGAAGCGCATCGCCTACCTGATCCGCGGCGGCTCACTGGTCTGGCACGACGTACGGCCGCACACCGACGGCCTGATCGGCCCGGCCCACACGCTGCGCGGCGACGAGGACGACCCGGACGTCAAGGGCACGACGACGAATCCGAAGGGCATCGGCGACCTCTCGCCGGACGGGCGCCGCGCCGTGACCGTGGCACACGGCCGCGTGACGCTGTGGGACCTGGCGGCCGGCGAGCGCCGCCGGCTGCCCGCCACGGCCCCGGACGACCTGAGCCATGTGTGGTTCGGCCCCGACGACCGCACGGTCGTGGCCACGGCCGGGAAGGAGCAGGGACTGGGGCTCGACTCCGACCTGCGGCTGGTGGCCGTGGACACCCGTACGGGCACGTCCCGGAAGCTCGCGGAGGACGTGGCCGACGCGACCGTCTCGGGCGACGGCGGAACCGCCGTGGTCTGCTCGGAGGGTGCGAACATCACCAAGCTCCGGTACCGGTTCGTACGGGTCGCCGACGGCCGGGAGCTGGGCCGTTACGTCCCCGAGAACGGCGCGGGCTGTGACGACTTCGCCGTGGACCGGACCGGCGGCCGGCTGGCCACGGCCGCGACGGGCGAGTGGACCGTGTACGACCGGACGCGCCGCAAGGTGCTCGGGACCACCTCGAGCGGGCAGTACGCCGCGCTGATCGGCCGCCGGCTGCTCGGCGGCGCCGACGCGCCGGTCGTCGCCGTGGCGGACGGCAGGAGCATCACCGCGACGGTGCTGAACACCCGGCGGCAGGAGCGCGCCGAGGACCCGCGGCTCCTCGGGGACGGCACCCGCATGATCATCAGGTCGGGGAAGGGTGCCGAGCGCCGGCTCCGGGTCCTGGGAACGGTGGACAGCCGGAAGATCCTCGCGCAGAGCCCGCCGTACGAGAAGCGCGGGGTCGCCGAGCCACTGGCCGCCGAGGACAGCAGATACCTCCTGGCACCGTCGGTCAACGGCGGCGAGACCCTGGTCGCGGACGTGGCGGCGTACGACACCGTGCTGGTCCACGCGCTGCCGTCGCTGCGCCCGGTGGCCCGGATCAAGCTGCCGCTGTCGCGCCCCAACGACTGGGACGAGCGGGAGATGCCGCAGGTCTTCTTCCTCGGCGCGGACGAGCTGGTGACCCGCACCGACACGGTGGTGATGCGCTGGGACGCCAGGACCGGGCGGCGGCTGTCACGGCTGGACCTGCGCGAATTGAAGCTGACCAAGGACGGCCCGCCGCCCTTCGACTCGCAGAGCTCGCCGCCCAGCGCGGGCTTCGACATCGGCCGCTACCCGCCGGAGGCCGGTCAGGTGCTGGTCAAGGTCGCCGACGAGGGCGCCTTCCACGTGGTCGACCTGCGCCGTGGCCGGGCGGTGAAGAAGATCGGCCTGGGCAGGGACGCCAACGCCGTCTTCCTGGACGACGCCGGTACGCGCGCCGGCGTCCTCACCCAGGGATCGCTGATCGAGCTGTGGGCCGTGTCCGGCGGCCCCCCGAAGCGGATCATGGGCCCGATCGGCCCGGTGAGCGAGCAGGGCACCGGCGGCTTCGACGCGTTCTTCGTCGGCGACAGCCCGCGGCTGTTCCTCGCGGAGGGCTCCTCGGCGCGCATCTACACGGCGGACGGCGCGTACGAGGAAACCTTTGACTTCGGGAGGCCGCAGCACTTCCTGACGGCGACCGACGACGGGAAGGCGCTGCTCCGGCAGGACAACTCGTCCGACGGCGTCGACCTGGTACGGCTCGCCCCGGAGGACTGGCGCCGGGAGCTGTGCCGGGTGCTGGGCCGGCGCACTTTCACGGCGGCGGAGCGGGACGGCATGACGGGCGGCCCGCCGCCGCAGGTCTGCGGCGGTTAGCGCGCACGGGAAAGGCCCCGCGAGGCTTGTCACCTCGCGGGGCCTTCCCGTGTCGTGCGTACGGCGCCGCCGTCAGACCCTGGCGCGCGCCTCCGAGCCGTCGGCCGCGACCGGCGGCTCGCCGGTCTCCGCCGCGTCCGCGGCCTCGGCGGCCTCCGCGGGCTCGGTGGCGGGCTCGACCGGGTCGGCGGACTCGGCCGGGTCCAGCTCCATCTCCTCGGCGGCCTCCTGCGCCTCGTTGGCCTCCGTGCCCTCCTCGCGCTGGCCGGGGACGCCCGCGAGCCGGGCCTCCATCCGGATCCGGCGCTCCTCGGCCTCGGCGCGCAGGGCGAGCGCCGCGGCGTCGAAGCGGGCCAGGGACGGCGGGTCCGACGGGCCGAGCAGGTGCTCCTTGAGCTCCCTGCGGGCCTGTACGAGCGTGTCCCGCTCCGGGTTGCGCACGGTCTCCAGCAGGCCGGCGACGCCGTCCGCCTCGGGCGTGAGGATCGTCGCGGCGCGCACCGTCGGGAAGTTCGTCCGGAACTCGTCCTCGGTCATGCCGGAGGTGTTGGCGACCGCGTACGGCTTCTCGCTGCTGAGGTAGTCCGAGACGACGCTGGAGACGTCGCTGATGAGGACGTCGGCCTGGTTGAAGCAGGCGAAGATCGCCGGACGGGAGGTGGTGATGATCAGGTGCTCCCACTCCGGGAAGGACGCCCAGTAGGCCTCCTCCCAGGCGGCGGTCGCGGCCGCCACGGCGGCGGCGCGGCCCTCCTCGGGGGCGCCCTGGACGAGCATGCGCTCCATCTCGTCGGCGCTGCGGCGGAAGCCGGAGGTGGTCAGCGCGGCCAGGTCGGCGGCGCGGGCCTCCAGCGCGGCGGCGGCCTCCGGGCCGGGGCGGGCGCCCGAACGCTTGGCGTTGGCCTCGGCGATCATCGCCTGGATGCGGCTGTTGGCGGCGCCCGCGCGCGGGTCGACCGAGCCAGTCATCGGGTGCGGCTTGTAGAGCAGGCGCACCTTGGGGTCGGCGAGCAGCTCACGGACGATGTTCTCGCCGGCCAGGATCACCGAGGTGTTGCCGGGGTTGCCGTCCCAGCCCTCCCAGGTGGGGGCGTACAGCACGGTGGTGTACTCGCCCTTGGGCGCGCCCTCGTACGCCTTGATGGGCGCCAGCTGCGGGCGGCCGACCTCGACGACGTCCTTGTCCTCCACGCCGATGTCGGCGAGCTGGTAGCGGTCGCGCGCGGCGGGACCGGCCACCCACACCTCGTCGTACGCCTTGGCGTAGGGGTTGCAGGAGGAGAGCTTGTCGCTCTCGCCGTGGTTGATGAAGGCGTGCTTGATGGAGGGGATGCGCAGGATCTGCGAGGTCTTGCCGGAGTTCGCCGGGTGCAGCAGCACCTTCAGGGCCGAGTGCTCCAGGCGCATCAGGTTGGCGACCTTGGGGATGCAGACGATCGGGATGTCGGTCGCGTCGATCTTCTGCACCATGAAGCGCTCGCGGAGCACGATGATCGGCTTGCCCTCCAGCTCGGCGAGGGTGCTCAGCCACATGTTGGCCTGGTACGCGGAGGTGGTGCCGCCGGAGAAGTACATGCCGACGGTGGGCTGGTACTCGGCGAGCCAGTTGTCCAGCCACTCCAGGGCGCGCTGCTCGTTCACGGCGCGCTTCTTCGGGAGCAGCCAGGTCGCGAGGTAGACGGTGCCGCCGACGGCGAGGACCAGGGAGACGATCACGCCGACGCCGCCCCACAGGGCGTCCCGGGTGATCGCGGTGGCCATCATGCCGAGCGTGGTCGGCACGGAGAAACGCAGCAGGCGGCGGCCGGTCTGGCGGGCGAGGAGCCGCGGCGGGGCCTTGGTCAGGCGCAGCGCGGAGGCGTCGACGTTACGGGTGAGGAACGGCAGCGTGCGGGTGCGGCGGACCATGACGGCGGCCGCCTGGCACGCGAAGTGCGCCACGTAGAAGACGAGCAGGCCGATCGTGAGGGGAGCCTGCTCCTTGAGCGGATTGATGCCTTCGATGTGCAGCAGCCCGACCAGGATCAGCATGTCGCGGATGAGCTGGCGGACGGTGATGTCCAGCCGGATCTTTCCCAGCAGGGAGAGCAGCCCGGGCTGCTTGTGCTGCAGATAGAGGTCGAGGCCGAGGTTCACCACGGACGCGGCGATGAACAACGGCACGACGGGCAGCAGGGCACCGACGAGCTGGGCCACGAACGCGATGAGCATCGCGAACAGGGCCACGAGCTTGAGGGCTCGTCGGTTGGCGAATCCGGCGGAAGGCACGGGCGGGGCTCCTGGCGGCAAGTCGGTCAGGTGGGGGGCCGGTGGGGCGGCCGAGTCCCGGCGATGAGGCGCCGTGGGGGCGGCGCACGGGACAGGTCGACAACCGACCGTATGACTTTGCGTGCCCGGAAGACAATCTGCTGTGGCTCGCATCACCGCGAATCAGGACGATTCGCTCGGAACCAAGTGGCGCCCTTTTCCGTCTTGCGTAGGTTGCCCGTACGCATGATCGCAGGCGTCCGCTGCGTAGTCACGCGCCGTCCGGCAGACGATATGGACAGGCGGCCGCCGGTCCGTCTGCCGTAGATTTCGCCCGTACGGGCGTTCATGTCCGTACGCCATACGGCATCCATATCCGTAGGCCGTACGGCAGCATGCACAGGGCCGAACGGCACGGACACGGCGAGTACAGGGGTAATGGTGACAGGCGCAGGGCAGGCGGCAGGCGCACGGCAGGACGTGACGGAGGCCCGGCGGATCGTGGTGAAGGTCGGCTCGTCCTCGCTGACCACCGCGGCCGGCGGACTGGACGCCGACCGGGTGGACGCGCTCGTCGACGTGCTGGCCAAGCACCAGGACAAGGAGATAGTGCTGGTCTCCTCCGGCGCCATCGCGGCCGGCCTCGCGCCGCTCGGCCTGGAGAAGCGGCCCCGCGACCTGGCCCGGCAGCAGGCCGCCGCCAGCGTCGGCCAGGGCCTGCTGGTCGCCCGGTACACCGCCTCCTTCGCGCGCTACGGCCGCCGCGTCGGGCAGGTCCTGCTGACCTCCGACGACACCAGCCGCCGCACCCACTACCGCAACGCCTACCGCACCCTGGACCAGCTGCTGGCCATGGGCGCCGTACCGATCGTCAACGAGAACGACACGGTCGCCACCGACGAGATCCGCTTCGGCGACAACGACCGGCTCGCGGCCCTCGTCGCCCACCTGGTCCGCGCCGACCTGCTCGTCCTCCTCTCCGACGTCGACGGCCTGTACGACGGCGACCCCTCCACCCCCGGTACGTCACGGATAGCGCAGGTCAGCGGGCCCGAGGACCTCGAAGGCATCTCCATCGGCAGCGCCGGCAAGGCGGGCGTCGGCACCGGCGGCATGGTCACCAAGGTCGAGGCGGCCCGGATCGCCGCGGCCGCCGGCGTCCCGGTCGTCCTCACCTCCGCCGTGCACGCCTCCGAGGCGCTGGCCGGCGGCCCGACCGGCACCCACTTCCTGCGCACCGGCCGCCGCTCCGCCGACCGGCTGCTGTGGCTCGCCCACGCCTCGACCCCGCGTGGCGCGCTGACCTTGGACGACGGGGCCGTGGCGGCGATCGTCGAACGGCACTCCTCGCTGCTGCCGGCCGGCATCGCGGCGGTCGAGGGCAGCTTCAGCGCGGGCGAGCCCGTCGAACTGCGGAACACCGCAGGGGAGCCCGTCGCACGCGGTCTCGTCAATTTCGACGCCCGTGAGATCCCCCGTCTGATCGGCAGGTCCACCCACGACCTCGCACGTGAGCTGGGCCCCGCGTACGAGCGCGAGGTCGTGCACCGTGACGACTTGGTCGTACTGCACCACTGACGGCCGTCACGAGGGGGAAACAGCACTGAGGAGGGGTCGTCCGGGCGGCCGAAAGACCAGCCTTTCAACGGAGAGCTTCTCGAAAACGCCCCCGCGACGGGCCGCGGGCTGGTCAACTTTGTTGCGGGGACGCCGAAGGGGAGCGGCGCTTCCGGCGCAGTACCAGCGCGCTACGCCGATGTGAGACAGCACCGATCGGCTCCGCACGCGCGAGCGGAGCGATACGCATAACAGGAGGCCGCCGGTGAGACGAGGGCGCCCAGGGGCGCTGCCCCGAGGGACGGCGGAGCGGACGCTGACCAGCGTGGGGACCAGCACCCGTCCCGGTGACGAGACCATCGGGACGGAGCGTGACGAACGTGTGCAGCCGGGCGGAAGGCTCAAGGAGGCACCGCTCCCACGGGAGCGGGAGGCCTCCAGACTCTGGCACGTCACCCTCAGCGTCTCCGGTGAGGAAGCACCGCTGAAGGAGGTCCGGCGGGCCCTGGAGCAGCTGGCCCACGACCACCCCTTCCTGCTGACCAGCAGATACGCCAACGATCACGCGGAGATCCGCTACTGGGAGGAGGCCCGGGACCTGCACGACGCCGCGGCGGTCGCCCTGCGGCTGTGGGGCGAGCACCGCTCCTCGGCCAAGCTGCCGCCCTGGGAGATCGTCGGGCTGGAGGTCATCGACCGGGAGACCTACCACCAGCGCATCGCCGAGGGCTACGGCCCACCGCCGGCGTCGCCGGTGGGGGTGCATCCGTACTGACGCGGTCGCGTACGTAGGTGAGTGCGTACGCCGCGCCTACGGAGGCTGTGGCCGCGCTCACAGAGGCGGCGCCGGCTGTACTCAAGGAGGCGTGTACGCCGCGTCCTCGAGGGCGGCGTGGGCCCTGCGGGGCGTCCCGGAGTCCTGACCGGGGCGTCCCGCAGTATGAAATACGGCATGGCCGGGGCCCGCGCCCCCGTTAGGCTGCGGGCCATGACCAGCGCATCCGACGCCGCCCAGCCCTCGCCCGTCCTCGACACCGCCCGCCGCGCCAGGGAGGCGGCCGCCGTGCTCGCCCCGCTGCCGCGCACGGCACGGGACGGCGCCCTGCTGGCCGTCGCCGACGCGCTGGTGGCCAGGACCGAGGAGATCGTCGCCGCCAACGCGGAGGACGTCGCCAAGGCCCGCGCGGCCGGCACCAGCGACGCCATCGTGGACCGGCTCACCCTCACCCCCGAGCGGATCGCCGCCATCGCCGCCGACGTCCGGCACGTCGTCGCGCTGCCCGACCCGGTCGGCGAGGTCGTCCGCGGCTCGACCCTCCCGAACGGCCTGGACCTGCGCCAGGTCCGCGTTCCGCTGGGCGTCGTCGGGATCATCTACGAGGCCCGCCCGAACGTCACGGTCGACGCCGCGGCCCTCTGCCTGAAGTCCGGCAACGCCGTCCTGCTGCGCGGCTCGTCCTCCGCGTACGCCTCGAACACCGCCCTGGTCGCCGTCCTGCGCGACGCCGTCGCCGCTGCCGGGCTGCCCGCCGACGCCGTCCAGCTGGTACCGGGCCAGAGCCGGGAGTCGGTGAAGGAGCTGATGCGCGCCCGCGGCCTGGTCGACGTGCTGATCCCGCGCGGCGGCGCCTCCCTGATCCGTACGGTCGTGGAGGAGTCCACCGTCCCGGTCATCGAGACCGGCACCGGCAACTGCCACGTGTACGTCGACAAGGACGCCGACATCGAGACGGCGCTCAAGATCCTCGTCAACAGCAAGGCGCAGCGCCCGAGTGTCTGCAACGCCGCCGAGACCGTCCTCGTGCACGCCGGCATCGCGGACGCCTTCCTGCCGCGCGCGCTGGCCGCGCTCACGGAGGCGGGCGTGATGGTGCACGGCGACGAGACCTGGCAGAAGGCCGGGCCCGGCATGGTCGCGCCCGCCACGGACGAGGACTGGGCCACGGAGTACCTCTCGTACGACATCGCCGCCGCCGTGGTGCCCGACCTGGACGCCGCCGTCGCGCACATCCGGAACTGGTCCTCCGGCCACACCGAGGCCATCGTCACCACCTCGCAGGCCGCGGCGCGCCGCTTCACCCAGCTGGTGGACGCGACGACCGTCGCGGTCAATGCCTCCACCCGCTTCACCGACGGCAGCCAGTTCGGCTTCGGCGCCGAGATCGGCATCTCCACGCAGAAGCTGCACGCCCGCGGCCCGATGGGCCTGCCGGAGCTGACCTCGACCAAGTACATCGTCACGGGCGACGGACACGTACGGGACTGACGCCGGGGCGGACGCGAAGCTGACGCTCCCTCGGGAGCGGAGGCGGGGACGCAGGCGGGAGCGCCCGCGGCGCGGAATGCCGCGGGCGAATTCCTGTCCTCCGGGGCGATTGTCCCGACCGAGGTGAATTCCCGCGCTCTCTGTCCGAATTGACCGTCCGCGGCTAATCTGGACGGGTGCCGGACGACGTGGGGGCCGGGCCGTTCCCGGACGGCAGTGAGCCCGACGAGCACCACCACGGGAACCACGGAGAGGCGGACGCGCACTCGCCCCGCGGGGGCGGGGGTGACGAGTTCGCCGCCGTGGTCTTCGACGAGGAATTCGTCCGGTCGGCCCTCATCCACGAGCCGACCGCCGTCGAGCGGATGGTCGCCGCGGCGCAGGCCCGCGCCGAGACGGAGGCCGGCCGGGGCCGCCCGCTGCCGGCCGGTGACCCGGACGGCGGCCAGGAGGGCGCAGAAGGGGCTGTGGAGGCCGCAGGAGCGCCGGACGGCCGGCCGGCCGGTGAGTTCCTCCCCTACAGCCCGTACGGCCCGTACGGCGGCGCTCTGCGCCCCTATCGCGGTACGGCCCGCTGGCACCGCCCCATCGCCTGGGTGCTGGCCGTCCTGATGGGCATCGGCATGGTCGTGCTCGCCTTCACGGCCGTCTACCGAGGCGCTTCGGGCCGCACGCAGACCCCGGCCCCGCCGCCCGCCACCACCGGCGTCGACGGCAGACCGCCCACCGCGAGCATCGGCCAGGCCCCCGCCTCCAGCGCCGAACGCGGCGGCCCGGCCCCGCCCGTCGTACTGCCTTCGGCCTCCGCCGACTCCGGCCCGCCGTCGGCGTCCGCCGTACCGCGCGAGCCCTGACCGGCCCACGCCCCTTTACGCCGTGCGCGCGCCGTGCCTGACCTGCACCGGGAAGTTGGCGCGCACCTGGGCGTTTACCTCGGCCGTCCCCGACCTACTCTTGTTGTATGACCGGGCCAGGTGACCCTCCCGAAGGGACCCCCGCGGGAGCCCCGGGCGGAGGGGAGGACGAGTACCGATCCGTCGTGTTCGACGAATCGTTCGTACGCGCTGCGCGATTGCAGGAGTTCTCCGCGCAGGAGCGGATGGGGGACCACGCGCCCGCGGTGCGCAGCCGCCACGCGTGGTCGCGCTTCGGCGGCTCCCGGCAGGCGCTGATCCTCGTCCTGCTGATAGCGCTGGCTTTCGGTACCGCGATCTACATGGGCGTCCGTCATCCGTACCGGGCTCCGGACCCCACCCCCGCACCGCCGCTGCGCAGTACGGTCATTCCGCTCGCGCCGGTGGGCACGGTGCCCGGCGGACAGCCCGGTGACCTGTACGACCACAGCCCGGCGGCCGGCTTCCGCACCGGCGCTGCGGGCGTCAACCTCCCCGTCGTACGGCGCACCGGACAGTTCTCCGACAGTCAGGTCATGACCGCGCTGACCACGGCGAAGGAGTACGTCGTACGGTCCTCGCTGGACCCGGACACGCTGGCCGGCGGGCCCGCGCGGGGCGTGCGGCTGCTGCTGGACACCTCGCAGCTCGACCAGTTCGACCGGAGTCTGAAGCGGCCGTCCGACGACGGGCGGCACGCCGCGACCGGCTGGCTGGTGCGGTTCGACCCCTCGCAGTCCCGGCTCGCCGACCCGCGCGTACGGGTCGACGGCACCCTCGCGGTGGAGCCCGCGGCGGGCGGTAACGCCCTGGAGGTCACCGCGGACTACACCTTCGTGTACGCGGTACGGCCGCCCGACGGCCGGACCTCCGCCGGGGGCCCGGGGAACACGGCACCGGCGGCTTCGGGGGAGGCGGCGCCGGTGGCATCGGGGAGCGCTTCCGGAAGCGTGACGACCGCGACGGCCACGAGCGCGACGGGCCCGGCGGACGACGGCAAGGCACGCGCCGCGGCGCGGCAGCGGGCCGACGGTGCGTCACTCTTCACCGTCCGCCGGGAGCTGCACTTCCGCTTCGACCGCGACGACCTGCGCGACCGCCGCCTGGAGGTCCAGTCGAGCTACCTCCAAGCGGGACCGATGTCCTGCAACTCCGGCCCGGAGAGCGCCCTGCGGCCGCTGCTCGCGGGTGAACGGGCCGGGAACGGCCGCCCCCAGGGCACCGACCCGTACGCCCACGGCAGCACCAACGCCTCGCTCTGCGGCGTCATGGCACCGTCGGCGGAACCGAGCCCGGTGAACTGAGCCCGGCGGGCCGGGGGCCGGTGCATGGAGCCCGGCGGGCCGGCTCCCGGTGGCTACTGGCCGGGCGCCGCGTCCGGGCCGTCCGACCGCGCGCGGCCCGAGCCGCCGCTCCGCCCACTGCCGAACACCGTGTCACGCAGCTTGCCGCCCAGGTCCCCGGCGCCGCCCGCGATGTCCCGCACCAGGCCCATCAGCGGGTCCTTGCTGTTGCGCACCGAGTCGGCGTAGTGCGTCGCCGACTCCTTGAAGGAGTCGGACACCGAGGTGTCCCTGTCCTCGTCGCGGCGCGGGTAGTGCCCCTCCATGATGCGCTGGTGGTCCCGCGAAGCGGCCCACTTCTTCAGCTCGGCGGCGCGCACCGTCGTGAACGGGTGGCTGCGCGGCAGCACGTTGAGGATCTTCAGGACGGAGTCGCGCAGGTCGCCGCCGCGCTCGTACTCCTCCGCCTGGGCCAGGAAGGAGTCGACGTTCATCTCGTGGAGGTGGTTGCCGCCCGCGAGCTTCATCAGGCCGCGCATGGAAGCCTGGAGGTCCTGGCCGACCAGCAGCCCCGCCCGGTCCGCCGACAGCTCGGACTTGCGGAACCACTCGCGCAGCCCGGTGACTATCGCCATGATCGCTACATTGCCCAGCGGGATCCAGGCGACCTTGAGCGCCAGATTCGTCAGGAACAGCAGTATGGTCCGGTACACCGCGTGCCCGGACAGCGCGTGGCCGACCTCGTGGCCGATGACCGCGCGCATCTCCTCCTCGTCGAGCAGCTCGACGAGCCCCGTGGTCAGCACGATCACCGGCTCGTCCAGGCCGATGCACATGGCGTTGGGCTGCGGGTCCTGATTGACGTACATCGGCGGGACCTTCTCCAGGTCCAGGATGTGACAGGCGTCCCGCAGCATGGCGTTGAGGTGGGCGAACTGCTGGTCGCTGACCCGCACCGAATCCGAGAGGTACAGCAGCCGCAGGCTGCGCTCGGGCAGCAGGCCGCTCAGTGCCTTGAAGACGGTGTCGAACCCGCTCAGCTTGCGCAGGGCCACCAGAGCGGACCGGTCCGCGGGGTGCTCGTACGCCCGGGAAGAGATCCCCGGGAACCGCCTGCGGTCCCTGCTCGGTACGCGCTCGCTGCCGTTCGGGCCATCCGTCATCGGTGCCTCCCCCTCATTCGACTGCGTAGATTCAGAGTAGAGGACGCCGCTGACAGCGCTTTGGATGCCCGGCGTACGCTGGCGGAGGAACGAATCGCCGCAGATGCCCGCAAGGAGCGTCCCCGCGCAGCGCATGCCGGGGCGGTCCCGTGCGCGCGGCGGTGGCCGGCCCGGCCGGCACCGAGGCCCGTGGAGCGTGGTGCGCACGGGCCCGCACAGAACCCGCACAAAGGAGCGCGACCCCTCATGGTGGACCCGAGCGTGCTGCTCGCCGCACAGACCTCCAACGCCGACGGACCGGGCTGGATCCTGCGCTCCGTGATCATCGTCGGCGTGCTCGGCGCGATCTTCATGGCGTGGTTCCTGCTGCGCGGCTACGGCGGCGACCAGGACTGAGGCGCGCTCACCCACGCGGGCCCGCGCGCCCGCGTAGTCGGTGACGCCTTGTGCGAGTACCGCCCCGGAGGCCGCGCGCCGGGCCCCGGACAAGGGCGGAATCCACCGGAAACGTCCCCTCGTGGGCCGTTCCGGCGGAGTCGGCGTGAGGTCCGGACAGGCCCGCGCTTACGATGTGGACAAGTCCCTGCCCGCATCAGCCCGGATTGGTTCTGCTGACGATGAGCCTGCACACCACCGCACACTCCGTCCTGGTCACCCTCGCCGAGGGCGGCGAGCACGGTGGCAACCACGACAGCCTCAACCCCGCCGTCACCGGCGGCGGCGCCCTCGTCGTGCTGCTGCTCCTGCTGTGGATCACCACGCGCTTCAACCGGGACCGCTGAGGCAGGGACCCGTATCCCTCGGCGCGCGGCGCCCAGTAGGGTCTGCACGCATGGGAGAGCAGACAGGGCCCGTGAAGCGGCGGCTCGGAGTGATGGGCGGGACGTTCGACCCGATCCACAACGGACACCTGGTCGCCGCCAGCGAGGTGGCCAGCCAGTTCCACCTCGACGAGGTCATCTTCGTACCGACGGGGCAGCCGTGGCAGAAGAGCCACAAGGCGGTGTCCCCGGCCGAGGACCGGTATCTGATGACGGTCATCGCGACCGCGTCCAACCCCCAGTTCTCCGTCAGCCGCATCGACATCGACCGCGGCGGCAAGACGTACACCATCGACACCCTCCGGGATCTGCGCGCCGAGCACTCCGACGCGGATCTCTTCTTCATCACCGGCGCCGACGCGCTCGGCCAGATCCTGACCTGGCGGGACGCCGAGGAACTGTTCTCGCTCGCCCACTTCATCGGGTGCACCAGGCCCGGCCACGTGCTCGCCGACCCCGGACTGCCCGAGGGCGGGGTCTCCCTGGTCGAGGTGCCGGCCCTGGCCATCTCCTCGACCGACTGCCGGTCGCGCGTCGCGCAGGGAGAGCCGGTCTGGTACCTGGTGCCCGACGGAGTGGTGCGCTACATCGACAAGCGCCGCCTCTACCGGGACGACCGGCGCCCCCACGACCACGACGACGACCGCTGACGACGACCGCCGACGGGGCCGAGACGGAGAGAGGGCACCGGTGAACGACCGACAGGATCCGTACGCGCCACGGGACCCGTACGCCCAGGACCCCTACGAGTACGAGCGGGGCCAGGGGCAGCAGGACGGGCCGGGGTACGTCTACGACGCCTACGGGCAGCCGGTGTACCAGGAGACGCCGCGTCAGCAGTACGACCCGTACGGCACGCAGTACGGCCACCCGCAGGCCCAGGGCTACGACCCGTCGTACGGCCAGGCCCAGGGGTACGGCCAGGGCGGTTACGAGCAGGGCCACGGCCAGGGCTACGACCCGTACGGCGGCTACCAGCAGCCCGCGCAGCAGGCCCAGCAGACCCAGCAGCAGACCTGGGTGCCGCAGCAGCCGCAGTACGGGCAACAGGAGTATGTCCAGCCGCAGCCCTACGAAGCGCAGCCCTCGTACGAGCCGCAGTCTCCGTACGAGTCGCAGGCCCCGTCCGGTGGCGGGTCCTCGCGGGAGGAGGCCTCTTCGGGCACGGGGCAGGCCCGGCCGGCCGGTACCGGTGGCCGCACCGACACCACGGACCGCCCCTCCGGCGAGGAGTACCGCACCGAACAGTTCTCGTTCATCGAGGAGCAGAACGAGGACTCCGAAGACGTCATCGACTGGCTGAAGTTCACCGAGAGCCGCACCGAGCGGCGCGAAGAGGCCAAGCGCCGCGGCCGCAGCCGCATCATCGCGCTGTCCGTCGTCCTCGCCCTGCTGGCCGTGGGCGGCGTCGGCTACCTGTGGTGGGCCGGCAAGCTGCCCGGCCTGGGCGGGAACGCCGCCGGGGACGCGGCCGCCGCCGCGGGCCAGAAGCGCGACGTACTGGTGGTCCACCTCCGTGAGACCGGCAGCGACGAGAGCTCGACGGCGCTGCTCGTGGAGAACGAGACCACCCACAAGGGCACCACCGTCCTCCTCCCCAACAATCTCGCGATCACCGGGGACGACGGCCAGGCCACGACCCTGGGCAAGTCCGTGAAGGACGCCGGCGCCGAACCCACGCGCGACTCCCTCAACACGCTCCTCGGCGCGGACCTGAAGGCGAGCTGGCGGCTGGACACGCCGTACCTGGAGAACCTCGTCGAGACGGTCGGCGGCATCACCGTGGACGCCGACACCACCGTGCCGGGCGCCAAGAAGGGCGACGACCCGCTGGTCAAGGCGGGCAGGGGGCGCGTACTGAACGGCCAGGCGGCCGTCGCGTACGCCACCTACCGGGGCCCGGGCGAGCTGCAGACGAAGCAGCTGGCGCGCTTCGGGCAGGTGATGCAGGCCACGCTGAAGCGGATGTCCAGCGACGCGGACGGCGCGACCGCGACCGTGAAGTCCCTGATGCAGGTCCTGGACCCGCCGCTCACGGTGGGCCAGCTGGGCAGCTCCCTCGCGCAGCGCGCCGAGCTCGCCAAGACCGGCGCGTACCGTACGACCGTGCTGCCCGTGCAGCAGGACGGCACGCTCAGTGCCCGGACCGCCTCCGACGTGGTCAAGGACATCCTGGGCGGCAAGGTCAGGAAGACGGATCCGAGCGCGACCGCCCGGGTCAGCGTCCGGAACGCCTCCGGCAGCCAGAAGGCGGTCGGACAGGCACAGGCCGCGCTGGTCAACGGCGGCTACTCGTTCGTGGACGGCGGCACCGCCGCGGGCTCCCTGTCGGCGTCCCGGGTGACGTACGGGGACGAGGCGCACAAGCCGCGCGCCGAGGAGGTCGCGAAGACCCTGGGCCTGCCGGCGAGCTCGGTGAAGAAGGGCAAGGTCGCTTCCAACGCCGACATCACGGTGCTGCTGGGCAGCGACTACAAGGGGTGACGGGCGCGGGGCGGGCCCGGCCCGGCCGGTGTTCCCGCCCCCGCCGCTCCTCTCCCGTTCCTGCGCTGACCAGCGCCGATTCCTGCTTGTCCACAAGCCCACCGGGGTGTCAGCGGTCCGTGAGACCCTTGAGGGGTACTTGACCGCTGACTCGGCCGCGGTCGGCGGGCCTTCCCGCGGACGCGCCGGGCAGCACCGCCATCGACCCGGAAGTTTGGCTTGTGACCGCCACGGACCGCTCCATCGAGCTCATCAACGCCGCCGCGCAGGCGGCCGCCGACAAGCTCGCGCACGACATCATCGCGTACGACGTCAGCGACGTCCTCTCGATCACCGACGCCTTCCTGCTGGCGTCGGCGCCCAACGACCGCCAGGTCAAGTCGATCGTCGACGAGATCGAGGAGCGGCTGAACAAGGACCTGGGCGCGAAGCCGGTCCGCCGCGAGGGCGACCGTGAGGCCCGCTGGGTGCTCCTGGACTACGTCGACATCGTCGTTCACGTCCAGCACAGCGAGGAGCGCGTGTTCTACGCCCTGGAGCGCCTGTGGAAGGACTGCCCGGAGCTGGAGCTGCCCGAGGACGCCAAGGCGACCCGCGGCCGGGCGGCGGCGCACGCCGAGGAGACGGCCGCCGAGCAGGACGGAGAGCTGCGCTGAACGGCACGAAGGCGGGCCGCGGCCGCAAGATCGTCCTGTGGCGGCACGGCCAGACGGCGTGGAATCTGGAGCGCCGCTTCCAGGGCACCACGGACATCGAGCTGACCGAGGTGGGCGTCGGGCAGGCGCGGCGTGCCGCACGGCTGCTCGCGGCGCTGAAGCCGGACGCGATCATCGCTTCGGACCTCAAGCGTGCGGCCCGCACGGCCGGTGAGCTGTCGGCGATCACTCACCTGGACGTGACGCACGACGAAGCGCTGCGGGAGACGTACGCGGGTGCCTGGCAGGGGCTGACGCACGAGGAGATCGTGGCGCAGTACGGCGAGCAGTACGCCGCCTGGAAGCGCGGCGAGCCGGTGCGCCGGGGCGGCGGCGAGCTGGAGACCGAGGTCGCGGACCGCGCGGCGCCGGTCGTGCGGCTGGCGGCCGACAAGCTGCCCGACGGCGGCACCCTGGTCGTGGTGAGCCACGGCGGCACGATCCGTACGACGATCGGCCGGCTGCTGGGCCTGGAGCCGCACCACTGGGAGGGTTTGGGCGGCCTGTCGAACTGCTGCTGGTCCGTCCTGGGCGAGGGCGCCCGTGGCTGGCGCCTGCTGGAGCACAACGCCGGCACGCTTCCCGAGCCGGTGCTGGGCGACGACGACTGACCCGGCGGCCCGGTCGGCGGCGGCTCTCCGGGGGCCCGCCGACGGCCGGCCGGACCCGGATTTCACATCTGGGCAGGTCGCAGGCTAAAGTTCTTCTTGTTCGCGGCGCCGCTGGGGAAAACCCCGGAGGAGCGGAACAAGACCCGGGGCTATAGCTCAGTTGGTAGAGCGCCTGCATGGCATGCAGGAGGTCAGGAGTTCAATTCTCCTTAGCTCCACAACCCGGATGATCCCGCCCTCTGGCGGAGACGGAGAGCGATTCTCCGCCTCGCCAGGAGGCGGGATCACTGTTGTTTCCGGGCACCTGGGGCGCGTTCGTTGTTGTGCGCGCCGGGGCGAGCGCCCGCGCAACGGCTTGTGCGCGTCTGCGCGGCGACGGCGGACCACCCGTCCGTGCTGGTCAGGCTGTGGGCCTGACCTGGTCGGCGGTCCGTGGCAGAATCGGACGGCGCCGGCAGGGGAGGAGAGGACGCGATGCCTACGAGCATCATCGAGGAGGTCCGTGACCTGCTCGGCGTTGCCGCCTCCGCGCTGCAGTGCCCTTCCTGCGGCTCGCCGCACGTGGCGCAGATGCTGGGCGACAACGGCGGGATCTCATTCGTCTGTACGGCCTGCGGCCACAGCTGGAGCTGACTGATGGGGGCACACAGCCGGAAGTGCGACTGGTGCGGCAGCGGTACGCCCATCGTGCGCGACATGGAGCCGCCGAACTCCGACTTCCAGTACTGGTGCGAGGAATGTGCCCGGGCGCTGATCATAAAAGGCGATCCCATCGAGACCTACCGTGAGCTGGACGGCGAGCCCATCTACGGCCGCCTGCTCGACGAGCACTGCACGCTGAAGCGTTTTTATTCTTTCGCCACGGCCTGAGCACCACCCGCGCGGGGGCGGATACTGACGGCCCGTCACCAGCCCTCTCAGGCGGCGCACCACCGCGCCCGGAGAGCATCCGCCGGCCGTGCATGACCGTTTCTCCACAACTTCGGCGCATAACACGCTCCCTGAGCTACTTTCTGTTCCAACGCCCCGGACCGGATCGGTCCACTCCTCTATGCGTGACCTGTGGATGATTGGCCGGAATCACCCCGTTGAGGGGGGAACTCCGGCCGTACCGTGAGGCGTTGTACAGCTCAGAGCTGCCGCCGCGAAACGGCCGGCGGCAAGGGGGAAGCGACGGGGGCCGCAAGTGACAGACACAGTTGTGGGGGACGCACCGCACACAGAGACCATCGCGGAGCGGGACGGACAGGCGACGGCGGCCGGACTCACGCCGTTCATCGACGCGTTGCGCGTGCCGCCCCTCATCAAGCCGGGCCGCGCGGAAGCCCTGCGCGGCATCACGATCGAGCAGCGAACCAGCTGGGTGCGGCTGCACTCCCAGCTGCCGCCCACCAAGGTGTGGGCGTACGAGGGGCATTACCCGGGCCCCACCATCGAAGTGCGCCGCGGCCGCAGGCTCCGGGTGTCCTGGACGAACCGCCTCACGGGCGCCTTCCCGGTGACCGCGGTGGAGGTGGCGGCGACACCGGAGGTGCCCGCGCCGCTGAACGAGCCGGGCCGCGGCGGTGCCGAGCCCATCGCGGGCGTGGCCGCGCTCCCGCCCTGGGTCGTCACGCACCTGCACGGCGCGGTGACCGGCGGCGGCAACGACGGCTGGTCGGAGAACGCCGTCTCGCCCGGCGACGCCCAGCTCTCGGAGTATCCGAACGACCACCGCGCGACGACGTGGTGGTACCACGACCACGCCATGGACATCACCCGCTGGAATGTCTTCTCGGGCCTGGCCGGCATGTATCTGCTGCGGGACGACGAGGAGGAGGCGCTGCACCTTCCCTCGGGAGAGCGCGAGATCCCGCTCGTCATCCAGGACCGCAACCTCGACACGGACGAAGAAGGCCGGCTGACCGGTCGGCTGCTCCACAAGACCCTGATCGTCGGCAAGGACAACCAGGGCAAGAACATCACCATCCCGTTCTCCGGCCCCTACACGCTGGTGAACGGCACGATCTGGCCGCACCTGGACGTCGACGCGCGCTGGTACCGCTTCCGGCTGCTCAACGCCTCCAACGCCCGGACGTACGCCCTCCAGCTGATCGACGAGGAGACGGGCCGTCCGGTCACCGGAGCGGTGCACCAGATCGGTTCCGACGGCGGGCTGCTGCCGCGTCCGCTGCCGGTGGACGGGACCCTGTCGGTGGCCTCCGCCGAGCGGATGGACCTGCTGGTCGACTTCGGCCGGCTGTGCGGCCGGCGGCTGCGGCTGGTCAACGCCGCGCCGGGGGTGGCGTATCCGCAGGTGATGCAGATCCGGGTCGGTTCGAAGAAGGTGTCCGATTCCTTCGTGCTGCCCCCGGTGATCTCGCCGACGTTCGAGCGGATCACCCATGAGACGGCGCCGAAGCACGAACACCGCCTGATAGCCCTCACCCCGCCGGGCCCGATCGGCAACGGCCACCCGGAGATGTGGGAGATGCACGAGGTCGACCCGGACCACGTCACCGTCCCGTCCGAGGGGATCATCCAGATCAAGGGGGCCGACGCCAGGACGCGTACGTACCGGCGCGGTGCCCGGATGTTCGACGACACCCTCGGCTTCATGGTCCGGTACGACGACTGGGAGCAGTGGAGCTTCCTGAACCTCGGCGGCGCCGGCACGCATCCGATGCACCTCCACCTGATCGACTTCCAGGTGCTCAGCCGCGACCGTTATCCGGCGGTGCCGGACAGCCCGTACGACAACGCGCTGGGAGGTACCCGCAGTCCGCTGGAGTACGGGGGCCGGCTGCCCATAGCCCCGGGTGACCAGGGCTGGAAGGACGTCATACAGGTGCCGCCGGGGCAGATGGTCAACGTGATCGGCAGGTTCCACGGCGCCAAGGGCCGCTTCATGTACCACTGCCATCTGCTGGAACACGAGGACATGGGGATGATGCGTCCGTTCGTGGTGATGCCTCCGGAGGTGCTGGTGTTCCATCACCACACCCCGGGCGGTGGCCACGACCACGGGGAGCACTGACCCGGGGCCCGCCGGTCCGGCGCAGGAGGACGGCGGTCAGCAGCAGGAGCGCGACCCCGGCGATCGGGTAGCTGCCGGAGAGGAGCATCTGGCCGCCGTTCTGGTGCAGTTCCGCGTGGCTGTGCGGGCGGTGCGGCACCCACCACAGCGCGAAGGAGGCGAAGAGCAGCCCGAGCCCTCCGGTGGCCGCCCAGAGCCGGCGGCCCGTCCGGGTGGCCCGTCCGCCGCGGCGTACGGCCTCCGTGCCCAGCAGGATCAGTGCCGGTACGGCCCACACCCAGTGGTGCGACCAGGAGATCGGGCTGATCAGCAGCGCGGTGGTGGCGCAGGCGACGGCCGCCCAGGCGCGCTGGCCGCGGAGCAGTGCGGTGGTGGCGAGCGCCAGCCCCGCGACCGCGGCCACGGCAGCGGCGGCCGGCCACCACAGGCCGGTGTCGGGCGTGTGCAGCAGTCGGGCGAGGACGCCGCGCAGTGACTGGTTGGCGGTGATCTCCACATCGCCCGGCCGGTCGGAGGCGAAGACGATCTCGGTCCAGAAGCGGGCCGAGTCGCGGGGCAGGGCCAGGGCGGAGAGGAGGACGGTGCCGAGAAAAGCGAGGACCGCGACGCAGGCCTGACGCAGCCAGGGGTTCCAGGTACCGCGCAGTCCCTGCCCCGGCTGCCGCAGCTGACGGGCGCGCAGCAGTCCCGCGAGCGCGAGCCACACGGCGAAGAGGGCGGGGGTGAGCTTGATCCCGGCGGCGATGCCGATGCCGATGCCGGCCCGGCGGTCGGTGTCCCGGCGGGTGACGTCCCAGAGCACGAGCACGGCGAGGAGGAGGTTGATCTGCCCGTAGCGCAGCGTCGTCCACACGGGCTCGCACCAGACGAGCAGTGCGGAGAGGGCGAGCGTCGCGGTGGCCTGCCGGGCGCGCGGGGCGCGCGTTCCGGGGGGCGGTCGAGGGCAGGCCGGTCAGGCGGAGCGTGAGGTGCACCACGGCGACCAGGAGCAGGAGGTTGCCGAGGGTGGCGAGCGTGCGCATCTCCGGGACGCCGAGGAGGGTCAGCGGCACGAAGAGCAGGGAGGCGAAGGGCGGATAGGTGTTGGGCAGCTGCGCGGAGGTGGCGAGCATGTCGTAGAGGTCGCCGCCGGTGCGGGCGGTCCAGCCCTCGGCGCGGTAGACCATCAGGTCCAGCATGGTCACGCCGGCCAGCCGCTGGACGATCCAGAAGACCGTGAAGGAGAGCGCACAGACCAGTGCGGCCGTCAGGAGGCGGCGACGGACGCCCTCGAGAGGGAGCGAGCCGCGGCGTCCGACGGACTGGTCGAGCTTCGGCGCGGTCACGTTCCAGGCCCCCGGTTTTGTTCGAGCACGGATTGTCGACAGTACTCCGGCCGCCGACCGCCTGGCCGGGTGCCGTGCTGGTGTGCCGTCGACCTTCAGGGGGCTCGGCGGGCTGCCGCCGGAGGGAGCCGGGAAAGCGATTTGGCAAAGGCCGGGGGCAGCCGTGTAATGTAGTCGATGTCGCCGCGAGGGAAACCCCGCGAAGACCACAACAGAACACGGGGCTATAGCTCAGTTGGTAGAGCGCCTGCATGGCATGCAGGAGGTCAGGAGTTCAATTCTCCTTAGCTCCACAGTGATCAGAGCGGGCCGTCCGAGAAGGACGGCCCGCTCTGTCGTGCACGCGGATTCCGTCCCGCCCGTGCCCGCTGGCTTCCGTGCGGGACGTCACAGCGCCGGGCCGCTCCGGGCGGTCACGGTTTCTCCAGCCGGAGGGCCAGGGCCGGGCAGCGGCGTACGGCGCGCTGGGCGCGGGCCCGCAGCGCTCCCGGGAGCACGTCCTCGGACAGCACGGGGAAACCGTCCCGGTCGAGTCCCACGGCCTCCGGCAGCAGCCCGGCGCACAGCCCGTGCCCCTCGCACAGCGTCCAGTCCACCGCCAGCCGCTCCCCGGCGGCCTCCGGGGCCCCGGCCCCCTCCACCGCGCCGCCCGCCGTCCCAGCGGCCTCTTCGGGCGGCAGCGGCAGCAGCCCGGCGGTGGGCCGCCCGCAGCCGCCGGCCAGGACGTGCGCGGCCAGGTCGTCGGGGAAGGCGGCGAGCGCCGACAGCACGAACCGGGCCGAGCCGTCGGGGTGTTTGCAGGCCCCCCGCCCCCGTACGCCGCGCGCCGCCTCCCGTACCGCCTCCAGGGCGGGCTGCCCGCCGCCGCCCAGCGCCTCGGCGAGCAACCCGGCCAGCGACGGCAGACCCAGTCGGCACGGTCCGCACTGCCCCGCCGACTCCGCCGCCAGCCACCGCGCGATGCGCAGCGCCTCGCCCAGCGGACACGTCGCCGCGGTCAGCGGCAGCACGGCGCCCGCGCCCAGCGCCCCACCGCGTGCCGCCAGCGCCTCCCGGGAGAGCGGCGTCCCGTACGCGGTGGCGGGGTCCAGCCAGGCGCCGTGGTAGCCGCCGATCAGGACGCCGGGCGGTGCGGGCTCGGCACCGCAGGACTGCAGGACGTACGGCAGCGGCACCCCGCTGGGCGCCTCGACGACCGCGGGTGCGGGGACCGCGCCGGAGACCGTCAGCAGGATCGTGCCCGGTTCGCCGGGCAGGCCGGTACTGGAGTAGAGGTCGGGGCCGAGGCGGGCGGCGACCGCGAGTTGGGCGAAGGTCTCGGCGTTGGACAGCAGCGTGGGGGCGCCGCCCAGCCCGGACTCGGCGGCCCGTGCCCGGCGGCCCGGCGGCACCGGTGGCCCGCCCTCGGCGGCCCGGATCAGCGCGGACGCCTCGCCGGAGACCAGGCGTTCGGGCGAGCGTACGACCTGCGCGTGCAGCGCACGCCCGCGCCGTTTGCGCCCCAGCCCCCGTTCCGCGAGGGCTTCCCGTACGGAGTTGTCGGCCGTGGCCTTCGTCACGCCGATGACCAGCAGGTGTGCGCCGAGGGCTGTGGCGGCCAGCAGCGCGCCGTCCAGGACGAGGTGTGGCGCGCGGCACAGCAGCACGGTGTCCTTGCGGCAGGCGGGCTCGCCCTCGCAGCCGTTCACCACGACGACGGGGCGTACCCCGCGGCGGGCCGCGGCCCCGGCGACCGCCGTCAGCTTCCGGGCGAACGGGAAACCGGCGCCGCCCCGGCCGCGCAGCGCCACGGAGTCGGCGACGGCGGCCAGCTGTTCCCCGGAGAGCGCCGGCAGCGACCCGTGGAGGAGCAGATGCCGCTTGCGGTCCAGCCGTTCCGCCTCGTCGAACCCGGCGCACAGTCGCGGCAGTCCGAGCACCCGTACGCCGGGCACGTCGGGCAGCGGCCCGCCGGCCGCGTACGGGACCAGCGTGGCGACGGTCATGGGGTACGGCCGTCCGGGTCGTGGGGGAGGGGCGCGCCCTCGGCACGGCCGCCGGAGATCGTGGGCTGCACCAGGGTGGGCGGGCCGGTCCACTCGGGGGCGTACGGCGCGGCACCGAGGCCGGCGTACGGGAGGTGCTCGGCGGGCACTTCGTCCGGTGCCCGGCCGTCGCCCGTCACGTAGCCGTCTCCGGACGGCGCGTACGGGGCGTACGCCGCGGAGACGTACGGCAGCGTCTCAGTGGGCGCGTCGGCCGGTACCCATGAAGGGACGCTCTGCGCGTCTCCTACGGGAGTGCTCGCCGTCGCCACTACGGGTGCGCTCGCGGTGGCCGCCTCAGGAGCGTCCGCGGGCGCTTCCGGGGCGGAGCGCGTACCCGGAGGCCCCGCTGCCCGGCGCCCGGCCCGGCGCCGGGCCGGCTTCCGTAGGCGCAGCGGCAACGAGAACGGCAGTTCCCGGCGCGGCATGAAGTACGGGAACTCCGCACACGGGGTGAAGAGCAGGCGGGCCAGCAGGGCGCCCATGACCGCCACGAGGCACAGCACGTACCCCGTGGTGACCCACCCCGAGGGCGCGCGGCCGGACTTGAGGCCGTGCAGGAGGGCCAGGCACCACGCGGCGTACGCGCTGGTGTGCAGGGCGCGCCAGCGCCCCGAGACCCGCCCGCGCCCGGCGAACGCGCTGCGCAGCGCGCCGGTCGCGGCAGCCAGGACCATCAGCAGTCCGGCCAGCGTGCCGAACCCGATGAGCGGTGCGGTGCCGGGTGCGACGGGTCCGGAGAGCACCACGGACGCGAACGGCAGGAACGCGTCCAGGAAGCGGGCGTGCTCCTCGGCCACCTTGACGGCGATGTGCAGCACCAGGAAGCCGAGCGAGGCGGTGGCCAGCGCCCGGTGGATGCCCTGGGCGAGGAGCCTGCTGCGCGGCGCCAGGACCGTACGGCCGGCCGCGAGCAGGCCCCAGACCACGGCGGCGGTGAGCGAGACGAGCGTGAGCACCCCGGCGGTGTGGTCGAAGAACGCGCGGAAGACGGGTGCCGCGGCGACGAGGGGGAGGATCAGGAGGGCGCCGGCCCCGGTGGTGAGCGCGGGGCGGGGCCTCCGCAGGCGCTGGGGGAGGCGTAAGTGGTGGGGGAGGCCGGGACGGCGGGTGCGGGCCGCCCGGCGCGCCGTCGGGCCCGGTAGCAGTTGCATGCCCGGCAAGCTAGGGGCCGTCGCACGGGCGGGCGGGCGGCTTGGCGTATCCCGCCCGCACGGTGCGACCCGCTGCTAACGTCGGTCCGTTCGCGCCCCGCACACCCGCTCGGCCGCTCCTTTTCCGGCACGACCACCGGTGTCCCGGCGGCCTACGGCGGCAGCCGGCAGGACTTCCCCGGCGCCTCCCCCTCCGAGGCGACGTCGGCAAGGGGCTGCCGCCTCGCTGCAGAGCCTGGGCAAGGACAGCTCGCTGCGCGCCGTCGCCGGCCACGACGACGTCACGGGCGTCGACACGCCGGGCAGGGGCTACGGGGGCTCTGCCCGGCGCTGAGACCCCCGTACGCCGGGCCGCTGTCCTGTCCGGCATGTGGGACGGAGCACCCGCGGGGGAACCTCGGCGCGGGCTCCTGGCGCGCTGCGGTACCCTGACGCCATGCGTGCCGTACGCCTTCTGCTTAGCGGGCCGCGCTGATCAGTACCGACCGGACCGGAGACTGCGAGGTCCGAGTCGGAATCGGCGCGGCGTCCCCTCCTGTGCGAGGGGCCTTTTTGTTTCCGGCGCCGACCGGCAAGAAGGTGCCCGCAAGGGGTGCGTTTCCGCAGGCAGAGACGATCGATGGAGCTTTTGGGACGATGAGCGAGACGACCACGGCCGCCGAGGCGGCGGCCCCGCACCGCTATACGGCCGCGCTGGCCGCGGACATCGAGGCACGCTGGCAGGACTTCTGGGACGAGAACGGCACCTACGAGGCGCCGAACCCCAGCGGTGACCTGGCCGGCGACCCGGAGCTGGTGAACAGGCCGAAGAAGTTCGTCATGGACATGTTCCCGTACCCCTCGGGTGCGGGTCTGCACGTCGGCCACCCCCTGGGCTACATCGCCACCGACGTCTTCGCCCGCTTCCAGCGCATGACGGGCCACAACGTCCTGCACACCCTGGGCTTCGACGCCTTCGGCCTGCCCGCCGAGCAGTACGCCGTCCAGACGGGCACCCACCCCCGGGTCTCCACCGAGGCCAACATCGTCAACATGAAGGCGCAGCTGCGCCGCCTGGGCCTGGGCCACGACCAGCGCCGTTCGGTCGAGACGATCGACCCGGCGTACTACAGGTGGACCCAGTGGATCTTCCTGCAGATCTTCAACTCCTGGTACGACACCGAGGCCAGGAAGGCACGCCCGATCGACGAGCTGGTCGCCCAGTTCGAGGCGGGCGAGCGGGAGACCCCCGACGGCCGCGCGTGGGCCGACCTGAGCGCCCTCGAGCGCGCCAACGTCCTGGGCGAGTACCGCCTGGCGTACGCCTCCGACGCGCCGGTCAACTGGTGCCCGGGCCTGGGCACCGTCCTGGCCAACGAGGAGGTCACCGCCGAGGGCCGCTCCGAGCGCGGCAACTTCCCGGTCTTCAAGTCCAAGCTGCGCCAGTGGAACATGCGCATCACCGCCTATGCGGACCGCCTGCTGGAGGACCTGGACGGGCTGGACTGGCCCGAGGCGATCAAGCTGCAGCAGCGCAACTGGATCGGCCGCTCCGAGGGCGCGCGGGTCGACTTCCCCGTGGGCGACGGCCAGCACATCACCGTCTTCACCACTCGCCAGGACACCCTGTTCGGCGCGACCTACATGGTGCTGGCCCCGGAGCACGACCTGGTCTCCGGCGAGGACTCGATCGTTCCGGACGCGTGGCCCGAGGGCACGCACGACGTGTGGACCGGCGGATACGCCACCCCGGCCGAGGCCGTCGCCGCGTACCGCAAGCAGGCCGCCTCGAAGTCCGACGTCGAGCGCCAGGCCGAGGCCAAGGACAAGACCGGCGTCTTCACCGGCGTGTACGCGACCAACCCGGTCAGCGGCGAGCAGGTCCCGGTCTTCATCGCCGACTACGTCCTGATGGGCTACGGCACCGGCGCGATCATGGCCGTCCCGGCGCACGACAGCCGTGACTTCGCCTTCGCGCGCGCCTTCGAGCTGCCCATGCGCTGCGTGGTCGAGCCCTCGGACGACCGCGGCACCGACCCGTCCACCTGGGACGACGCCTTCTCCTCGTACGACGCGAAGATCGTCAACTCCTCCTCCGACGCGATCTCCCTGGACGGCCTGTCGGTCGCCGAGGCCAAGACCCGGATCACCCAGTGGCTGGGCGTCCAGGGCATCGGCGAGGGCACCGTGAACTTCCGGCTGCGCGACTGGCTGTTCAGCCGGCAGCGCTACTGGGGCGAGCCCTTCCCGATCGTGTACGACGAGGACGGCGTGGCGCACGCGCTGCCCGAGTCGATGCTGCCGCTGGAGCTGCCCGAGGTCGAGGACTACTCCCCGCGCACCTTCGACCCGGACGACGCCGACACCTCCCCGGAGACCCCGCTGTCCCGGAACGAGGAGTGGGTCAACGTCGACCTGGACCTGGGTGACGGCCGGGGCGTGCGGCGCTACCGCCGTGAGACCAACACCATGCCCAACTGGGCCGGCTCCTGCTGGTACGAGCTGCGCTACCTGGACCCGAACAACGCCGAGAAGCTGGTCGACCCGGCCAACGAGCAGTACTGGATGGGCCTGCGCGAAGGCCAGCCGCACGGCGGTGTCGACCTGTACGTGGGCGGCGCCGAGCACGCCGTGCTGCACCTGCTGTACGCCCGCCTCTGGACCAAGGTGCTGCACGACCTGGGGCACATCGCGTCCCGCGAGCCGTTCCACAAGCTGTACAACCAGGGCATGATCCAGGCCTTCGTGTACCGGGACAAGCGTGGCATCGCGGTCCCGGCGGCCGAGGTCGAGGAGCGCGACGGCAAGTTCTACTACCAGGGCGAGAAGGTCAGCCGCGTCCTCGGCAAGATGGGCAAGTCCCTGAAGAACGCCGTCACCCCGGACGAGATCTGCCAGGAGTACGGCGCCGACACGCTGCGGCTGTACGAGATGGCGATGGGCCCGCTGGACGTCTCGCGTCCCTGGGACACCCGCGCCGTCGTCGGCCAGTACCGTCTGCTGCAGCGCCTGTGGCGCAACGTCGTGGACGAGGCCACCGGTGAGGTCACCGTCGTGGACACCGAGCCGGACGAGGACACGCTGCGGGTCCTGCACAAGACCATCGACGGCGTCCGTCAGGACATGGCCGGACTGCGCTTCAACACCGCGATCGCCAAGATCACGGAGCTGAACAACCACCTGACGAAGTCCGGCGGCAGGGTCCCGCGCTCCGTCGCCGAGAAGCTGGTGCTGCTGGTCGCGCCGCTGGCTCCGCACATCGGCGAGGAGCTGTGGCGCAAGCTGGGCCACACCGAGACCGTGGTGTACGCGGACTTCCCGGAGGCCGACCCGGCGTACGTCGTCGACGAGACCGTGACCTGCGTCGTGCAGATCAAGGGCAAGGTCAAGGCCCGTCTGGAGGTCTCGCCGTCCATCTCGGACGCGGACCTGGAGGCGGCGGCGCTGGCCGAGCCCGCGGTCGTGACGGCACTGGGCGGTGCCGGCATCCGCAAGGTGATCGTCCGGGCGCCGAAGCTGGTCAACATCGTTCCGGCCTGATCCGGTCCCGGTGCGCGCCCGTCCGCGGGCGCGCACCGGGGAAGCTCCCTAGGGGGAGGTTGGGGGTTCTTGGGGAACCCTTGACCTGCCGGGCCCGTTTACGGTGGGAGAAGGAAGCCGTCCGCCCGGCGGCCGAGCCCCACGTGAGGGAAGCCCATGACCACCGTGCTCGTGATCCTCGCCCTGCTCTTCGTGCTGTTCGTCGCGGCAGGGGTCTTCGTGACGGTCAAGGCCGTCTCGGCGGCCAAGCGCGGCGTGGACCGTACGGTCGCCCAGGCCCGCCGCACGGTCGAGGACACCACTCTGCGAGCCCGTCGGTACACCCAGTCCGGCCCGGCCGGACACCTCGCCGAGCTGCGGCACTCGCTGCGCACGTCGATGCGTGCCACCCAGGAGGCGCTGCGTGCGGCATCCGCCGAGGACCAGTCGCTGCGCGAAGCGCTGAACCTTTTCGGACAGCTCAGTGCGCACGGCCATGAGCTGGACGACGAACTGAAGCGTCTGGAGCGCGAGCCGGACCGGGAGCGCATCGCCCAGTGCCTCCCTGAGCTGCGCGAACGCGTGGAGCGGGTCATGCACGCCGCGGATTCGCTGCGCTGGGCGGCCCAGGACCGGGCCCGCAAGTTCGCCGCCGACGACCTGTCGGCGCTCGCCGGGCAGATCGACATGGAGGCCGGCGCGCTGCGGCACTGGACCCCGGCGGCGGGTGAGCGCGAGACGGCGCACGGTCCGGGTGCGGGCGCCGTACCGGACCCGCTCGCCGCATGGCCGCCGGCGGCGGAGCCGGACACCGCACAGCCGCAGGAGGGCCCGCGGGCCATCAATGCCCCGGACCCGCGCATACAGGCCCCGTACCCCTGGCAGAAGACGGCCCGCCCGGAGAACTCGGGCTGAGGCCGGTCACGGTTGGGGGCCGTACGGTCACGGGCCGTTCGCCGGCGGCGTCGTTCGCCGGTGTTGCCGACGGCCGACGGATGATCCGCGATCGCGCGAAGTTGGCTGTGGCGCATCGTTCCGTGATCAGAGAAGATCTTGAAAGAGGGCCCGCACTGTCGGGCACCGGGTTCCCCGGATAACCTCCCAGTCATGTCCCGCCATGTCGCGATCGTCACCGATTCAACGGCCTACCTGCCGCGGGCGGCGCTGGAGCGCCACGGCATCACGGCGGTCCCGCTGACCGTCGTCCTCGGCGACGAGGCCCTGGAAGAGGGAACGGAGATCTCGGCCAGGTCGGTTGCCCAGGCACTGCAGAAACGCAAGTACGTCACCACCTCCCGCCCCGCTCCGGAGGCGTTCGCCGAGACCTACCGTGAGGTCGCCGCGGCGGGCGCGAGCGGCATCGTCTCGCTCCACCTCTCCTCGGAGTTCTCCGGCACGTACGACGCGGCGGTACTGGCGGCCAAGGAGGCGCCGGTCCCGGTCCGCGTGGTGGACACCGGCATGGTCGCCATGGCGCTGGGCTTCTGCGCCCTGGAGGCCGCGGAGGTCGCGCAGGCCGGTGGGGACGTCGACGAGGCGGTCGCCGCGGCCGAGAAGCGCGCCGAGGGGACCTCCGCCTACTTCTACGTCGACACCCTGGAGTACCTGCGGCGCGGCGGCCGCATCGGTGCGGCCCAGGCCCTGCTGGGCTCAGCGCTCGCGGTCAAGCCCCTGCTCCAGCTGGCCGACGGGCGTATCGAGCTGCTGGAGAAGGTCCGCACCGCTTCCAAGGCCATCGCACGCCTGGAGGAGATCGTCGCGGACCGGGCGGGAACGGATCCGGTCGATGTCGCGGTCCATCACCTCGCCGCGACGGAACGCGCCGACGCACTGGCCGACCGCCTCCGCGCCCGCGTACCGGGACTGGCGGACCTGCACGTCAGCGAGGTGGGCGGGGTGATCGGCGCGCACACGGGCCCGGGACTGCTCGGGGTCGTGCTCTCGCCGCGGTAGACGGGGCACCGGTTCTTCCTCCCGGCTCGTACGGCTTCATCGGCGAAGTGTTTTTCTCCCCCGAGCGATCGCCCGGGTGACCGGGTTATCCACAACTCCCCGGTTATCCACGGAATTCGACGTTGATCGACGGGATGCGCGAAATCTCTCTAGCGTCGTCGTCATGACTTCGCGATCTCGCACATCCGCCCGTGTTCCCGCCCCCGCCCCCGACTCCGACTCAGACTCCGACTCCGCCCCCGACTCCGAGCGGCCGGGCCGTCCACCGGACCGTCCACCGGGCCGCCCGCCGGATCCACCGCCCCCGTCCGGCTTCTCTTCCCGGACTCCGACGGTGCGCGCGATCCCGGCGCCGTCCCGCTGGCGGACCGCGTTGCAGGAGCGCCTGCCGCTGTGGCTCCAACTGCGCTGCGGCACGGACCCGAAGGCGCTCGTCGCCCTCGGCGTCGTGCTCCTGATCGCCGTGGCCTTCGCCGTCCACCACTTCTGGTCCGCCCGCCCGCAGGCCGTACGGGCGCCGGCCACCCAGCACGCCTCGATGCCCGCCGCTGGCGGCACCCCGGCCGCGGCAGGCGTGCCGTCCAGTACTCCGGACCGCCGCGTCGTCGTGGACATCGCGGGCAAGGTGCGCCGCCCCGGGCTCCACCGCCTCCCCTCGGGCGCCCGTGTCGCCGACGCCCTGCGGGCCGCGGGTGGCGTGCGGCCGGGCACCGACACCCGCACGCTGAACCGTGCCCGGCTCCTGGTGGACGGCGAGCAGATCGTCGTCGGAGCGCCGGGCGCCGCCCCGCCAGGAGCGGGCGGTCAGCCTGCTTCCGGTGGCGCTCCGGGCGCCGCGGGTGCCGCAAGCACTTCGAGCGGCGCCTCGGGCGTCGGCGCCACCCCTGCCGGACCGGTCAGTCTGAACTCCGCGACCGCCGCACAGCTCGACACCCTCCCCGGCGTCGGACCCGTACTGGCCCAGCACATCATCGATTTCCGCACCCAGCACGGCGGCTTCACCTCGATCGACCAGCTGCAGGAGGTCAACGGCATCGGTGACCGCCGCTTCGCCGACCTGCGCCCCCTGGTGCAGCCATGACCATTCCCTCCTCGCCGGCCGCCACGTACGGCCCGGCCGACCCGCACCCCGCGGCCGACACCCGGCCGGAAGGGACCGACTCGCCGCAGGCGCCACCGCCTGGCCCGAGGATGGAGCCCGGCCCGAGGGTGGACGGTCCGACGGGGGAGCCGGCCGGTCCGACGGGGGAGCCGGCCGGTCCGCGGACGCAGGGGCCGGTGGAACCACCGGACGCGGGCTCCGCGGACCTGCGACTGGTCGCGCCCGCGCTGGCCGCCTGGGGAGCCGCCGCGCTGGCCCTGGACGCGCCCGTCAGCGCGCTCGTCCTGATCGGCACGGCCGCCCTGGCCCTCGCCGGTCTCGTGCTCCTCCGGGCCGTGCGCCGTCGGGCGGGAACACTGGTCGCGGTGGCCGCAGTGCTGCTGTGCGCGGTGGCCGGTGCGGCCTCGGCGGCGCTCCAAGGCGCCGACCTGCGGCGTGGCCCGGTGCCCCGGCTCGCCCATCAGTACGCCCAGGCCACCGTCGAGTTGGAGGTGATCGAGGACCCGCACCTCGCCCGGCAGCGCGAAGGCGGCGCCCAACACATGCCCGCCGCTGTCGTGTTCGCTGCCGAGGTACGACGGGTCACCGCCCCGGACGGTGCGGTGACCGCGACCCGTACCCCGGTGCTGGTCGTCGTACCTCAGCAGCCCCAACAGCCCCAACAGCCCCAGCAGACCCAAAAGTCGCAGCAGACCGAACGGTCCCAGCAGTCCCGACCGGCCCCGCAAGGTGCCGCTGTCACCGGCTCCTGGCGTTCCCTTCTCCCGTCGACCCGCATCCGGGTCGAGGCCCGGCTCGCGCCCCCGCTGCCGCCCGCCGGCCGCACGGCCGCCGTGGTGCGGGTGGCGGCCGACGCGCCACCGCCCCGGCGGATCAGCGGCCCCACCCCCGTCCAGCGTCTCGCCGGCTCCCTTCGGGCAGGCCTGCGCGAGGCGTCCGAGGATGTGCGGCCCGATGCCCGCGCCCTGCTTCCGGGGCTCGTCGTGGGCGACACCTCCCGCGTGACCCCGGAGCTGGACGGCGCCTTCCGGGCCACGGACCTGACGCATCTGCTCGCCGTCTCCGGCAGCAATCTCACGATCGTGCTCGTCCTGCTCATCGGCCCGCCGCACCTCGCCGTGCGCGCCGAACGCCGTGGGATCGCGCCCCGGCTGGGCCTGTCCCTGCGGACCACGGCGATGATCGGCGGCGCGGTCGCCCTCGCCTTCGTCGTCGTGTGCCGCCCGGACCCCAGTGTGCTGCGCGCCGCCGCATGCGGCCTGATCACCCTGCTCGCCATCGGCTCCGGCCGCCGCCGTACGCTGCTGCCCGCGCTCGCCGCCGCCGTCCTGCTGCTCGTCCTCTACGACCCCTGGCTGGCCCGCAGTTACGGCTTCCTGCTCTCCGTACTGGCCACCGGCGCGCTGCTCACCCTCGCGCCGCGCTGGAGCGCCGCTCTGCAACGCAGGCGCGTGCCGCCCCGCCTCGCCGAGGTGATCGCCGCGGCCGCCGCCGCGCAGGCCGTGTGCGCGCCGGTGATCGCGGTGCTCGCCGCCCGCGTCGGACTGGTCGCCGTACCCTGCAATCTGCTCGCCGAGCTGGCCGTCGCCCCCGCGACCGTGCTCGGGTTCGCGGCGCTGGCCGCCGCGCCCCTCCTGCCGCCGCTCGCCGCCGCGCTCGCCTGGTGCGCGGGGTGGCCCACGGAGTGGATCGCGGCCATCGCCCGTACGGGAGCCGCGCTGCCCGGCGCCGAGTTCGGCTGGCCCGGCGGCTGGGCCGGGGGCCTCCTGCTGGCTGCGGCCATCGCCGCCCTGGTACCGGTCGCACGAGCCTTGCTGCGGCGCCGCCGGTTGTGTGTCGTCTGCGCCCTGCTCCTGGTCGTCCTCGTCGTCCGCCCCGTGCCGCTGACCCGGATCGTCACCGGCTGGCCGCCTCCGGGCTGGCGGCTGGCGGTGTGCGACGTCGGTCAGGGGGACGGTCTGGTGCTCGCGACCGGCCCGGGCAGCGCGCTGGTCGTGGACACCGGCCCCGACCCCCGCGCCATGGACCGCTGCCTGCAGGAACTGGGCGTCCGTCGGATCCCGCTGCTCGTCCTCACCCACTTCCATGCCGACCATGTGGACGGCCTCACCGGGGCACTGCGCGGCCGCGGCGTCGGCGCGCTGCAGACCACCGTCCGGGACGACCCGCCGGACCAGGCCGCGTCCGTACGCAAGGCCGCCGCGGCGCACGACGTACCGGTGGTCCGGGCCATGCCGGGGGAGCGGCGCAGGACCGGCCCGGTGACCTGGGAAGTCCTCTGGCCCCCACCCACCGGCTTTCTGCCCGAGGGACCGAACAACGCCAGTGTCACGCTGCTCGTACGCACTGCCGGGCTGAGCGTTCTCCTGCTCGGTGACCTCGAACCGCCCGCCCAGCAGGGGCTGCTGGCCGCGCACCCCGGGCTGCGCGCGATCGATGTGCTCAAGGTGGCGCACCACGGCTCCGCCTATCAGGACCCGGCACTTCTGAATGCGCTGGCGCCCCGGCTCGCAGTGATCAGCTGCGGTGCGGAGAATCTGTACGGACATCCCGCTCCCAGCACCGTCGCCGCGCTGCGCATACAGGGCGCCAGGGTGCTGCGTACGGACACCGACGGCGCGATCGCCGTAACGGGCAGTGCCACCACCGGCCTCGCGACCGTCACCAGCAACGGCCGACGCCGACCCCCGACACACCGATCCCCGACACGCCGATCCCCGGCACACCGACCCCCGACGCCCCCTTCTGCATCACCCGGGCGCTTTGCGCGCAGGCGGTCGGCCGTCAGGGACGGCATACCGGTCAGGGACGGCATACCGAGGCCGACAGGCTCCGGTCGTCGGCGCAGGGCACGTGCTTGTACATCCGCATGACGTTCTTCGCGGTGTCGGAGCTCAGGTAGGTCAGGAACTTCGCGGCGAGCGAGCCGTCCGCCGGATGTCCGTAGGTGTAGAGGAACTCAACGGTCCAGAAGGGGTATTCATGCTGCTGTCCCCACTCGATGTCGGGCTCGTGCCCGTCCAGCCGGATGGCGACGACGTGCGGCCGCTTGGCCGCCGCGTAGGTCTCGGCGTAACCGATCGCGCCTTCCACCCGGTCCACCGTGTCGAGCAGCCCCGTCGTGCTGTTCACCTCGCAGCGCGTGACCCGGGCCCGCTCGTCCCGGTCCTTGCCGGTGCAGTCGTACGACGACACCACGCCCGGCTCCGAACGGTGCAGCACGGTCGTCTCGAAGGCCCGCCGGGTACCGGAGTCCGCGTCGCGGCCGACGAGATGGATGGCGAGGTCTTTGCCGCCCACGTCCTTCCAGTTGGTGTAGGTGCCGTCGTAGATCTTCCGCACCTGGTCGAGGGTGAGGTTGTCCACGCCGGTGCGCTCGTTGACGACCAGGCTCAGCAGGATGACGCCCACCCGCTCGCCCTGCAGCCGCCCGTAGATCGAGGGGGCGGGCACGTCGGACATGGCGAGGAAGGACGGGCTGCCGGAGCGCGCGGCGCGCCCCGCGCGGTTCAGGTTGGCCAGACCGGAGAGGCTGCCGCTCTTCGCCACCTCGATCCTGGCGCCGGGACAGCGTGCCTGGTACTGCCGGGCGATCTCCTGCATCGGGGGAGCGAACGCGGTGGAGCCGTCGATGGTCAGCCGCCCGGTCGCGCATTCGGCGCGGGCGGGCACGGCCGGGGTGCTGAGCAGCAGACCGCCCAGCAGCCCGACCAGGACGATGAAGAGGCCGCCGAGGGCGAGGCTCGGCTTGCGCGGTCCCCAGCGCTGAGTGTTGCGGCGGATCCGGCCGCCGCTGAGGAAGCCGCCGACGACCACGTCACCCCGGGCGTGCGTCCGGCGGCCGTCCGTGGTGTCCTCGTCCGCGTCGGAGAGCAGCACCAGCAGCTTGAAGTGGTTACGGGTGTTGAGCGGGACCTTCGGTATGTGCAACCGGTTCCCGCTGTACCGGAGCCCGGCGCCGGAGCGGGTCAGCATGCCGATGAGGTCGGCGGGGTTGGCGTCCGGTACCTCGACGCCGATGACCGTGCGGCCGGTGAACTCCACCGTGAGCGGTTCCTGGTAGTCCTGCCGCACGATGTCCTTGCTGCCGTCGTTCTCGATCCGCAGCAGCGCCAGCGTGGCGTCGGTGATCTCCTGTTCCTGTCTCAGGAGTCTCAACTGCACGAGACTGTGGGCGTCCTGGGGGTTCATGCCGATCGGCGTGTCCATCTGGACGCGGTAGCCGATGCGTTTGCGTCCGGGCAGGAAGCGTTCCACGGCCCAGATCATGGCGGTGACCACGAGGCCGGCCAGGGCCAGGATGGTCTCGGTGTCCGGCATGCCCATAGCGACCTCGCAGAGGAGAAGAGGGAGGAGAAGAGAGCAGAGGAAGGGGGGAGAAGGGCGGGGAGAAGGGCGGGGAGAAGGGCGGGGAGAAGGGCGGGGAGAAGGGGACGCCTGGGGTGATGCCCGCACTGTAGGGAGGCGTCTTCGCGGCGGAGCACGCTTCGGCAAGCCTTCACCAGAGGTTCAGCCGCCGGCCGTCGGAGCCGATGGAACCCGGACCTGTAAACTCCAGAATATGAGGATGAGTGAGGGCGTCGAGTGGGGGCTGCACTGCTGCGTGACGCTGGCCTGGCTCGGCGACGAGCGGCCCGTGTCCACGGCGAAGCTGGCCGCCTCCTTCGACCTGCCGGCCGCGTACCTCAACAAGCGTCTTCAGGCGCTCGTACGGGCCGGGATCCTCAGCTCGACGCCGGGCGCGCGGGGCGGCTTCCGGCTCGCCCGGCCACCGGAGGCGATCACACTCATGGACGTGGTGGCCGCGATCGAGGGGCCGGACGAGGCGTTCCGCTGTACGGAGATCCGGCAGCAGGGCGCGGGCGCCGAGGTGGCGGGGCGCGACTTCCGGCAGCCCTGCGGCATCGCCACGGCCATGCGCCGGGCCGAGCTGGCCTGGCGCCGTGAGCTGGCGGCACAGACCCTCGCCGACATCCTCGCCGCGGCCCCGGCCACGGCGGCGGACCGCACCCGCCGCTGGTTCGCGACGGAAAGGACGGGCAGCTGATGGAATCCGACCCCACGAAAGCCGCTGACGCGGCGAAAGCCACCGACGCGGCCACGACCACGACCACGGCTACCGACGGAGCGAAGGCCACCGACGCGGCCAAGGCCACGGACACCGATGGAGCGAAGCCCACCGACGCTGCCGGGATCGGGGCCGCCGCCGGGACCGGGGCCTCGGCCGGGATCGGGGCCGCCGCCGGGATAGGGGCCTCCGCCGGGAGCGGGGACATCGAGGCGTATCTGCGGCGGATCGGTGCGGAGCGGCCCGTCGTGCCTGATGCCGAGGCGCTGCGGCGGCTGCACCTTCAGCACCTGCGCACGGTGCCGTTCGAGAACCTCTCCATCCACCTCGGCGAGGAGATCGTCCTCACGGAGCGGGCCCTGCTGGACAAGGTCGTACGGGACCGTCGCGGCGGCTTCTGCTACGAACTCAACGGCGCGTTCGCGATGCTGCTGACCGCGTTGGGATACGACGCCGAGCTGCTGTCCGGCCGGGTCTACGGCGAGGACGGGCGGCTGGGCATCCCGTACGACCACGCGGCCGTGCGCGTCCGCACGGCCGACGGACCGTTGCTGGCCGACGTCGGGTTCGGGCGGCACAGCCACTTCCCGCTGCGGCTGGACACGGCCGAGGAGCAGGCCGACCCGGGTGGCGTCTTCCGGTTCGTGGCCACGGACGAGGGCGACCTCGACGTACTGCGGGACGGGGCACCGCAGTACCGGCTCGAACTGCGGCCCCGGGTGCTCGGCGACTTCGAGGCCGGCTGCTGGTGGCAGACCACCTCCCCGAAGTCGCACTTCACGCAGTCACTGGTCTGCTCGCGGCTGACCGAGGACGGGGGCCGGATCACGCTCTCCGGCCGTACGTTCGTGAGCACCGCGCCCGACGGCAGCCGGACGGAGCGCGAGATACCCGAGGACGAGCTGCTCGCCGCCTACCGCACCCACTTCGGTATGTCCCTCGACCGCACACCGGTCACCCCGTCACCCCGGTGATCGGACGCCTCGACCAGCTAGCTCGGCAGGTCGACGAGACCGGAGAGACCGGCGAGATCGGCGAGGCCGGCGAGGCCGGTCCGTCGGTCGGCTAGGGGCGCTCGGGCTCCAGCCAGCCTTCGTACTCCGCGGCCAGGGTGTCCAGCGTGGCCGGGTCGCAGGCGGCCTCGGGGTCCTCGAGGACGACCAGCCACTGTGCGTCCTCGGCGTCGTCCTCGCCGGCCAGGGCGTCCCGTACGAGCTGCGGCTCCTGGGCCACGCCGTACTCCTCGGTCAGTACCTCGGCCACTTCCTCGGCGGCGTCCCGGTCGGGCAACACCAGTACATGTCGAACATCGCTCACCCCGCCATTCTCCGACAGCGGGGAGCGTGCCGGCCGGGGTGGTGGGCGGGGACCGTGGCGGCGGTCGCGGGCGGGTGTGTCAGTGGGGCGTGGGATGCTGGTCCGCGATGGCCAGGAAGACAGCAAACGACGATCCGCTCGCCTCCGTCACGCTCGCCGTGGGGCAGGAAGAGCTGCTGCTCGACCGTGCGGTCCAGCAGGTGGTGGCGGCAGCGCGGGCCGCCGACGCGGACACCGACGTGCGCGACCTCACGCCCGACCAGCTGCAGCCCGGCACGCTGGCCGAGCTGACCAGCCCGTCGCTCTTCGCCGAGCGCAAGGTCGTGGTCGTGCGCAATGCGCAGGATCTGTCCGCGGACACGATCAAGGACGTCAAGGCGTACCTCGGCACGCCGGCCGAGGAGATCACGCTGGTGCTGCTGCACGCGGGCGGCGCCAAGGGCAAGGGGCTGCTGGACGCCGCGCGCAAGGCCGGGGCGCGTGAGGTGGCCTGCCCGAAGATGACCAAGCCCGCCGACCGGCTGTCGTTCGTGCGGGGGGAGTTCCGTACGGCGGGGCGGTCCGCGACGCCGGAGGCCTGCCAGGCGCTGGTGGACGCCATCGGCAGTGACCTGCGGGAGCTGGCCTCGGCGTGTGCGCAGCTCGCGGCGGATGTCGAGGGGACGATCGACGACGCGGTGGTCGCGCGGTACTACACCGGCCGGGCCGAGGCCTCCAGCTTCACGGTGGCCGACCGGGCGGTCGAGGGGCGCGCGGCCGAGGCCCTGGAGGCACTGCGCTGGGCGGTGTCGACCGGCGTCGCGCCCGTCATGATCACCAGTGCGCTGGCGCAGGGCGTCCGGGCCATCGGCAAGCTCGCCTCGGCGCCGCGTGGCTCCCGCCCCGGGGATCTCGCCCGGGAGCTGGGCATGCCGCCGTGGAAGATCGACCGGGTGCGGCAGCAGATGCGGGGCTGGTCGGCGGACGGCGTGGCGGTGGCCCTGCGCGCGGTCGCCGAGGCCGACGCGGGCGTCAAGGGCGGCGGCGACGATCCGGAGTACGCCCTGGAGAAAGCCGTCGTCACGATCGCCCGCGCGGCCCGCTCCCGCCGCTAGGCCCTGACGGGCCGGTTCTCCGACAACCGCCGGGCCAGACCCGCCGGGCCGGACCCGCCGGGCCGGACCCGCCGGGTTGGTCCCCGCCGGGCCGGACCTGGGCCGGGCCGGATCCCGCCGGGTCGGGCCTGGGCCGGATCGGATCCCGCCGGGACGCCCCGGCCGGGCCGGACCCCGCCGGGCCAGGCCTGAGCCGGGCCGGACCCGCCGGGACGCTTCGGCCGGGCCGGACCTACCCGGCCCAGGCCCGGCAGTCCCGGCAGGTCCGGCCCGTGGCGGGTCTCAGTTCTTCAGCTTCTGCAGGGTCTGGGTGGCGCTTGTGCGGAGCATGGCGGCGGCCTCGTCGGAGGTGGGGTGGTCGGTGGTGTCGCTGCTGCCGGCGTAGCTGGACCAGGTGGTCTCGTACGTCAGCCAGCCGTCGCGCACGCCGAGCACGACGTACGTGCTCTTGCTGTCAGGGGATTCGTCGCGGCTCACGAGGTACGCCTCGTCGCCGATGCCCTGCACGGGCGTGACCTTGTAGTCGTTCGACCCCTGCTGCTCGTACGACCGGTACTGCGCCGCGAATTCGGGTGCCGGGTCGGTCTTCTTGTGCAGGAACGCCTTCGTGTAGACGAAGGTGGAGGAGTAGTCGTCGCTGCCCGCGTCCTCGGACACCAGGTCCGCGTTGCACCACATCGAGTCCAGCGCGGCGTCCTGAGCGCCGCTGGCCTCGGGGTTCTCGGCCGCGCTGGACGAGGTGCTGCTGTCCTCCATCCTGAAGCGCGCGTCCTCGAACGGGGTCCAGGAGGTGGCACCGCAGAGATCGGTCCGGTAGCTGTAGCCGCGCAGGTCAGGGTCGGGCTCGCCGCTGAGGCCGCCGGTGGGGAACAGCACGCCCGCCCAGACGGCCGAGGCGGCCACGGCCCCGCCGACGGCCCACAGCCAGGAGGGCAGCCCCTTGCCGCCACTGCTGCCGCTGCCGCCTGCTCCGCCCGGGCCACTGCCGTAGCCTCCGGGGGCGCCGACGGGTACGCCGCCCGGCATGGTCGGGGCGCCGTGGGCACCGGGGCCGGTCGCCGGGTAGCCGTAGCCGGCCGGCTGCTGGGCGTACGGGTTCTGCTGCGGCACCTGGCCGTACGGGCCCGTCGGCTGAGGAGGCTGCGGTCCCTGCCGGCCTTGCGGTCCGGTCTGCGGCTGCTGAGGTGCCAGAGGTGGTGGAGGCGGTGGGCCCTGGGGAGCCTGTGGCGGCTGCTGGGCGTACGGATTGGGCTGTTCCCCCGAGTTGGACATGGGCGGCAGCGTATCCGAGAGGAATCAGCCACCGCTGCCCCACCATGGCCTGGACCTTTCGCCCCACAGAGGGCAGCCGGGCCCACCGCCGCAGGGGGACCGGGGCCTTCCGCCGCAGGGGAGCCGGGTCCACCGCCGCAGGGGACTGAGGCCTCCCGCCGCAGGGCGACCTGGGCCTTCCGCCACAAGGCGCCGGCCCTCCGCCACAGGGGGAGCCGCCGCCCTCGCACCGGGGCCCACCGCCGCAGGGCAGCCGGGCCCTCCGCCGCAGGGGAGCCGCCGCCCTCGCGCCGGGGCCCACCGCCGCAGGGAAGCCGGGCCCCCACCTCAGGGGACTGAGGCCTTCCGCCGCAGGGGGACCGGGGCCTTCCGCCGCAGGGGCACCGGGCTCACCGCCGCAAGGAAGCCGGGCCCTCCGCCACAGGGGCAGCCGCCGCCCTCGCGCCGGGGCCCACCGCCGCAGGGGCACCGGGCCCTCCGCCGCAGGGGCACTGGGCTCACCGCCGCAAGGCGCCGGCCCCTCCGCCGCAAGGAGAAGCCCGCAAGCCGAGGACCCCGCCTCGCCCTGGGGAAGGGCGGGACGGGGTCCTCGGTGTGTATCGGGTGCGCCGCACCCGCGTGGCGAACGCAGGCCGCGTGCGGCGCGGGGTGCCGGGGAGGAGCGGAGAGAGGGGCCGCTGGGCCCTCACCGGCGGTGAAGCGTGGTGGCTGCCGTACAGGTCAGGACCCGTGACGGCGACCGCGAGGCCTCCGGGGAGGCCTCAGGTGAAGCACCGGAAGGTCAGGCCTTGAGGGACGCGACCTTCTTCGCCAGCGCCGACTTCTTGTTGGCGGCGGCGTTCTTGTGGATGACACCCTTGCTGACGGCCTTGTCGAGCTTCTTGGCGGCCTCGGCCTGGGCGGTGGTGGCCTTCTGCAGGTCACCGGCCTCCACGGCCTCACGGGTGCGACGGATCGCGGTCTTCAGAGTCGACTTGACAGCCTTGTTGCGCTGACGAGCCTTCTCGTTGGTCTTGATCCGCTTCATCTGGGACTTGATGTTCGCCACGAAAGAGCCTTTTCAGGTTCGTTGGGTTCCGGGAGGCCGAGCGGCAGCTCGTCCGTTCCCGGGCTTTCTGCGTGTCGCGTACATGAGAGGGCACGAAACACGGTGGACCAGGCTACCAGCAGGGGTAACGGCCGCCCAAACCGGACCGGAGGCCGCTGTACGGCCGCGCCGGGCCCCGGTGCGGCCCGGCGTCCCCGCGCCTCCCGAGGAGTTTGGGGCCGCGGCTCATGGGACGATAGGGAGGACTGAATGCCCGAGTCCCGCCTACCGCGTTATCTGACCCGCGTTCTCTGAATGGACCTCTGCGTGCCCGCGACCCCTACGAACGTGCCGGAGCCGAGCCGTACCGACCCGGCTCTCATCCGTAACTTTTGCATCATCGCGCACATCGACCACGGCAAGTCGACGCTTGCCGACCGGATGCTCCAGCTGACGGGAGTCGTGGAGCAGAGGCAGATGCGCGCGCAGTACCTCGACCGCATGGACATCGAGCGTGAGCGGGGCATCACGATCAAGTCCCAGGCGGTCCGGCTGCCCTGGGCCCGTACGGATGAGGAGAACGGGCAGACCCACATCCTCAACATGATCGACACCCCCGGGCACGTCGACTTCACGTATGAGGTCTCGCGGTCGCTCGCCGCGTGCGAGGGGTGCATCCTGCTCGTCGACGCCGCCCAGGGCATCGAGGCGCAGACGCTCGCCAACCTGTACCTGGCGATGGAGCACGATCTCCAGATCATCCCGGTGCTCAACAAGATCGACCTGCCGGCCGCCCAGCCGGAGAAGTTCGCCGCCGAGCTCGCGAACCTCGTCGGCTGCGAGCCCGAGGACGTCCTGAAGGTCTCCGCGAAGACCGGTGTGGGCGTGGACGAGCTGCTGGACAAGGTCGTGCGGGACGTGCCGGCGCCGGTGGGCGTGAAGGACGCGCCGGCCCGCGCGATGATCTTCGACTCGGTGTACGACGCGTACCGCGGTGTCGTCACGTACGTGAAGGTCGTCGACGGCACGCTCAGCAAGCGCGAGCGCATCAAGATGATGTCGACCGGCGCCGCGCACGAGCTGCTGGAGATCGGGACGAACTCGCCGGAGATGCAGGCCGCCGACGGGCTGTCCGTCGGCGAGGTGGGTTACCTGATCACCGGCGTGAAGGACGTCCGGCAGTCCAAGGTGGGTGACACGATCACCCAGCTCACCAAGGGCGCCGAGGAGCCGCTCGGCGGCTACAAGGACCCCAAGCCGATGGTCTTCTCGGGTCTGTATCCGCTGGACGGCTCGGACTACCCCGAGCTGCGCGAGGCGCTGGACAAGCTCCAGCTGAACGACGCGGCGCTGGTGTACGAGCCGGAGACCTCGGCCGCGCTGGGCTTCGGTTTCCGCGTGGGCTTCCTCGGCCTGCTGCACCTGGAGGTCATCCGGGAGCGGCTGGAGCGCGAGTTCGGCCTCGACCTGATCGCCACCGCGCCGAACGTGATCTACGGCGTGACGATGGAGGACGGCACCGAGCACGAGGTGACCAACCCCTCCGAGTTCCCCAGCGGCAAGATCGCCGAGGTGCGCGAGCCGATCGTGCGGGCGACGATCCTGACCCCGAGCGAGTTCATCGGCTCGGTCATGGAGCTGTGCCAGAACCGCCGCGGCAATCTGCTCGGTATGGACTACCTGTCCGAGGACCGGGTGGAGATCCGGTACACGCTGCCGCTCGCCGAGGTCGTCTTCGACTTCTTCGACCAGCTCAAGTCCAAGACCCGCGGTTACGCCTCGCTGGACTACGAGCCCACCGGCGAGCAGGTCGCCGACCTGGTCAAGGTCGACATCCTGCTGCACGGTGACCAGGTCGACGCGTTCTCCGCGATCTGCCACAAGGAGAAGGCGTACGCGTACGGCGTCCGGCTGGTCTCCAAGCTGCGTGAGCTGATCCCGCGGCAGGCCTTCGAGGTGCCGGTCCAGGCGGCCATCGGCAGCCGGGTGATCGCCCGCGAGACCATCCGCGCCATCCGCAAGGACGTCCTCGCCAAGTGCTACGGCGGTGACATCTCCCGTAAGCGGAAGCTGCTGGAGAAGCAGAAGGAAGGCAAGAAGCGGATGAAGATGGTGGGAAGTGTGGAGGTTCCGCAAGAGGCCTTCATCGCGGTCCTGTCCTCGGACTCCGACGGTGACTCCAAGGGCAAGAAGTAACGCCGTACGGTGACCGCCGCGTATCGGCGGAGCACCGCTGAGCGGTGCCGGGCGTCCGTTCCCAGCCGGGACGGGCGCCCTTCGCGTTCCTGCGGCGCCGCATGTCAGCGGCGTGTTCTCGCCCCCGCCGGTCCGTTTCGCGAGGAGTGTGAGCCCGGTCACCTACAGTGAGTCGCCGGGTGTTCACCCTCGGGTGGCAAGGTGCCGGTTCGGGTGCCGGAACGCGGGGGAAGACGGCTCTGAGAACCGTCGCGCGGATCCGCCGCACCGGCCCGGCGCACACCGATCGGTCACAAGGTGAACGAGTGTGTCGCAGGCCCTTACATGGGGGCGCGACGCGTTCTAGTCTGATCCTGCTCGAAGGTTACTCGCGAGTCACCAGCAATGAAGCGGGCCCCGGAGGAACACGTGACGGACAGCCAGTCGTTGATCGAGAACCGGCCACCTTCCGTGGCGACGCTCTTCCTGGAGCGGGTCGCGGCCACCCCCGAGAGCGAGGCCTACCGCTATCCCGTGCCGCCTGCCTCGGGCCAGGGCCCGGACGACTGGAAGTCGCTCACCTGGGCCCAGGCCGCACAGCGCGTGTACGCCACCGCCGCCGGCCTCGTCGAGCTGGGCGTGGCCCCCGAGGAGCGGGTGGCGCTGGCGTCCAGCACCCGGGTCGAGTGGATCCTCACCGACCTCGGTGTGCTCTGCTCGGGCGCGGCCACCACGACCGTGTACCCCAGCACCAACGCGGACGAGACGGCGTACATCCTCGCCGACTCCGGCAGCCGGGTGATGATCGCCGAGGACGCCGCGCAGCTGGCCAAGGCCCGTGAGTGCCGCGCCGAGCTGCCGGACCTCGCGCACGTCATCGTGATCGACGAGGCGGCCGCCGTACCGGCCGAGGGCGACCCCGAGGGCTGGGTGCTCTCGCTCGCCGAGCTGGAGCGGCGCGGCGCCGCGTACCTGGAGAAGAACCCCAGCTGTGTGAAGGAGCGGGTCGCGGCCCTCCGCGCCGACCAGCTGGCCACGCTGATCTACACCTCCGGTACGACGGGCCGTCCGAAGGGCGTCCGGCTGCCGCACGACTGCTGGGCGTACATGGCCCGCGCGATCCAGGCGACCGGCCTCGTCAACGAGGACGACGTGCAGTACCTCTGGCTGCCGCTCGCGCACGTCTTCGGCAAGGTGCTGACCGCCGGCCAGATCGCCCAGGGGCATGTCATCGCCGTGGACGGCCGGGTCGACAAGATCATCGAGAATCTGCCGGTCGTGCGGCCGACGTACATGGCAGCCGTGCCGCGGATCTTCGAGAAGGTCTACAACGGCGTCGCCGCCAAGGCCCGCGAGGGCGGCGCGGCGAAGTACAAGATCTTCCAGTGGGCGGCCGGCGTCGCCCGCGAGTACGCCAAGGTCTCGCAGGACAACTTCCGTCGCACCGGCACCGCCTCGGTGCCGTTCGGACTCGCCGCCAAGCACAAGGTGGCCGACGCCCTCGTCTACGCCAAGCTGCGCGAGGCGTTCGGCGGGCGGCTGCGCGCCGCGGTCTCCGGCTCGGCGGCGCTCGCGCCCGAGATCGGCTACTTCTTCGCCGGCGCCGGCATCCACATCCTGGAGGGCTACGGCCTGACCGAGTCCAGCGCGGCCAGCTTCGTGAACCCCGGCGAGGCGTACCGCACCGGCACGGTCGGCAAGCCGCTGCCCGGTACGGAGGTCCGGATCGCCGAGGACGGCGAGATCCTGCTCCGCGGTCCCGGCATCATGCAGGGTTACCACGGGCTGCCGGAGAAGACGGCCGAGGTGCTGGAGTCGGACGGCTGGTTCCACACCGGTGACATCGGCGAGCTGTCCGCCGACGGCTACCTGCGGATCACCGACCGCAAGAAGGACCTGATCAAGACCTCCGGCGGCAAGTACATCGCCCCGGCCGAGGTGGAGGGCCAGTTCAAGGCGGTCTGCCCGTTCGTCTCCAACGTCCTCGTGCACGGCGCCAACCGCAACTTCTGTACGGCGCTGATCGCCCTGGACGAGCCGACCATCCTGACCTGGGCCAAGGAACACGGCCTGGCCGGCAGGACGTACGCCGAGGTGGTCGCCACCGAACAGGTCCGCGAGCTGATCGACGGCTACGTCGAGCGGGTCAACGAAGGACTGCAGCGCTGGCAGCAGATCCGCAAGTTCCGCATCCTGCCGCGGGACCTGGACATCGAGCACGGTGAGGTCACACCCAGCCTCAAGGTCAAGCGGCCGGTCGTCGAGCGCACCTTCAAGGACCTGCTGGACGACATGTACGCCGGTACCCGCGAGTCCTGACCCGGCCGCGCCGGGGTCCGCAGCTGAACGGGCGGGCCCCGACCGGTCGGCCGGCGGGCGCGGCAGGGGTCACGGGCGGCCGTGGCGCAGCGCCCGTACCGTCTCCTCCAGGGCGGCCATCCTCGCGCGCAGCTCGCCCGCTTCGAGGTGGTCGCTGCCGGCCAGCGTCTCCTCCATGGCGGCGATACGGTCCGCCAGCTCCTCGATGCGGTCCCGGTCCTGCTGCCGCAGCCGGCGCAGCTGGCGGTTCTTCTGGTGCAGCTCCAGGAAGACCTTCACCTTGGCACGCAGCACCCAGGGGTCGAAGGGTTTGGTGAGGTAGTCGGCGGCTCCCGTGGAGTAGCCGCGGAAGGCGTAGCCGGAGTCGGCGTCCGTCCCGGTCAGGAAGATGATCGGGATGTGCTTGGCCTGGTCGAGACGTTTGATGTTGGTCGCGGTCTCGAAGCCGTCCATGCCGGGCATCAAGATGTCCAGTAGTACCACCGCGAAATCCTGCCTGAGCAGCGCTTTCATCGCTTCCTCGCCGGACCGCGCGCGAACGAGCGGTTCACCGAGTGAGCGCAGCACAGCTTCCAGCGCGGCGAGGTTCTCTTCCATGTCGTCGACGAGGAGGATCCCCGCCCGGTCGTCGCTGAGGGTGCTGGTGACGTGGTTCATGACTGGCCTTCTGAACTGGTGTACTCCTACGGACCACTGTCTTCGCCCCTGCCGGCCGCTTCGGCCGGGTCGCCGTCGCCCTCCTGGCCTGCCGGCGCGCCGCCGTCGGGGGACGGCGCGGACGAGCGGTACTTGGAGAGCAGATCGACCGCGACGTTCAGCAGCCGGTCCACGTCGAGGGGCTTGGGGAGATAGTCGTTGGCACCTGTCTCCAGCGACTTCTCGCGGTCGCCCGGCATGGCCTTGGCCGTGAGGACGACAACGGGGAGATCGGCGTACCGCGGGGTGCGCCGGATGGCGCGGATCGTTTCGTACCCGTCCATCTCCGGCATCATGATGTCCATCAGGACGAAGTCGATGCCGGGGTTCTTGCCGAGCATCTCGATGGCCTCCCGGCCGTGCTCGGCGTAGATCACCCGCATGCCGACCCGGCTGAGGACGTTCGTCAGCGCGAAGGCGTTGCGGATGTCGTCGTCGACCACCAGTGCCTGGGCGCCCGAGAGCAGCTCGCCGGTGGCGCCCCTGGCCCACTGCTCCACGTTGGAGACGGCGGGCCAGGCGGTCTCCTCGGGGACCCCGGACGGCGCGGGAGCCAGTGGCCGGGGAGGCTCCGGCGGCGTTTCCTCCGGGGCCGCCTCGCCGGTGATGTCCTGGTCCTCGACGGCGGGCAGCGGCTCGACGGGGTCCGCGGTGCCCCGGCACCTGACGGGGATGCGGAAGACGAAGGTGGAACCGGCGCCGGGCTCACTCTCGGCCGTGAGGATGCCGCCCAGCAGGCCCGCTATTTCCCTGCTGATGGAGAGGCCGAGGCCGGTGCCGCCGTACTTCCGGTTGGTCGTGCCGTCGGCCTGCTGGAACGCCTCGAAGATGACCGGCAGCTTCTCGGGCGCGATGCCGATGCCGGTGTCGGTGACGGTGAAGGTGACGGTCTCGTCGGCCGCCAGGTCCACATGCAGGTCGATCTTGCCCTTGGAGGTGAACTTCAGGGCGTTGGAGAGGAGGTTGCGCAGTACCTGCTTGATCCGCTTCTCGTCGCTGTAGAGCTCCTTGGGCACCACGTCGGTCACCGAGACCTCGAAGGCCAGGCCGCGGTCCAGGGTCAGCGGTCGGAAGGTGTCGTGGACGTAGTTGAGCAGCTTGATCAGTGGCACCCGGGCGGGGAAGACGTCCATCCGGCCGGCCTCGATCTTGGAGAGGTCGAGGATGTCGTTGATCAGCTGGAGCAGTTCGGAGCCGGAGCGGTGGATCATCGCCGCGCTCTCCACCTCGTGCCGGCTGAGGTGGCCGTGCTCGTTGTCGATGAGCATCTGCGCGAGGATCAGCAGGGAGTTCAGCGGATTGCGCAGCTCGTGCGACATGTTCGCCAGGAACTCCGTCTTGTACCGCGAGGAGCTGGCCAGCAGCGCGGCCTTCTCCTCCAGCGCGGCGTTGGAACGCTGCAGCTCGGCCTGGCGGCGCTGGAGCTCACCCGTCCGCTCCTGGAGCTGGCGGGCCAGCCGCTGGGACTCGCTGAGCAGCGACTCGGTACGGGAGTTGGCGACGATGGTGTTGATGGCGACGCCGATGGTGTTCACGAACTGGTCGAAGAAGGCGAGGTGGACGTCGGAGAAGCGGGAGAAGGACGCCAGCTCGATCACGCCGAGGGTCTGGTCCTCGAAGAGCACGGGGATGATCACGACGGTGGTCGGGGCCGCCTCGCCGAGCCCGGAGTCGACCTTGATGTAGTCCGACGGCACCTCCTCCACCAGGATGCGCTTCTTCTCGATGGCGGCCTGGCGCACCAGGCCGTGGCCGTGCGAGCCGGGGGTGTCGATGCTGGCGTCGTGCGCCGAGCCGTACCCCGCGATGAAGTCCAGGCGCAGCTCGTCGGTCTCGGCGCTGGCCAGGAAGAACGCGCCGTACTGCGCGTTCACCAGCGGCGTCAGCTCGCGCAGGATCAGGTCGGCGACCTCCACCAGGTCGCGGTGGCCCTGCATCAGGCCGGCCAGCCGGGCGAGGTTGGCGTCCAGCCAGTCCTTGGCGCGGGTGGTCTCGCGGAGGTTGGAGACCATCATGTTGATGTTGTTCTTCAGCTCGTCGACCTCGCCGCGGGCCTCGACCGTGACGTTGCGCGTCATGTCGCCGGAGGCCACCGCGCTGGTCACCTCGGCGATCGCCCGGACCTGCGTGGTGAGGTTCAGCGCCAGCTCGTTCACACTGGTCGTCAGGGACTTCCACGTGCCGTAGACGCCCTCGACGCGGGCCTGGCCGCCCAGCTGGCCCTCGCTGCCGACCTCGCGGGCCACCCGGGTCACCTCGGAGGCGAACGAGGACAGCGTGTCCACCATGGTGTTGAGCGTGGTCTTGAGCTCCAGGATCTCGCCGCGCGCATCGACGTCGATCTTCTGCGACAGGTCGCCCTGCGCGACGGCGGTCGCGACGAGCGCGATGTTGCGCACCTGCGTCGTGAGGTTCGACGCCATGAAGTTGACGTTGTCGGTGAGGTCCTTCCAGACCCCGGAGGCGCCGCGCACCTGCGCGCGCCCGCCGAGGTTGCCCTCCGTACCGACCTCGCGGGCGACCCGGGTCACCTCGTCGGCGAACGCCCGCAGCTGGTCGACCATGCCGTTGACGGTCTCCTTCACCTCCAGGATCTCGCCGCGCGCATCCACCGAGATCTTCTTCGACAGGTCGCCGTCGGCGACCGCGGTGGTGACCTGGGCGATGTTGCGTACCTGGGAGGTGAGGTTGGAGGCCATGAAGTTGACGTTGTCGGTGAGGTCCTTCCAGACGCCGGAGGCACCGCGCACCTGGGCCTGGCCGCCGAGGTTGCCTTCCGTACCGACCTCGCGGGCGACCCGGGTCACCTCGTCGGCGAACGCGGAGAGCTGGTCGACCATCGTGTTGATCGTCGTCTTCAGCTCCAGGATCTCGCCCTTGGCCTCGACCGTGATCTTCTTGCCGAGGTCACCCTCCTTCACCGCCGTCGCCACAAGGGCGATGTTGCGCACCTGGGTGGTGAGGTTGTCCGCCATGAAGTTGACGCTGTCGGTGAGGTCCTTCCACATCCCCGACACCCCGCGCACCTGCGCCCGGCCGCCGAGCCGCCCGTCCGTACCGACCTCGCGGGCGACCCGGGTCACTTCGTCGGCGAACGCGGAGAGCTGGTCGACCATCGTGTTGACGGTCTCCTTCAGCTCCAGGATCTCGCCGCGCGCGTCGACCGTGATCTTCTGGCTGAGGTCGCCGTTGGCGACCGCGGTGGTGACCTGGGCGATGTTGCGTACCTGGGAGGTGAGGTTGGAGGCCATGAAGTTGACGTTGTCGGTGAGGTCCTTCCAGACGCCGGACACGCCGGGCACCTGCGCCCGGCCGCCGAGCCGGCCCTCCGTACCCACTTCTCTGGCCACCCGCGTGACCTCGTCGGCGAACGCGGAGAGCTGGTCGACCATCGTGTTGACCGTCAGCTTCAGCTCCAGCAGCTCGCCGGTCGCCTCGACCGTCACCTGACGCGTCAGGTCGCCGCGCGCCACCGCCGTCGTCACCGCCGCGATGTCCCGCACCTGCGCGGTCAGCCGGGCGGCCATCGTGTTGACCGCCTCCGTGACGTCCCGCCAGCTCCCGGACAGCCCGGCGACCTTGGCCCGGCCGCCCAGCCGCCCCTCGTTGCCCGACTCCCTGGCCACCCGGGTGACCTCACCGGTGAACAGCGAGAGCTGATCGACCATGGAGTTCACCGCGCGGCCCAGCCGGCAGCGGTCGCCGCGCAGCCTGCGATGGCCGTCGTGCAGCTCCACGCGCTGCGTCAGGTCACCGCCCGCCACGGCGTTCAGCACCTTCGTCGCATGGGCGGCCGGAACGACCAGCGCGTCGATGATGTCGTTGGCCGCCAGGACGGAGGAGGTCCAGGTGCCCTGGCCGGGGCTGGCCGTCATCCGCTCGTCCAGCCGGCCCTGGCGGACCAGCTCCGAGCGCAGCCGCACCAGTTCGTCGGCGTGGTGCTGGGTGCGGATGACGATGTCGTTGAACGCCCCGTGCAGCTCGGCGAGTACGCCGTCGTACGCCACGGGGAGGCGGGTACGGAAATCACCTGAGGACATCGAGACGAGCGCGGACAGCAGCGGCTTGAGATCGGCTGTGCGCACCCAGTCGGTGCCTGTCTCCCGCGGAGCGCGGGGCACTGCAGAATCCACCGACATAGTGGCCCACTTCAGTAACTCGGTGCGAATGGGTGGGCTCAGTCTGTCACCCTGAAGGTGGCGCAATCGGCGCTATTGCGGAACTGCTCGGGAGTGCTCAATGAGGACGACAACTCCGTCGGAATCCGACGTGGTGCGCAGGCGGGCCGTGGCCCGGCCCGACGCCGCCCCCGGCGCCGGCAGAGACGAGTCCGCCGAGGGCTGCCCGGCCGGTGGCCGGCAACCCGCCGCCGGTGCATACGGAGGCGAGAGCTCCCGCGCCGTCGGCCTCCCCGGGGCGCCCATCGCCGCCGGCGCCGCCCGGCAGTTCGTCCGTACGACGGTCGCCGACTGGGCCACCCGCGAGCTGCCCGGCGCGCAGTATCTGACGGAGCGCCTCGCCGAAGAGGCCGAGCTGCTCGTCAGCGAGCTGGTCACCAACGCCGTCGTGCACGCCGGGACCGCCGTCGAGCTGCTCTGCCGGCTGGACGAGGACGGCCCCTGCACCGCCGTGATCGTCGAGGTCTCCGACCACCACCCGGCGCGCCCGGTGCGCGGCCGCCACGACGCGGTGACGGCCGAGGGCGCAGGCCGTGGGCTGCAGCTGGTCGGCGCGCTGGCCGACGCCTGGGGCATCACGTACCGGCGCACGCTGAAGACCGTGTGGTTCCGGGTGACGGCCGACGGCCCGGAGGCGGGGTACGAACCACCCGTCGAGGTGTTCGACGCGCACCACCCGGTGACAGGCGGGCCGCAGGCCACCGTGCTGATGTCCCCCGCGCCGCAGCGGGCCGCGCTGCGGCGCTGCGAGGTCGAGCGGCTCGACCACGGCGCGCTGTCCTTCCTCGCCGAGGCGTCCGACCTGCTCAGCGGGCAGCTGGACGCGGACCAGGTGGCCGCGCTGGTCGCGCAGCTGATCGTGCCGCGGATGGCCGACTGGTGCGCGGTGTGGCTGGACGACGGAGGGGACTTCGGCACGCCCCGCCTCTCCCGCGTCTGGCACGCCACGGAGAGCCGTATCGACGGGCTGCGTGAGCTGCTGGTGAAGGACCCGCCGGTGCTGACCGGCCGGGGCGGCGAAGGCCAGACCCCGGGCGCGGGGCCCTGGCCCTGGCCCGGCGAGCCCAGCGGCTTCGGCCCCGGCGGCGCGGCCCTGGCCTGCCCCCTGATCTCCGGCGTACGGCGGCACGGCACGCTGCTGATAGGCAGGGCAGGACTGCTGCGCTTCCCCGACGAAGTGGTCTCGCTCATCGAGGACCTGGCGGGCCGGGTGGCCCGGGCCATCGCCACCGCCGACGCCTACAGCCGCCAGGAACGCATCAGCAGGGTGCTGCAGCGCCGGCTGCTGCCGGGCCGGCGCGCCGAGGTGCCGGGCGTCGCCTCGGCCGTGGTGTACGAGCCGCGCGAGGGCGCCTGGGCCGGCGGCGACTTCTGGGACCTCTTCCAGGCGAGCGAGGGCCGCTGGTGCTTCATGCTCGGCGACGTCTGCGGCAGCGGCCCGGAGGCGGCGGCCGTCACCGGTCTGGCCCGTCCGGTGCTGCGGCTGCTGGCCCGCGAGGGGTACGGCGTCGGCGACGTGCTGGACCGGCTGAACCGCACGGTCGCGCGGGAGGCCGCCGACTCCGTCGCGGCGGTGGCCGCCGCGGTGGTCGAGGCCGGTTCCGAGGCGGAGCTGCAGCCCGGCTACCGCGAGGAGAGCGAGCAGGCACGCTTCCTCTCCCTCCTCTACGGCGAGATCGTCCCGCACGAGGGCGGGGCCGGGGGAGCGCGCTGCACGATCGCCAGCGCGGGGCACCCGCTGCCGCTGGTCCTCGGTACGGACGGCACGGTACGGGCGGTCGCCGGGCCGCAGATGCTGCTCGGCGTCCTGGAGGACACGGCGTACGAGAGCGAGTCCTTCGACCTCGCGCCCGGGGAGACGCTGCTGTGCGTCACCGACGGCGTGACCGAGCGGCGCTCGGGCGGGCGGCTCTTCGACGACGAGGACGGGCTCGCGCAGGCCCTGGCGGAGTGCGCGGGGCTGGGCGCCGACGGCGTCGCCGAACACCTCCGGAGCCGGGTGCACGCCTTCGGGCCGACCCCGCCGGACGACGACCTGGCGCTGCTGGTCCTCCAGGCGCTGCGGCCGTAGCGGGACGGCGGAAGGGGGCACTCGCCGAGTACCGGACAATGGACGTATGCCTTCTGCACTCCCCGACGGCGAGCCCATGCCCGAGGACGGGGCGCTGCCCGCCTCCGCCCTGGACGGAGCGGGCGAGCGGCCGCTCGGGTTCTATCTGCACGTGCCGTACTGCGCGACCCGCTGCGGATACTGCGACTTCAACACCTACACCGCGAACGAGCTGCGCGGTTCCGGCGGTGCGCTCGCCTCGCGCGAGAACTACGCCGACACCCTGATCGAGGAGATCCGGCAGGCCCGCAAGATCCTCGGCGCGGACCCCCGCCAGGTCGAGACGGTCTTCGTCGGCGGCGGTACGCCCACGCTGCTGCCGGCCGCCGACCTCTCCCGCATGCTCGCCGCCATTCGCGACGAATTCGGCTTCACGCCGGACGCGGAGATCACCACCGAGGCGAACCCGGAGTCCGTCGACCCGCGCTACCTCGCGGAACTCCGCGCGGGCGGCTTCAACCGGGTCTCCTTCGGCATGCAGAGCGCCCGGCAGCACGTCCTCAAGATCCTGGACCGTACGCACACCCCGGGCCGCCCCGAGGCCTGCGTCGCCGAGGCCCGCGCGGCCGGCTTCGACCACGTCAACCTGGACCTGATCTACGGCACGCCCGGTGAGTCCGACGACGACTGGCGGGCCTCCCTGGACGCGGCGGTCGGCGCGGGCCCCGACCACGTCTCCGCGTACGCGCTCATCGTGGAGGAAGGCACCCAGCTCGCCCGCCGCATCCGCCGCGGCGAGGTCCCGATGACGGACGACGACGAGCACGCCGACCGTTACCTCATCGCCGAGGAGACCCTGACCGCCGCGGGCTTCACCTGGTACGAGGTCTCCAACTGGGCCACGTCCGAGCCGGCCCGCTGCCGCCACAACGAGCTGTACTGGACCGGCGCCGACTGGTGGGGCGCGGGCCCCGGCGCGCACAGCCACGTCGGCGGCGTCCGCTGGTGGAACGTGAAGCACCCGGGCGCGTACGCGCAGGCGCTGAGCGAGGGCCGGTCGCCGGGCGCGGGCCGCGAAGTCCTGGCGGACGAGGACCGCCGGGTGGAGCGCATCCTGCTGGAGCTGCGGCTGGCGGCGGGGTGTCCGTTGGAGCTGCTGCGCCCGGCGGGTCTCGCGGCAGCGGAGGAGGCCCTCTCCGACGGCCTCCTGGAGCCCGGCCCGTACGAGGAGGGCCGCGCCGTCCTCACCCTCCGCGGCCGCCTCCTCGCGGACGCGGTGGTGCGGGATCTGGTGGACTGATCACTCGCGGGAGTGAACTGCTGCAGTTTCCGAGTGACGTTGCCTACGCTGTCCCTAGGCTGCCGCCGACAGCACGCGGCGAATGTGGAGGACCACGGAGATGACCGCTGTGGACGAGCGCATGATCGCTGTATTCGACGAGCACCCCGAGCTCTTCGAGGGGTACAAGATCGAGCTCTTGCGGGGGAACATCGTGATGATGGCGGGGCCCGATCGGGTCCACAACTGGATCGTGCAGGATGTTCAGGACCAGATCCCACGGGAGCGTTGGCACCGTCTCCAGACCCAAGACATTGCCATCCCCGGCGAGAGCAGTGAGCCGCAGCCGGATCTCGTAGTGTTCGAGAAGGGGGCTGTCGAGGGGCCGGGCCGCCTCATCCCCTCCCCGGCCGTCACGTTGCTGGTGGAGGTCGTCTCCAAGAGCACCGGCGACGCGGACTATGGCGTCAAGCGTTCCATCTACGCCGCTGGATCGGTGCCCGCGTACCTGATCATCGATCCGTTCGAGGCCGAGTGCCTCCTGCTCACCGAACCGACAGGCAAGGGCGAGCAAGCCGACTATGAGGTGGAGCGGACGGTCAAGTTCGGCGCCCCGGTGCCACTTGACATGCTCGGCATCGAATTGGACACCAGCGGCTTCGGCACACTGCCGAAGGTCAGGCGCCATCGCCGGCCGTAACAAAGTCGATCAGCTCCTCCACCCGCCCCAGCAGCGCCGGCTCAAGGTCTTTGTACGTACGCACCGAGCCGAGGATCCGCTGCCACGCGGCCCCCGTGTTCTCCGGCCAGCCGAGGGCCCGGCAGACGCCCGTCTTCCAGTCCTGGCCGCGCGGGACGGACGGCCAGGCGGGGATGCCGACGGACGCCGGCTTCACGGCCTCCCAGATGTCGATGTACGGATGGCCGACGATCAGGACGTTCGCGTCCGTGACCGACGCGGCGATGCGGGACTCCTTGGAGCCGGGCACCAGGTGGTCGACGAGGACGCCGAGGCGGGCGTCCGGGCCGGGGGAGAAGGAGCGGACGATCGAAGGAAGAGCGTCGACGCCCTCCAGGTACTCCACCACGACGCCTTCGATGCGCAGGTCGTCACCCCAGACGCGTTCGACCAGTTCCGCGTCGTGGCGGCCCTCGACGTAGATGCGGCCGGCGCGGGCGACCCGGGCGCGGGCGCCGGGCACGGCGAGGGAGCCCGAGGCGGTGCGCTGCGGTCCCTGGGGGCGTGCGGACGCGGCGGAGGGGCGAACGAGGGTGACGACCTTGCCCTCCAGGAGGAAGCCGCGGGGCGTCATCGGGAAGACCCGGTGCTTGCCGAAGCGGTCCTCCAGGGTGACCGTCGGTCCCTCGGCGGTCTTCTCGCAGCGGATGACGGCCCCGCAGAAGCCGGTGGCGACCTCTTCGACGACGAGATCGGGCTCGGCCGGCACCTCGGGCGCGGGGCGCTGCTTCTTCCATGGGGGAGTGAGGTCGGGACCGTACTGTCTGCTGCGCATTCGACAGACGATATGCGCGGACGGCGCCCCTCGGGTGGGCTAGACGGGCGACACGCCGAAGCGGCGGGCGAGCTCGTCGCGCTGGGCACGGACGAAGCGGGCATCCACGACGGCGCCGTGCCCGGGGACGTACCGCGCGTCCTCGCCCCCGAGGGAGAGCAGCCGGTCCAGCGCCCCCGGCCAGCACGCGGGCAGCGCGTCGGGGCCGGCCTGCGGCTCGCCCGACTCCTCGACGAGGTCGCCGCAGAAGACGATCTCCGGCTCGCCGGGCCCGCACCGTACGCAGACCGCCAGGTCGTGCGCGGTGTGCCCGGGCCCGACGTTGGCCAGCAGGACGCGGCGGTCGCCGAGCTCCAGGGTGCGTTCGCCGCACACCGCGTGCTCCGGGACCACCACGATGTCCACGGCCTCGGCGGTCGCGCCGGGATCGGCCCCGTTGCGTACCGCGTCGCCGAGCAGCGCCTCCGGCTCGCGCCGCAGCAGCTCGGCGAGCCCGGTCGCGCCGAAGACGGTCACGCCCGCGAACGCCGCCGTGCCGAGCACATGATCGAAGTGCGGATGGGTGAGGGCGATGTGGGTCACCTCACGGCCGAGCACCTCGCGCACCTGGCGGCGCAGCTCCGCGCCCTCGCGCAGCCCGGACCCCGTGTCGATCATGAGGACGCCGGTGGTGCCGGCCACGACCCCGACGGTGGCGTCCCAGCCCGGCAGCCGACGGCGTGCGACGCCGTCCGCGAGCCGCTCCCAGCCTGCCTCTTCCCAAGTCGTGCCCATACCGCGACGCTAGCCCGGATACCGGGAAATCGCGCGCGGCCGCCCGGCTGACCTGGGCGGATCCCGGGGGCATGGACCGGTCCCGGCGCGATACGGTGGCCCGCCGGGCCGCGAGCCGTGTCGCCCGGCCTTGCCCTGGCCGTGCTACCCGGCCGTACACTGGACCGGGGTTTGGCACTCGGACCGGTCGAGTGCCAGGGACGGTCGGACCCCGGCCGGACCTGCGGCCCCGGTCAGGCGGCCGGAGACGGCCTGGGAAAAGCGCGGGACTGGAGGTGTGCGCGATGCTCAGCGAACGCAGACTCGAAGTGCTGCGTGCCATCGTCCAGGACTACGTCGGCACCGAGGAGCCGGTCGGCTCCAAGGCGCTCACGGAGCGCCACCACCTCGGCGTCTCACCGGCCACCGTCCGTAACGACATGGCCGCGCTGGAGGACGAGGGCTACATCGCGCAGCCCCACACCAGCGCCGGCCGTATCCCCACCGACAAGGGTTACCGCCTCTTCGTCGACAAGCTGGCGGCGGTCAAGCCGCTGTCGGGTCCCGAGCGCAAGGCGATCCACAGCTTCCTCGACAGCGCGGTGGACCTCGACGACGTCGTGGCCCGTACGGTGCGGCTGCTCGCGCAGCTGACCCGGCAGGTCGCGGTGGTGCAGTACCCCTCGCTGACCCGGTCCACCGTCCGGCACGTGGAACTGCTGTCGCTGGCACCGGCCCGGCTGATGCTCGTCCTGATCACCGATACCGGACGGGTCGAGCAGCGCATGATCGACTGCCCCGCGCCGTTCGGCGAAACGTCTCTGGCGGACCTGCGGGCCCGGCTCAACAGCCGTGTCGTGGGACGCCGGTTCACCGACGTGCCGCAGCTGGTGCAGGACCTTCCCGAGTCCTTCGAGACGGAGGACCGGGGCACGGTCTCGACAGTGCTGTCGGTGTTGCTGGAAACTCTGGTGGAGGAGACCGAGGAGCGGCTGATGATCGGCGGTACCGCCAATCTCACGCGCTTCGGACATGATTTCCCGCTGACGATCCGGCCGGTGCTGGAGGCACTTGAGGAGCAGGTCGTGCTGCTCAAGCTGCTGGGAGAAGCCAAGGATTCGAGCATGACCGTGCGCATCGGGCACGAGAACGCTCACGAAGGCCTCACTTCCACATCGGTCGTCGCCGTCGGCTACGGTTCGGGCGACGAGGCAGTCGCCAAACTCGGCGTGGTCGGACCGACCCGCATGGACTACCCCGGAACGATGGGAGCGGTACGCGCAGTGGCACGTTACGTCGGACAGATCCTGGCGGAGTCGTAAGTGGCCACGGACTACTACGCGGTCCTCGGTGTCAGCCGCGACGCCTCGCAGGACCAGATCAAGAAGGCTTTCCGGCGGCTGGCGCGCGAGCTGCACCCGGACGTGAACCCGGATCCCAAGACCCAGGAGCGGTTCAAGGAGATCAACGCCGCTTACGAGGTGCTGTCGGACCCGCAGAAGAAGCAGGTCTACGACCTCGGCGGGGACCCGAACTCCCAGGGCGGCGGCGCCGGTGCCGGCGGCTTCGGCGCGGGCTTCGGCAACTTCTCCGACATCATGGACGCGTTCTTCGGCACGGCGTCGCAGCGCGGGCCGCGCTCGCGCACCCGCCGCGGCCAGGACGCCATGATCCGGCTGGACGTGGAGCTGAACGAGGCCGCGTTCGGTACGACCAAGGACATCCAGGTCGACACCGCCGTGGTGTGCACGACCTGCTCCGGCGAGGGCGCCGCGCCCGGCACCTCCGCGCAGACCTGTGACATGTGCCGCGGTCGCGGTGAGGTCTCGCAGGTCACCCGGTCCTTCCTGGGCCAGGTCATGACCTCCCGGCCCTGTCCGCAGTGCCAGGGCTTCGGCACGGTCGTGCCGACCCCGTGCCCCGAGTGCGCGGGCGACGGCCGCATCCGGTCGCGCCGTACGCTCACCGTCAAGATCCCGGCCGGTGTGGACAACGGCACCCGCATCCAGCTCGCGGGCGAGGGCGAGGTCGGCCCCGGCGGCGGCCCGGCCGGTGACCTGTACGTCGAGATCCACGAGGTCGCGCACCCGGTCTTCCAGCGGCGCGGCGACGACCTGCACTGCACGGTCACCATCCCGATGACCGCGGCGGCGCTGGGCACGAAGTGTCCGCTGGAGACGCTGGACGGGGTACGCGACGTCGACATCCGGCCCGGCACCCAGTCCGGCCAGTCCATCCCGCTGCACGGCTGCGGCATCACGCACCTGCGCGGTGGCGGCCGCGGTGACCTGGTCGTCCACGTCGAGGTCCAGACCCCGGGCAAGCTCGACCCGGAGCAGGAGGAGCTGCTGCGCCGGCTCGCCAAGCTCCGCGGCGAGGAACGCCCGACGGGCCAGTTCCAGCCGGGCCAGCAGGGGCTGTTCTCGCGGTTGAAAGATGCCTTCAACGGACGATGAGAGGCGCTGAACGCTGTGTACACGGTCGCTCCCCGATTCGGGGGGCGGCCGTGACGCGTGACACGATGTGGGCATGCCCACCGCGCTGACCGAGCTGAGCCCTCACCCGATCGTGCAGGCGCCCATGGCCGGCGGCGCCTCGTGTCCCGAGCTGGCCGCGGCCGTCAGCGCCGCCGGCGGCCTGGGCTTCCTCGCCGCCGGATACAAGACGGCCGACGGCATGTACCAGGAGATCGAGCGGCTGCGCGGGCTGACCGGCCGCCCCTTCGGCGTGAACCTCTTCATGCCGCAGCCCGAGCTCGCGGACGACGCGGCCGTCGAGGTCTACCGCGAGCAGCTCGCGGGCGAGGAGACCTGGTACGGGACCGCGCTCGGTGACGCCCACGGCGCCACCGACGACGACTACGACGCCAAGCTCGCCATCCTGCGTGAGGACCCGGTACCGGTCGTCTCCTTCACTTTCGGCTGCCCCACAGCCGAGACCGTGGAATCCCTGGCCCGGGTAGGCACGTACACCGTCGTGACGGTCACCACGGCCGCCGAGGCGCGGGCCGCGCAGGAGGCCGGTGCCGACGCCGTGTGCGTTCAGGGCACGGAGGCGGGCGGCCATCAGGGCACCCACCGCGACGACCCGCAGAGCGACGGCACCGGCGCGGGCGTCGGCCTGCTGACGCTGATCGCCGAGGTCCGCGAGGCCGTCCGGCTGCCGGTGATCGCGGCGGGCGGGCTGATGCGCGGCGCGCAGATAGCCGCCGTGCTGGCGGCGGGCGCGGTGTCGGCGCAGCTCGGTACGGCGTTCCTGGCCTGCCCCGAATCCGGCGCCCACCCGCTGCACAAGCAGGCCCTGACCGACCCGCTGTTCGCCCGTACGGAGCTGACCCGGGCGTTCTCCGGGCGCCCGGCCCGCGGGTTGGTGAACCGTTTCCTGCGCGAGCACGGCCCGTACGCCCCGGCCGCCTATCCGGCCGTCCACCACCTCACCTCGCCGGTCCGCAAGGCCGCGGCGCAGGCCGGTGACCCGCAGGCCATGAACCTGTGGGCGGGCCAGGGCCACCGGCTGGCCCGGCGGCTGCCCGCGGCAGACCTGATGGAGGTGCTGGTGGCCGAACTGGCCGCGGCACGTGCCGTGTCGAACCCCTCCGGCCCCGCCGGACCCGGATCCCTTGGGAGTGCCCCGTGACCGCCCCGGTCTTCCTCGTCGACTCGCTGGCCGGCGCCGCGCCGGGCGTGGCCCTCACCCTGGACGGCCCCGAGGGACGGCACGCGGTGTCCGTTCGGCGGCTGCGCGTCGGTGAGGAGATCGTGCTGACGGACGGCGCGGGCACGGGCGCGTACGGGACGGTCGCCGCGGTCGAGGGCAAGGACCGGCTGGACGTCGCGGTGACGGACGTACGGACCGAGGAGCCGCCGCGGCCGCGCATCACGGTCGTCCAGGCGCTGCCCAAGGGCGACCGCGGCGAACTGGCCGTGGAGACCATGACCGAGACCGGCGTGGACGCGATCGTGCCGTGGCAGGCGGCCCGCTGCGTGACGCAGTGGAAGGGCGAGCGGGGCGCCAAGTCGCTGACGAAGTGGCGCAACACGGCGCGGGAAGCCGGGAAGCAGGCACGCAGGCTGACGTTCCCCGAGGTCGCGGCGGCCGCGTCGACGAAGGGCGTGGCGGAGCTGCTGTCCGGTGCGGCCTTCGCCGCCGTACTGCACGAGGAGGGCAGCGAGCCGCTGGCCCGCGCCGAACTCCCCGCCGACGGCGGCATCGTGCTCGTCGTCGGGCCCGAGGGCGGCGTCTCGCCGGAGGAGCTGGAGCTGTTCGCGGCGGCCGGGGCGAAGCCGTACCGGCTGGGCGCGAGCGTCCTGCGGACCTCCACGGCCGGCACGGCCGCCACGGCACTGCTGCTGGGCCGCACGGGCCGCTGGGACTGAGCCCCGCGGGCCGTACGGCCTTGCGCGCCGGATCGGGTGGTGTCAGATCAGCGTGGCGTTGAGCGTGATGTTCTTGACGCCCGCCAGGGCCTGGCTGACCGGGCAGTTCTTCTTGGCGTCCTCGGCCGCCGCCTGGAAGTCGTTCTCCGACAGGCCGGGGACACTGGCCTTCACGGTCAGCACGATGCCGGTGATGCCCTCGCCGGGCTGGAAGGTGACATCGGCCTGGGTGTCGACCGTCTCGACGGTGTAGCCCTTGCCCGCCAGGCCGTGCGAGAACGCCATGGAGTAGCAGGAGGAGTGGGCCGCCGCGATCAGCTCCTCGGGGCTGGTCGTGCCGTTCGGCTGCTCGGCGCGGGCCGGCCAGTTCACGTCGTACGTACCGATGCCGGAGGAGTCCAGGGCCACCTGGCCCTTGCCCTCCAGCAGGTTGCCTTCCCAGTGGGTCTTGGCCGTGCGCGTCGTTGCCATGTGGGTCGCTCCCGTATGTGGCGGAACTCAACTTTTCGCGGCCCAGGTTAGTGATGGTCGGGCCGGCCGGGGGAGCGCCGCGCGGAGTTGGCCGGAGCGGGCCTGTCGGGCCGCGTGGCGGCGATGGCACGCTGCGGGGCATGAAGGGACGCGTGCGGGGCCGTTGGTTACGGGCGTTGGCAGCGGCGGGTGCCGCGGGTGCGGTGGCCGCCGGAACAGCGGCGTGTGAGCCGTCCGGCTACTCCAACACATCCGCGATAGCGGTGACGACGGACCGCCAGGGGACGCGGGCACTGGAGTGGGAGAGCGTCGACGTCCGCTGGCTCAGCTGTACGGCGTCGGCGCCGAACGGCGGCGCACCGGAGGCCACCCCCGGCGCGGGCGGCGGCAGCGCCAGGGTCGACTGCCAGGGCGAGAGCGCCAGCGGCGAGCGGATCACCATCCGAGGGAATGTGACCAGGGAGGTCAACGGCCGGTGCGTGGAGGGCAGTGGCCTCACCGCGCGGGTCGGCGACCGGGTGATCTTCCGTACGAACACCATCGGCAACTGCAACGCCCCGGCCGCCGGAGGTACGGAACAGCCGAACTCGAACCCGGACTCCAACCCCGCCCGTGACGACAACCCCGGCGGCGACAACAGCGGCGGGGGCGGCGGCGACAACCCCGGCGGCGACAACGGCGGCGGGGGCGGCGGCGACAACGACAACAGCGGTGGCGGCGGCAGCGACGACGGCAACAGCGGCGGCGGTGGCGGCGACAACGAGAACGGCAACGACAACGGCGGCGGGAACGGCGACGACGGCAACGGCGACGACGGCAACGGCGACAACGGCGACGGGGACTGGAACGGCGGCCACGACGACTGCCCCGACGGCGGCCACGACGACAACGGCCACGACGACGGCAAGTGGCACGACGACCACGGCGACGGTGGCGACCACAAGGACAACGGCGGTAACGACGACCACGACGGCAGCGACAACCACGACGACAACGGCGGCAACGACGACCAGGGCGACGGTTCGAAGGACCGTTCCGGCACCTGGGTGGCACGCTAGTGACGGCCGGCCGGTCCCTGATCGGTACGATGCGGGTCGTACGAGCCGACGACCCGTGAGGAGCGCACCGGTGGCGGGAGAACCGCAGGCCGACTGCCTGTTCTGCAAGATCGTGGCGCGCGAGGTGCCCGCCACGATCGTCCGAGAGACCGAGACGACCGTCGCCTTCCGCGACATCAACCCCCAGGCGCCCACCCACGTCCTGGTGATCCCCAAGTCCCACCACCCGGACGCCGCGTCGCTGGCGGCCGCCGAGCCGCAGGTCGCCGCCGACGTGCTGCGCGAGGCGGGCGAGGTCGCCGCGGAGGACAAGGTCGACGGCACCGGCTTCCGCATCGTCTTCAACACCGGCACGGGCGCCGGCCAGACCGTCTTCCACGCGCACGCCCACGTGCTCGGCGGCCGCGGCCTCAACTGGCCCCCCGGATAACGGCCACCGGAGCGGATCAGCACCTTGTCCGTACGTGAACTGGTCGTCCTCGGCACCGCCAGCCAGGTGCCCACCCGGCACCGCAACCACAACGGCTACCTGCTGCGCTGGGACGGCGAGGGCCTGCTCTTCGATCCCGGCGAGGGCACGCAGCGCCAGATGCTGCGCGCCGGGGTCGCCGCGCACGACCTGAACCGGCTGTGCGTCACGCACTTCCACGGTGACCACAGCCTGGGCCTGGCCGGGGTGATCCAGCGGATCAACCTCGACCGGGTGCCGCATCCCGTCACCGCCCACTACCCCGCGAGCGGAGCACACTTCTTCGAGCGGCTGCGCTACTCGACGGCCTACCGGGAGACCGTGAAGCTGCGGCAGGAGCCGGTGTCCGGCGACGGCGGCACGATCGCCGACACGGCCCGCTGGACGCTCACCGCGCGCCGCCTCTCGCACCCCGTCGAGTCCTACGGCTACCGCCTCCAGGAGCCGGACGGGCGGCGGATGCTGCCCGAACGGCTGGCCGAGCACGGCATCTCAGGGCCCGCGGTGGGCCGGCTGAACCGGGAGGGCTCGGTCGTCCGGGAGGACGGCCGTGCGGTCACCCTGGAGGAGGTCAGCGAGGTACGCCCTGGCCAGTCGTTCGCGTTCGTGATGGACACCCGGCTGTGCGCCGGGGCGCACGAGCTGGCGGCGGGCTGCGACATGCTCGTCATCGAGTCCACGTTCCTGGACGGAGACCGGCGGCTGGCGGAGGAGCACGGCCACCTGACGGCGGGCCAGGCGGCCATGGTCGCGCGCGACGCCGGCGTCCGGCACCTGGTGCTCACGCACTTCTCGCAGCGGTACGCGGACCCCGCGGAATTCGAGCGCGAGGCCCGCGAGGCCGGTTACGAGGGCGAACTGACCGTCGCCCGGGACCTGATGCGGGTGCCGCTGCCCAAGCGCCGCCCCTAGGGCGCCGCAGGACAGGGCGCCGCAGGTCAGGGCAGGTAGTACATCGGGTTCGGCAGCTTGAAGGTGCGGTCCGCGTAGCCGCCCTTCAGGTCCGAGTACTGGTCGCCGAAGTTGGCCACGATGTCGTAGCCCTGGGATTCGATGTGCTTGCGGGTGCCGGACTTGTACTCGACGGTCGAACAGCCGGCGCCGCACGGCAGGTAGGCCGGCGGGTTCTGCTTGTCCTTGAGGTAGACGTGCCCGCGGTCCAGCGGGACGTCGTAGCCGACGTTCTTGAGGTTGCGGACGCTCCAGTCGCGCTGGGCCTCCTTGCGGCCGGTGACGAAGAAGACCTCGTACCCCTTGGCGCGGGCGTGGTTCACCAGCGCGTCCATGCCGAAGACCGGGGCCATGTCGTGGCTCTTCAGGTATGCGTCCTGGGCCTTCTCGTCGAAGGCGAACCCGATCTGCAGCTCGAAGTTGTAGGTGAGCAGCGTGGTGTCGTCCATGTCGAGGACGACGGCGGGCTTCCCGGTCCCCTTGTGGTGCCGCACCGCGCTGTCCAGGTAGCGCTGCGCCTTCGCCTCGATGCCGCGGACCTGGCGGGCGTAGTTGCTCTTCGGGGAGGCGTGGTGCTGCCCGTCGGCGGTCACGGTGTCGCCGTAGTACGCCTTGATCCGGTCCTGCACCTGGGTGAGGTTGGGTATCTCCTTGTCCGAGTGCGGGACGGAGTGTTCGGCGGTGGCCTGGCCGACGCCGAACGCGGTGGTGGCGGCGACGGCCGCCGCGGCGGCGAAAGCGCCCAGGCGCGCGCGGAAACGCATGTACTTCTCCTGCGGAGTGGAGCGGAAAGGGGACCCCGGTAGATCTAGCAGGCGTTGCTTCTGCGTATCTACGCGCGGAGATTAAATGGTTGGCAAATCATGCGAGGGTGGCACGGAGTGCCAGAGAGCCGGTGGCGGGGTGCCGGTGGGTGCCGGTGTGAAGTCGACGGGGAGCCGGTGTCAGCGCCACTCGGGCGCGCCCGCGCCCTGTGCGTGCGGCGCGGCCGCCTCGATCTTCGTGCGGACATCGGTCATGACCGCGACGATCCGCCGCTCGCGTTCCTCGGTGAGCCGCGCGACCGGGACGGAGGCGCTGATCGCGTCGGTCGCCGGGGAGTCGTACCGCAGCGCGAACCCGAAGCCGGCGATGCCGGTGACCCCTTCCTCGCGCTCGGTCGCGTAGCCGAGCGCCCGTACCCGCGTGAGGTCGGCCGCGAGCGCCGCGCGGTCGGTGAGGGTGTTCTCGGTCAGCGCCGCCAGCGGCCCGTCCGGCAGCGGGAGCGTCCCGTCCGCCGCCCGCTCGGCGAGCAGCGCCTTGCCCAGCGCGCTCGCGTGGGCCGGCAGCCGCCGCCCGACCCGGCTGATCGTCCGCAGGTACGCGCGGGACTCGCGGGTGGCGAGGTAGACCACGTCCGGGCCGTCCAGCCGGGCCAGGTGGACGGTCTCGCCCAGCGCCTCGGACGCCTCGTCGAGGTACGGGCGCGCGGCCCGGACCAGGGGGTCGGTGTCGAGGTAGCTGGTGCCGGCCAGCAGGGCGTGGATGCCGATGCCGTACAGCGAGCCGGTGGTGTCGGTGCGCACCCAGCCGCGGTCGATGAGGGTCTGGAGCAGTGCGTACATGCTGCTGCGTGGCACGCCCAGCTCCTCGGCCAGCTCGCGCAGCCGGGCCGGGCGGTCGCCGCGGGACGCGAGGACCTCCAGCAGCTCCACGGTGCGGGCCGCCGACTTCACTTCGCGGACCCCGCCGCCCCTCTCCGACATGCGCCGATGGTAGCCGCGGAGGCTGTCCCGGGCCGCAGGCCGGCTGCCGGTCCGGACCGTATGCCGGCTGCCGGACCTATTGACGGCCGTGGGGCGCGTCTCTAGCTTCTATTCTCATCCGTGGACGCCATCTACATATGGAGACAGGCTCATGACGGCCTCACCGGTCACCGAACGGTTGCGCGCGGGCATGGCCCGCGGCGTGCTGTCCTTCCCGCTCACCTCCTTCACCGACGGCGGCGCGCTGGACCTGGCCGCGTACCGGGACTACCTCGCGAGCCGGATCGCCGCCGGGCCGCCCGGCGCGCTCTTCCCGGCCTGCGGCACCGGCGAGTTCTTCTCCCTGGACGAGGCGGAGTACGGCCAGGTGATCCGGGCCGCCGTCGAGGCGGCGGACGGGCGGCTGCCGGTCGTCGCGGGCGTGGGATACGGCTGGGCGCAGGCCGCGCGGTTCGCCCGGATCGCCGAGGACGCCGGGGCCGACGCCGCGCTGCTGATGCCGCACTACCTCGTCAGGGCCCCGCAGGACGGCCTGGTCGCCCAGGTGCGCGAGGTCGCCTCCCGCACCGGGCTGCCGATCATCGCGTACCAGCGCGACCACGTCGCCTTCACCGCCGACAGCGTCCGCAGGATCGCGGAGATCCCCGGCGTCATCGGCCTCAAGGACGGCCACAGCGACCTGGACCGGCTCCAGCGCGCCAAGCTCGCGGCCCCCGACGGCTTCCTGTTCTTCAACGGCGCCGCCACCGCCGAACTCCAGGCCCGTCAGTACGCGAGCCTGGGCGTCACCGCGTACTCCTCCGCCGTGCACGCCTTCGCGCCCGAGATCGCCGGCGCCTTCTTCGCGGCGCTCGGCGAGCGGGACGACGCCGCCGTCGAGAAGCTGCTGACCGGTTTCTACATCCCCTTTGTAGAGCTGCGCGACCGGGTGCCCGGGTACGCCGTGTCGCTCGTCAAGGCGGCGGCCCGGCTGCGCGGCCTGCCCGTCGGCCCCGTACGCGCCCCGCTCACGGACCCCTCGGCCGCCGACCTCACCGCCCTCACGGCGCTCCTGGAGCGCGGCCTCGACCTGGTAGGAGCCACCCGATGACCGGCCGCCCGGCGACGTCCCCGGCCGCCGCTGACCTCACCATCGCCGGAGTCCGGCTCACCCCGGTCCTGGTCGCCGACCCGCCGCTGCTGAACACCCAGGGCGTGCACCAGCCGTACACCCCGCGGCTGATCGTCGAGGTGGTCACCGCGGGCGGCGTGACCGGCCTCGGCGAGACGTACGGCGACACCAAGTACCTCGACCTCGCCCGCCCCCTGGCCGACGCCCTGACCGGCCGCCCGGTCACGGACCTGAACGCGCTGCCCGCACTGGCCGCTGAGGTCTGCGGCGACTCGCCCGAGGCGACCGCCGCCGGCGCGGTGGACGTCGGCGGCCTGCGCGGCGTCCAGACCGCCGACAAACTGCGCCTCTCCGTGCTGTCCGGCTTCGAGGTCGCCTGCCTGGACGCCTGGGGCAAGGCCGCCGGGCTGCCCGTGCACGCCCTGCTCGGCGGCAAGGTCCGGGACCGCGTCGACTACAGCGCCTACCTGTTCTACCGCTGGGCCGAGCACCCCGGAGGCCACGGCGAGGCCGACGACTGGGGCGCCGCCGTCGACCCCGCGGGCATCGTCGCCCAGGCACGGCGGCTCGCCGACACCTACGGCTTCGGTTCCTTCAAGCTGAAAGGCGGAGTGTTCGAGCCGAAGGAGGAGATAGCCGCCGTCCGTGCGCTGGCCGAGGAGTTCCCCGGCAAGCCGCTCCGCCTGGACCCCAACGGGGCCTGGTCCGTGGAGACCTCCCTGACGGTCGCCGACGAGCTGGCGGACGTACTGGAGTACCTGGAGGACCCGACGAGCGGCACGGACCGCATGGCGCAGGTCGCGGCCCGTACGGAACTTCCCCTCGCCACCAACATGTGCGTGACGACCTTCGACGAGATCGCCGAGGCGTTCACCCGCGGCGCCGTCCAGGTCGTCCTCTCCGACCACCACTACTGGGGCGGCCTGCGCAACACCCGCGAACTGGCCGCGATCTGCCGCACCTTCGGCGTCGGCGTCTCCATGCACTCCAACACCCACCTCGGCATCAGCCTCGCCGCGATGACGCAGGTCGCGGCTACCGTCCCCCACCTCCACCACGCCTGCGACAGCCACTACCCCTGGCAGACCGAGGACGTCCTCACCGAGCGCCTCACCTTCGAGGACGGCGCCGTCGCGGTCACCGACACCCCGGGACTCGGCGTCGAGCTCGACCACGACCGCCTCGCCGCGCTGCACCAGCGGTGGCTGGACGACGACGGCAGCCGGCGCGACCGGGACGACGCGGCGGCGATGCGGATCGCCGACCCGACGTGGACGACTCCGGCCGTGCCGCGCTGGTGACTCCCCATGACCGGCCGGCGGGCGCCGGGGTGTCGCCCTCTGGGCGGGAATGCGGGGAACGCGTACGGTATGGGTCCGTCCCGTACGTGATCATCGAGAGGGGCTGCCTCCATGGCGCAGGAAGTACGCGGAGTCATCGCAGCGGGGAAGAATGAGCCGGTGCGGGTGGAGACGATCGTGGTGCCGGATCCGGGTCCGGGGGAGGCTGTGGTCCGGGTGCAGGCGTGCGGGGTGTGTCATACGGATCTGCATTACAAGCAGGGCGGGATCAGTGAGGAGTTTCCGTTTCTGCTGGGGCATGAGGCGGCGGGGGTGGTGGAGTCGGTGGGGGAGGGTGTCGCCGAGGTCGCGGTCGGGGATTTCGTGATTTTGAACTGGCGGGCGGTGTGTGGGCAGTGCCGGGCGTGTTTGCGGGGGCGTCCGCAGTACTGCTTCGCCACGCACAATGCCGGGCAGAAGATGACGCTGGTGGATGGGAGGGAGTTGTCGCCGGCGTTGGGGATCGGGGCGTTTGCGGAGAAGACGCTGGTGGCGGCGGGGCAGTGCACGAAGGTGGATCCGTCGGTGTCGCCGGCGGTGGCGGGGTTGCTGGGCTGTGGGGTGATGGCGGGCATCGGCGCGGCCATCAATACCGGCAATGTGGGCCGGGGTGACTCGGTGGCGGTGATCGGCTGTGGTGGGGTCGGGGATGCGGCGATCGCCGGGGCGCGGTTGGCGGGGGCGGCGAGGATCATTGCGGTGGATATCGATGACCGGAAGCTGGCCAAGGCGGAGTCGGTCGGTGCCACGCATACGGTGAACTCCAAGGCGGTGGACCCGGTGGCGGCGATCCGGGAGCTGACCGGTGGCTTCGGGGCGGATGTGGTGATCGAGGCGGTGGGGCGTCCGGAGACTTACAAGCAGGCGTTTTATGCGCGGGATCTGGCGGGGACGGTCGTCCTGGTCGGCGTGCCGACCCCCGACATGACTCTGGAGCTGCCGTTGCTGGACGTCTTCGGGCGGGGTGGGGCGTTGAAGTCCTCCTGGTACGGGGACTGTCTGCCCTCCCGGGACTTCCCGATGCTGGTGGATCTGCATCAGCAGGGGCGTCTGGATCTGGGGGCGTTCGTGACCGAGACGATCGGGATCGGGGATGTGGAGGAGGCGTTTGCCCGGATGCATGAGGGTGATGTGCTGCGCTCGGTGGTGGTGCTGTGATGGCGGCGCGTATTGAACACCTCGTCACCTCCGGCACGTTCACCCTCGACGGCGGCGCCTGGGACGTCGACAACAACGTCTGGATCATCGGCGATGACGAGGAAGCAGTCGTCATCGACGCCGCGCACGACGCGGACGCGATCCTCGCCGCGCTCGGCGGGCGGCGGCTGCGGGCCGTGCTCTGCACGCACGCGCACAACGACCACATCGACGCCGCGCCCACACTGGCGTCCCGTACCGGTGCGACGATCCACCTCCACCCCGACGACCTGCCGTTGTGGAAGCAGACCTACCCGAGCGGCGCGCCGGACCGGGAGCTGGCGCACGGGCAGGTGCTGACGATCGCCGGCACGGACCTCACCGTGCTGCACACACCGGGGCACGCGCCCGGTGCCGTCTGTTTCCACGCGCCGGACCTCGGGGTCGTGTTCAGCGGGGACACGCTCTTCAAGGGCGGGCCAGGGGCGACCGGGCGATCGTTCTCGGACTTTCCGACCATCATCGAATCGATCCGCGAGCGGCTGCTGACGCTGCCACCGCAGACGAGGGTGCTGACCGGGCACGGCGACAGCACCACCATCGGGGACGAGGCGCCGCACGTGGAGGAGTGGATCGCGCGGGGCCACTGAGGCGGGGCCGTACCGGTGTCGCTTGCTGCCGGTTTTCGAACCTTTGCGCCGCTCTCCCCTGCACTCCTGGAGGCGGGCCGGTTACCGTGCTCCGTATGGCAACCAGCACCGCACCGACCGCGCACGGCTACGCATTGCTGATTGCCGCCGATCCGCCGGTGCGGCGGCCGCTGCCGGCGACCACCGTGCTGCCGCAGCTGGCCGCCGTTCCGCCGGCGCACCTCGTGGGTGCGCCGTTCGCCAGCGCCGTGCAGCTGGCGAACCCGGACGACCCCAACACGGTGCTGACCCACATCCGTACCGCGGCCGCTGTCGAGGGCCCGCTGCTGATCTACGTGGCGGGTCACCTCCAGGTGGACTCGCGGCAGGGCAGACCGCATCTGGCGCTGGCCCGGACGGCGCCGCGCACGGTCCGGTACACCGCGCTGCCGTGGCACTGGCTCACCGCTGAACTCCAGCACCGGCCGCCGGGCAGCACCACGGTGCTGGCCGACCTGGCGGCGGCGCCGGAGGTCTGGCAGCAGCTGGGCGAGGGGCGGCTGTCGCTGGGCGGACCGTTCCTGCTGTACGGCACGGTCCAGCGCGGCGACAAGCGGGTCCGGCCCGCGCCGGCGTACACCCAGGCGCTGGCGCAGGCGCTGCGGACGACGGCCCGGCGGCCCGGTACGGAAGAACTGCACGGCTACGTGGCGCGCACCGCCGCGCTGGACGGCGCGACGACGCTGTGGCTGGGCGGACCGCCGGTTCCTGAGGGGACGGCGGATGCGTGGGTGGCCGCGCCTCCGGCTGCGTCTGCGTCTGCGCCTGTGGCACCTGGCCCGGTCGGAGCCGGTCCGGTCGGATTCGACCCTGCCTCCGGTCCGGTCGGATGCGACCCCGCCTCCGGTCCGGTCGCGTCCGGTCCGGTTGTGCCCGCTGCGTACGCGCCTGCTGTGCCCGCGCCCGCTCCCGTACCCGTGGAAGGGCCGGTTGCGGCCCCGGAGCAGGCCTCTGCGCCTGCGGCCGTACCCGCGCCCGGAAGCGCACCTGCGCCCGAGCCGGTGGCGGAGGCGGCACCCGTGCCCGCGCCCGAGCCCGAACCGGCGGTGGAGGCGTCCCTCGCGCCCGAACCGGCGGTGGAGGCGCCGCCCGCGCCTGAGTCGGCGCCCGCGCCCGTTCGTGCGCCCGAGCCGGAGCCCGACTACGAGCTGGCCCCCGCAGCTACGGACGTCCCGCCCGCCCCGGAGGCCAGCGGTTCGGCCACCCCGGAGGCCAGTGGTTCGCCGGCTCCGGAGGCCAGCGGTTCGGCCACCCCGGACGCCGACGGGCCGGCCACCGTGCCCCCGATGCCCGCGCGGCCGCCGATTCCCGTGGTGGCGGCCATACCCCCGGTGCCGGGGGCGGCGCCTGCCGAGGACCCGCACCACGCCGTGTTCGCCGCGGCCGCCGCCGGGCGGCACGGGGAGGCCGCCGCGATGGCCGCGGCCTGGGAGCAGGCGGCCCTTCGGAGTCACGGGCCGGTGTCCTCCGAGGCGGTGCACTGGATCGAGGTGCAGGCCGAGCTGGCCCGGCTGGCCGAGGAGCCGGTACGGGCGAGCGGGCTGTGGATGCGCTCCGCGCACGTCCGGCTGGCCGGCGGGCAGAGCGAGACGGACCCCGAGGTCACGGCCGCGGTGGACCGCGCCCACCACTGCTGGCACCAGGTCAGCGACCACGCCAGCATCCGGGACCTGGGTGTCGAGCTGGCGAACCTGCGCGACCGGGTCCCCGGCAAGAGCGGCGCCCGCGACGACGTGCAGCGCCGCCTCACCCAGCTGACGGAGCCCGCCGGCCGCTAGCCGGTCCCGCCGACCGTCAGCCGGTCCCGGCGAGCCCGGCCGCCTCGCTCGTCGCCCGCTCCAGGACGCGGGAGGCCACCGCGGGGGAGTCCACCAGCGGGTGCAGCGCGAGGGCCCGCAGCGCCGCCTCACGGTCCTTGAAGACGGCCGCCTCCACGGTCGCCCGCTCCACCGCCTTCAGCTGGAGCATCAGCCCCAGCTGGTCCTCGCGGAGCGGGGCGCACGGCAGCGGCTCGGCGCCGCCCGCGCCCACCTCGCACACCGTCTCGATGATCGCCTCGGGGGCGAGCGCCGGGACGGTCGTACCGTTGCGCACGTTCAGGATCAGCCGGGCCCGCCGGTCGTTCGCGATCGCGTGCATCAGGGCCAGCGCCACCCGGTCGTACCCGCCGCCCTCCAGGTCGCAGCTGTCCCGCTGCCAGCCGCCGCCGGCCTCCCGGCTCTCCGCCATGTACGTCTCCTCGCGCTCCAGGCGCGTGCGCTCCCACAGCGCGTACGCGTCCTCGGGGCGCCCGGCCGCCGCTTCGAAGAAGCCGCCCTGCTGACGGTCGAGGAAGGCACCGCGGGGCTCGTCCGCCTCCCGTACGGAGGCGAGCGTCTCGCGGCGGAAGTAGTAGTAGTGCAGGTACTCGTTGGGGAGCGCCCCGAGGGCGTGCAGCCACTCCGCCCCGAAGAGCCGGCCCTCCTCGAAGGAGCCGAGCGCTTCGGGGTCGGCGAGCAGCCCCGGGAGCAGATCGCGGCCCTCGTGGGCCAGCGACCGCAGCCACCCGAGGTGGTTCAGCCCCACGTAGTCGTACGTCACCGCGTCCGGGTCGGCGCCCGCGGCCCGCGCCGCCCGGCGCACCAGCCCGACCGGCGAGTCACAGATGCCGATCACACGGTCGCCCAGCACCTCCGCCATCGCCTCGGTGACCATGCCCGCCGGGTTGGTGAAGTTGATGACCCAGGCGTCCGGCGCCAGCGCCGCGGCCCGTTCGGCGATGCGCAGCGCCACAGGGATCGTGCGCAGCCCGTAGAGCACGCCGCCCGCGCCCACGGTCTCCTGGCCGAGCACGCCTTCGGAGAGCGGGATCCGCTCGTCGGCGACGCGTCCCGCCGTACCGCCGACCCGGATCGCGGAGAAGACGAAGTCCGCACCGCGCAGGGCGTCGTCGAGGTCCGCCGCGAGCCGTACCCGCACCGGCCGTTCCCGCCCCGCCGCCTGCTGCTCCAGGACGGCCGCGATCACCCGCAGGCGGTGCGGGTCGGTGTCGTACAGCGTCACCTCCGTCACGGCGCGCGTGGAGTCGTCGAGCAACGCGCGGTGGACCAGGGGTACCCGGAATCCACCACCACCGAGAATCGTGAGCCTCATGGGCCGGAACGTACCGCACGCGCGCGAGCCCGGACCCGCCCCGCCGTCGACCGCCCGGCGCCCTGATCCGGCACACTGGCGTGACGCGCACGGACGGAAGGGGCAGGCAAGGTGAGCGCTCGAGACGGAGAACGGTTCGCCCCCATGAGTCCCGCGCCGACGGTGCTCGATCCGCTCGCCGCCGTACGCGGGCCGCAGGACCCGGCCACGGATGTGTACCTCACCGGCACGGTGTTCCTGGACATCATCTTCACGGGGCTGGACTCGGCACCGGTACGCGGCACCGAGTCCTGGGCGCGGGGCATGGGTTCGAGCCCGGGCGGCGTCGCCAACATGGCCACCGCGCTGGCCCGGCTGGGCCTGCACACCTCGCTGGCCGCGGCCTTCGGGGACGACATGTACGGCGAGTACTGCTGGGACGCGCTGCGCCAGGGGGAGGGCATCGATCTGTCGATGTCCCGGAAGGTGCCCGGGTGGCACTCCCCGGTGACGGTCTCCATGGCGTACGAGGGCGAGCGCACGATGGTCTCGCACGGACACGAGGCGCCGCCGCCGGAGTCCGCCTTCGACGGCGGGCACGCGCCCGGCTGCCCGCCCGCCTCGCGCGCCTGCGTCGCCTCGCTGGTCCCGGGGCGCCGGGAGGGCTGGCTGGGCTGTGCGGCGGGCCGTGGCGCCCGGATCTTCGCCGACGTGGGCTGGGACGACACCGGGCGCTGGGATCCGGCCGACCTCGCCGACCTCGAACACTGCGAGGCGTTCCTGCCGAACGCCGAGGAGGCGATGCGGTACACGCGTACGGAGTCGCCGCAGGCCGCCGCCCGGAAGCTCGCCGATCTGGTGCCGGTCGCCGTGGTCACCATGGGGGCGCGGGGCGCCTGCGCGGTGGACGCGCGTACCGGCGAGAGCGCCGAGGTCCCGGCGATCGCGGTGGAGGCGCTGGACCCGACGGGCGCCGGCGACGTCTTCGTGGCGGGCTTCGTGACGGGCTCGCTCGCGGGGTGGCCGCTGGCGGACCGGCTGGCGTTCGCGGGGCTGACGGCGGCGCTGTCGGTGCAGGAGTTCGGCGGTTCGCTGTCCGCGCCGGGCTGGGCGGAGATCGCCACGTGGTGGCAGCGGGTACGGGATCACCACGTCGAGGCGCTGGCGGGTCCCGTGGGCGGCCGGGACGGCTGCGGCCTCCCGCTGCGCGACCGCTACGCGTTCCTGGAGGGCGTCCTCCCGGCCGCGTACCGTCAGTGGCCTCTGGCCCGTGCCCTCCCGACGATCGGCTTCCGCCGCGCGAGGTAGCGGGCCTCGCGGAGCGGCCCTCTCACCCGCCCCCGAAAAGTTCTCCGTCGTTGTCGGTGCCGCGTCGTACCCTGGACGTGCTCAGGAGAGCCGCAGGCATCGCTACGTAGAAATGGGGATCAGCAGGCCACAGAGCCGGCCCATGACGCAGACACCCACCAATCAGCAGGCGCGCGCCCAGTTCACCGTCCCGCCCAAGCACCCCATGGTCACGGTCCTGGGATCCGGGGACTCGTTGCTGCGCGTGATCGAGAACGCCTTCCCGGCGGCCGACATCCACGTCCGTGGCAATGAGGTCAGCGCGGTCGGAAATCCCGAGGACGTCGCGCTCATCCAGCGCCTGTTCGACGAGATGATGCTGGTGCTCCGCACCGGACAGCCGATGACGGAGGACGCAGTGGAACGCTCGATCGCCATGCTGCGCTCGGCGGACAACGGCGAGAGCGAGACGAGCGAGACCCCCGCAGAGGTGCTCACGCAGAACATCCTCTCCAACCGGGGCCGCACGATCCGTCCGAAGACGCTGAACCAGAAGCGGTACGTCGACGCCATCGACAAGCACACCGTCGTCTTCGGCATCGGCCCCGCCGGTACGGGCAAGACCTACCTCGCCATGGCCAAGGCGGTGCAGGCCCTGCAGTCCAAGCAGGTCAACCGCATCATCCTGACCCGGCCCGCGGTCGAGGCGGGCGAGCGCCTGGGCTTCCTGCCCGGCACGCTCTACGAGAAGATCGACCCGTACCTGCGCCCGCTCTACGACGCGCTGCACGACATGCTCGACCCCGACTCGATCCCGCGCCTGATGGCCGCCGGGACGATCGAGGTCGCGCCGCTGGCGTACATGCGCGGCCGGACGCTGAACGACGCGTTCATCATCCTGGACGAGGCGCAGAACACGAACCCCGAGCAGATGAAGATGTTCCTCACCCGGCTCGGCTTCGACTCGAAGATCGTGATCACGGGTGACGTGACCCAGATCGACCTGCCCGGCGGCACGAAGAGCGGTCTGCGCCAGGTCCAGGAGATCCTGGACGGCGTCGACGACGTCCATTTCTCGCGCCTCACCAGCACCGACGTCGTCCGGCACAAGCTCGTGGGCCGTATTGTCGACGCGTACGAGCAGTACGACAGCCGCAACGGAAAGCACTGAGCAGAGCAACGATGGCAATCGACGTCAACAACGAGTCCGGTACGGACATCGACGAGCAGGCGATCCTCGACGTCGCCCGCTACGCGCTCGCCCGGATGCGCATCCACCCGCTGTCCGAGCTGTCGGTCATCGTCGTCGACGCCGACGCCATGGAGCAGCTGCACATCCAGTGGATGGACCTCCCCGGGCCGACCGACGTGATGTCCTTCCCGATGGACGAGCTGCGGCCGCCGGCCAAGGACGAGGAGGAGCCCCCGCAGGGGCTCCTCGGCGACATCGTCCTCTGCCCCGAGGTCGCCAAGAAGCAGGGCGAGGACGCGCCGACCGGGCACTCCATGAACGAGGAGCTGCAGCTGCTCACCGTCCACGGTGTCCTGCACCTCCTCGGGTACGACCACGAGGAGCCGGACGAGAAGGCCGAGATGTTCGGCCTCCAGGCGGCGATCATCGACGGCTGGCGGGCCGAGCAGGGCATCGAGGGCCCGTCCCCGGCGCCCACCACCCGGTGACGCGGTGTCCGCCCAGCTGATCGCCGTCGCGGTCCTCCTCGTCGTGGTCGCCTGGCTCGCCGCCTGCGCGGAGGCGGGCCTCGCCCGTACGACCAGCTTCCGCGCCGAGGAGGCCGTACGGTCGGGCCGGCGCGGCGCGGCGAAGCTCGCCGCCGTCGCCGCCGACCCCACCCGCTACCTCAACGTCGCCCTGCTGGTGCGGGTCGGGTGCGAGATGGCCGCTGCCGTGGTCGTCACCTACTGGTGCGTGCGCCGGTTCGCCGAGACGTGGGAGGCGCTGACCGTCGCCATCGCGGTGATGGTGCTGGTGTCGTACGTCGCGGTGGGGGTCTCGCCGCGCACGATCGGTCGGCAGCACCCGCTGAACACCGCCACGGCCGCCGCGTACGTCCTCCTGCCCCTGGCCCGGATCATGGGCCCGATCCCGCAGCTGCTGATCCTCATCGGTAACGCGCTCACGCCCGGCAAGGGCTTCCGCAAGGGCCCGTTCGCCTCCGAGGCCGAGCTGCGCGCGATGGTCGACCTCGCGGAGCAGGAGTCGCTGATCGAGGACGAGGAGCGCCGCATGGTGCACTCCGTCTTCCAGCTCGGCGACACGCTCGTGCGCGAGGTCATGGTGCCGCGTACGGACCTGGTGTCCGTCGAGCGCTTCAAGACCATCCGGCAGGCGCTGACGCTGGCGCTGCGCTCCGGGTTCTCGCGCATCCCCGTGACGGGGGAGAGTGAGGACGACGTGGTGGGTGTCGTCTACGTCAAGGACCTCGCGCGGAAGGTGCACATCAGCCGCGATGCCGAGACCGAGCTGGTCTCCACGGCGATGCGCCCCGCGGTGTTCGTGCCCGACACGAAGAACGCCGGTGACCTGCTGCGTGAGATGCAGCGCGACCGCAACCACGTTGCGGTCGTCATCGACGAGTACGGGGGTACCGCGGGGATCGTCACGATCGAGGACATCCTCGAGGAGATCGTCGGCGAGATCACCGACGAGTACGACCGCGAGCTGCCGCCGGTGCAGGAGCTGGGCGACGGCCGGTACCGCGTCACGGCTCGCCTCGACATCGGCGACCTCGGCGAGCTGTACGGGCTGGAGCTGGACGACGAGGACGTGGAGACGGTCGGGGGGCTGCTCGCCAAGCTGCTGGGGCGTGTCCCGATCGCGGGGGCCCAGGCGGAGGTGGATCTGACGGCTGATGCCGTCGATCCGGCGCTGAAGGCGCTTCGGCTGACGGCGGAGTCGCCTGCGGGCCGCCGCAACAAGATCGTCACGGTTCTGGTAGAGCCGGTCGGCGCGGCGGCGCCGGAGGGGCCGGGGGCTGCGGTCGAGTAGGGCGTGCGGTCGTTGCCGGGTGCGGCGCCGGTTCGCCTGCGGCGGGCATTGCCGTTGCGCGGGGCTTGGCGTCACGGGGCGGGCCTCCGCGGTAGGGGGTCCGGACTGCTTCGCTTCACGTCCGGACCCCCTACCGCTCCGGCCCGTCCCCTCCCGTCGGGGTGGGTGGAAAGACAGGCCGTCGGGGTGGCGCCCCGTTGGAGTGTGCGGGTGGCAGAACGCATATCCTCGGGCGTATGAGCGAAGCTGCCCCCGTGGATCCGGAAGACCGCAAGATCATTACGCTCGCCCGTTCGGCGCGTGCCCGTAACGGTGTCGCCGAAGGCGCCGCCGTACGGGACGAGACCGGGCGGACGTACGTCGCGGGCACCGTCACCCTCGACTCCCTGAAGCTGACCGCCCTGCAGACCGCCGTCGCGATGGCCGTCGCCAGTGGCGCGCAGTCCCTGGAGGCCGCCGCCGTCGTGACCGAGGCGGCCACCGCGGCGGACGAGGACCGGGCCGCCGTCCGCGATCTGGGCGGTGCGGAGACCCCCGTACTGGTCGCAGGCCCCGACGGCGTCCTCCGCGAGACCGTCAAGGCCGGCTGAGCGCCCGAGGACGCGGAACCACCGGTCCGGCCGGCCCGGCCGGACCGGGCCGGTGGTCGGTGTCATGCCCGCGATCGGGGAGAATGGGCGCCATGAGCGTTCGTACAGACTCCTCCGCCCCGCACCGCGCCGGCTTCGCGTGCTTCGTCGGCCGCCCGAACGCGGGCAAGTCCACCCTGACGAACGCTCTCGTCGGTACGAAGGTGGCCATCACCTCCAACCGGCCGCAGACCACCCGGCACACCGTCCGCGGCATCGTGCACCGGCCGGACGCCCAGCTCGTGCTGGTGGACACTCCGGGGCTGCACAAGCCGCGCACGCTGCTGGGCGAGCGGCTGAACGACGTGGTGCGGACGACGTGGGCCGAGGTCGATGTGATCGGCTTCTGTCTGCCCGCCGACCAGAAGATCGGCCCGGGGGACCGTTTCATCGCGGGCGAGCTGGCCGGGATCAAGAAGACGCCGAAGGTCGCGATCGTGACCAAGAGCGATCTGGTGGACTCCAAGGCGCTGGCCGAGCAGCTGATCGCCATCGACAAGCTGGGGCAGGACCTCGGTATCGAGTGGCAGGAGATCGTGCCGGTGTCGGCGGTCGGCGACAAGCAGGTCTCCCTGCTCGCCGATCTGCTGGTGCCGATGCTGCCCGAGAGCCCGCCGCTGTATCCGGAGGGCGACCTCACCGACGAGCCCGAGCAGGTCATGGTCGCCGAGCTGATCCGCGAGGCGGCCCTGGAGGGCGTGCGGGACGAGCTGCCGCACTCCATCGCGGTCGTGGTCGAGGAGATGCTGCCGCGCGAGGACCGGCCCGCCGACAAGCCGCTGCTGGACGTGCACGCGATCGTCTACATCGAGCGGCCCAGCCAGAAGGGCATCATCATCGGCCCCAAGGGCAAGCGCCTGAAGGACGTCGGGATGAAGTCGCGGAAGCACATTGAGGCGCTGCTCGGTACGCCGGTCTACCTGGATCTGCATGTGAAGGTCGCCAAGGACTGGCAGCGGGATCCGAAGCAGCTGCGCAAGCTGGGTTTCTGAGCACGGGGAGCACGGGGGATCACGCCACGCTCCGGATGCGGCGTACGAAGAGTGCGCCGGCCAGGCCGGCCGCCGCGGCTGTCAGGTACAGCGCGGGATAGCCGCCCAGGTGGCGGACGACCGGGGCGGCCAGCGCCGGGGCGACCACCTGCGGCAGCGAGTTGGCGATGTTGATGATGCCGAGGTCCTTGCCGCGGTCGGCGGCGGCCGGCAGGACGTCCGTCATCAGCGCGAAGTCGACCGAGGTGAAGACGCCGAAGCCGATGCCCAGCACGGCGGCGGCGACCAGTGCGCCGGGCCAGGTCTGCCAGCAGGCGAGCAGCACGGTGGCCACCGCCATCAGCACCCCGGCCCACAGGACGAACGGCTTGCGGCGGCCCGTGCGGTCCGACCAGTGGCCGGCCGCCACGACGGTGGCCAGGAGCAGGGCGCCGTTGACGGCGGTGAGGAGCAGGACGCCGTTCTCCGGGTCCGGGTGGTGCAGCGCGTCGCGCAGGTAGTAGAGCAGGTAGAGCAGGACGAGGCTGTTGCCCAGGTTGATCAGGAAGCGGGTCAGCCAGGCCCAGGCCAGGTCCGGGTGGCGGCGCGGGCCGAGCCGGAAGCCGGACAGGAACGTGCGCCAGGAGAAGGGCGGGCGGTGGTCGGCGGGCAGCACCGGGTCGCGGTGCAGCAGGACGTACGGGAGCGGCGCGAGGAGCGTGAAGGCGGCGCAGGCGAGGTAGCCGGCGGTGATTCCGCCGGCCGCGGTCGCGAGGCCGGTACCGGCCAGGACGCCGAGGATCTGGGCCACGCCCAGCCAGCCGCCGACCGCGCCGCGCTGCCGCCGCGGCACCCGGTCCGGCACCGCGGCCGTGAGCGCCGCGAACGCGGCGCTGAGTGCCAGCTGTACCAGGCACCAGCCCAGCAGCATCGACGCCGGGCTGTCCGCGACGGCCAGCAGCGTGAGCCCGCCCGCACCGCCGAGGACGCCGCCCACGATCCAGGGCCGTCGGCGGCCGAAGCGGGCGGCCGTACGGTCCGAGGCAGCGCCGAAGAGGGGAGTGGCGGCCAGCGCGACGGCGGCGCCCGCGCCCGTCACCCAGGCCAGTACGGACTCCTTGGACGTGCCCGGGGGCGCGAGCCCGGCGGCCTGGGACGCGAGGAGGATCTGCAGCGGACCGAACCAGCCGACCCACAAGGCCCCGTTCGCGAGGGAGAGGGCGGCGGTCCAGCCGCCGCCGACCCGTTCGGCGGGCTCGGTCAGGGCGTCCGGGCCCGCCCCCGGTCTCACCGCTGGGCCCGCAGTGCGTCCCGGAGCCAGTGGAAGGACGCCTTCGGGGTGCGGGTGAGGGTTTCGTGGTCGACGTGGACCAGGCCGAAGCGCTGCGCATACCCCTCCGCCCACTCGAAGTTGTCGAGGAGGGACCAGACGAAGTAGCCGCGGACGTCCACCCCGGCGGTCATCGCCTCGTGCAGGGCCCGCAGGTGGCCGTCGAGGAACGCGATGCGTTCGGGGTCCTCGATGCCGTCGTACGAGCAGCCGTTCTCGGTGATCACGACGGGTGGGAGGGCGGTGCCGTAGCGGTCGTGGAAGGTGGTGAGCAGCTCGGTCAGGGCCTCGGGGACGACCGGCCAGCCGAAGGCGGTGCGGGGACGGTCGGTGATCTCGCGCGGCGCGAAGGGGAGCTCCGGTGGCAGGGGGATGCCCCCGAGGCCGGTCACGGGGGCCGCCGGGTCCGGTGCTCCCACCCGCGTCGGCTGGTAGTAGTTGATCCCGTACCAGTCCAGGGGCTGGGAGATGACCTTCAGGTCCTCGGCCACCGGGCCCGGCAGCAGTGCGGCCAGCTCCTCGTCCGGGTAGCGGCCGAGCAGCAGGGGGTCGGCGAAGAGGCGGTTGAGGAGGAGGTCGTAGAGGCCGGCGGCGCTCCGGTCGGCTTCGCTCTCGGAGGCCGGCCATGTCGGGCCGTGCGAGTTGGCGATGCCGACGCTGCCGGCGCCGCGGGCCCGGAGTGCCTGGAGTGCGAGGCCGTGCCCGAGGAGCTGGTGGTGGGCCGCGGGCAGCGCGTCGAAGAGCAGCTGCCTGCCCGGTGCGTGCACGCCCAGACCGTAGCCGAGGAGGGTGACCTCGGCGGGCTCGTTCAGGGTGATCCAGCGCGGTACGCGGTCCCCGAGGCGGGCCGCGACCACGTCCGCGTACGCGGCGAAGGCCTGTGCGGTGTCCCGTGCGAGCCAGCCGCCCGCCTCCTCCAGCGGCAGCGGGGTGTCCCAGTGGTAGAGCGTGGGGAGCGGCTGCACGCCGGCCGCCAGCAGCTCGTCGACCAGCCGGTCGTAGAAGTCCAGGCCCGCGGCGTTGACCCGGCCCGTGCCTCCGGGGAGTACGCGGGGCCAGGAGACCGAGAAGCGGTACGCGCCGGCGCCGAGGTCCGCGAGCAGCGCCACGTCCTCGCGGTAGCGGTGGTAGTGGCCGGTGGCGACGGTGGAGTCGGAGCCGTCCTTCACCCGGCCCGGTACGGCCGTGAACGCGTCCCAGGACGACCGGCCGCGCCCGTCCTCGTCGGCCGCGCCCTCGATCTGCTGTGCCGAGGTGGACACGCCCCACAGGAAACCGGCGGGGAAGCGGGGGAGGGAGCCGGGCGACGGGAGCGGCAGCGGCGTCATGGGCGGGATCTTCTTGACCCTTCAGTAACGTGTCAAGGGCGCGGGCGGAGCCGCCGGCCCGCCCCCCTGGCACGCGTTCGCTAGGCGCCTTCCTTGAGCACCCGGGTGATCAGCTTGCGCTGAGGATCGGTCAGCCGGGGATCGGCGCAGTACACCGTCCGGTCGCCGACGGTGATCTGGTACGTGAAACCGTCCGGCACGCCGACCGGCGGCTCGCTGCGTCCGTCGGCCATCGCGCGCGCGACCAGGTCGTCCCACTGCGCGGCGTCGGTCCGGTCGGCGGTGTCGATCTCGGCGTGCTTCTCTATCCCGGCGAAACCGCCGGTGCGCCTCACCTGAATCCGCATGGCGGCAGCCTTCTCCTCGGGACGCCGCCGGTCAATGACCCTGGCCGTTGGCGACCCCCACCTGCGACCAGGCTTTGACCACGGCCTGGTGTTCTTCGCCCTGGTCGCCGTACCGGGCCTTGGCGGCGTCGGTCGTCAGCTTGGCGAAATCCGCGAACTGGGCGTCCTTGGCGAGCTTCCCGCCGGTCAGTACGTCGTACCAGATCTGCCCCGCGCGCTCCCAGGCGTTGCCGCCGAGCGAGACCGCCGCGAGGTAGAAGGCGTGGTTGGGGATGCCGGAGTTGATGTGCACCCCGCCGTTGTCCTGCGAGGTGTGCACGTACCCGTCCATCGTCGCGGGCTGCGGGTCCTTGCCGAGCACGTCGTCGTCGTACGCCGTGCCGGGCGCCTTCATCGAGCGCAGCGCCGTGCCCTTGTCGACGGCCGGGCCCAGCAGCCCGTCGCCGATGAGCCAGTCCGCCTGCTCGGCGGTCTGCTCCAGCGAGTACTGCTTGATCAGTGAGCCGAAGACGTCGGAGACCGACTCGTTGAGCGCGCCGGACTGGCCGAGGTACTCCAGGTTGGCGGTGTACTGCGTGACGCCGTGCGTCAGCTCGTGCCCGATCACGTCCAGGGCGGTGGTGAAGTCGACGAACAGCTCGCCGTCGCCGTCCCCGAACACCATCCGCTCGCCGTCCCAGAAGGCGTTGGCGTACTCCTGGCCGTAATGGACCGTGGCGTCCAGCGGCAGGCCGACGCCGTCGATGGAGTGCCGGCCGTACGCCTTGAAGAACAGCTCGAAGGTGGCGCCGAGCCCCGCGAAGGCGCGGTTCACCGAGGAGTCCGATCCGGCGGGGTCGGACTCGCCGCGCACTTTCGTGCCGGGCAGGGTCTCCCGGTGCTCCGCGTCGTAGATCGTGCGCTGCGGCTTGTCGCTGCCGGCCCGTGCGGTGGCCGGGGCGGCGAGGCCGCGGACGGTGGTGAGACGGCGGCGGGTGCGCTGGAGCGCGTCGTGCTCCAGGGTGCGGCGGGCCCGGCCGGAGACCGTGTCGCTCTCGGCACGTGAGAGGTGGTCGAGGAGGTGCGGGGGGACGATCCCGCAGAAGGGATGGCTCTGGTTCGAAGAAGTGGCGTCCATGCGGCGAGCGTGGCACCGCGTGTGAGCCATGTCACTCCCCGCTGCCGAGATTCCCGCGATTGTGTGCTTGGTCGCTCATCGGCCACATCGGATCTCTCATCCCGCATACTGATACGGGACGTCCATGCGCCGTCGGTCTCGGCTACAGTGCTGAGCATCATGCGTTTCGGGCTGCTTCTTCTTAGCTGCCGCGGCGAGGGCCTGTAGTCGTAGGCCGACCCCCTCCCCGCGGAGTTCGGTGTTGCGGTTTCCCAAGCCCGTCGGCCGTCCCAGAGCGGACCCAAGAGTCCCGCAGCGGACCTAAGAGGAGCCCTACGCATCATGTCGAAGTCCGAGAACGCCATCGGTCGCCCGACCCCCATCACCGCCGACTCGGTCCAGCAGAAGCCGTCCGGTATGCCGGTGCACAAGTACGGCCGCTACGAAACGGTGGAGATCCCTGACCGTACGTGGCCGGACCAGCGCATCACCAAGGCCCCGCGCTGGCTGTCGACCGACCTGCGCGACGGCAACCAGGCGCTGATCGACCCCATGTCGCCCGCCCGCAAGCGCGAGATGTTCGACCTGCTGGTCAAGATGGGCTACAAGGAGATCGAGGTCGGCTTCCCGTCCTCCGGCGAGACGGACTTCAACTTCGTACGCTCGATCATCGAAGAGGGTGCGATCCCCGAGGACGTGACGATCTCCGTCCTGACCCAGGCGCGCGAAGAGCTGATCGAGAAGACCGTCGAGTCGCTGCGCGGCGCCCACCGCGCGACCGTGCACCTCTACAACGCCACGGCGCCCACCTTCCGCCGGGTCGTCTTCCGCGGCTCCAAGGAAGAGGTCAAGCAGATCGCCGTGGACGGCACGCGGCTGGTCATGGAGTACGCCGAGAAGATCCTGGGCGACGAGACCATCTTCGGCTACCAGTACAGCCCCGAGATCTTCACCGACACCGAGCTGGACTTCGCCCTGGAGGTCTGCGAGGCGGTCATGGACGTCTGGCAGCCCGAGGAGGGCCGCGAGATCATCCTGAACCTGCCCGCCACGGTCGAGCGTTCCACGCCGTCCACCCACGCGGACCGCTTCGAGTGGATGTCCCGCAACCTGTCCCGCCGCGAGTACGTCTGCCTGTCGACCCACCCGCACAACGACCGCGGCACCGCCGTCGCCGCCGCCGAGCTGGCCGTGATGGCCGGCGCCGACCGCGTCGAGGGCTGTCTGTTCGGCCAGGGCGAGCGCACCGGCAACGTCGACCTGGTCACCCTGGGCATGAACCTGTTCAGCCAGGGCGTCGACCCGATGATCGACTTCTCGCAGATCGACGAGATCCGCCGCACCAGCGAGTACTGCAACCAGATGGAGGTCCACCCGCGCCACCCCTACGCGGGCGACCTGGTCTACACCGCCTTCTCCGGCTCCCACCAGGACGCCATCAAGAAGGGCTTCGACGCGCGGGAGGCCGACGCGGCCGCCGCGGGCAAGAGCGCGGACGAGATCGAGTGGGCGGTGCCGTACCTGCCCATCGACCCCAAGGACGTCGGCCGCTCCTACGAGGCCGTCATCCGCGTCAACTCCCAGTCCGGCAAGGGCGGCATCTCCTACGTCCTGAAGAACGACCACAAGCTGGACCTGCCGCGCCGCATGCAGATCGAGTTCTCCCGGACCATCCAGGAGAAGACCGACACCGAGGGCGGCGAGGTCACCCCGGCGGCCATCTGGTCCACCTTCCAGGACGAGTACCTGCCCACCCCGGAGAACCCCTGGGGCCGTATCTCGCTGCGCTCCGCGCAGACCTCCACGACGACCGAGGGCACGGACGCGCTGACCGTCGAGGCGGTCGTGGACGGCCAGGACACGGTGCTGACCGGTACCGGCAACGGCCCGCTGGCCGCGTTCTTCGACGCGCTGCACGCGATCGACGTGGACGTCCGTCTGCTGGACTACGTCGAGCACACGATGAGCGAGGGCGCCGGGGCCCAGGCCGCCGCGTACATCGAATGCGCCATCGGCGACAAGGTTCTGTGGGGCGTCGGCATCGACGCGAACATCGTCCGCGCCTCGATCAAGGCCGTCGTCTCCGCCGTCAACCGCGCGAGCCGCTGACGCCCGTACGGGTGCATCCGGCAAACCCGCTGACCGGGTCCCGGACCGTACCGATGGGCCGGTTTCCCGGCCCGTCGTGAGGCCGCACGGAAGGCCCCGCCCCGCGTCTCCGCGCGGGGCGGGGCCTTCCGCATCTCCCGGTACGACATGCTGACGCGACGGACCTGATGTGGCTAACATCACGTCAGCGCGACAGCGTTGCCGCGGGAATACCTCCCGTGCCCGTCAGGGCCACGGGGGCGTTACGGAGGTTGGGCGTGATGCACAAGCTGGGCATGGTGGGCGTGCGCACGTCATGGCGCACGCTCGCCGACGGCGAATTCTTCTGCACCGAGTGCGGTGGTGACCGCAACTACCGCCGACGTACGGGCAAGCGCCGGCTGACCCTGCTCGGCATCCCCCTCTTCCCGCGCGGTACGGCCGGGCCCGTCCTGGAGTGCTCCTCCTGCCGCGGCCACTTCGGCCTCGACGCCCTGGACCACCCGACCACGACCCGCTTCTCCGCGATGCTCCGCGACGCAGTGCACACGGTGACGCTCGCGGTGCTCGCCGCGGGCGGTACGTCCTCCCGCCCCGTCCGCGAGCAGGCGGTCTCGGTCGTACGGGCCTCCGGCTTCACCGAATGCACGGAGGACCAGCTGCTCTCCCTGCTCGCCGCGCTCGCCGCGGACACGGGCCGGCTCCCCGGCACGTACCACGACGGCCGCGACGGGCTCGATCCCTGCGGAACCGCGCTGGCCATAGAGCTCCACGAAGCGCTGGAGCCGCTCGCCCCGCATCTCGCCCCTGCGGGGCGGGAATCCCTGCTGCTGCAGGGGGCCCGTATCGCGCTGGCGGACGGCCCCTACACCGGCCCGGAGCGGGAAGTCCTCACGACGGTGGGGGCAGCGCTGTCGCTGGACGACGCCGACACGGAGCGGCTGCTCGCCGCGGCGCGTACGCCCTCCTAGAGCTTGAGGGTCGCGACGAACCTCGTCCACGCGTCGGTGGAGAAGACGAGCACCGGGCCGTCCGGGACCTTGCTGTCCCGGACGGGCAGTACGCCGGGGACGTTGGTGGCGACCTCGACGCAGTTGTCGCTGACGCCGCTGCTGTAGCTGCTCTTGCGCCATTCGGCGATGCTCAGGTCCTGTGCGCGCATTGTCTCCAGTCCTCCGCTGCCGACTCGATCAGATGCAGGGACGCCTCTGGCGACAGAGCGACGGCCCTGAGCAGATCGTAGACCTCGGTCGAGCGTTTCACCGTGGCCGGTTCGTCCAGCAGTTCCCCGGAAAACTGGCCCTCTGTACAGGCAGTTGGTGGGGCGTCCTCGAACTCCATGAGCCGCAGGGGCCTCATGGCCGGAGGCGCCCCGACTGTGTACGGGACGATCTGGATCAGGATCCGGCGACTGCGCACGAGTTGCGTCAGGTGGTCCAGCTGCGCCGCCATGGCGCCCGGCCCGCCCACCGGGATGCGGAGGACGGTTTCGTGCAGGATTGCCCAGTACACGGGCGCCGCGGCGTCTTTGAGGATGCGGGCACGCTCCATCCGGGCTGCCACCATCTCCTCGATGGCCTGCTCGGTGTTGAGCGGGTTCGCGGCCAGCATGAGCGCCCGCGTGTACTCGGGCGTTTGGAGCAGCCCCGGCACGAGCATCGGCTCGAATTCGTAGATCTTGGTGGCGAGCGTCTCCAGCTCCACGACCGGCGCGAAGTAGTGCATGTAGCGCGGATTGTTAATCAGCTTCTCGCACAGGCGGGCGAAAAAGCCGTCCGTGTCCAGCGTCTCGTCGATTCGTTCGGCGACATCCAGTTGCGGTTTGCGGATCGCCTGTTCGAACTGGCCGATGTAGCCGCCTGATACGAAGACCCGCCTGCCCAGCTCCTGCTGGGTGAGGCCACCGGCCTCCCGCCGCCGTTTCAGCTCCGCGCCGAAGAATTCCCAGGCGACCTGACGTGGTTTGGCCATGGCCTAACTCCCTCGCGCTGCCGCGCACTTGTAGCGCGTACAAGGCTGCCGATTTTAGATCCGCACCCGCACGCTGAGTACATGAACAGCGAAAGTCTCCCGGAGGGAAAAACCGTGACGGGAAAGTGGAACAGGCGGTTGGCGGCGGAAAGCGTCGGGGACGCGGAGGCGGCGGTGCGGGAATTGCGGGACGTACTCGCGCGGGCCGGTGTCGTGCTCCCTTCGCTCCGCCTCGACCTCATTTCGTGCGCGTACGAAACCCCTCGGCCGCTGGTCGAATTCGGGCGTTGCACGGTCGGAACGGCACGGAAACTGATCGCCGTGCTGCAGGAGCGCGAGAAGGAAGCGAGCGAGGAACGATGAGCGCCGCGGTGGGTTCGTACGTCATGGACACCCGGACGGGCAGAGTCGGGCTGGTGATGGGAAGCGAGGGGCCGTACCTCCAGCTGCGGCCCGTCGGTGGCGGGCGGGAGTGGGACTGTGATCCCGAGGCGGTGCGCGACGCCACCGCCCAGGAGCGGCTGCGCGCGGCCACGGCGTATGTGAACGCCCGCAGCCGGGGCGAGGTGGGCTGATAGGGGCCGGCTCAGCCGAGGACGTACTGTTCGTCGCCGAATTCGGCGACGATCTTCAGTTTCCCGCCGAGCGCGCGGACATAGGCCGCCAGCGTGTCGACCTCGCTGCGTTCAAGTTCGCCGCGCTCGATGCGGGAGACTCGCGCTTGGGTGACACCCATGGCCGAGGCGACATCGACCTGGGAGGCGTGCTGGCGTTTGCGGATTTCCGCGAGGCGGTACGCGCGTACGGTCGCGATCATTTGTTCCGCACCGTGTTCGACTTCGGCCTGCTCGGCGGGAGAGAAGTCGAACTCCTTCACGAGGTCGCTCCAGCGGGCTGCGTTCGGGTTCGTGCGCGACGGACGGCTCACCGTTCCTCCTCCAGCTGTTCCAAGTGGTCTTCGCAGGCTTGCTCTGCGTGCGGGATCGCGGTCCGGTACCAGCCTTTCCAGTCGCCGGACTTGTCCCCTCCGACAAGGAAAACCGCGCGGCGCCCAGGGTCGAACACGAACAACAGGCGCACCTCGGTGCTGCCGGACGCCCCTGGGCGCAGTTCCTTCAGGTTGGCGATCCGGGACCCTCGGACGCTGTCGACGAGCGGGCGACCGAGGCCCGGGCCTTCCCGTTCGAGAGCAGTGATGGCCATGCTGATCTGGAGGAGCGTGGTCCGGTCCTCCTTGCGTAAGGCGTGCAGCCATGACAGCGCCGGCTCCACCGCGATCATGACCGCTATGACATGGTGCGCAAGCGTTGTACCCGCTGCTGAAGCTCGGGCGCAGAGCAACCTCTTCGGGGGACGTGCCCGCTTTTGGGGCGTACGGGGCGCGGGCGTGCGGTACCGGCTCGGGGAGAGTCGCGCCCGGCTCGGGCCCTGTCCTGCCGTACGCGACAATGGGCGCATGAGTCTGTTCCGTGATGACGGTGTCGTGCTGCGCACCCAGAAGCTGGGTGAGGCGGACCGGATCATCACGCTGCTGACCCGCGGGCACGGCCGGGTACGGGCCGTGGCCCGCGGTGTGCGGCGGACGAAGTCCAAGTTCGGGGCGCGGCTGGAGCCGTTCTCCCATGTGGACGTGCAGTTCTTCGCGCGGGGCGCCGAGCTGGTCGGGCGCGGGCTGCCGCTGTGTACGCAGAGCGAGACGATCGCCGCGTACGGTGGCGGCATCGTGCGGGACTACGACCGGTACACCGCGGGGACCGCGATGCTGGAGACGGCGGAGCGGTTCACCGACCACGAGGGTGAGCCGGCGGTGCAGCAGTACCTCCTGCTCGTGGGCGGGCTGCGGACGCTCGCCTCCGGGGAGCACGCCGCGCATCTCGTCCTGGACGCGTTCCTGCTGCGGTCGCTCGCCGTGAACGGCTACGCACCGAGCTTCGACGACTGCGCGCGGTGCGGAATGCCCGGTCCGAACCGGTTCTTCTCGGTCGGTGCGGGCGGAGTGATATGCGGGGAGTGCCGAGTGCCCGGCAGCGTCGTACCCTCCTCGGAGTCGATCGCGCTGCTCAGTGCGTTGCTGACGGGGGACTGGCGGACGGCGGACGCGGCCGAGGCCCGGCACGTCCGGGAGGGCAGCGGGCTGGTCGCGGCGTATCTGCAGTGGCACCTGGAGCGGGGACTGCGCTCGCTCCGCTACGTAGAGAAGTAACCACCCAAGAGCTCCACCCAAGAGCTGTACCGAAGAACTAGGAGACGTGGCACGCATGGCACGACGTGGGATTCTGGGCCGCTCGCGGCGGGAGTACCGGACGCCGGAGCCGCACCCGTCCGGTGCCCGGCCGCCGAAGATCCCCGGTGAGCTGGTGCCCGAGCACGTGGCCATCGTCATGGACGGCAACGGCCGCTGGGCGAAGGAGCGCGGCCTGCCGCGCACCGAGGGGCACAAGGTCGGCGCCGAGCAGGTGCTGGACGTGCTGCAGGGCGCCATCGAGATGGGTGTGAAGAACGTCTCGCTGTACGCCTTCTCCACCGAGAACTGGAAGCGGTCGCCCGACGAGGTGCGCTTCCTGATGAACTTCAACCGCGACTTCATCCGCAAGACGCGGGACCAGCTCGACGCGCTGGGCATCCGGGTGCGCTGGGTGGGCCGGATGCCGAAGCTGTGGCGCTCGGTGGCCAAGGAGCTCCAGGTCGCGCAGGAGCAGACCAAGGACAACGACGGGCTGACGTTGTACTTCTGCATGAACTACGGCGGCCGCGCGGAGATCGCGGACGCGACGAAGGCGCTGGCCGAGGACGTGAAGGCGGGGCGCCTTGACCCGTCGAAGGTGAACGAGAAGACCTTCGCGAAGTACCTGTACTACCCGGACATGCCCGAGGTGGACATGTTCCTGCGGCCCTCCGGTGAGCAGCGCACGTCGAACTACCTGATCTGGCAGAGCGCGTACGCCGAGATGGTCTTCCAGGACGTGCTGTGGCCGGACTTCGACCGGCGGAACCTGTGGGACGCGTGCCTGGAGTACGCCAAGCGGGACCGGCGCTTCGGCGGCGCGCTGCCGAACGAGGTCGCCCAGCCGGACCAGGCCCCGGGCCAGGCCGCGCAGCAGGGCGCCTGAGCGGACGCTGAAGGGCCCGGGAGCCGCCGCTGCGGCTCCCGGGCCCTTCCGTGCTTCTTCGGTCCTGTGGCGTCCCTCAGGACGCCCCCGCGGCCTTCGCGCAGTCACCGCACGTGCCGAAGATCTCGATCGTGTGCGCGACGTCACGGAAGCCGTGCTCCGCCGCGATCTGATCGGCCCACTTCTCCACCGCCGGGCCCTCGACCTCCACGGCCTTGCCGCAGGAGCGGCAGACCAGGTGGTGATGGTGGTCGTCGGTGCTGCACCGGCGGTAGACGGCCTCGCCCTCGCTGGTGCGCAGCACGTCCACCTCGCCGGCGTCGGCCAGCGACTGGAGCGTGCGGTAGACCGTGGTGAGCCCCACCGAGTCGCCCCGGTGCTTGAGCATGTCGTGCAGTTCCTGCGCGCTGCGGAACTCGTCGACCTCGTCGAGCGCCGCGGCCACGGCGGCTCGCTGCCGCGTCGACCGGCCGCGCACCGGAGATCCCGCGCTCGTCGCCACCGTTGCCTCCCTTAGGCGTAGAACATCCCCCTGCGGAACGTCCGGCCATTGTGCCAGGTGATGACCGGAGCCCGGGTGGGACGCTTACACCCGCACGCCGACGTCGTCGGCGGGCGGCCGGGCGCCCGGCACCTCCAGGGTGCACCCCTGCTCGTCCCGTACGGCCGCCCGCGCGCGTTTTTTCGCCAGTGGCGCCGCGATCAACGAGAAGACCGCGAAGACCGCGATGGCCAGCAGGACGATGCTCGCACCCGGCGGCACGTCCACGTAGAACGACACGGCCGTACCGGAAAGCGTGACGATCACGCCGATCGCCACCGCGATGGCGAGGGTCGCGGCGAAGCCGCGGGTGGCCTGCTGAGCCGCCGCTACCGGCACCACCAGCAGCGCGCTGACCAGCAGCAGCCCGACGGCGCGCATGGCGACGGTGACGGTGACGGCCGCGGTGACCGCGAGGAGGAGGTTCAGTACGCGTACCGGCAGGCCGGTGACGCGGGCGAACTCCTCGTCCTGGCAGATCGCGAAGAGCTGGCGGCGCAGCCCGAGCGTGATCACGAGGACGAAGGCGGCCAGGATCGCGGTGACCGTGACGTCCTCGGGGGAGACGCTGGTGATGGAGCCGAAGAGGTAGCTCGTGAGGTTCGCGGTGGAGCCGCCGGGGGCGAGGTTGATGATCAGTACGCCGCCGGCCATGCCGCCGTAGAAGAGCATGGCGAGCGCGATGTCGCCGCGGGTCTTGCCGTACGAACGGACCAGCTCCATGATCACCGCGCCGACCGTGGCGACCAGGACGGCCATCCATACAGGCGAGGTGTTGAGGAGCACGCCGAGCGCGACACCGGTCAGCGCGACGTGGCCGATGCCGTCGCCCATGATCGCCTGGCGGCGCTGCACGAGATAGATGCCGACGGCGGGCGCGGTGATGCCGACGAGAGCCGCGGCGATCAGCGCCCGCTGCATGAAGGCGTAGGTGAGGATGTCCATCTCAGGTCAGCAGTCCTGTCCGGACGGGCTCGTGGGCCGCGTCCGCGTGCGGGTGTACGTGATCGTGGCCGGGCAGGGCGTGCTGGCCGACGGCCTCCGGGGGCGGCCCGTCGTGGACGACGCAGCCGTCCCGCAGCACCACGGCGCGGTCGATCAGCGGCTCCAGGGGGCCCAGCTCGTGCAGCACGAGCAGGACCGTGGCGCCGGCCTCGACCTGCGTGCGCAGCGTCTGCGCCAGCACCTCCTGGCTGGCGAGGTCCACGCCGGCCATCGGCTCGTCCATGATCAGCAGTTCGGGCTCGGCGACCAGCGCGCGGGCTATCAGCACGCGCTGGTGCTGGCCGCCGGAGAGCGCGCCGACCGAATCCTTCGCCCGGTCGGCCATGCCGACCTTCTCCAGGGCCGCCGTCACGGCCGCCCGGTCCGCCTTGCCCGGCCACTTCAGCTTCGTACGGGCCAGCCGGCCCGCCGCCACGACCTCGCGGACCGTGGCGGGCACCCCGCCGGCCGCGGTGGTGCGCTGCGGTACGTAGCCGATGCGCGCCCAGTCCTTGAAGCGGCGCGCGGGCGTGCCGAACAGCTCCAGCTCGCCGGCGCTCAGCGGGACCTGGCCGACCACCGCGCGCACGGCCGTGGACTTGCCGGAGCCGTTGGCGCCGAGCAGCGCGACGACCTCGCCGCGCCGCACGGTCAGGTCGATGCCGCGCAGCACGGGGCGGGCGCCCAGCGCGGCGCTCGCGCCGCGCAGCGAGACGACGGCCGGGGTGTCGTCCGTACCGCTCATGGCAGCTCCTTCCCTGGCGTGGGGCCCGGTCACTTGGCGCCCAGTGCCTTCTGCAGTGCCTTGAGGTTGGACTCCATGACGGAGAGGTAGTCGTCGCCCCGGGACTTCTTGGTGATGCCCTCGATGGGGTCGAGCACGTCCGTCTTGGCGTGCACGTCCTTGGCCAGCGTCTTGGCCATGTCGGGGCTGGTGAGCGTCTCGAAGAAGACGGTGTGCACGTCGTGCTCCTTCGCCAGCCCCTGGAGCTCCTTCACGCGGCTGCCGCTGACGTCGGTGGCCTCCGGGTCCAGGCCGCTGATGGCCTCCTCGGTGAGGCCGTAGCGCTCGGCGAGGTAGCCGAAGGCGGCGTGGGTGGTGATGAAGGTGTCCGACTTACGGTTCTTCAGCCCGTCCTGGTACTCCTGGTCGAGCTTCTCCAGCTCCTTGACCAGCGCGTCGGTGTTCTTCTCGTAGTCGGCCTCGTGCTTAGGGTCCGCGGCGGCGAGGGTCTTGCCGACGCCCTTGGCGGCCTCGGCGTACTTCACGGGGTCCAGCCAGATGTGCGGGTCGAGGCCGGACTCGCCGTGGTCGTGGCCCTCGTGGCTCTCCTCGTGGCCCCCCTCGTGGCCGTGCTCGTCACCGTGGCCGCCGACCTCGGCGCCGTGGCTCTCCAGGGTGGTGAACGAGGCGGCGTCGGCGGTGTGCTTCACGCCGGACTGCTTCACGGCCTCGTCCACGGCCGGCTGGACGCCCTTGAGGTAGACGATCGCGTCGGACTCGCCGAGCTGGGCCGTCTGCTTCGGGCTGAGCTCCAGGTCGTGCGGCTCGGTGCCGGGGGCGGTGAGGCTGGTCACCGAGACGTGCTTGCCGCCGATCTTCTCGGCGAGGAACTGCATCGGGTAGAAGGACGCCGTCACGGCGAGCTTGCCGTCCTCCTTGCCCGTGCCACCGGAGGCGGAGCAGGCGGAAACGGCGAGAAGGCCCAGGACAGCGAAGCCGGCGAGGGCCGCGGTGGATATGTGACGGCGTACGTTCATGACAGTCATTTTCAACTAGGCTGGAAACGATTGTCAACAAACCAGGTGAGACGGGGACAGCGGCGGGAACCGATTTGATCCAGGGGGCATGGCCGCCGGTAACCTGAAGCATTCGCCCGCCCGTCTCCCGACCACCACCCCTCAAGGAGGCGCCAGGGCGCCGCTCCTATTAATCGTTCGTCGTCGCAATGAAGAGAGCACCGTGGCCGCCGACAAGATCGACACCATCGTCAGCCTGAGCAAGCGCCGTGGCTTCGTATACCCGTGCAGTGAGATCTACGGCGGCCAGCGCGCCGCCTGGGACTACGGTCCGCTCGGTGTGGAGCTCAAGGAGAACATCAAGCGTCAGTGGTGGCGCAACATGGTCACCTCGCGCGACGACGTGGTCGGTCTCGACTCGTCGGTCATCCTGGCCTCGGAGGTCTGGGTCGCGTCCGGCCACGTCGCCACCTTCACGGACCCGCTGACCGAGTGCACCTCCTGCCACAAGCGGTTCCGCGCCGACCACCTCGAAGAGGCCTACGAGGCCAAGCACGGCCGGCTGCCCGCCAACGGCATGGCCGACATCAACTGCCCGCACTGCGGCAACAAGGGCGGCTTCACCGAGCCCAAGCAGTTCTCGGGTCTGCTCTCCACGCACCTCGGCCCGACCCAGGACTCCGGCTCGGTCGCGTACCTCCGCCCCGAGACCGCCCAGGGCATCTTCACCAACTTCGCCCAGGTCCAGCAGACCTCGCGCAAGAAGCCCCCGTTCGGCATCGCCCAGATGGGCAAGTCGTTCCGTAACGAGATCACGCCGGGCAACTTCATCTTCCGCACCCGCGAGTTCGAGCAGATGGAGATGGAGTTCTTCGTCAAGCCGGGCGAGGACGAGCAGTGGCACGAGTACTGGATGGAGCAGCGCTGGAACTGGTACCGCGACCTGGGCCTGCGCGAGGAGAACATCCGGTGGTACGAGCACCCCAAGGAGAAGCTCTCCCACTACTCCAAGCGCACCGCTGACATCGAGTACCGCTTCCAGTTCGGCGGCTCGGAGTGGGGCGAGCTGGAGGGTGTGGCCAACCGCACCGACTACGACCTCTCCTCGCACTCCAAGGCGTCCGGCCAGGACCTGTCCTACTTCGACCAGGAGGCCGGCGAGCGCTACACCCCGTACGTCATCGAGCCCGCGGCCGGTGTCGGCCGCGCGATGCTCGCCTTCATGCTCGACGCGTACATCGAGGACGAGGCGCCCAACGCCAAGGGCAAGATGGAGAAGCGCACCGTCCTGCGCCTGGACCCGCGCCTGTCGCCGGTCAAGGTCGCCGTCCTGCCGCTGTCCCGGAACCCGCAGCTGTCCCCGAAGGCCAAGGGCCTCGCGGCGGACCTGCGCAAGAACTGGAACATCGAGTTCGACGACGCGGGCGCCATCGGCCGCCGCTACCGCCGCCAGGACGAGATCGGCACGCCGTTCTGCGTCACCGTCGACTTCGACACCCTCGACGACAACGCGGTGACCGTGCGCGAGCGCGACACGATGAAGCAGGAGCGCGTCTCTCTGGACCAGATCCAGGCTTACCTGGGCGGGCGTCTGCTGGGCTGCTGACGCAGCGGTTCGTCGGCGTGGCTCCCGGGGCGGGGCCGCGCCTTCGTGGCGGACGTGTCACGTCCGCTGTGCTTGATCGCGCAGTTCCCCGCGCCCCTGAGGGGCGCGGAGGCCGCGCAGTACCAGGTCGCGGACCGCGGCGTACTCCGACTCGATGGTCGCGCGGGACCACTCCGCCGCGTGCGCCGGATCGTGGAAACGGGCGGTCGCGTCGAAGACGGCGCGGGCCGTGGCCTCGGGGTCGGGGGACGTGAACACGCCCTGGGCGACGCCGTCCGCGACGATCCGGGCGAGCTGGCCGACGAGCTCGGCGACATGCGCGTCGACGACCCGCGCGGTCTCGGTCGTCAGGACCAGGTACGTCGCGAACAGCTCCGGGTCGTCGCCCGCCTTGTGCCGCTTGGCCGTGAAGAGCGTCTCCAGCCAGTCGGACAGCCGGTCGGCGGCCGGCCCCTCCGTGTCCCGCGCCAGCTCCTCCAGCCGCGCGCTCGTACGGTTCAGCCAGAGCTCCGTGACCGCCTCGCGCAGCGCCGCCTTCGTGGGGAAGTGCCGGTAGACGCTGCCGTGACTGACGCCCAGTACCCGCGCCACGTCCACCACCGTGGCCTTGGCCTGGCCGTGCCGGCGCAGCACCTCTTCGGTGGCCTGGAGGATGCGTTCGCGGGTCAGCGGCTCGGGCGGCATGGGACGGTCGGGCCTTTCGGGTCGGCGAGGGCGGGCGGGGCGCCGTGATACGGACGGTATCCGACGCCCCGCGTGCCGTCGCGTCCGGTCAGCGCTCGCTGTCCAGGTGCGCCATCTGGTTCGCCGGGTAGCGGTCGCCTGCCGCCGCGCCGGCCGGCACCGCCTGCTCGACGGCCGCCAGATCACCGGCGTCCAGCGTGACGTCCACCGCGCCGAGCGCCTCGGACAGCCGCTCGCGGGTACGGGCGCCGATCAGCGGCACGATGTCCTCGCCCTGGGCGAGCACCCAGGCGATGGCCGTCTGCGCGACCGAGACGCCCTTCTGCTCGGCGATCTTCCGCAGCGCCTCGACCAGGCTGAGGTTGTGGTCGAGGTTGGCGCCCTGGAAGCGCGGGCTCATCCCGCGGAAGTCGTTCGCGGCGAGCTGCCGGTCCCGGCTGAAGTGGCCGCTGATCAGGCCGCGGGAGAGCACGCCGTACGCGGTGATCCCGATGCCCAGCTCGCGGGCCGTGGGCAGGATCTCCTGCTCGATGCCGCGCGAGATGAGGGAGTACTCGATCTGGAGGTCGGAGACCGGCGCCACGGCGGCCGCCCGGCGCAGCGTCTCCGCGCCGACCTCGGACAGGCCGATGTGGCGTACGTGCCCGGCCTCGACCAGCTCGGCGATGGCGCCGACGGTCTCCTCGACCGGTACGTCCGGGTCCAGGCGGGCGATGCGGTAGATGTCGATGTGGTCGGCGCCCAGGCGCTGAAGCGAGTAGGCGGCGAAGTTCTTCACCGCGGCCGGGCGCCCGTCGTAGCCGGTGAAGCCGCCCTCGACGGTGCGCAGGGCACCGAACTTCACGCTCAGCAGCGCCTTTTCGCGGGCCCCGGCGGGCGCGGTGCGCAGCGCTTCGTTGATGAGCAGTTCGTTGTGGCCCATGCCGTAGAAGTCGCCGGTGTCCAGGAGGGTGATCCCGGCGTCCAGCGCGGCGTGGACGGTGGCGAGGGACTCGGCCCGGTCGGCGTCCCCGTAGAGCGCGGACATGCCCATGCAGCCGAGGCCGAGGGCGGAGGTCTGCGGGCCGGTGGTGCCAAGAGTGCGCGTCTGCATGACCCCACCGTCGCATGACAGCTGACAGATTTCAATAGTTGTCAGCTGATCGCAGATGTCGGCGCGTCGCGGGCCTCAGGAGAGGGCACGGGGCAGCCGGAGCGACAGGACCGGCATGGCCGGCAGGCCGACGAACTGCACGGCGAGCGCCGCGAGCAGCCACTGCGCTCGGCACGCCGCTCGACCACGTAGAACGCCCAGGCCAGCAGGGGCGCGGCGGCCGGCAGCAGCCATGACCACAGGGGGCCGCCGGCCGCCCGGCCCTCGGTCAGCGGCAGCAGCAGCGCGACCAGGGCGAGCGCGAAGAGCGCCGTACCGGCCCGGTCGCCGCGGGCCGGGCGCGCCGCCCGGCTGCCCGGTACCGAGACCCGGCCCAGCAGCAGGATGGCGATCACCACCGGCACGTTCACCAGGAAGATCGCGCGCCAGCCGGTACCCAGCAGGTCGGCGGAGACCAGCGGCCCGCCGAGCAGCTGCCCGGCGACCCCGGCGACGCCGCCCGTCGCGCCGTACAGGCCGAGCGCCCGGCCGCGCCGGCCGCCGGACGTGGTCGCGTGGCTGGTGGCCAGCGCCTGCGGCAGCATCACCGCGGACGCCGCGCCCTGCGCGGCCCGCGCCGCGACCAGCGTCCAGGCGTCCGGCGCGAGTCCGCACGCCAGTCGCGGGAACGGCTGGCGCGGCTGCAGGAGCTGGCGGTGGCGGCCCGGTAGCTCAGCCGACCGGGGCCCGGTAGCTCGGTCGGCCGGCCCGGCCGCTCAGCCGCCCTGGCGGCTGCCCGCCGGCCGGCCGTCCGCCGGTGCCGGCTCGCCCTCCAGCCGGTCGGCGGCGCGGCGGGCCGTCTCGCGGGCCCAGCGGCCGCTGGTGAGCGCGCCGACGAGGAGGACGGCCAGGCCGCAGCCGGTGAGGATCCGCCAGGCCGGGCGGCTCGCCTCGGCGAAGCGGTCGGAGGCGGCGGCCGCCCCGGCGCCGCTCGCCAGCACCGCACCGATGACGGCGACGCCCAGGGACTGGCCCACCTGGCGGCTGGTGGAGGCCACCGCCGCCGCGACCCCGGCCTGCGCACGCGGCATCCCGGATACGGCGGTATTGGTGATCGGCGCGTTGACCAGGCCGAAGCCGATGCCGAAGAGCACGTAACCGGTGAAGAGCAGCGGTGTGCTGGTCTCCGCCTCGAAGCCGGCGAAGAGGACGCCGCTGATCACCATGCCGGCACCGGCCAGCAGCAGCGGCAGCCGCGGCCCGCGGGCGCCCACCAGCCGCCCGGACAACGGTGCGAAGACCAGTGTCATCGCCGCCATCGGCAGCATGTAGAGGCCCGCGTGCAGCGCCGAGAGGCCGCGGACGTCCTGGAGGTAGAGCGTGTTGACGAAGAGGAAGCCGCCGAGCGCCGCGAACGCGCTCACGGCGATCACGGTCGCGCCGCTGAACGGTGCGCTGCGGAAGAAGCGCAGCTCGATCAGCGGTTCGGTGCGCCGCCGCTCGTAACCGATCAGCCCGGCGAGGGACAGCACGGCCAGTGCGGTGCAGCCCATGATCAGGGGCGAGCCCCAGCCCGCCTCGGGCGCCTCGATGATCGCGTACGTCAGGGAGCCGAGCAGCAGGATGACCAGCAGCTGGCCCACGGGGTCGGGGCGGCGCGGATGGGGCGCGCGGGAGTGCGGGACGTAGCGCATGGTCAGGAAGAGCGCGAGCAGCCCGATGGGTACGTTGATCCAGAAGATCGCCCGCCAGTCGACGGCCTCCACGAGCAGTCCGCCGACCACCGGCCCCGCCGCCATGCTGAGGCCGACCACGCCACCCCACACACCGATCGCACGGGCCCGCTCGCGCGGCTCGGTGAAGGTGTTGGTGATGATCGACATCGCGACGGGGTTGAGCATCGAACCGCCCACCGCCTGCACCATCCGGAACGCCACCAGCCATGGCAGGCTCGGCGCCAGGCTGCACAGCAGCGATCCGAGGGTGAAGACGATCAGCCCGGCCTGGAACACCCGGCGGCGGCCGAGCCGGTCCGCGGTCGAGCCGGCCAGCATCAGCAGCGACGCCAGGACGAGGGTGTAGGCGTCGATGGTCCACTGCATGCCGGAGACGGAGGCGTGCAGATCCTTGCGGAGGGAGGGCAGGGCGACGTTCAGGACGGTGTTGTCCAGGCTGACGATCAGCAGGCTCATGCAGCAGATCGCCAGCACGAGCATCCGTCGCCGGTGGGTGAGCTCGGGCATGGTTGAACGCTACAACGATTCGCTGTGCGCGGCCGGGCGGCGATGGCCGACCGCAGGGGCGACCCGCTTCGCACGTGCGCGACAATGGGAGACCGCACCCGTCCCGTACGTCGAATCCCTACCCGTCGAAGGAACCCGCTCCCTATGTCCTCGCTGCAGATCGGCCCGCACAGCGTGCAGCCCCCGGTGGTCCTCGCGCCGATGGCCGGGATCACCAACGCGCCCTTCCGGACCCTGTGCCGGGAGTTCTCGGGCGGCAAGGGCCTCTTCGTCAGCGAGATGATCACCACACGCGCGCTGGTCGAACGCAACGAGAAGACCATGCAGCTGATCCACTTCGACGCGACCGAGAAGCCGCGCTCGATCCAGCTGTACGGCGTCGACCCGGACACCGTCGGCAAGGCCGTCCGCATGATCGCGGAAGAGGACCTCGCCGACCACATCGACCTCAACTTCGGCTGCCCGGTCCCCAAGGTGACCCGCAAGGGCGGCGGCTCGGCCCTCCCGTACAAGCGCCACCTGCTGCGCTCGATCCTGCGCGAGGCCGTCGGCAACGCCGGATCGCTGCCCGTCACGATCAAGATGCGCAAGGGCATCGACGACGACCACATCACCTACCTCGACGCCGGGCGGATCGCCGTCGAGGAGGGCGTGACGGCGGTCGCGCTGCACGGCCGCACCGCCGCCCAGCACTACGGCGGCACCGCCGACTGGGACGCCATCGCGCGCCTGAAGGAGCACGTCGGCGCGGTCAGTGACATCCCGGTGCTCGGCAACGGCGACATCTGGTCCGCCGACGACGCCGTACGGATGATGCGCGAGACCGGCTGCGACGGCGTGGTCGTCGGCCGCGGCTGCCTCGGCCGCCCCTGGCTCTTCGGCGACCTGGTCGCCGCCTTCGAGGACCGGCCCGAGGACTACGCCCGGCCGACCATGAAGGAGGTCGCGGACGTCATGCTCCGGCACGCCACGCTCCTCGGCGAGTGGCTGGGCGACGAGGCCCGCGGCGTGATCGACTTCCGCAAGCACGTGGCCTGGTACACCAAGGGCTTCTCGGTCGGCTCCGAGATGCGCCGCAAGCTCGCCGTCTCCTCCTCGCTCGCCGAGCTGGCCGACCACCTGTCCGCGCTGGACCTCGACCAGCCCTGGCCGGCCGGCGCCGACGGCCCCCGCGGCCGCACCTCCGGCCGCAACAAGGTCGTCCTCCCGGACGGCTGGCTGGACGACCCGTACGACTGCACGGGCGTCAGCGTGGACGCGGAACTGGACACGTCGGGCGGCTGACCGGCCCCTCAGGGCGCGTCGTCCGTGGCGCAGGTGCGGATCGCGGCGTACGTGTCGGGGCGGGCGGCGCGCAGGTAGCGGGCCCAGGCGGTGCCGAGGCGGCGACGATCAAGAAGACGGTGCCGGGGTGGCGTGCAAGAAGGACCCGTACCGCAGCCCGGTCCCAGCATCTAGAGTGCTTAATCGTGGAACTCAGGCACCTGGAACACTTCGTCGCCGTTTCCGAGGAGCAGCACTTCACCCGTGCTGCCGAACGGCTGCACATCGCCCAGTCCGGCCTGTCCGCCTCCGTACGGGCCCTGGAACGGGAGCTCGGCGCCGACCTCTTCACCCGCACCACCCGCCGCGTCCAACTCACCGCCGCCGGCCGCGCCTTCCTCGTCGAGGCGCGCCGCACGCTGGCCGGCGCGGCGGCCGCACGGGAGGCGGTCGCGGCCGTACGCGGCCTGTTCACCGGCACCCTCGCCGTCGGCACCGAGCAGTGCATGGGCATCGTCGACCCGGTGTCGCTCCTGGCCGACCTGCGCGGACGCCACCCCGGCGTCGAGGTCCACATGGTCCAGTCCGGCTCGGCCCACCTGCTGGAGGAGATCCGCCGCGGCAGCCTGGACCTGGCGTTCGTGGTGTACGAGGGGCACGAGGAGGGGGTCCGCATCCGCCCCCTGGCGACGGAGCCGATGATGCTGCTGTGCCGCCCGGACCACCCGCTCGTCTTCAGCGGCGACCCGCTCCCGGCGCACAGCGGCGAATCGCTGGCCGTACAGGCGCTGGCCGGTGAGGTCTTCGTCGACCTGCACCGCGACTGGGGCGCGCGGCGGGCAGCCGACGCGCTGTTCGCCGCGGCGGGCACGCGCCGCACGGTGGCGATGGAGGTCAACGACGTCTACACCCTCCTCGACCTCGTGGCGCGGGGAATGGGCGTCGCGGTGGTGCCCCGCCCGGTCACCCACAAGGACCAGGCACGCGGCCTCGTCGCCGTACCGCTCGCCGCCAACACGGTGTGGAACGTGGGTATCGCCGTACCCCGCAGCGGCCGCCTCTCGCCCGCCGCGCAGGCCCTTCTGGCCAGCCTCCCCGAGATTGAGCACCAGAAGCGCTGAATCCGATCAGGATTGGATGTTGGACGCAGCTGAGTCGGAACGCCAGGGTGGACGCGGGGCGGGCAGGACAGGGCACCGTCCCGTGAACTGACGTGGCGAAAGGCTGCTCCCATGGCGCAGGAAGTACGCGGAGTCATCGCAGCGGGGAAGAATGAGCCGGTGCGGGTGGAGACGATCGTGGTGCCGGATCCGGGTCCGGGGGAGGCTGTGGTCCGGGTGCAGGCGTGCGGGGTGTGTCATACGGATCTGCATTACAAGCAGGGCGGGATCAGTGAGGAGTTTCCGTTTCTGCTGGGGCATGAGGCGGCGGGGGTGGTGGAGTCGGTGGGGGAGGGTGTCGCCGAGGTCGCGGCCGGGGATTTCGTGATTTTGAACTGGCGGGCGGTGTGCGGGCAGTGCCGGGCGTGTTTGCGGGGGCGTCCGCAGTACTGCTTCGCCACGCACAATGCCGGGCAGAAGATGACGCTGGTGGATGGGAGGGAGTTGTCGCCGGCGTTGGGGATCGGGGCGTTTGCGGAGAAGACGCTGGTGGCGGCGGGACAGTGCACGAAGGTGGATCCGTCGGTGTCGCCGGCGGTGGCGGGGTTGCTGGGCTGTGGGGTGATGGCGGGCATCGGCGCGGCCATCAATACCGGCAATGTGGGCCGGGGTGACTCGGTGGCCGTCATCGGCTGTGGCGGGGTCGGGGATGCGGCCATTGCCGGGGCGCGGTTGGCGGGGGCGGCGAGGATCATTGCGGTGGATATCGATGACCGGAAGCTGGCCAAGGCGGAGTCGGTCGGTGCCACGCATACGGTGAACTCCACGGCGGTGGACCCGGTGGAGGCGATCCGGGAGCTGACCGGTGGCTTCGGGGCGGATGTGGTGATCGAGGCGGTGGGGCGTCCGGAGACTTACAAGCAGGCGTTCTACGCCCGCGACCTGGCCGGGACGGTCGTCCTGGTCGGCGTGCCGACCCCCGACATGACTCTGGAGCTGCCGTTGCTGGACGTCTTCGGGCGGGGTGGGGCGTTGAAGTCCTCCTGGTACGGGGACTGTCTGCCCTCCCGGGACTTCCCGATGCTGGTGGATCTGCATCAGCAGGGGCGTCTGGATCTGGGGGCGTTCGTGACCGAGACGATCGGGATCGGGGATGTGGAGAAGGCCTTCGCGCGGATGCATGAGGGTGATGTGCTGCGTTCGGTGGTGGTGCTGTGATGGCGGCCCGCATTGAACACCTCGTCACCTCCGGCACGTTCACCCTCGACGGCGGTACCTGGGACGTCGACAACAACGTCTGGATCATCGGCGACGACACCGAGGCGATCGTCATCGACGCCGCGCACGACGCCGGCGCCATCCTCGAAGCCGTACGCGGCCGCCGCCTGCTGGCGATCATCTCCACGCACGCGCACAACGACCACATCGACGCCGCGCCCGAACTCGCCGACCGGGCGGCCGCGCCCGTCCTGCTCCACCCGGAAGACTGGCCGCTGTGGAAGCAGACCCACCCCGACCGGCTGCCGGACGGTGAGCTGGCGGACGGGCAGGTGTTCACGGTTGCCGGTACGGAGCTGACGGTGCTGCACACGCCGGGGCACGCGCCCGGCGCGGTGTGCCTGTACGCACCCGCTCTGGGGGCCGTTTTCACCGGGGACACGCTCTTCCAGGGCGGGCCAGGGGCGACCGGGCGGTCCTTCTCGGACTTCCCGACCATCATCGAGTCGATCAAGGAGCGGCTGCTGACGCTCCCGCCGGAGACGAAGGTGCTGACCGGGCACGGCGACACCACCGTCATCGGGGACGAAGCGCCCCATCTGGAGGAGTGGATCCGCCGCGGCCACTGAGCCGTAACCGCCCCCGTCGCTCGCCGACCGAACCGGCCCTCAGGGCGTCAGCCGCGCCACCCGCCGCATCACCTCGCGGCAGAAGCGGCCGGCGTCCTGGGGGCCGTCGGTGTACTGCGACGGTTCCGCCGGGCCGCCGGGCTGCCGGGGCGCCGGGCCGCCGGGCCGCCGGGCCGTACGGCTCGGGGTGCCGGTAAATGTGGCCCCGAACGATACGCCCGTACGAACCGAGCGAGGTCTCCGTGACGAAGCGCGCCCTGGTCATCGCCCACGACCACCTGTCCACCGCGGGACATGTCGGCGACCGGCTGGCGCAGCGCGGATACGCGTTCGACGAACTGCTCGTGGTCCCCGCCGAGCGGTACGCGTCTCCGGACGTCGAGCCCCGGTTTCCGGCGGTCGCCGAATATGACCTGATCCTGTCGCTCGGCGCGCCGTGGTCGGTGAACCGCATGAACGAGTGGATACGGGCGGAGCTGGACCTGCTGCGGGACGCGCGGCGGCTGGGCATACCCGTGCTCGGCATCTGCTTCGGTGGGCAGCTGCTGGCCGCCTCGCTCGGGGGATCGGCCGAGCGGGCCCCGCGCTTCGAGCTCGGGTGGACGGAGGTCGAGGCGGACGAGCCGGAGCTGGTCGGGCCGGGGCCGTGGTTCCTATTCCACGGGGACCGGTGGCTGCTCCCGGAGGCCGTACCGGAAGGGGGCGGCGCCGGTCTGCCGCTCCGCGAACTCGCGCGCAACGAGGTCGCGTCGCAGGCGTTCGTCTGCGGGCGGTCGATGGGGGTGCAGTTCCATCCGGAGCTGACGCCGGAGGTGCTGCGGGCCTGGTTCGACCACGACGACACGGGTGTCGCGGAGGCGCTCGGCGCCGACCCCGACGCGCTGGTCAAGGAGGTGCGGGCGGCGCTTCCCGAGACGCGGGAACGGGCGTACGCGCTCGTGGACGCCTTCCTGGAGCGGGTCGCGACGGCGGATGACGGCGGCGTTACGTGTCCGCCGGCGGGTCCGAATCGTGGGATCGGAGGGCCTCGCGGCGCGTGATTCTCGCCACCCTTGATAAGGGGGGCGCTCAGATGAGCGTTTCATCGGGGCTCTATGTCTCCAAGGCTGGCACTGGGTGCCATGGATCTTGAGTTCAAGCGATCAAGAGAGTCGTCGCGCTCCGTGCAGAATCGACCGTGATCATCCGCACCTTCCGGAGTCATGAGTTCAGAAGATGTATGCATGGGGTCGGGACAGGCGACTTTCGATCTGTTGGCTGACGCCGGGTTACGGGCGTATGTCGACCGAGTGGACGTACCCAGACGCCTTCGATCTGGGTATGTTCCTCGCCGTCAGGGCAGCCCGTCCGCGAGGAGTCAGTCCCGTGTCGGAAACACAAGATCCCCACGTAACCCAGTCGGCCGAGGCCGTGAAGTCGGCGAAGTTCGTCTACGACTTCACCGAGGGCAACAAGGACCTGAAGGATCTGCTCGGCGGGAAGGGTGCGAACCTCGCCGAGATGACCAATCTGGGACTTCCCGTCCCGCCTGGCTTCACGATCACCACCGAGGCATGCAAGGAGTACCTCGAGAGCGGTGCGGAGCCGGCGGCACTCCGTGCCGAGGTGTCCGAGCATCTGGACGCCCTGGAGCGCCGGATGGGCAAGAAGCTCGGACAGGCCGACGACCCGCTGCTCGTCTCGGTGCGTTCCGGTGCGAAGTTCTCGATGCCCGGCATGATGGACACCGTCCTGAACATCGGGCTCTCCGACGAGTCGGTGGGCGGCCTCGCCCAGCAGGCCGGCTCCGAGCGCTTCGCGTGGGACTCGTACCGCCGGCTCATCCAGATGTTCGGCAAGACCGTGCTCGGTGTGGACGGTGACCTCTTCGAGGAGGCGCTGGAGACGGCCAAGCGGGCCAAGGGCGTGAAGGTCGACGTCGAGCTGGACGCGGCCGACATGAAGAAGCTGGTCGGGCAGTTCAAGGAGATCGTCGCCAAGGAGACGGGCCGCGACTTCCCGCAGGACCCGCGCGAGCAGATGGACCTCGCGGTCCGCGCGGTCTTCGAGTCGTGGAACACCGACCGGGCCAAGCTGTACCGGCGCCAGGAGCGCATCCCGGGCGACCTCGGCACGGCCGTCAACGTCTGCTCGATGGTCTTCGGCAACCTCGGCCCCGACTCCGGTACCGGCGTCGCCTTCACCCGCGACCCGGCCAGCGGCCACCAGGGCGTCTACGGCGACTACCTGCAGAACGCGCAGGGCGAGGACGTCGTCGCCGGTATCCGCAACACCGTTCCGCTCGCGGAGCTGGAGCAGCTCGACAAGAAGTCGTACGACGAGCTGATGCAGATCATGGAGACGCTCGAAACGCACTACAAGGACCTGTGCGACATCGAGTTCACCATCGAGCGCGGCAAGCTGTGGATGCTGCAGACCCGCGTCGGCAAGCGGACCGCGGGCGCCGCCTTCCGTATCGCGACGCAGCTGGTCGACCAGGGACTGATCGACGAGGCGGAGGCGCTGCAGCGGGTCAACGGCGCGCAGCTGGCGCAGCTGATGTTCCCGCGGTTCGACGAGAAGGCGCTGCGTCCAAAGGGCGGGAGGGCCGAGCTGATCGGCCGCGGCATCGCCGCGTCGCCGGGCGCGGCCGTCGGCAAGGCCGTCTTCGACTCGTACACCGCGGTGAAGTGGTCGCGTTCGGGCGAGAAGGTCATCCTCATCCGCCGCGAGACCAACCCGGACGACCTCAACGGCATGATCTCCGCCGAGGGCATCCTCACCTCGCGCGGCGGCAAGACCTCGCACGCCGCCGTCGTCGCCCGCGGCATGGGCAAGACCTGTGTCTGCGGCGCCGAGGAGCTGGAGGTCGACACCAAGCGGCGCTGCCTGACCGCGCCCGGCGGTGTGGTCATCGAGGAGGGCGACGTCGTCTCCATCGACGGCTCGACCGGCAAGATCTACCTCGGTGAGGTGCCGGTCGTGCCCTCGCCGGTCGTGGAGTACTTCGAGGGCCGGATGCACGCCGGCGCGGACGACGCCGACGAGCTGGTCAAGGCCGTGCACCGGGTCATGGCGTACGCGGACCGGGTGCGCCGGCTGCGGGTACGGGCCAACGCCGACAACGCCGAGGACGCGGCGCGCGCCCGCCGGTTCGGCGCCCAGGGCATCGGCCTGTGCCGCACCGAGCACATGTTCCTCGGTGAGCGGCGCGAGATGGTCGAGCGGCTGATCCTCGCCGGCACCGACGACGAGCGGCAGGCCGCGCTCGCGGAGCTGCTGCCGCTGCAGAAGGGCGACTTCGTCGAGCTCTTCGAGTCGATGGACGGGCTGCCCGTGACGGTCCGGCTGCTGGACCCGCCGCTGCACGAGTTTCTGCCCGACATCACCGAGCTGTCGGTGCGCGTCGCGCTCGCCGAGTCCCGCAAGGACTCCAACGAGAACGACCTGCGCCTCCTCCAGGCCGTGCACCGGCTGCACGAGCAGAACCCGATGCTGGGTCTGCGCGGTGTCCGCCTCGGCCTCGTCATCCCCGGCCTGTTCGCCATGCAGGTGCGGGCGATCGCGGAGGCGGCGGCAGCGCGCCGGGCCGCCAAGGGCGATCCGCGTGCGGAGATCATGATCCCGCTGGTCGGTACGGTCCAGGAGCTGGAGATCGTCCGCGAGGAGGCCGAGCAGGTCATCGCCGAGGTCGAGCAGGCCCACGGTGTGGAGCTCGGGCTCACCCTCGGCACGATGATCGAGCTGCCGCGTGCGGCGCTCACGGCCGGGCAGATCGCCGAGTCCGCCGACTTCTTCTCCTTCGGTACGAACGACCTCACGCAGACCGTGTGGGGCTTCTCCCGGGACGACGTGGAGGCCAGCTTCTTCACCGCGTACCTGGAGAAGGGCATCTTCGGCGTCAGTCCCTTCGAGACCATCGACAAGGACGGCGTGGGCTCGCTCGTACGGAACGCCGCGGAGGCCGGCCGGGCCACCCGCCCCGACCTCAAGCTCGGCGTCTGCGGTGAGCACGGCGGCGACCCGGAGTCGGTGCACTTCTTCCACCAGGTGGGGCTGGACTACGTCTCCTGCTCGCCGTTCCGCATCCCCGTGGCGCGGCTGGAGGCGGGCCGCGCGGCGGCCGAATCCAAGGGCAGTGACAGCCGCTGACCCGTACCGAGGGCAGCGGTAGCCGCTGACCTCCGGAAAGACTCGTCTGCCGGTCGGTGCACGAACACCGGCCGGCAGGCGGCGGACGGCCGGTACGCCGGCCGTGGACGACCGGAGCCGCTGGATGGGCCCCCGACCCTCAGCCGATCAAGGGGCTCCGGTTCGCCTGAAACGAGGGCGGCACCTGTGCGGAGGTGCCGCCCTCGCCTTTTCCGGACTCCCCCCTCGGGAGCTGCCGCCGCCAGCTCGGCCCGGGCGGCGGCCTTCGGCGGGTAGCGGGACGGCCGGTGACGGCTCGTCACCCCCCACGGGTCCGAGCAATCCGTGCCGTCCGTATCGCCGCCGAATTGAGTATCAGCATTCCGGGAGTTCGGTCCCGGCGCGACCCTTTTCAGATCTGGCCAAAAGGGCGTGGTGACCCCACATGGGCGTGTGCATACTCGGGTGCTCGGGGGCCGACGACTGATGGCGATGGTGGGGTTTCGGTGCTGCGCGTCCATTTCAGTGGACCGGATCTGGCCCGCGTGCGGATCGCCGCACGCCCTGATGTGCTCTGGGAGACCGTTTTAAGTTTTCACCGACTTCGGGACCGGCAGGGTGGTACGGCGCTCAACGAATGGCGTACGGAAACCCGCTCCCGGTTGAATGGTGAAACACGCTACCTCTCCCCGCTGATACCGGCCAAGGGATATTTTCCCGATTTCCTTACGCCCCCCGAAGGGCTGCTCGGAATCGATGACGCACTCGCCGCGCTGAAGGCCACTCCGGCCCCGCGGCTGCACCGCGACCTCACCCGGCTCACCGACGGCCGGCTCGCCGACGGCCGGCCGCCCCAGCCCTGGCTGCGCGACCTCGCCCACGGCGACACCCGGCCGCTGCACCAGCTGACCGGCATCCTGCGCCGCTACCACGACGCGGCCATCGCGCCGTACTGGCCGCACGTACAGGCCCGGATCGAGGCCGACCGGGCGGCCCGCGGCCGGGCCCTGCTGGACGGCGGCGCCGACCGGCTGCTCGGGTCGCTGCCGCCCATGATGCGCTGGCGGCCGCCCGTCCTGGAGGCCGACTACCCCGTCGACCGCGACCTGTACCTGGACGGGCGGGGCCTGCTGCTGGTCCCGTCGTTCTTCTGCCGCCGCACCCCGGTCACCCTGTACGACCCGGACCTCACTCCCGTCCTGGTCTACCCCGTCGAGCACCACGCCCCGCGGCCCACGGCGGCCGCGGCGCCGGGCCGCTCGCTCGGCAAGCTCGTCGGCCGCACCCGCTCCGCGATCCTGCGGGGCATCGGCGGCGGCTGCACCACCAGCGAACTGGCCCGGCGCGCCGAGGTGTCGCTGGCCTCCGCCAGCCAGCACGCGACGGTACTGCGGGAGGCCGGGCTGCTGGTCACCCTGCGGCAGGGCAACGCGGTCCTGCACACCCTCACCCCGCTGGGCGCCGCGCTCATCCGCGGCGGCGCCCCCGCGGAGCCGTGAGCGGCCGTCAGAACGGCCGGTCGCCCGCGATGGCCACCCGCTCGGCGACCCGCCCGTGCGGCGCGTAGTCGGCCACCGCGTAGTGCTGCGTCGCCCGGTTGTCCCAGAACGCCACGTCACCCGCCTGCCAGTGGAAGCGCACCTGGAACTCCGGCACATGGGCCTGCTGGAACAACAGCCGCAGCATGCGGTCGCTCTCGTCCCGGTCCCAGCCCACGATGCGGGTGGTGAAGGAGGTGTTGACGAAGAGCATCTTGCGGCCGGTCTCCGGGTGGCGGCGGACGACCGGGTGCTCGACCGGCGGGAACTGCTCCTGGAGCGGGGCCAGTCGCTCGGCCGGGTAGAAGCGCTCGAAGCCGGGGATGAAGTCGTGCACGGCCGTGGCGCCGTCGATGCGGTCCTTCACCTCCTGCGGCAGGTTGTCGTACGCGGCGGCCATGTCGGCCCACATGGTGTCCCCGCCGAACGGCGGCACCTCGCGCAGCTGGAGCACCGCGCCCAGTGCGGGCCGCTCCCGGAAGGTCACGTCCGTGTGCCAGACGTTCTCGAAGGTGGGAGCCGTGGGGTCCTTCTTGTCGAAGCGCACCACGTCCTCGGAGTCACCGCGCGCCAGCAGCGGATTGGTCTCCAGCTCGCCCCAGTTGCGCGCGAAGTCCCGCTGCTGGGCCGAGGTGAGGTGCGCGCCGCGGAAGAAGAGCACCTTCCACTCCAGCAGCGCCCGGTTCAGCTCCGCGCGCAGGGCGTCGTCCAGCGGGCGGGAGAGGTCGAGGCCGCGGATCTCGGCGCCGATGGTGCGGGCCTGCGGGACGACCTCGAAGCGCTCGTACGGGCGCTCCTCCCAGCCGTCGGGCAGCCGGTTCAGGATGCGCTGCCCTTCGTAGAGGCCGCCGTCGGGGATGCGGTGGTCGCGCAGGACAGGGGTAGCCATGATCGTCACTGGTCCTCCTAGGGGGACAGGGAACGCGAAAGCGAGAAACACGCCCAGGGCCCGGTCAGCGGGCAGGGGCGTAGGTGATGCCGGTGCTGTGGAACGTCAGCGACAGGCGCAGGCCGGGGGAGACCCCACCCGGCCGCGGCGGCGCAGGAAGCTCAGGCCGCGGGGCGCGCACTCACCGTGGGGGCCGCAGTCCTGCGGCTCCCGCACACGGGAAGGTGTAAGCGCCATCATGTTCGCACCGTACCAGGCCAGCGCCGGGCGTCACCAGGCCCGGCTCAGTCGTCGATGCCGGTCCGCTCCACTCCGGCGACGATGTACCGCTGGAGCAGGAAGAAGACCAGGACCAGCGGCAGGATCGAGACCGCGGCCGCGAGGAACAGCTCGTGCAGGTTGACGTTCTGCGCGGTGGTGAACGTGGACAGCGCCACCTGCACCGTCCACGCCTCCCGGTCCTGGCCGATCACCAGCGGCCACAGGAAGGCGTTCCACGCCCCGATGAAGACGATCGTGCCGACCGCGGCGAACACCGGCCGCGAGTTCGGCACCACCACCCGCCAGTACGTCCGCCAGTACCCCAGCCCGTCCACCCGCGCCGCGTCCTCCAGCTCGCGCGGGAAGCCGAGGAAGTACTGCCGGAAGACGAAGCACGCGAACGCGGAGAAAAGGGTGGGGATGATCAGGCCGCGCAGGGTCGAGATCCAGCCGAGGGAAGAAACCAGGACGAAGCTGGGCACGAAGGTGACCGCCGCCGGGACCATGAGCGTGCCGAGGATCGCGTAGAACACCGCGTTCGCGTGCCGGTACGGGATGCGGGCCAGACCGTACCCGGCGAGCGAGGCGAGCAGCAGCGTGCCCAGCGTCGTGGCCACCGCGATCACCGAGGAGTTGAGCAGCGCCCGCGCCATGGGGAGGTTCGGGTCCGCGAACAGCTCGCCGACGTTGTCCCACTGGAGGGAGCGCGGGAAGAACGTCCAGTCCGGCGCCGTGATGTCGGCCTCGGTCGCCAGCCCGTTGCGCAGCAGCAGGTAGAACGGGATCAGGAACAGCAGCGCGAGGACGAGCAGCAGGGCCAGCCGCAGGGCCCGGCCCGCCCGGATGAGTGCCTGGTCCACCGGTCAGTCCTCCTTGCGGCCCAGCCCGAACCAGCGGGCCTGGACGATGGTCGCCACCGCGATGATCAGCGCGAGGATCACCGCGCCCGCGCTGCCGAGCCCGAGGTTCTGCTCGCTGCCGAGCGCGATGTAGTACAGGTAGACCAGCGGCGGCCGGGCGTACGGCGGGTAACCGCGGGAGTCGGAGAGCAGGTTGTAGAACTCGTCGAAGGCCTGGAAGGCATTGATGACGAGGAGCAGGACGACGGCCACCGAAGTCGCCCGCAGCTGCGGGAAGGTGATGTGCCGGAACGTCTGCCAGCCGGGCTTCGCGCCGTCCACCGCGGCCGCCTCGTACAGCCGGGGCGAGATCCGCTGCAGCCCGGCCAGGAAGAGGATCATGTAGAAGCCGGCCTGGAGCCAGAGCCGTACGGTGACGATGACCAGCCAGTACCACGGCGGGTCGGTCGACGACAGCCATGCCGTCTGATCGGCGCCGAACCACCCCAGCACCGTGTTGGCCAGCCCGAACCGCACCCCGTTGAAGATCGACAGCTTCCACACCAGCGAGGCGACGACGTAGCTGCACGCGGTCGGCAGGAAGAAGACCGACCGGAAGAACGCCTGCGCGATGCGCACCCGGTTCACCATCAGGGCCAGCCCCAGCGACAGCACGTACGTCGCGGGCACGATGAACGCCGAGAACAGCAGGAACGTCCCCAGGCTGCTGAGGAACGCGCCGTCGCCCAGCATCGCGAGGTAGTTGTCCAGCCCGACGAAGCGCGTCGGGGTGACGGTGTTGTGCGCGTCGAAGAAGCTGAGCCAGACGCTCCAGAGCAGCGGTACGTACGTGAACAGGGCCAGCCCGACCGCGAACGGGCCGACGAACACCCAGAACCACAGGTTGCGGTTCTGGGCGCCCAGCAGCGTGCGGATCACTTCTTCCTGACCCGGTCCAGCTCGGTGCCGGTCTTCCGTACGACCGCCGTCAGCTCCGACTCCGGGTTCGCGCCGTTCTTGATGATGCGGCTGAGCGCGTCCTGATAGGCGGTCTTCGAGGCGGTGGTCCAGAGCAGCGGTTCGGCGTAGCCGTGGTCCGTGGCGTACGCGACGGCGTCGGCCGCCGCGCCGGACCGCAGCTCCTTCGCCTTCTTGGCGAGGGAGATCCGGGCCGGGATGTGGAAGCCGTACGACAGCGCGAAGTCCCGCTGGTAGTCCGTGCGGTCGACCCACAGCCACTTCGCGAACTCCGCGGCCTCCTTCTTGTGCTTGCCGCGCGCGCTCACCGCCGAGCCGTACGCGCCGACCGGCACCGCGACCTTGCCGCCCGGGCCGTCCGCCGGAAACGGCAGCACCCCGAAGTCGTCCCCCAGCGCCTTCTTCACCTGCGGGAGCGCCCACAGCCCCGACCACTGCATGGCGGTCAGGCCCTGCGTGAAGGCGGCCGGGTCGGACCAGTCGGCGGGCGCGCCGAGGAGCAGGGACTTGTCGGCGTACAGCTCGTGGATCTTCCCGAGCGTGCGGGCCGCCGCCGGGTCGTCGAAGCCGACCTTGCCGTCCTCGGTGACGACCGAGAGGCCGGCGGCGTACAGCGGGGTGCCGCCGAGGGCGCCCGCGCCGCCGTCGTTCCCCAGGAACAGCCCCTTGACCTTGTCCTTCCGGCCCTTGGCGGTCAGCTCGCGGGCGGCGTCGACCAGTTCCTCGAGTGTGCGGGGCGGCTGCACCCCGGCGTCCTCGAGCATGCTCTTGCGGTAGTAGAGCAGCTGCATGTCGACGACCTGGGGGACGGCCCAGATCTTGTCCTGCCAGATCTTCGGCGCGAGCACGGCCTGGTTGAAGTCGTCCTTGGCGGGCGCGACCTGGTCGGTCAGGTCGACCACCTGGCCGCCGCGGATCTGGTCCAGCGTCGGGCCGTTGACCTCGAAGACGTCCGGGCCCGAGTCGGTCAGCAGGGCCGCGGCGGTCTGCCGGTCGTAGTCGCCGGGCCGCCACTGGACGGTGACGTCGGCCTTGTCGTACGCATCGGCGTACCGTTTCACCGCCTGCTCGGTGCCGGGCTCACCGTACTGGTGGTACCACTGGCTCAACGCCGGGCCCGAAGCCCCGCCGCCCCGGCCGGTGTTGGAGCCACAGGACGCCAGGGCGCCGGTGAGCGCGATACCGCCGCCGGCCGCCAACAGCCGCCGTCTGCCGAAGTCCGTCATGCCTGATGCCCCCAGCGCTCGTCGATGATCGACCCGGTGCGGCGACCACTCTGCCGCACCGGTGTGATGCACGCATGACACCCACATGAAACGCGCGGGGGATCATTCCGGACGGGGCGTACGCACCCCCGCCGCGCAGGTCACTCCAGCTCGGCCAGTACCTCCTGGGCGATGCCGAAGGCGGTGTTGGCGGCGGGGACGCCGCAGTAGACGCCGCTCTGCAGGAGTACCTCGCCGATCTCCTCGGGGGTGAGGCCGTTGCGTACCGCGGCCCGTACGTGCATGGCGAATTCGGAGTGGTGGCCGTGGGCGATCAGCGCGGTCAGCGTGATGCAGCTGCGGGTGCGGCGGTCCAGCGTGCCGCCGGTCCAGATCTCGCCCCAGGCGTACCGGGTGATGAAGTCCTGGAAGCGGGCGGTGAACCGGGTCTTCTTCGCCTCGGCCCGGTCCACGTGCAGATCACCGAGGACGGCCCGGCGGACGGCCATGCCGGCGGCGCGGCGGCCCGCGTCGTCGGCCGGTGCCTCCTCCGGCCTGGCGTCCGCGTCCGCAGCGGTCGCGAAGTGCGCGGCGAGCGCGGCGGTCACCGGCCCTGGCCGGTCCACGCCCGCGAGGTGGTAGGCGCCCGCGACCTCGGTCAGGCTCGCGCCGGGAATGCCGTCGGCGATCTCCCGGGCGTGCGCGGGCGGCGTCGCCGGGTCCTCGCGGCCCGCGACGACCAGCGTGGGCACGGTGATCCCGGCGAGCCGGTCCCGGATGTCGTACGAGGCCAGCGCCTCGCAGCAGGCGGCGTACCCGGCCGGGTCGGTGTCGAGGAGGTCCTTGATGAGGGCCTGGCCGCGCGGCGTCGCGGCGAACTCGGGCGCGAACCAGGTGCCCGGGCGGCCGGCCGCCATCGCCTCCGTGCCGTCCTCGCGGACCTGCGCGGCCCGCTCCTGCCAGGTGTCCGGGCCGCCGAAGTGGGCCGAGGAGCACACCACGGCCAGCCGGGTCAGCCGCTCGGGGTGGCCGGCCGCCAGCGTCAGGCCGATCGCGCCGCCGATGGAGATCCCGGCGTACGCGAAGGTGTCCCAGCCCTGCTTGTCGGCCAGCCCCAGCACGAGCCGGGCGAGGTCGTCCACGGCTGCCTCGGCGGGCACCAGCCCGGCCGCCGAACCGCCGTGCCCCGGCAGGTCCCAGCGCAGCACACGGTGGGTACGCGTCAGGGCGGCCAGCTGCGGCTCCCAGACGTCGAGCGAGGTGCCGAGGGACGGACCGAGGATCAGCGGCGGCGCGTCCTGCGGTCCGTCGAGTCGGTGGTGGGGGAGCTCGGCCATGGGGGACCTCCTCGGGGGAGTGACGGGTACGGGTGGGGAGCGGGTGCCCGGCGGGGCGGCTGTCAGGCGCCGGCCGCGGACGGCGGTGGCACGGGCGGGCCGGGCCGGCGCAGTGCCCGGTCGGTGAGGACGGCGGCGGAGCCGGTGTACGCGGCCGGGTCGGCCAGTGCGGTCAGCTCCTCCGGGGGCAGCGCACCGGCCACCTCCGGGTCGGCCCGCAGCACCTCGGCCAGCGTGCGGTCCTCCTCGACGGCGGTGCGGGAGGCGCGGGTCAGCGCGGCCTTGGCCGCCTGCCGCCCGAGCGCGGGCGCGAGCACGGCGGACAGCCGCTCGGCGGCCATCAGGCCCTTGGTCCGCATCAGGTTCGCGCGCATCCGGTCCGGGAAGACGCGCAGGCCGGCGGCGAGCCCGGCGGCCTGCTCGGCGGCGCCGCCGGCCAGCCGCAGCAGCTCGCGCAGCGGCTGCCACTCGGCGTGCCAGGCCCCGGCCGGGCGTTCGTCCTCGGCGGCGAGCGAGCCCAGCACGGTCCCGGCCAGGCCGGGTGCCTGCCGCGCCGCCGCGGCGAGCAGCGTCGCGCGTACCGGGTTGGCCTTGTGCGGCATCGCGGACGAGCCCCCGCCGCTGCCCTCGGCGACCTCGCCGCACTCGGTACGGGAGAGCACCAGCACATCAGCGGCGATCTTGCCGAGCGCGCCGGTGGCGAACGCGAGCGCCGACGCCAGGTCGGCGACGGGCGTGCGCAGCGTGTGCCAGGGGAGGTCCGGCTCGGCGAGCCCGGCCTCGGCCGCGTACGCGGCGATCAGCCGGGGCCCGTCCTCGGGCGTGAACGTCTCCGACAGCGCGCCGAACGCGGCCAGCGTGCCCGCGGCACCGCCCAGCTGGACCGGCAGCCGGACCGCGGCCAGCCGCTCGTACGCGTCCAGGACCAGCGTCCGCCAGCCCGCCGCCTTCAGCCCGAAGGTGGTCGGCACGGCGTGCTGGGTGAGGGTACGGCCCGGCATGACCGTGCCGCGGTGCGCGTCCGCCAGCCCGTACAGCGCGTCCGCCGTCCGGGCGAGGTCGGCCAGCACCAGGGCCACCGTCCGCGACGCGACCAGCATCGCGGCGGTGTCCCAGACGTCCTGGCTGGTGGCGCCCCGGTGGACGTACGGGGCGGCGTCCGGCGCGCTCTCCTTCACGGCCGCGGTGAGGTCCGCGACCAGCGGGATCACCGGGTTGCCGCCGGAGCGGGCGCGCAGCGCCAGGTCGCGCGCGTCGAACCGGCGCACGTCGGCCGCCGCCGTCACGGCCTCGGCCGCGGCCGCCGGGGCCTCGCCGAGCGCGGCCTGTGCCCGGGTGAGCGCGGCCTCCGCGTCCAGCATGGCCTGGAGGAACGCGGCGTCCCCGGTCGCGGCCTCGGCCGCCGAACCGGCCCGGACGGGGGCCAGCAGCCCCACGTCGTCCGGGCCGGTGGCCGGTCCCCCGGTCGGATCAGTCGAAGGCAAGGAAGACCGTCTCCTTCTCGCCCTGGAGGTGGATGTCGAAGCGGTACGTACGGTGCTTGTCCGCCTCGGCCCTGGCGAGAAGAGTCTCCCGCCGCGCGGGCTCCAGACCCGACAGCAGCGTGTCGCCGGCGGGCTCGGCGAGGTAGGCGCGGGTGAAGAGGTGGTGCAGCAGGCCGCGCGCGAAGACGCAGACCGAGACGTACGGGGCGCCGCCCGGCGGCAGCGTACGGACCGCGTAGTGCCCGTCGGCGTCGGTGGGCACCCGGCCGAAGCCGGTGAAGTCCACGCCGTTGCGGCCGTAGTGGCCGCCGGTCACCGGGTCGCGGCGGAGTGAGCCCGGTTTCCCGGCGAGCGAGCCCGCGGGGTCCGCCTGCCAGAACTCCAGCAGCGCGTCCGGTACCGGCTCACCGGCACCGTCGTACACGTACCCGTGCAGCGTGATCGTGTCCGGGTGGCCGGCGGGGGCGATCTCACCGCCGCCGGGGAAGGGCAGCGCGTACCCGTAGAACGGGCCGACGGTGTGCGACGGGGTGGGGGCGGGCGCGGGGGTGTGCTGCTCGGTCATCAGCGGCCTTCCTCGATCCAGGTGGCGGACGGGCCGTCCAGGACGATGTCCCAGCGGTAGCCCAGCGAGAACTCCGGCTGGGAGAGGTCGTGGTCGTAGGCGGCGATCAGCCGCTGCCGGGCGGACTCGTCGGTCACCGAGCGCAGGATCGGGTCGTACGGGAAGAGCGGGTCGTTCGGGAAGTACATCTGCGTCACCAGGCGCTGGGTGAACGCGTCGCCGAACAGCGAGAAGTGGATGTGGGCCGGGCGCCAGGCGTTGGTGTGGTTCCGCCAGGGGTAGGCGCCGGGCTTGATGGTGGTGAAGGAGTAGCTGCCGTCGTCGCCGGTCAGCACGCGCCCGACACCGGTGAAGTTGGGGTCCAGCGGCGCGGGGTGCTGGTCGCGCTGGTGGGCGTACCGGCCGGAGGCGTTGGCCTGCCAGATCTCGACCAGCTGGCCGCGCACGGGACGGCCGCGGCCGTCCAGCAGCCGCCCGGAGACGGTGATCCGCTCGCCGAGCGGCTCGCCGTGGTGCTGCTTGGTGAGGTCGTTGTCGAGGTCCGTGACGTCGGTGTGCCCGAAGGCGGGACCGGAGAGCTCCACGGTCTCCGGGTCGCCGTGCACCGCGACCAGCGGCTGCTTGGGGTGGCGCAGCGTGCTGGAGCGGTAGGGGGCGTAGTCCCGCGGCGGGTGGTGCGCGGCGGGCGCGCCGCCGGCCCGTGCCTTGTCGTACGCGTCCTGGAGCTCGGTGACTTCGCGGTCGATGTCGGCCTGGGTGAGTGCCATGGTGGTCTCCTACTTCTTCCCTGCGGCCTTGAGCGCCCGCAGCGCGGCCAGTTCCTCGGCGGTGGGCGGCGCGGTGGTGCCCACCTCGTCCGCGACCCGCAGCTCCCAGCCGGTGGCCTCGCGCACCTGCTCGACGGTGACACCGGGGTGCAGTTCGGTGAGGACCAGTTCGGCGGTGTCCGGGTCGGGCCGCAGCACGCCGAGGTCGGTGATGACGGCGACCGGGCCGGCGCCCGGCATGCCCAGCGCGGCCCGGTCCTTGGGCCCTGCTCCGTGGCCGAGCGTGGTGACGAAGTCCAGGGCGCGGACGAAGTTGCGGGTCGAGTGGCGCAGCACCATCAGCACCTTGCCGCAGTTGGCGGCGATCTCGGGCGCGCCGCCCGCGCCGGGGAGGCGGCCCTCCGGCTTGCCGTCGCCGCGGCTGACGACGGTGGTGTTGATGTTGGCGTACCGGTCGACCTGGGCGGCGCCGAGGAAGCCGACGTCGATCCGGCCGCCCTGGAGCCAGTAGTTGAACATCTCCGGCACCGGCACCACCGCGTCGGCGGTCTCGGCCAGTTCGCCGTCGCCGATCGAGAGCGGCAGCGCGGTCGGCTTGGAACCGATCGTGCCGGACTCGTAGATGAGGACCAGGCCCGGATTGACGGTGGCGCGGGCCAGGTTGGCGGCGGTGCTGGGCAGGCCGATGCCGACGAAGCAGGTTTTCGCGCCGGCCAGCGCGCGGGCCGCGTTGACCTCCATCAGCTCGTCGCGGGTGAACTCCGCCTCGGGGGCGTTCGCTTCGGACATCAGGCGTTCGCTCCTTCGGCCGTACGGGCTGCGGCCTCGGCGCCGCGTACGTGCGTCTCGATCCACTGCGTGAAGGCCTCGCGGTCCCGCGCGACCGGGTCCCAGGCCTGGTAGAAGGCGTTGTCGCGGACGGAGTAGCCGGTGGCGTACGAGGGGTGGGCGCCGCCGGGCACGTGGGCGACCGCGTCCAGCACCCAGGTCGGCAGGGTGATGCCGCCGGGGCGCGGCTCCAGGGTGTCCACGATCTCCTCGACGGTGACCAGCACCCGGCTCGCGGCGAGCGCGGCCTCCTTCTGCACGCCGGTCAGGCCCCACAGCTGCACGTTGCCCGCGCGGTCGGCCTGCTGGGCGTGGATGACGGTGACGTCCGGGTTCAGCGCGGCGACGGCCGCCAGCTTCTCGCCGGTGAACGGGCAGGTCACGGTGGAGACGGTGTCCGTGCGACCGGGGATGTCGCTGCCGCGGTAGCCGCGCAGCACGGCGAACGGGAGCTTGGACGCGCCCGCGACGTAACGGTTCGCCATGCCGGCGTGGCTGTGCTCGTCCAGCTCCAGGGGGCGCGGCCAGCCGTTCTCGACGGCGTCACGGAAGCGGTGCAGCGAGCCGACGCCGGGGTTGCCGCCCCAGGAGAAGATCAGCTTCTTGACCAGGCCTGCGCCGATCAGCTGGTCGTAGATGACGTCCGGCGTCATCCGGGCGAGGGTCAGGTCGGTGATGCCCTGGCGGATGATCTCGTGCGCCGCGGCGAACGGGATCAGGTGGGTGAAACCCTCCATGGCGACGGTGTCCCCGTCGTGGATGAGGTCCGCCACGGCGTCGTCGAGGCTGCGAATCTCGGCCATCATCACTCCGCGGGTGTGGGTCCAAAGAACGGTGCCGACGGTGAGCGCGCACTGCCGAAAGAAATGCTCAGTGCACTGATTAATTCGGCGATGGGCCGTAGACTTCCACCCAGTTCCTCATTCGTCAATGGGAGGCCACATGGCCGCGGTCGATCTCAGCACCCATCCCGGGCACCTGGCCCGCCGCCTGCAGCAGGCGCACTCGCTGCTGTGGGGCGCGATGGTGTCCGAGGAGACCACCTCCCCGCAGTTCGCGGTGCTCAACGCGCTGGTCGAGAAGCCCGACATCGACCAGCGGACGCTGAGCGAGCACGTGCACCTGGACCGCTCGACCATCGCCGACGTGGTCGCCCGGCTGGTCCGCCGCGGCCTCGTGGAGCGCGTACGCGACCCGCGCGACGGCCGCCGGAACGTCCTGAAACTCTCCGACGAGGGCGCCCGCCACCACCGCAAGCTCACCACGCGCACGGCCCGCATGAACCGGGTCTTCCTGGCTCCGCTGGACGAGGGCGAGCAGGAGACCCTGCTCCGCCTGATCGCCCGGGTCGCGGACGCGGCGGAGGAGCTGCGGGGCTAGCGGATCCGGCGCCGCGGACCGGGAGGGAGGAGGCGCGGGCCGGGCCGCCGCCGCAGGTCAGCCCGTGAGGGGCAGGCCGCCGCCCACCGTGCGGGCCGCCGCCGTCAGGGACGACACGAAGCGCGGCACCCGCTCGGCGGTGAAGCGCGCGGACGGGCCCCCGAAGGACAGCGCGGCGACCACCTCGCCGCCGCGCGAGCGCACCGGCACGGCCACCGAGGACAGCCCCTCCTCGTGCTCGCCATGGCTGACCGCGTACCCGGCGCGGGCCGCCTCCGCCGCCCACTCGGTGAGCGTGCGGGAGTGCTGTGCGCCGTGCGGGGAGCGGCGCGCGACCCGCTCGACCAGGGCCGCGTCCGCGCCGATCAGCAGCACCTTGGACGGCCCGCCGGCCCACAGCGGCAGCTCGTCGCCGACCCGTACGACGTGCCGCAGCGCCTGTGGGCCCTCCTCCTGGGCGATGCAGATCCGGTGCGCGTCGCGCCGTACGTACAGGTGCACCGTCTCCCGGTGCTCGGCCGCCAGCTCGCGCAGCGCGCGCCGGGCGGTGGCCGGGAGGCGCCAGCCCTGGTCCGCCAGCCGGACCCAGCGCAGGAACGTCGGGCCCGCGGTGTATCTGCCGTGCTCGTCCAGCCAGAGCAGGCCGTTCATGCGGAGCGTCTGGAGCAGGCGGAGCGCGGTGGTCTTGGGCAGTCCGCTGCCCTCGACGATCTCCCGGAGAGTCAGCGCGGGGCGCTCCTCCCCGAAGAGCCCCAGGATGTCGATGGCCCGCTGAACCGTCCGCATGCCGCCGCGCTCGCTCTCGCTCATGGCGACCAGTATGGGACGAGGTCCGCTGCGCGGACCAGGGGCAGGTGATCCTGCGATTACTCGTCAGCAACCTCTTGCAGGTAGTCAGCACACGTTCTATCGACACCGCAGCTCGGACCGAGCGGCCCGCACAGCGGACCAGCTCCGTACCGCGGACCCCGATCCGCGCAGCGGACCGGACGAAGGTGTCCCCGCATGAGTGCGACCCTGCGCCCCGCCTCGCCCCCGCCCGTCGTCCCCGACACCGCCGCCCCGCGCTCAGCCGCGCCCGCTACGGGCTGCTCGCCTGCCTCTCCGTGATCACGGCGATCAACCACCTGGACCGTACGCACCTCTCGGCCGCCCTGCCGCACATCAAGGAGGAGCTGCACCTCTCCGGCACCCAGCAGGGATACCGGACACCAGCATCCGCGCCGACCTGCGGGTCCTGCTGAGCAACCGGCCTTCGCCTGGGCGCTCGGCTGCATCGCCCTCGTCGTCCTGGTCGGCCTGCTCGCATACGCCCTGCTCATCGACAAGGTGGAGCGGGCCGAGGGCTGACCCCGGACCGGTACGACGATCGGTACCCCGTTTCTGTCGGCATCCCGGCTCGTTGGGTGAAAGAGCGGGTCCGGGTCATGGCCGCCCTGACCGCGCGAGCGACACGGCAACTGACAGGCGACGGAAAGAGCCATAGTGCTTCAGGTACCCATCGGAGACGCGGAGATCGCCCCGGGACATGTCTTCGAGTGGTCGGTGGTGACCGCGCGGATGCACGGCGCCGCCGAACCCTCCCAGCCATCCGAGACCACGACGTACAACCAGGCGAAACACTTCGCGGTGGCCCACGACACCCATGGCGACGACGACGCCGTCTCCGCCTACGTGGCCGGGTCGTTCGAGATCTCCGGGCCGGTCGACCGCGCCGCGCTGGAATCGGCACTGCTGCACTTCGTGCGCCGCCACGAAGTGCTGCGCTGCACATTCCAGCAGCTCGCCGGCGATCTGTCCTGCGACGCCCTGACCCCGGAGGACGTCGAGCTCAAATGCGTGGACGTGGGACCGGCCGGTTCCGCCGAGGAGGTCCGCGACTACCTGCACCGGTTCTTCCAGCGGGTCGACACGCTCTCCTGGCCGCTGATCATCATGGGCGCGGTGGTCCGGGACGAGTCCACCACGGTGTACTTCGCCTGCGACCACCTGGTGACCGACGGGCTGTCGACGCCGATCGCGGTGAACGACATCGCCACCGCGTACGCGGCGTACGCACGCGGCGAGGAGCCCGCCCTCCCCGAGGTGGGCAGCTACCTCGACTTCAGCCGTGCGCAGCGCGAGGACAACGCGGCCATGGACGCGGCGGACGCCCGGCTGGGCCGCTGGAAGGAGTTCATCGCGCGCGGTGACTGCTTCTTCCCGCCGTTCCCGCTGGACCTCGGTGTCGAACCGGGCCGGCTGTACCCCACGGTCAATGTGACGGAAACGCTTCTGCACGAGCGGGAGGCCGACGCGCTGGCGGCCCGGTGCGAGGCGGTCGGCGGACGGCTGTTCATGGGTGTGCTGGCCGCCGTCGGGGTATCCCTCCGCAAGGAGGGCGGGCCCGACGTCTACCGGGGCCTCATGCCGGTCAACGAACGCGGCCGGGGCGCCCACGCGCACACCATGGGCTGGTACATCAACACCATGCCCATCGAATTCCCGGTGGCCGAGGACCAGGAGTTCCCGGACGTCATGGCGGGCGTACGGGACGCCTGCGCGGAGATGCGGCGCCACGCGGACGTGCCCTTCGTCAAGGCGTGGCACCTGCTCGCCCCGCAGGACTACACCGAGCAGCGGTACTGGCCCTACGCGGTCAACTTCTTCTCCTACCTGGACTTCCGGAAGTCACCCGGTGCCGCCCACCACACGGCGCGGAACGCGAAGAAGCACCTCTGGGTCTCCCGCAGCAACGGCATCTGCTTCTGGTTCCACCGGAACGACACCGGACTGCACATGAACGCCATCCACGTCGACACCCCCCAGGCCCGGAAGACCAAGGCCGCCCTGGGCGGCACCCTCCGGCAGACGCTGGCGAACATGACGGCGGCCGGCACCTTCTGAGGACCAGTTCTGAGGACCGGCGAGGTCCGGCCGCCCCTCATCCGGACATCCCTCATCCGGACATCCCTCATGAGGAGCGGCAGTGGTGGTCCGCTCAGTGGACCAAGAGGCCCGTCAAGCGGTCCGGCGTCGTTACTCTGGCCGTATGACCCTGACACCGGAACTCCCCGCCGCCACCGCCGGCGACTGGTGGGTCACCACCGACCAGTCGCTGGCCGCCGCCGGGCAGCACAGCGCGGCCGCGCGTACCGCCCCCGACCTGCTGGCCACGCTCGCCGAGATCGGCCGGGTGCGGGCCGCGGCGGACTCCGCGCTCGGCGGCGCCGTCCGTGCCCTGCTGGCCTCCGGGTACGAGTGGGACCGCATCGCCGCCGCACTCGGCCTCCCGGACGCGGACGCCGCCCGCCGGGCCACCGCCGACGCCGTCAGCCGCGCGGACCGCGCACTGGACCGGCGCCTCGGCCACCACGACTGAGCCGCACCCCTTTTGGCAGCGCCCAGCCCGCTGGCTGAGTATTCGATCAGCGGGCTCATTGACACGCCCGGCTCCGGCCCCCCGTCGCAACTAACTGAACGCACAGTCAGTAATGGGAGCGGGTCGTGGCGGTTCCGCCGCCGCGCGGTGTCAAGGGTTTGCGCACGCCCCCGGCTGTAGGCTGGCCGCGTGGCAAGAGTCCGGTTGAACGTGGCCGAGCGGCGCGAGGAGCTGCTGCGCGCCGCCATCGAGCAGATCGAAGCACGGGGGGTCGCGGCGGTCCGCGTCTCCGACGTGGCCTCGGCACTGGGCGTCTCCAACGCCCTGGTCCTGTACCACTTCGCCACCAAGGAGAAGCTCGTCGCGGCGGCCTTCGCGCACGCCGCCGAGGCCGACCTCGCCCACCTGCGCCGCCTTCTCGGCCGCCGCACGACCGCCGTGCGCCGCCTGCGCGCGGCCGTCCGCTGGTACGCACCGGCCGGCCAGGCCAAGGGCTGGCGCCTGTGGATCGAGGGCTGGGCGGCGGCCCTCCGCGATCCCGTCCTCCGCGAGACGGCCGGCGGCCTGGACCAGGAGTGGAAGACCGCCCTCGCCGACGTGATGGCCGAAGGCGCGGCGGCCGGCGAATTCGACTGCCCCGACCCCAAGGCCGCGGCCTGGCGCCTCACCGCCCTCCTGGACGGCCTCGCCGTCCAGATGACCTCCTACCAGGGTCCGCTGTCGCGCACGACCATGCTCCAGTGGGCGGAGGAGGCGCTGGCCCGCGAACTGGGCCTCTCCCGCGAAGCCCTCACGGGCGCGTCTGCGTAGTCGCGTACGCGACGAACTCCGACCACGCGGCCGCGGGAACGGCGAGCCGCGGCCCCGCCGCGTCCTTGGAGTCCCGGACGTGGACGGTGTCGGGGGTCGCCGCGACCTCGACGCAGTCGTCGCCGTCGGAGCCGCTGTGGCTGGACTTCCGCCAGGAGAGGGCCACTTCGACGCAGCTGTCGCCGTCACCTGTGCTGTAACTGCTCTTGAACCAGGCGAGCTCGGCGTGACTCATAGCGCTCCTCGCATCCGCTCCAGCAGGCCGACGGAGTCCTCGGGAGTAAGGGCCTGTGAGCGCATCTTGGCATACCGCATCTGGAGCACGCTGATCTCCTTGGCGTCGGTGATCAGCTGCCCGGTGCGCTGGCCCTCGATGTAGCCGTACCAACAGGTGTCCGGGGTCTCCAGCAGCTGCATAGGCCCCTCAAGGGCGGCGTGTTCCTCGCGCGCGAGCGGCATGACCTGCACCTCGACGTTGCGCAGGGCTGCGCAGTCGATGACGTGGTCGATCAGCTCGCGCGTCACCGCCACGCCTCCCACGCGGCGCAGGAAGAGCGCCTCTTCGAGGATGAAGCTGAACGCCGTGTTCGGTCGCTCGCGCAGCAGCAGTTGTCGCTCCTGCCGGGCAGCGAGCCTGGCCCCGATCTCGTCGTCCGTGAGGGGCGGTACGCGACAGTGGAACACTGCGCGCGTATACCCCTCGGTCTGCAACAAGCCGGGTACCACCCGGCACTCGTACGTGCAGAGGCTCACCGCCTGTTCCTCCAGCTTTGCCCACTGGCGGAACCAGGCTGCCAGGCCCGGTTGGCGGGACAGGTGGCGGGCGGCGGCTCTCAGGGCGCCGAAGGCGTCGAGGACTTCCTCGGCGCGGTTCACGAAGTCGCGCGGTGGGAAACGGCGGCCCTGTTCGATCGAGGCGACCGTGTGCGGCGCGTACTGGACCAGCGGGGCCAGCTGCTCCTGTGTCAGCCCGGCCCGTTCGCGGAAGGCCTTGGCGACCGCGCCGAAACCCTTCAGGCTGTCCGACGACTCCGGTTCGCCGCCGCAACCCGTCATGCCCGTCATACCCGTATCGATCACCACGTCCGGTCACCTCCGGTGCACCCGCCCCGACTCCCCGCCCGACGCGCACATGGTTACGCGCTGTGATGCGTACTGTCCATACTCCGGACTCGTACGGTGGGCGGGAGTACGAGTCGCATGCCTGGTCAACGGGCGGTTTCCAGGTCGATCGTTGGCCCATGCTCATCCCGCCGGCTCATCGCCTGCCCCGGTCACCCGTCACCGTACGTATGTTCACGCGTCGTTTCAGCTCCACGCCCCGAGGGGCGCGCCTGGCGCGGCTGCTCGCCGAGCGGCGCCTCGTAGAGTGGGGCGTCCCGCACGGGAGTGACGCCTCCTTCGCCGCGCGGCTGGTCGTCGGCGAACTCGCCGCCAACGCCGCCACCCATGGGCGCGTCCCCGGACGGGACTTCGAACTCTCCCTCACGCTCCTCGCGCCGGCCGCGGCGCCCGCGACCCTCCGCATCGAGGTGAGTGACACCCGGGCCGAACGCGTCCCGCCGACCGCCGATGCGCTCTCCACCCCCTTCCCGTACGCCGACTCCGGACGCGGACTGCACCTCGTGTCCGCGCTCGCCACTCACTGGACCGCCCGCCCCCGCAGCCCCCTCGGCAAGACCCTCCTCGCCGAGCTGGAACTGCCGGCCGGGCAGTCCGGCGTCGGGCATTGCGGGGGTGCCGCGGCGGCAGGACTCTGAGCCACATGGACACCGAAACTCTCGAAGCGCTGAAGATCGCGGTGCGAGGGCCGGTCATCGGGCCGGAGGATTCCGGATACGACGCGGCCCGGAAGGTCTACAACGGGATGCTCGACAAGCGGCCGGCGGCCGTGGTCCCGTGCCGGGACGTGGTCGACGTCAGGGACGTCATCGCGTTCGCGCGGGATAAGGGGGTCGACCTCGCCGTACGGGGCGGGGGACACAGCGCGCCGGGGCTGGGGATCGTGGACGGCGGGGTCACCGCCGACCTGGCGTCGATGCGGTGGGTGCGGGTCGATCCCGAGGCCCGGACCGCGCAGGTCGGGGGCGGGAGCACGCTCGGCGACCTGGACCATGCGACGCAGGGCTTCGGGCTCGCCGTGCCCACCGGTATCAACTCGACGACCGGGCTGGGCGGGCTGACGCTGGGTGGGGGGCACGGGTACCTCACCCGCAAGTACGGCCTGACGGTGGACAGTCTGGTGGCGGCGGACGTGGTGCTGGCGGACGGGTCTTTCGTCACGGCGAGCGAGAGCGAGCACGAGGACCTGTTCTGGGCACTGCGCGGCGGGAGCGGGAACTTCGGGGTCGTCACGTCGTTCACGTACCGGCTGCACCCGGTGGGCACGGTCGGTGTCGGAACCACCGTGTGGCCGGTGGACCGTACGCCCGAAGTGCTCGCCTGGTACCGGGAGTTCATGCCGCAGGCCGACGAGGACGTGTACGGGTTCTTCGCGGTGCTGGCCGTGCCGCCCGGGCCGCCGTTCCCCGAGGAGCTGCACGGGCGGAAGATGTGCGGTGTGGTGTGGTGCCACACCGGTGACCCCGGGCGGACCGAGGCGGTGATCGGGGACGCGCTCGCGGGGGCGCGCGAGGCGGGGGAGCCGGCCTTCCACTTCACGACGCCGATGCCGTACGTGGAGCTGCAGAGCATGTTCGACGAGCTGCTGCCGCCGGGGCTGCAGTGGTACTGGCGGGGTGACTTCTTCGACCGGGTCCCGGACGAGGCGCTGGAGATCCACCGCAGGTACGGGGAGGAACTGCCGAGCGGACTGTCGACCATGCACCTGTACCCGGTGGACAGGGCCGCGCACCGGGTCGCGAACGACGCGACCGCGTGGAGCTACCGGGACGCGGTGTGGTCAGGGGTGTACGCCGCGATCGACCCGGACCCGGCGAACGCCGCGGCCCTGAAGGAATGGTGCGTGGGGTACATGGAAGCGCTGCACCCCTACTCCATGGGCGGCTCGTACGTGAACTTCCTTGGGGAGGGAGAAGGGGAGGAGCGGGTCCGGGCCACCTACCGCGAGAACTACGACCGGCTGGCGCGGGTCAAGCAGAAGTACGACCCGGACAACGTCTTCCACACGAACCAGAACGTCAGGCCTGCTTCGGCGGCGTCGAAGGCGTGAAGTCGTAGGTCACGTCCGTCAGTTGTTCCGACGCGGTCCAGAGCGCCGCCGCCGTGGTGTCGTTCCTCGTCCAGGGGGCGCGGAACGACGGGGCCGGTGCGCCGCGGAGGCCGCCCTGGGGGCCGAGGAACGCGTCGGGGCGCATGCCCGGTGCGGTCGCCGCGCACAGCGTGGGCAGCGCGCCGGACTCGGCGGGCTGGGCGAAGACGCGGTTGCCGAGGGTGGCGAGGCGTTCGGCGCGGTCGCGGCCCTCCATGCGGACGCCGGCCGTCTGGAGGTTGGTGGCGGCGTAGCCGGGGTGCGCCGCCACGGACAGGACGTCAGCGCCGGCCCGGCCGAGGCGGGTGGCCAGCTCGTGCGTGAAGAGCAGGTTGGCCGACTTGGAGCGGGCGTAGGCGATCCAGCGGCGGTACCGGTTCTGCTCGTAGTTGAGGTCGGTCAGGTCGATGTCGGCGAGGGCGTGGAGGCCGCTGGAGACCGTGACGACGCGGGCGCCCGGCGTGCCGAGCAGCGCCGGGAGGAGCAGGCCGGTCAGCGCGAAGTGGCCGAGGTGGTTGGTGCCGAACTGCATCTCGAAGCCGTCGGCCGTGCGGCGGTGGGGGAGGGCCATCACGCCGGCGTTGTTGATCAGCAGGTCGAGGCGGTCCGGGGCCAGGTCGGCGGCGAAGGCGCGGACGGAGGCCAGGTCGGCGAGGTCCAGCGTACGCAGCTCGAAGTCGGCGGCGGGGACCTCGGCGTGCAGCTGCGCTGCGGCAGCGGCGCCGCGGTCCTTGTCGCGGCAGGCGAGGATCACCCGCGCACCGCGGCGGGCGAGCTCACGGGCCGTGACGTAGCCGAGGCCGCTGTTGGCGCCGGTGACGACGGCCAGCCGGCCGGTCTGGTCGGGAATGTGGGACGTGCTCCAGCGGCGGGCCATGTCTGGACTCCTCGGTGCGTGTTGCTCGACGGTGCTCCTCGGCCGGGGCCAGGGTACGACGTACGTCCCGTGGGCCGGACGAAGGGTCTCCCGGCACGCCCTCCCCGTACGCGACCGCCCCGCCGCGCGCCGGGCAGGGCAGGGAAGGCGCGGGCGGGGCAGCCGGGTGGGCGGGGCGGCCGGGCGAGGGGGGGGCCGGGCCGCCGGGGGAGCCGATCAGGCGGCGGCTGCGGCCTCCGGGGTCAGGCGGGTTTCGTAGACCGGGACCGACACCGTGGTGTCGTCCAGGCAGGTGCCCGTCTCCAGGTCGAAGCGCTGCTTCAGAAGGGGGAGGCCACGTACGGGCGGCCGTCGGCGGAGCCGGTGAGGCCGCGGGAGAGGACGTAGGCGCCGGTGAACGGGTCGCGGTTGCCGATCGCGTACGTACGGCCGGCGCGGTCCAGGAAGACGGCGGCCTGTCCGCCGTCGGGCAGGAGCACGGCCACACCACGGCCGGGGACGAGCCCGGAGGGGGCGCAGACGGCCAGCCAGCCGCGGTCCGTGCGCAGTTCGACGGTGCCGGTCGTCAGCGGGCGGTCGAGGGTCTCGGTCATCGGGAAACGGTCCCTTCGAGGGTGCGGACGGGGAGGGTGGGGCCGGCCAGCAGGTCCAGGTCGGGCTTCATCTGGTCCCGCTCGGGGACGAAGCGGACGGACGGGTCGGGCGCGTCCGGCGCGTTGACGAAGGAGACGAAGCGGGCCAGGCGCTCCGGGTCGTCGAGGGTCTCCGCCCATTCGTCGCGGTAGTGGGCCACGTGGTCGGCCATCAGGGACTCCAGCTCGGCGCAGAGGCCGAGGGAGTCGTGGACGACGACGTCGCGGACGTGGTCCAGGCCGCCTTCGATGCGCTCCAGCCAGGCCGAGGTGCGCTCCAGGCGGTCCGCGGTGCGGATGTAGAACATCAGGAAGCGGTCGATCAGGCGGATCAGTTCGGCGTCGGAGAGGTCCTGCGCGAGCAGGTCGGCGTGGCGCGGGTCGGCGCCGCCGTTGCCGCCGACGTAGAGGTTCCAGCCGTTGGAGGTGGCGATGACGCCGAAGTCCTTGCCGCGGGCCTCGGCGCACTCGCGGGCGCAGCCGGAGACCGCGGACTTGAGCTTGTGCGGGGAGCGCAGGCCCCGGTAGCGCAGCTCCAGGTCGATGGCCATCCGGACGGAGTCCTGGACGCCGTAGCGGCACCAGGTCTGCCCGACGCAGGACTTCACCGTGCGCAGCGCCTTGCCGTACGCGTGGCCGGACTCGAAGCCGGCGTCGACCAGGCGGGCCCAGATGCGGGGGAGCTGATCGACGCGGGCGCCGAACAGGTCGATCCGCTGGCCGCCGGTGATCTTCGTGTAGAGGCCGAAGTCGCGGGCCACCTCGCCGATGACGATCAGCTTCTCGGGCGTGATCTCGCCGCCGGGGATGCGCGGCACGATCGAGTACGAGCCGTTGCGCTGGAGGTTGGCGAGGAAGTGGTCGTTGGTGTCCTGGAGGGCCGCCTGCTCGCCGTCCAGGACGTAACCGCTGGCTCCGAGGGTCGGCGCGAGCGAGGCGATGATCGAGCCGACGGTCGGCTTGCAGACCTCGCAGCCGTCGCCGTCCCGGGCCTCCGGGCGGCCGTGCGAGGCGAGGAGCTGCTCGTACGAGGTGAGGCGCAGGGTGCGGATGACCTCGTACAGCTCGGCGCGGGTGTGCGGGAAGCAGCCGCACAGGCCCTTGTCGACGGTGACGCCGCTCGCCTCCAGCTCGTCGTTGACCAGGGTGGTCAGCGCCTTCACGCAGGAGCCGCAGCCGGTGCCGGCCTTGGTGCACTTCTTGACCTCGGGGACCGTGCCGCAGGAGTGCTCGGTGACGGCCGCGCGGATGGCGCCCTTGGTGACGTTGTGGCAGTTGCAGATGACTGCCTCGTCCGGGAGGGCGGACGGGCCGAGGGCGACGGGGGCACCGGTTCCGGCGGGGAGGACCAGCTGCTCGGGGGAGATCGGCGGCACGGAACCGGTGAGCGGGCGGAGCGTGCCGTACGCCTCGGCGTCGCCGACCAGCACGCCGCCCAGCAGCGCGCCGTCCGCGCCGATGACGAGCTTCTTGTAGACGCCGGAGCGGGAGTCGGCGTAGACCACGTCCAGGCAGCCCTCGGTGGTGCCGTGCGCGTCACCGAAGGACGCCACGTCCACGCCGAGCAGCTTGAGCTTGGTGGAGGTGTCGGCGCCGGTGAAACCCGCGGGTTCCCGGCTCGGGTCGGCGATGGCGGCCGCTGCCGTCTCGGCCATCTCGTAACCGGGGGCGACCAGGCCGTAGACCCGGCCGTCGGCGGCCAGGGCGCATTCGCCGATCGCGAAGACGGCGGGGTCGTTCGCCGTGCGGCAGGAGGCGTCCACGACGATGCCGCCGCGCTCGCCGACCTCCAGGCCGCAGTCGCGGGCCAGCTGGTCGCGGGGGCGGACACCGGCCGAGAAGATCACCATGTCGGTGTCGATGCGGGAGCCGTCGGACAGCTCCATGCCGGTCACCGCGCCGTCCTCGCCCGCGGTGATCTCCTTGCCGCCGACGCCGGTGTGCACGGTGACGCCCATGTCCTCGATGGTGCGGCGCAGCGCCTCGCCGCCGCCCTCGTCGACCTGTACGGGCATCAGCCGCGGCGCGAACTCCACGACGTGCGTGTCCAGGCCCAGGCCCTTGAGCGCGCCCGCCGCCTCCAGACCGAGGAGGCCGCCGCCGACCACCGCGCCGGAGGAGACGTTCTTGGCGTACTCCTCGATGGCGAGCAGGTCCTCGATCGTCCGGTAGACGAAGCAGCCCTCGCTGTCCTTGCCGGGGACCGGCGGGACGAAGGGGTAGGAACCGGTGGCCAGGACGAGCTGGTCGTACCGGACGGTGAAGCCGGAGCGGGCGGTCACCGTGCGGGTGGCGCGGTCGATGGTCTCGGCCGGGTCACCGAGGCGCAGCTCGATGCCGTGCTTCTCGATGAAGTCCGCCTCGACGAGGGAGAGGTCCTCGGGGCTGCGGCCGGAGAAGTACGAGGTCAGCTGGACCCGGTCGTACGCGGGGCGGGGCTCCTCGCACAGGACGACGACGCGTGCGGAGCCGGTGACACCGCGGTCCGCGAGGGCCTCCAGGAAGCGCTGGCCGACCATCCCATGGCCGATGAGCACGATCGTGGGAGTGGCAGTCATGGTCAGTGGCCTCCATCATTGGTGAGCAGGTGGAGCACGGGAGCGGCGGGCAGTGGTTCGTCGCCCTCCCAGGTACGGGCGAGCGCGCCGACGGTGCCGAGATCGCCGAGGAGAATGCCGCCGACCAGCCGGTCCCCGCGGATCACGACGCGGCGGTACGCGCTGCGGGTGGCGTCACTGAGCCGGATGACGTCGTCGCCGGGGGCCGGGACGGTCTCGCCGAAGGCGGCGAGGTCCAGGACGGCGGCGGGGCCGGAGCCGGACGCGGCGCCCGCACCGCCCAGGGTCAGCCGGGTGAGCGCCCGCGTACCGCGGTAGGCGCGCGCCGCGTCGTCGAGCAGCCGCGCCGCCAGCAGGTCGGCCTGCTCCAGCGCGGGCCCGGCCAGCCCGTACGTCACGCCGTCGTGCTCGGCGCAGTCGCCGATCGCGAAGACGTGGGGGTCGTCGGTGCGCAGCGCGTCGTCGACGACGATGCCGCGCCGCACGGTGAGCCCGGCGGCCGCGGCCAGGCCGGTACGGGGGCGTACCCCGCAGGCGAGGACGACCAGGTCGGCGTCGAGCGCGTACCCGTCGGCCAGTTCGACCGCGCTGACCGCGCCGTCCGCGGTGCGCAGGCCGCGGACGCGGCACTCGGTGTGCACCTCGACGCCGAGGTCGGTCAGGTGGGCGGTGAGCAGCCCGGCAGCCGCCGCGTCCAGCTGGCGCTCCATCACGTGCTCGCCCTGGTGGGCGAGGACGACCTGGGCGCCGCGTTCGGCGAGTGCCCGGGCGGCCGATACGCCGAGCAGCCCGCCGCCGATGACGACCGCGCGGCGGCCCCCGGCGGCGGCCAGCGCCCGGCAGTCGTCCAGCGTGCGGAAGGGGTGGACGCCGCGCGGGAGATCGCCGGCGCCGGGCGCGAAGAGGCCGCGCAGCGGGGGCAGTACGGGGTTGGAGCCGGTGGCCAGGACGAGGACGTCGTACGGGACGGCGCGGCCGTCGTCGCAGTGCACCCGGCGCACGTCACGGTCGACGCGGACCGCCCGTACGCCGCTCAGCCACCGCGCCCCGGGGACCGCGGGCAGCGCGATCACGTCGGGGGCGTAGCGGCCCGCCAGCACCTCGGCGAGCAGGACGCGGTTGTACGGTGCGTGCGGCTCCTCGCCGATCACGGTCACCGCGTACCGGGCGTCCCCCCGGCTGCCGCCGGTGCCGAGCTGACGCGCGAGCCGGGCGGCGGCCATCCCGCCGCCGATCACCACCACGCGCTGTTTCGAGGTCATGCCGAGAAGCCTGCGGGGCGGCTGTTACCCGTCCGCATCCCGGTCGTTTCCTTCGGGGAACGCTGCTCTCCTCACACGGCGGGGTGCCGTGTGAGGAGCCTGGCGGCGCGCTGCCCGCCGCCCCGAAGATGGGCAGTCGCCGCAGGTCAGGGCTGTGACTCCGGGAAGCGGGACGTAGCGGAAGGCGTCCTTCCTATCCATTACGCTGCCTGCATGAACCGCCTCGGCCCCCTGGAACTGGCCATCATGCAGTGCCTCTGGGACGCGGCGCCTTCATCGATCCCAGCCGTCCGGGCCACGCTGCGGGGCCAGGGGCGCGCGCCGGCCTACTCCACGGTGCAGACCGTGATGAACCGGTTGGTCACCAAGGGTTTCCTGGTCAGGGAGGGCGCCGGCAGGGCCCTGCGCTACCGGCCCGCGCGGACGCACCCGGAGTACGCCGGGGGAGTGCTGCGGGAGGCGTGGGAGGCCACCGGCTGTTCGGCACCGGCACTGGCCCGGCTCCTCGCCGGACTGACCGAGGAGCAGCGCGGCGCCCTCGACGCCGAGGCCGAACGCGGCCCTGACGGGCTCCTCGCCGCGCCGGACGCCGCCGTGCCGCGCACCGCCCGTGCACGGCTCCCTTCCGACGTCGCGGGCCCCGCCGCACCGGCGGAGCGGTACCCCGAGGACTCCGACGGCGGCAACGGCCTGCTCGCCGACATCCTTCAGCAGCAGCTCCGCGACATCGGCATGACCCGCAAACAGCTGGGGGAGGAGCTGGGGCTGCATCCGGCGACCCTCCGGCGGCGCCTGGCGCGTCCGGCGGACCTCGACGCCGGCCGGCTGGCGGCGTTGATCCGGCCGCTGCGGTTCGGTGCGGAGACCCGGGCCACCGTCCACCGGCTGGCGGGGCACCAGCCGCCGCCGGACCCGGCCGGGGAGCCGGCACCGGAACTGGCGGTGTACCAGCGGCAGATCGACGCCGACCCGTACAACCCGCAGGTCTACTACACCCTCGGCTGGGAGGTCGTCCTCACCAACCAGGCATTCCGCGACTTCTTCCGGGCCGGTGCGCACGTCCCGCGGCACGCGACGGCCATGCCGACGCAGAGCACGCTCGGCTACATCACGGAACACCCGTACGCGTACCAGGTCCTCGGGAGCGGCAGCCGGCAGGACTTCCACGACTACTGGCTGATGGTCGCGCTGGCCCAGTTCGCCGCGACCTGGAAGCAGCACTCCGCCCGGCCCGACGTACGCCGCATGAGGGCGCGGCTGATGGCCCGCAGGAAGATCTGGCGCGCACTGCAGAGCGTGCCCGACTTCATCCGGGAACACGGGGACATCGCGGTGGGCACCGCTCCCCGTCCCATATTCGACCAGCGCACGAACCGTGCGACCTCCGTGCAACTCGTCACCGAGGAGCACCCCGGTGGCAGTCTCCAGCACTGCACCTTCATGCTGGCCGACTGAGAGCCTGCGTTTTCACCCCGGCCGGGGCTGACGAACGACGCCGCATCATTGATGAATGACAGTGCCGGTGTCATTTTTCCCCACGGGCAAACGGAACCGGCCATGATGTCCGCCGCGGCACCACGATCGCACCTCGCGACCGCACCGTGGAGCCGGTGGACTGGACCGCGCAGGGGACGGCCCAGCCCGCCCGCTCAGGGGCACCGTCAGGCCGCTGCCTTCGCCAGGCGGCGGGCCGCCAGTTCCGCGTAGACCGCGGCGCCGTCCGCGAGGACGGAGTCGTCGAAGACCGCGAGCGGGGAGTGGTTGTTGGGGGAGGTCTCGGGGTCGGCGCCGGGCGGCGGGGAGCCCAGCGTCAGCATCGCGCCCGGCACCTCGGCGATCACCCGGGAGAAGTCCTCCGAGCCGTGCAGCGGCTGCGGCAGCGGCGCGTAGAACTCCTCGCCGAGCGCCTCCCGTACGGTGTGCGCCACGAAGTCCGCCTCGGCGTGGTCGTTGACGGTCACCGGGTACTGCTCGACGAACTCCGCGTCCACCTCGACCCCGTACGCCTGCGCGATGCCCCGGCAGACCTCGACCGAGCCCTCCCTGACCTTGCGCTGGGCGGGGGGCGAGAAGCTGCGGACGGTCGCGTGGAAGGTCGCGGTGTCCGGGATGACATTCTGCTGGGTGCCGGCGTGGAAGGTGCCCACCGTCAGCACGACCGGGTCGAAGACGTTGAAGGTGCGGGTGATCCACGTCTGGAGCGCGGTGACCATGGCGCAGGCGGCCTGTACCGGGTCCTTGGCGCGGTGCGGCATCGAGCCGTGGCCGCCCTCGCCGTTGACGGTCACCTTCAGCACGTTGGACGCGGCGAGCGCCGGGCCGCCGCGGGTCCCGAAGACGCCGCTCCGCAGGCCCGCGGACATCACGTGGATGGCGTACGCGGCGTCCGGGCGGGTGCCGGAGGCGTCCAGTACGCCTTCGGCCAGCATCTGTCCTGCGCCGTCGAAGCCCTCCTCACCCGGCTGGAACATGAAGACCACGTCGCCCGCGAGGCGGTCGCGGTGCGCGGAGAGCAGCTTCGCGGCGCCAGCCAGCATCGAGGTGTGCAGGTCGTGGCCGCAGGCGTGCATCCGGCCGGTGTCGGCGGCGAAGTCCAGGCCGGTCTTCTCGGTGACGGGCAGCGCGTCCATGTCGCCGCGCAGCAGGACCGTGGGGCCCGGCTGCGCGCCGCGCAGCACCGCCGTGACGGAGCTCAGGCCGCTCCCGGTGCTGATCTCCAGCGGCAGGCCGTCCAGCGCGGTCAGCACGGTCTCCTGGGTGCGCGGCAGGTCCAGGCCGACCTCGGGGATGCGGTGCAGCGTACGGCGCAGCTGTACGAGGTCGCCGGAGAGGGCGCGGGCGTCGTCCCGCAGATTCATCTGTGCTCCTTCGGAGAGGGAGTGGCAGCAACGAGAGGACCGCAACGGGAGGGCTTCCACAAGAGGGCCTCCGCGGTGGGAGATCAGCGTTCGGCGGACTTCAGCGGGCGGATCAGGAAGGTCCCGGCGAGGGAGACGGCGGCGGCCCCCGCTGCCCACCAGGGCACCAGCGTCAGATGCCCGGCCTCGGCCAGGGCCTGGGCGAGCAGCGGGAACGTGCCGCCGAACAGCCCGATCGCAAGCGTGTACGGCACGCCCATCGCGACCACCCGCACCGCGACCGGGAACAGCTGCGCGAACAGCACGTTGGTGAGGCCGATGGGCGCCGCGATCAGGGCCAGGTACACCACCGTGACCAGCCACATCGGCACGGCCCCGTGCGCCAGCGCCAGCATCAGCGGCACGGTGGCCAGGGCCAGCAGGGACAGCCCGATCCGCAGGGTGCGCAGCGCGCCCAGCCGGTCGGCGAGCCGGCCCACCACGACCATGGACGCGACCAGCAGCACCAGCGGGCCCAGCATCGAGGCGGCCGACTCGGTGCCGGAGGCGACGCCGAGCTGCTGCGCGTACTGGGGGAGGTAGGTGGTGCCGTAGTAGTACCCGACGGTCGCGCCGACCGAGATCAGGAAGACGGCCGCCATGTTGCGCAGGTTCGACCGGTACAGCGCGCGCCGCTCGGCGCCCTTCGGGCCGTCCGCGCCCGCCTCGGCGAACTCGGCGCTCTCCGCCACACCGCGCCGGATCCACAGCGCCACCAGGCCGAGCGCCGCCGCGACCAGGAAGCCGATCCGCCAGCCGCCCCCGCGCACCCCGTCCTCGCCGAGCGTGACCAGCAGCAGCGTCAGCACGCCGAAGGAGAGGATGTTGCCGATCACCACGCCCGAGTACGAGATCGAGCTGTAGAGGAAGCGCAGGTGCCGGGGTGCGGTCTCGGTGACGTACGCGGCGGCGCTGGGGTTCTCGCCGCCCATCGAGAGGCCCTGGACCAGCCGCAGCACGATCAGCAGCACCGGCGCGGCGGTACCGATCAGCGCGGCGGTCGGCAGCACCGCGATCAGCACGCTGGCGCCGGAGATGATCGTCATGCTGAGGGTGAGGGCGAACCGGCGGCCGCGTGAGTCGGCGAACCGCCCCACCACGTAACTGCCGAAGGGCCGTACGACGAAACCGACGGCGAAGCCCAGGTAGGCCGCCAGCAGCTTGGTCACCGGGTCGTCGCCGGGGAACATCGCCGCGGCGAAGTACGGGGCCAGTACGGCGTAGACGGCCCAGTCGAAGGACTCCACGACACCGCCGACGGTGGCGGCCGCCAGTGCCTTGCGCCCGTTGCCGTCCGCCGTGCGTGGAGTGTCCGCGGCTCTCGCCGCGACCGCTGATGTCATCGCCAACCTCGTCTCGTAGGCCCGGACGGTGGATGTCCGGTGTCCGGCGGTGCCGAATGGCTCGAATGGATCGCCATGCTGACCAGCCGCCGAACGGAGAGAAACGGATTACCCTCAGGACGCAGGAAAACCTCGTGGAGGCGGTCGCCATGCAGGAAAACGCGCCTACGAACCTCAGTGAGCTCGACGCCCAGCTGATTCACGCCCTGCAGATCGCACCCCGCGCCTCATGGCAGACCATCGCCCCGGTGCTCGGCATCGACCCGGTCACCGCGGCCCGCCGCTGGAGCCGCCTGGAGCGCGCCGGGCTCGCCTGGGTCACCGCCTATCCGGGCGCCCGGCGGCTGGACCGGATGTGCGTGGCGTTCGTCGAGATCGACTGCGTGGCGGGCAGCGTCGAGGCGGTGACCCAGACACTCGTACGGCTCCCGCAGGTGGCCACCGTCGAGCACATGGCCGGCGGCCGGGACCTGGTCGTCACCGTCTTCGTGCCCGGTCTCGCCGCCCTCTCCGACCTGCTCCTGCGGCGCATCGCCGAACTGCCGGGCGTCACCGCCACCCGCGCCGCCATCGGCACCCGGGTCTACGGCGAGGGCAGCCGCTGGCGGCTGCGTGCCCTGGACGCCCGCCAGCGGGAGGCGCTGCGCACCGCCGAGGCGCCGGGGGCCGCAGCCGTGCCGCTGGACGCGCAGGACCGGGCGCTGATCACCGAGGTGTCGCGGGACGGGCGGGGCAGCGCCGTGGACATCGGGCGCGCGGTCGGGCTGAGCGCGCCCACGGTACGGCGCCGCCTCGGCCGGCTGCTCGCCGACCGGGACATCGCGCTCCGCTGCGAGGTGGCGCGCGAACTGACCGAGTGGCCGATCTCGGCGACCCTGTGGGCGAGCGTCCCCGCCACCCACCTCGCCGAGACCGCGCGGGTCCTGCTGGGCCTGCCCGAGGTACGGCTGTGCGCCGCCGTCACCGGCCGGCAGAACCTGCTCTTCACGCTCTGGCTGCAGTCGGTCCAGGACGTGCAGCGGCTGGAGATCCAGCTCGGCGAGCGGTTGCCGCACCTCCAGCTGCACGACCGGGCGATCGTGCTGAAGCAGTACAAGCTGATGGGGCGCGCGCTGGACGACCGGGGGCGCGCCATGGACGTCGTACCGGTCGACCCGTGGGCGGGCTGAGAACCAGGCGCAGGGGCGGCCGTCCGTACGGGCAGCCGCCCCACCGGTCCGGCCCGGCGGCTACCGGTCCGCCGCGGTCGCCAGCAGCTCCCTGTCCGCCGGGCTCAGGGCGAGGTCAGCGGCGGCGAGGTTCTCCTCCAGGTGCGCGAGCGAGCCGGTACCGGGCGTGGGCAGCAGGACGGGGGAGCGGTGCAGCAGCCAGGCCAGCGCGACCTGTCCGTGGCTCGCGCCGTGCCGCTCCGTGACGATGTCCAGGGCGCGTGCGGCGCCGCCGGTCAGCCCGCCGTTGCCGAGCGGGAACCACGGCAGGAACGCGATCCCCTGCCGTTCGCACAGCTCCAGCAGCTCCTCCGAGCCGCGGTCCAGGAGGTTGTAGCGGTTCTGCACCGAGGCGACCGGGGCGAGCGCCAGCGCGGCGGTGAGCTCCGCCGGGCCGATCGTGTCCAGCCCGAGGTAGCGGATCTTGCCCGCGTCCCGCAGCTCCAGCAGCGTGCCGATCTGGTCGGCGAGCGGCACCTTCGGGTCCAGCCGGTGCAGCTGGTACAGGTCGATGGTGTCCCGGCGCAGCCGCCGCAGGCTCGCGTCGCACATCGCGCGCAGCGACTCGGGACGCCCGTCGATGTGCCAGGCGTCCGGGCCCGTACGGACCACGCCGCCCTTGGTCGCGATCACCAGGCCCTCGGGGTACGGGTGCAGCGCCTCGGCGACCAGCTCCTCGGCGACCGCGGGCCCGTAGTTGTCGGCGGTGTCGATGAGGTTCACCCCGCGCTCGACCGCGCGCCGCAGCACCGCCACCGCGTCCCGCGGATCGGAGTGCCGTGGACCCCAGTAACCCGGTCCCGTCAGCTGTGCCGTGCCGTAACCGAGGCGCCGGACCGGCAGCCCGCCCCCCAGGGAGAAGATCTCTGAGTCCATAACTCCCCACCCTAGAACGGCCGGTGCTCCATAAGATCACCTGGTGCCTGACATATCCCTGACGACCCTGCTCCTGCTCTGCCTGGCCGCGCTGGCGGCCGGCTGGATCGACGCCGTGGTGGGCGGCGGCGGGCTGATCCTGCTGCCCGCGCTGCTCGTCGGCCTGCCGCACGTACCGGCCGCGTTCGTGCTCGGCACCAACAAGTCGGCGGCGGTGGTCGGCACGACGGGCGCGGCGATCACGTACGTGCGCAAGACGCCGCTGGACGTGCCGGCCGCGGTGCGCATCGGGCTGGCGGCGGCGGGCGGTTCGCTGGGCGGCGCGTTCCTCGCGGCGGGGCTGGACAGCGCGGTGCTGCGCCCGCTGATCATGGTGGTGCTGGTGGGGGTGCTGGCGTTCGTGCTGCTCCGGCCGTCCTTCGGGACCGCACCCGCGCCCTCGGGCCCGGTCACCCGGCAGCGGGTGCTCGCCGCCGTGCTGATCGCGGGACTCGGCATCGGCTTCTACGACGGGCTGGTCGGGCCCGGCACCGGCGCGTTCCTGGTCATCGCGCTGGCGGCGATCCTGCACATGGACCTGGTGACCGCGTCGGCCACCGCGAAGGTGGTCAACGTGTGCACCAACATCGGTGCCCTGGCGATGTTCGCCTACCAGGGCACCGTGCTGTGGGGGCTGGGCGCGCTGCTCGCGGCGTTCAACCTCGCGGGCAGCACGGCCGGCGCCCGGATGGCGCTCAAGAAGGGCGCCGGATTCGTCCGCGGCGTGCTGGTCGTGGTGGTCGCGGGGCTGCTGTGCTCGATGGCGTACGACCAGTGGCTGGCTTGAGCGGCAGGGGCTGCGGGCCGGTGGGCCTGGGGGCTCAGAGCTTGTTGAGGGCCTGGCGGAGGGTGGCCTTGAAGGCCGGTACCGGCGCGTGCGCGAAGGTACCCATCTCGCCCCACTGCACGACCGTGACCGTGCGGCCCGAGCGGCCCACGCCGAAGAGATGGATGCCCGGCTCGGACTCGGGCATCGAGGTGTGGATGCCGTAGACCCGGCCGCCGTCCGCCGCGCCGACCGTGCCGTAGTCCTTCCAGGACGCGGTGGAGCCGGGCTTGTCGTGCAGCCAGTCACCGGCGCAGCGCGCGACCTTCTGACGCAGCGCCGCCGCCAGCCGGCGCGCGCTGTCGTCGCTGGAGGTCACCACGCTGACCTGCCCGGCGCCGGTGTCGTACTCGGTCCAGTAGCTGCGGTGGTACGTGCCGTCGCCGCCGGGCACCACACCGCCGTCGAGACAGAACGGCTCCGGGTCCGGCAGTCCGGGCGTGACCTTCGAGGCGTACCAGGGCGAGGAGGCGTGCGGCGGGAGCTCGCCGGGCGCGAGGAAGCGCGGCGGCGTGGCGGCCGCCGCCGGGGTCGTGCCGGCGACGGTGGCGGCCAGCGCGGCAGCGGCGGCGGCGAGCGCGGTACGGCGGCGTACGGAACGGCGGCGCACATAACGGATGTGCATGGACGAGACCTTTCCCCCGTGGCGGTACGTAACGGAATCGCGGTACGTAACGGAACTCTCGTCGGTCAGACCGCCGGAACGGCGCGAAGGTTGTGCCGCCCGCCGTACCCGGGCGGCCCCAGCCGGCCTACATGCCGTCGACGTGCGTCACCGAGGTCAGCAGCAGCGCGGAGTTCTCGACGGCCGTCACCCCGTGCTTCTCGCGCGGGATCGTCGCGACCTGGCCCGCGATCATGTCCTGTTTGCCGTCGTCCGTGGTGATCTGCACGTGCCCGTGCAGGATCTGCATGCTGCCCGCCGGCGGCGAGACGTGCTCGTCCAGCGAGGCGCCGCCGATCAGCGCGATCACGGTCTGGCGCAGCGGCCCGTCGTGCAGGAAGAGCCGGGCGCTGCGGCCGTGCGGGTCGGCCTTGGCGTCGTCGAGCTGCTGGCGGGCGAGGGCGGTGAGGTCGTCCATGAGGGGCCCTTCGGTCGCGGAGGTGCCGGCGGTCCGGTGACGTGGTCCTGTTCCCCATCCTCGCGGGTGCGCCGGGCGCCGCAAGTCATCGGCGCGCCGTGGTACCCGTGGATGCGGAAGGATCAGGTACCCGCCCGACCGCAATCCAAAAGGACCGTTCCCGTGACCGACCAGCCCGAGCAGACCGCACCGCCCGCGTTCCTGACCGTGATGACGACGACCGACACGGCGGAGAAGGCCGAGACGCTGGCCCGGGGCGCGATCGAAGCGCGCCTCGCGGCATGTGCCCAGGTCAGTGCGCCGGTGACGTCCGTGTACCGCTGGCAGGACGCCATCGAGACGAGTCAGGAGTGGCAGGTGCTCCTCAAGACGACCGGGCACCGGTACCAGGAGCTGGAGGAGTACCTCCGCGGCGCGCACGACTACGACACCCCGGAGATCATCGCGACGCCGGTCGTCCACGGCGGCGCCGACTACCTGGCCTGGATCCAGGAGGAGACCCGCTAGCGGCTGGGCGCGGGCGTTCACCGCAGGGCCTGGGCCACGCCGTCCTCCTTCGGGCCGAGGAAGTGCGGGTCGGGGCGGAAGGCCGCGTCGGCCGCCGCCTTGCCGGCCGCGAGGATCTCCCGCACGCTCCCGTAGTACCAGGTGGCGTCGTGCGGATCGGCGGCGCCGACCCCGTACGCGTCGATCCCCGCGGCCCCGCAGAGCGCCAGCGCCCGCCGGACGTGGAACCCCTGGCTGACCAGCACCGCCCGGTCCACCCCGAAGACCCGGCGGGCGCGGCTGCAGGAGTCCCAGGTGTCGAAGCCCGCGTAGTCGCTGACGATCTTCCGCGCGGGGACGCCGCGCGCGGTCAGGTACCGGCGCATGGCGTCCGGCTCGTCGTAGTCACGGGTGCTGTTGTCGCCGGTCACCAGGATCGCCCGGACCCGGCCCGCGTCGTACAGCCCGGCCGCGGTGTCCAGCCGGTGCGCGAGGTACGGGGACGGTTCGCCGTCCCACAGGCCGGCCCCGAAGACCACCGCGACCGGCGCCGGCGGCACGTCGGCCGCGGTCCGCACCCGGTCGCCGGACGCCAGCCGCATCCAGGTCGCGGGCAGCAGCGCGAGCACGCAGACGGCCATCACGGCCTGCACCGCCCGCCGCCGCCCCCGGGCCGTGCGCGGCAGCCGCAGCCACCCCGCCACCCGCCGCACCAGGCCGTTCGCCCGCACCTTCATGACGCCCCCGTTCCGTCGCTCTTCGGTCAGCTGTCCGACCTACCGGACAGCGACGCGCCGCGGCCTGGCATGGTTGCAAGCGGGAAGAACGCACCAAGAGGAGAACCGACCCATGAACGACCGGCCCGCCGAGCACGAGCGGCTGCCCTTCTTCGTCTACGGGACGCTGCGACCGGGCGAGGCCAATCACGCCTGGGCCCTGCGCGGCCGTACCGCCGCCGAGCAGCCGGCGATGGTCCACGGGGCGCTGCTGTACGACGGGCCCGGCTACCCGTACGCCGTCCAGGGCCCCGCGGAAGCCGCGGTGCACGGCCATGTCGTCACGCCGCACGAGGCGGCGTACGACGAGGTCCTGGCGGTCCTGGACCGGCTGGAGGGCTACACGCCCGGCGCGCCGGACAACGACTACGACCGGGTCGCCTGCGAGGCCGTCCTCCCGGACGGCACCGCGGTCAGCGCCTGGGTGTACCTCGCCGCCGAACCCCTGGCCGGCCGCCTCCGCGCCGCCGGCACCCCGATCCCCGGTGGCGACTGGCTCGCCACCGGCCGACGTGCCGAGGGCCCGGTGGGCCCCGGCGTCGCCGCCAACGAGGGCCGCGCCTTCGCCGCCGCCGCACAGGAAGGTGCCTGAGCCGCATGAACACCCCCCACCCCCCGGTCCCCAAGGCCGAACTGCACCTGCACATCGAGGGCACGCTGGAGCCCGAGCTGGCGTTCGCGCTCGCCGCCCGCAACGGCGTCGAGCTGCCGTACGCCTCCGAGGACGAGCTGCGCCGCGCCTACTCCTTCAGCGACCTGCAGTCCTTCCTGGACCTGTACTACGCGCTGATGGCCGTGCTGCGCACCGAGGAGGACTTCGCCGACCTGGCGCACGCCTACCTCGCGCGGGCGCGGCAGCAGGGCGTACGGCACGTGGAGATCTTCTTCGACCCGCAGGCCCACACCGCCCGCGGCGTGCCCATCGGCACCGTCATCGAGGGCCTGAGCCGCGCCCTGGACGCCGCCCCGGAGACCTACGGCATCACCACCCGCCTCATCATGTGCTTCCTGCGGGACGAGAGCGCGGAGTCGGCCCTGGAAACCTTCGAGGCGGCCCGCCCGTACCTGGACCGGATCACCGCCGTCGGGCTGGACTCCGCCGAGGTCGGCAACCCGCCGTCGAAGTTCCGCGAGGTGTACGCGCTCGCCCGGGAGGCCGGGCTGAAGTGCGTGGCGCACGCCGGCGAGGAGGGGCCGCCCGCGTACGTGTGGGAGGCGCTGGACGTGCTCGGCGTGGACCGGGTCGACCACGGCGTGCGGTCCCTGGAGGACCCGGAGCTGGTGGCGCGGCTGGCCGCCGAGCAGGTGCCGCTCACGGTCTGCCCGCTGTCCAACGTCCGGCTGCGGGTCATCGACGACCTGGCCGACCACCCGCTGCCCGCCATGCTGGACGCGGGCCTGCTGGTGACCGTCAACTCCGACGACCCGGCCTACTTCGGCGGCTACGCGCACGACAACTTCACCGCGGTACGCGACGCGCTGAGCCTGGATGAGGCCACGCTGCACACTCTGGCGCGGAACTCCTTCACGGCGTCCTTCCTGGACGACGAGACCCGCGCCGCGTACCTGAAGGAGGTCGACGCGCACCAAGGGGCGTGACGTCAGGTCCGCTTGACCTCAAGTCCGCTTGAGCTCCTAGCTTCGCCCGCATACCGAACGGAGAGGGCGGAGCCATGGAGTACTCGCACAGCGACACCGAACTGATCCAGCAGCCCATCGGCTACTGGAGCTGGGCCGCGTACAAGGCGGTCGTCACCCGCACCCGCGGGGCCCTCGCGGAACTGGGCACCACCCAGCCGCAGTGGTGGATCCTCCACCAGGTCGCCGCCGCGCCGGACGGCCGGTCCCGTGCGGAGGTGACCGAGGTGCTCCGGGGTTACCTGGACGTCGGCGACGCGCTGGCGGAGGAGATCGACACCACGGTCGCCCGCGGCTGGATCACCCAGGACGCGGGCGGCCGCCTCCGTATGACGCCGGAGGGTGCGGCCTTCTACGCGAAGGCCGCGGCGCTCCAGAAGGAGCTGTGGGCCGAGCGCCACGAGGGCATCACGGACGCGGAGTACCTGACCACCCTCAAGGTGCTGCAGCGGTTCATCCACAACACCGGAGGGCGGGCCTGGCACCACTGAGGGCCGCGGTGCGGGAGCCGCGGCCCTACGGGGCCAGCCGTGTCAGGCGGACCGCGCAGACCTTGAACTCCGGCATGCGGGAGGTGGGGTCGAGGGCCGGGTTGGTGAGGGAGTTGGCGCGGCCCTCGCCCGGCCAGTGGAAGGGCATGAAGACCGTGTCCGTACGGATGGCGTCGTCGAGGCGGGCCGGTGCCACCGCCCGGCCGCGCCGCGACTCCACCGCGACCCGGTCGCCCTCCGCGATCCCGTACCGCTCCGCCAGCCGCGGGTGGAGCTGCACGAAGGGGCCGGGGGCCGCCGCGTTCAGCTCCGCGACCCGCCGGGTCTGCGCGCCCGACTGGTACTGCGCCAGCACCCGCCCGGTCGTCAGCAGCACCGGGTACTCCGCGTCGGCCTCCTCCGCCGAGGCGCGGTGCGAGACCGGCACGAAGCGGGCCCGGCCGTCCGGGGTGGCGAACCGGTCGAGGAAGAGGCGCGGGGTCCCCGGGTGCGCCTCGTCGGGGCACGGCCAGAACACGCCGTCCTCGGCCGCGATGCGCCGGTAGCTGATGCCGGCGTAGTCCGCGGCGCCGCCCGCCGAGGCCCGGCGCAGCTCCTCGAAGACCTCCTCGGCGTCGGCGGGGAAGCCCTTCTCGTGACCCAGGCGGGCCGCCAGGCCGTTCAGCACCGCCAGGTCCGTACGGACGCCGGGCGGCGGGTCGACGGCCCGGCGGCGCAGCAGCACGCGGCCCTCCAGGTTCGTCGTGGTGCCGGTCTCCTCCGCCCACTGCGTCACCGGCAGGACGACGTCGGCCAGCGCCGCCGTCTCGGAGAGGACGACGTCCGCGACGGCCAGGAAGTCCAGCGCACGGATACGGTCCTCGACGTGCGCGGCGCGCGGCGCGGAGACGACCGGGTTGGACCCCATCAGGAGCAGCGCCCGTACGTCCGTGCCGAGCGCGTCCAGCAGCTCGTACGCGCTGCGCCCCGGCCCCGGCAGGCTGTCCGCCGGGACGCCCCAGACGGCCGCGACGTGCTCCCTGGCGGCCGGGTCGTCGAGCTTGCGGTAGCCGGGCAGCTGGTCGGCCTTCTGGCCGTGCTCACGGCCGCCCTGGCCGTTGCCCTGGCCCGTGAGGCAGCCGTACCCGGAGAGCTCGCGGCCGGCCCGCCCGGTGGCCAGGCACAGGTTGATCCACGCGCCCACCGTGTCGGTGCCCTTCGCCTGCTGTTCGGGGCCGCGCGCGGTGAGCACCATCGAGGACGCGGCGTCGCAGAACATCGCGACGGCCGCGCGCAGTTGCGGCACCGGCACCCCGGTGATCCGCTCCACCAGCTCCGGCCAGTGCGCCATCGCGGCGGCCCGCGCCTCGGCCCATCCGGTGGTGCGCTCCGCGATGAACGCCTCGTCCGTACGGCCCTGCGCGACGACGAGGTGGAGCAGCCCGAGGGCCAGCGCGAGGTCGGTGCCGGGACGCGGCGCGAGGTGCAGATCGGCGGCCTCGGCGGTCCTCGTCCGGCGCGGGTCGACGACGATCAGCCGGCCGCCGTTCTCGCGCAGTTCGGTGAGGTAGCGCAGCGCGGGCGGCATCGTCTCGGCGAGGTTGGAGCCGACCAGGATCACGCACCCCGTGCGCGCCACGTCCGCCAGCGGGAACGGCATCCCGCGGTCCAGGCCGAAGGCGCGCCCGTGCGCGGCGGCGGCCGAGGACATGCAGAACCGCCCGTTGTAGTCGATCTGCGAGGTGCCGAGCGCGACCCGCGCGAACTTGCCCAGCGCGTACGCCTTCTCGTTGGTCAGCCCGCCGCCCCCGAAGACGCCGACCGCGTCGTTCCCGTACGCCTCCCGGGCCCGGCCCAGCCCCGCCGCCACCCGGTCCAGCGCCTCGTCCCAGGTGGCCGGGCGCAGCTCCCCGCCGTCCCGGACCAGCGGCTCGGTCAGCCGTACCCGGCGGTCCAGCACCTCCGCCGCGGTGCGGCCCTTCCCGCACAGCGCCCCGCGGTTCACGGGGAAGGCCGGGCGCTCGACCACCCGGACCCCGCCCTCCCCGGGGCGCAGCGACATGCCGCACTGCAGGGAGCAGTACGGGCAGTGCGTGTCGACCGTGCCGGTCGTGACGTCGGCTTTCATGGGGTTACCGTGCACTGCGCGCGTTTCCGGGGCCGCGCCATGGTGTTACGCGTCCGGCACGGTGCCCTCCCCGGAACGCGGCCTGCCGCGTGAGGACGGAGAAACGACTCGTCACCCCTGCGCAACGCCCCGGCAACTCTCCGCTGCCAGGGTTCCTCCATGACGGCGTCGCAAGCGCACCTTCCCGCTTCGGTTCCCTTCGACAGTACGGCGCAGCTCATGACAGAGATCACCGCACAGCTCAGCACGCAGCTCAGCCGGGTCAGACTCCACAGCCGCCGCACGGTCACGGGCGCCGGCGGCCCGGAGCGGACGCCGACGCTCGTCGCGGTCGCACACGGCAGCCGTGACCCCCGCGCCCTGGAGACCGTCACCGCCCTGCTCGACCGGGTACGGGCCCACCGCCCCGGACTGCCGGTACGCCTGGGCCACATCGAACTGAACGCGCCCCTGCTGCCCGACGTGCTCGCCGGGCTCGACGGGGACGCCGTCCTCGTGCCGCTGCTGCTGGGCCGCGGCTACCACGTCAAGTGCGACATACCGGCGATGGCCGCCGCCGCTCCCGGTGTCAGGACCCGCATCGCCGCGGCGCTCGGACCGCACTCGCTGCTCGCCGAGGCGCTCCACGCACGCCTCACGGAGGCCGGGACGCGGCCCGAGGCGCCCGGCACGGGCATAGTCCTGGCGGCGGCCGGCTCCCGGGACCCGGACTCCGCCGCCGACACCGGGCGCACCGCCCGCCTGCTCTCCGCGCGGCTCGGCGGCACGCCCGTCGTCCCCGGTTACGCGGCGGGCGCCGGCGCCACCGTCGAGGAGGCCGCGGCCGAACTGCGCGCCCGTGGCCTGCGGCCCGTCCTGGCCTCGTACTTCACCGCTCCCGGCCGCTTCGCCACCGCTTCGGCCGCCGTGCTGGAGGCCGCCGCTGCCCCCCTCGGCGACCACCCGGCCCTCGCCCGTCTCGTCCTGCACCGCTACGACCAGGCGCTCCGCTCGCGCACCGGTTCCGACCGAGAAGGGGCGGGTGCGGCTACCGTCGCGGTATGACGGGTACGCCCTTTCAGCCCACCGGCCGTCCGGCACACGAGGACGGCGCAGGACCCGCGCCGCGCGCCGAAACCCGCGCCGGCCGGGTACCGCGCCCCGACGCACACGCCTCGTACGACGCACACGCCTCGTACGACGCACACGCCCGGTACGAGGTGCACGCTCCCTACGAGGCAGACCCCGACGCGCCGCCGAATCCCACGGATCCGGCGGCGCCGGGACTGCCCGAGTACACCGGCTACACGCCCGCCGACGCCGAGCGCTGGGTGGCCGAGCCGGACAAGCGGCCGGGCCGTACGGCCTTCCAGCGGGACCGCGCACGGGTGCTGCACTCCGCCGCGCTGCGCAGGCTGGCCGGCAAGACGCAGGTCGTCACGCCCGGTGACGCCGCGTCCGGCGCGGGCCGGCCGCACGCCTGGGACGCCACCCCACGGACCCGGCTCACGCACTCCCTGGAGTGCGCGCAGGTGGGGCGGGAGCTGGGCGCCGCGCTCGGCTGCGACCCGGACCTGGTGGAGACGGCGTGCCTGGCGCACGACCTGGGCCACCCGCCCTTCGGGCACAACGGCGAACAGGCCCTGAACGAAGTGGCCGAGGACTGCGGCGGCTTCGAGGGCAACGCGCAGTCCCTGCGGCTGCTGGCCCGCCTCGAACCGAAACGGTTCGTCACCGCGGACGACGGCCGTGTCGTCAGCGTGGGGCTCAACCTCACGCGCGCCGCCCTGGACGCGGCGACCAAGTACCCCTGGAGGCGCGGCGGCCACCCTGAGGACCCGCGTTCGCGGAAGTTCGGGGTGTACGCCGACGACCTGCCCGTCTTCCGGTGGCTGCGGCAGGGCGCCCCCGAAGGGGCACGCAGCTTCGAGGCACAGGTCATGGACTGGTCGGACGACGTGGCCTACTCGGTGCACGACGTGGAGGACGGGCTGCACGCCGGGCACCTGGACCCGGCCGTGCTGTACGCGGAGCCCGAGCGCACGGAGATCTTCGCGGTGGCCGCCGACCGGTACGCGCCCGGCGCCGGCGACGCGGAGCTGGGCGCAGCGCTGGACCGGCTGCTGGGCCAGGAGTGGTGGCCGCACGCCTACGACGGCTCCGCGCTCGCCCAGGCCCGGCTCAAGGACGCCACCAGCCAGCTCATCGGCCGCTTCTGCCTGGCCGCCGAGACCGCCACCCGCGAGGCGTACGGTGACGGGCACCTCACCCGCTACCGGGCCGAGCTGGTCGTCCCCGAGGAGGCCCGCCTGGAATGCGCCGTACTGAAGGCGGTCGCCGACCGGTACGTGATGCAGCGGCCCGACCAGGAAGCGCTGCGCGCCGAACAGCGGGTGATCATCGTGGAGCTGGCCGGGGCGCTGCTCGCACGGGCACCGGACGGCCTCGACCCGCAGTTCCGGTCGCTCTTCGACGCGGCAGGGGACGACACCGCCCGGTTGCGGGCCGTCATCGACCAGATCGCGGCCCTCACGGACGCCTCGGCGCGCACCCTGCACGCCCGCCTCACCCGTCGCACGGGCCACGCACAACCGAAGCGCCCGCCCGTGCGTGACAACTAAGGGTGACGTAGCAAGGGCCTACCCTCTTCCCCCATCACGCTCTGTGCGGGACGCTCGAACCCTGCCGTGCTGACGGGCTCGAACGGGGGTATGGCTTTTTCGAACGGGGGCGCCAACGGGGGCCGATCGGGGGGCGTTCAAGGCGCAGACGCACTGCGCCGCAGCGAGGAGGAAGCAAGTGGTCGACGCACACCAGACGTTCGTCATCGTCGGCGGTGGCCTGGCCGGGGCAAAGGCAGCCGAGACCCTCCGGTCGGAGGGGTTCAGCGGCCGGGTGATCCTCATCTGTGACGAGCGCGACCACCCGTACGAACGGCCGCCGCTGTCCAAGGACTTCCTGATCGGCAAGGCCGAGCGGGACAGCGTCTTCGTGCACGAACCCGCGTGGTACGCGCAGAGCGACATCGAACTGCACCTCGGCCAGCCCGCCGTCGCCCTGGACCCGGTCGCCCGTACGGTACGGCTCGGGGACGGCACCCTCATCGCGTACGACAAGCTGCTCCTGGCCACCGGCGCCGAGCCGCGCCGCCTGGACATCCCCGGCACCGACCTGGCCGGCGTCCACCACCTGCGCCGCCTCGCGCACGCCGAGCGGCTGCGCGGCGTACTGGCCTCCCTCGGCCGGGACAACGGCCACCTCGTCATCGCGGGCGCCGGCTGGATCGGCCTGGAGGTCGCCGCGGCCGCCCGCTCCTACGGCGCCGAGGTCACCCTCGTCGAGCCCGCGCCGACCCCGCTGCACGGCGTGCTCGGCCCCGAGATCGGCGGGCTCTTCACCGAGCTGCACCGCGAGCACGGCGTCCGCTTCCACTTCGGCGCCACCCTCACCGAGATCACCGGGCAGGGCGGCGTCGTCCTGGCCGCGCAGACCGACGACGGCGAGGAGCACCCGGCGCACGACGTGCTCGCCGCCATCGGCGCCGCGCCCCGCACCGCCCTCGCCGAGCAGGCCGGGCTCGCCCTCGTGGACCGCGCGGAGGGCGGCGGCATCGTCGTCGACGCCTCGCTGCGCACCTCCGACCCGCACATCTTCGCGGCCGGTGACGTGGCCGCGGCGGCCCACCCGGTCCTGGACACCCGGCTGCGCGTGGAGCACTGGGCCAACGCGCTCAACGGCGGCCCGGCCGCGGCCCGCGCCATGCTCGGCCAGGAGGTCTCCTACGACCGCATCCCGTACTTCTTCTCCGACCAGTACGACGTCGGCCTGGAGTACTCCGGCTACGCCCCGCCCGGCTCGTACGAGCAGGTCGTGCTCCGCGGTGACGTCGGCAAGCGCGAGTTCATCGCCTTCTGGCTGGACGGCGGCGGCCGGCCGCTCGCCGCGATGAACGTCAACGTGTGGGACGTCACCGAACCGCTCCAGGCCATGATCCGCGCCGGCCGTGGCCTGGACGCCGAGGCGCTGGCCGATCCAGCGGTGCCGCTGGAGTCGTTCCTGTCGTAGCGTGCGGGCATGGAGATCCGTACGACGCCCGCGCCGGTGGCGGACATCTTCGACCTCCGCTGGTCGGTGCTGCGCCCCGGGCTGCCCGCCGAGGCCGCCGTGTACCCGGAGGACGCCGATCCCGGCGTCTTCCACATGGCGGCCTACGCCGGTGACACCGTGGCGGCCTGCGCGACCTTCTTCCCCGACCCCGTGCCGGGCGAGGAGGAGGTCCCCGCGTACCGCTTCCGGGGGATGGCCAGCGCCCCGGAGGTGCGCGGCCGGGGCTTCGGTGCCGCCGTGCTGCGCGCCGGCATCGAGGAAGCGGCGCGCAGAGGTGCCGAGCGCGTGTGGTGCAACGGGCGGGTCTCCGCGCGCGGCTTCTACGAGCGGATGGGCTTCACCACGGACGGTGAGACCTTCGACATCGTGCCGAGTGGCGCACATCACCGCTTCGTCCTGAAGATCGCCGCGGCCGGCTGAGGACAGGCGGGCAGGACGGGACCGGCGGGGGAGCGGACCCGGGAGTTGTCGGTGGTCCCCCGTAGAATTCTCGCGTGGCAGGCAGGATCAACGACGACGACGTGCGGGCGGTGCGGGACGCGGTCCCGATCGACGCCGTCGTGTCCGAGTACCTCCAGCTCCGCAACGCCGGCGGCGGCAATCTGAAGGGCCTGTGCCCCTTCCACGACGAGAAGTCCCCCTCCTTCCACGTCAGCCCCGCCAAGGGGCTGTACCACTGCTTCGGCTGCCAGGAGGGCGGCGACACCGTCGACTTCATCATGAAGGTCGACCACCTCTCCTTCGCCGAGACCATCGAGCGCCTGGCCTCCCAGGCCGGCATCACCCTGCGGTACGAGGAGGGCGGTTACGCCCCCGGCCGGCAGCAGGGCGAGCGGACCCGGCTGGTCGAGGCCCACAAGATCGCCGCGCAGTTCTACATCGACCAGCTGGACAGCCCCGAGGCCGAGATCGGCCGGAAGTTCCTCGCCGAGCGCGGCTTCGACCAGGCCGCGGCCCACCACTTCGGCGTCGGCTACAGCCCGGCCGGCTGGGACCACCTCACCCGCTTCCTGCGCGGCCGCGGCTTCACCGACAAGGAGCTGATCCTCTCCGGCCTCTCCCAGGACGGCCGCCGCGGCCCCATCGACCGCTTCCGCGGCCGCCTGATGTGGCCCATCCGCGACATCGCCGGCGAGGTCGTCGGCTTCGGCGCGCGCAAGCTCCGGGACGACGACAACGGCCCGAAGTACCTCAACACCCCCGAGACGCCGATCTACCGCAAGTCCCATGTGCTGTACGGCATCGACCTCGCCAAGAAGGAGATCGCCAAGGGGAACCGCGCGGTCGTGGTCGAGGGCTACACCGACGTCATGGCCTGCCACCTCGCCGGCGTCCGCAGCGCCATCGCCACCTGCGGTACGGCCTTCGGCGGCGAGCACATCAAGATCCTGCGCCGCCTGCTGATGGACAACGGCTCGGCGGGCGTGATCTTCACCTTCGACGGCGACGCCGCGGGCCAGAAGGCGGCCCTCCGCGCCTTCGAGGACGACCAGAAGTTCGCGGCCGAGACCTACATCGCCATCGCGCCCGACGGCATGGACCCCTGCGAGCTGCGCATCGCCAAGGGCGACGAAGCGGTCGTCGACCTCGTGGAGCCCCGCACCCCGCTCTTCGCCTTCGCCCTCCGCACCATCGTCTCCCAGTACCACCTCGACTACGAGGAAGGCCAGGTCGCCGCGTTGAACGCGGCCGTCCCCGTGGTCGCCAAGATCAAGGACCGGACCCTGCGCAGCCGGTACGCCACCCGGCTCGGCGGCATGGTCGGCCTCACCTCCCCCGCCGAGGAAGAGGCGGTGCGCCGCCGTGTGCACGCCCTGGCGGCCAGCTACGAGCGCGGCGGCGCGCGGCAGCAGCCGTCCCGCGCGCCGTCCGGTCGCGAAGCCAGGACCGGAGACGGGCAGCCGGAGCGGCCCGCCGTCCCCCGCGGCCCGCGCCTGGACCTGCGTACCCCCGCCCGCCGTGTCGAGCGCGAACTGCTGAAGCTCGCCCTCCAGCGCCCCGACCTGGTGGCCCCGACCTTCGACGCCTACGGTGCCGACGAGTTCACCGCGCCGCCGTACGCCGCCGTGCGCGAGGCCATCGCCACGGCCGGCGGCACGGCAGCGGCCGACGCCGGCTATCTGGCGCGGGTCCGCGAGGCCGCGCCCGACGACACCGTCGACGCCATGATCAGGGAGCTGGCCATGGAGCAGCTCCTGACCCGGCGTGATCCGGACGAGCTGTACGCCGGTACCCAGCTGGCCGCCGTGCGGCTGGCCGCCGTGGACCGGCGCATCGGCGAGATCCAGGGCGCCATGCGCCGCTGCGAGTCCGGCGGCGACATGACGGCCTACACCGCCCTCCAGCAAGAGCTCTGGGTCCTGGAGCAGTACGCCCGCTCCCTCCGCGAGCGCGGCGCCGCGGCACTCTGACGCCCGCGGGCGCCGCCCCCGCGGTCCGCCGGACCGTCCTTCGTAACCCCGGGTCACCCGCTGAATGCAAAAAGTCGTCGCACGCCCCTCGTGGCGGGAGTGTGTCGTACTCCACACTGAGAAACGGTGCCTGAGTCCTCGGAGCGCGGCGGATCCGGATGTAACGACCCGGAGCCCGACGCCAACCCGCTCGCGTTGTACGGGACGGACGGCGGCTCGGCCGCAGCCGTACCCGACCGTTGTGCCGCCTCAGCAGCGATCACCCTGGAGGTCGCCCCCGTGCAGACCCGGAGCCTCGCCGACGCGCCGGCCGCAGCGGCCGTCACCGTGCCCCAGCAGGCCGAGCCGCCCGCTCCCGAGATGCTGGCCGACGAGCCGGATCCGGCACCGGAGCCGCCGTCCGAGCCGCAGTCCAGGCCCGAATCGGGCGGCCCCTCCTCCGACCTCTTCCGCCAGTACCTCCGGGAGATCGGGCGCATCCCGCTGCTCACCGCGGCGGAGGAGGTCGAGCTGGCCCGCCGGGTGGAGGCCGGCCTGTTCGCCGAGGCGAAGCTCGGCAACACCCCCGACCTCGACTCCCAGCTCGCCGTCGACCTCGACAAGCTGGTGGTGCTGGGCCGGATGGCCAAACGCCGCCTGATCGAGGCCAACCTCCGCCTGGTCGTCTCGGTCGCCAAGCGCTACGTCGGCCGCGGCCTGACCATGCTCGACCTGGTGCAGGAGGGGAACCTCGGACTGATCCGCGCGGTCGAGAAGTTCGACTACGCGCGCGGCTACAAGTTCTCCACGTACGCGACGTGGTGGATCCGGCAGGCGATGTCCCGCGCCCTCGCCGACCAGGCCCGCACCATCCGGGTCCCGGTCCATGTCGTCGAGCTGATCAACCGGGTCGTGCGGGTCCAGCGCCGGATGCTCCAGGAGCGCGGTTACGAGCCGACGCCGCAGGAGGTCGCCGCCCACCTCGACCTGCCCGAGGAGCGGGTGAGCGAGGTGCTGCGGCTGGCCCAGGAGCCGGTCTCGCTGCACGCCCCGGTCGGCGAGGAGGACGACGTCGCGCTCGGCGACCTCATCGAGGACGGCGACGCCGCGTCCCCCGTCGAGTCCGCCGCCTTCCTGCTGCTGCGCGAGCACCTCGAAGCGGTGCTCTCCACCCTCGGCGAGCGCGAACGCAAGGTCGTCCAGCTCCGCTACGGCCTCGTCGACGGCCGGCCGCGCACCCTGGAGGAGATCGGCCGGATCTTCGGCGTCACCCGCGAACGCATCCGCCAGATAGAGTCCAAGACCCTGAACAAGCTGCGCGACCACGCCTTCGCCGACCAGCTCCGCGGCTACCTTGACTGACGCGGCCGGCCGCCGCGGGCCGGCCGCGAAGGCTCAGCCCGCCGTCGCCTCCTGGAATGCGCCCGGGTACGTCTCGTCCCGCACCGTCGTGTACTGCTGCCGCACCGCCTGGCCCACGGCCAGCTCCTCGCCCGGCTCGAACACCTGGCAGGCCGCGGCAGGCCAGGCCGGCGGCTCCTGCGCCGTGTGCGTACCGTGTGCGAGGCCCAGCGCCCACGCCGCCTGCCGGGCCGCGCCCACCGCCGCGTAGTCCGCCGGCTGCGGCACCACGACCTGCGCGCCCAGCAGCGCGGGCGCCGCTGCCTGTACGGCGCCCAGCTCGGCCGCGGCACCCAGCAGGAACACCCGGCGTACCTGCATGCCCCTGCCGCGCAGCACGTCCAGCGCGTCCGCGAGCCCGCACAGCATGCCCTCCACGGCGGCCCGCGCCATGTGCTCGGGCTTCATGCTCTCCCGCCGCAGCCCGTGCAGCGAGCCCGCGGTGTGCGGCAGGTGCGGGGTGCGCTCGCCCTCCAGGTACGGCAGCAGCACCATCCCGTACGCGCCGGGCGTCGACTTCAGGGCCAGGTCCGAGAGGCCCTCCAGATCCGTGCTCAGCGCGTCCGCCATGCCGCGCAGCACCCGTACGGCGTTGCTGACGTGCACGACCGGCAGGTGCATCCCCGTCGCGTCCGCGAAGGACGTGATCGTCCCCGTCGAGTCCGCCAGCGCCTCGTGGTGGATGCCGAAGACCGATCCGGAGGCGCCCAGCGAGACCACCGCGTCACCGATGCCGACGCCGAGGCCGAAGGCCGCCGCCATCGTCTCGCCCGTACCGGCGGAGATCAGCAGCCCCTCGGGCGTCACTCCGGCCGCGTCGGCCGGGCCGAGCACCTCCGGGAGCCGCACCTGGTGCCCGAGCGCCAGCTCGACCAGGTCCGGGCGGTACGCGCCGTTCGCCGCCGACCAGAAGCCGGTGCCCGAAGCGCCGCCCCGGTCCGTCGTACGCCGCGCCGGCCGCCCCAGCAGCTGCCAGACCAGCCAGTCGTGCGGCTGCATGATCTCGGCGACGCGCGCCGCGTGCTCGGGTTCGGCACGCGCCAGCCAGCGCAGCTTCGCCACCGGCTGCGCGGCGTGCGGTACGGACCCCACGCCCTGCGCCCACGCCGAGCGACCCCCGAGCGCGTCGATCAGGTCGGCCGCCGCGCTCTGTGCCCGCTTGTCGTTGCCCATCAGGGCGGGACGCACGAGCGCCCCCTCACCGTCCAGCGGCAGCAGACCGTGCTGCTGCGCCGAGACGCCGATGGCCTGCACCCCTTCCAGGAGCCCGCCGGCGGCCGCCTCGCCGAGTGACATCAGCCACGTCTGCGGATCGACGTCCGGCCCTTTCCCGTCAGGATGCGGGGCGTACCCCTGCCTGACGACGGCACCACTCTCGGTGTCACAGACGACGATGCGTGTGCTCTCGGACGAGCTGTCCAACCCGGCGACTATCCCCATGCGCCTGATGATGCCGCATGGGACGGACGGTACGGAAAGCGGTCTCCCCGGGCCGCGCTGCGGCGGCCCGGGGAGACCGGCGGGTCCGGCCGGGCGCTCCCGGCGGGCAGGCTCAGGTGTTGCTGGTGCCCCAGTCGTCGTCCGTGCCCGAGCGCTGCTCGCGGAGCGAACGCACGCGGTCCGTCACGGAGTTCGGCATCTTGTCGCCGACTTTGGCCGATACCGCGTCGTACGCCTTGGTCGCGGCCTGCCGGCCGGTCTGCGCTGCGGACTCCGCGGTGTTGCGGACTGCGGGGTTCTGCGCGACCCGCTGGGCACTCTTGCGCAGCTGTTCGTACCGCTCCCGCCCGGCCCGCGTGCCGAGCACGTATCCGATGGCCAGTCCCGCGATGAACGTGAGCCGGTAGCGCATCGCTCCACCCTTCTGTCTGGTCGTTCCCGCTCTCCGGTACCCGCCGTCGAAGCGGTCAGTCGCCGGGCTGCACTCCGTCTACCCGCGGCCCGGCTGATCACCCGTGGCCATACCGATTGGCGAAGCACCCCCCTGCTTGCGCTAATGTATGTGTCGCAGCGAGCGCACGCCGTCCGGAAGCCCGGACCGGAGTGCATTCGAGGCACACAGAGCATTCCCCTGTAGCTCAATTGGCAGAGCAGCCGGCTGTTAACCGGCAGGTTACTGGTTCGAGTCCAGTCGGGGGAGCGCAGTCCCCTGTAGCTCAATTGGCAGAGCATTCGGCTGTTAACCGGAGGGTTACTGGTTCGAGTCCAGTCGGGGGAGCAGGAAGAAGGAGGACCCCGCGAGGGGTCCTTTTTCGTGTCGGCGCCCGACGGCGGCGGACCGCCCAGAAATCGAACACCCCGGCCACTCCAAAGAGTGATCCTCTGGGTGGAACCGAACGGTGGGTGATCGCAGTCTTCACGACCGCACGCGGCAGTCCGCTCCGCGTTCGGCAGCCACCCGCGCGGGCAGCAGATCGTATGAGCGGCTATGCTGCGGCAGACGGCGCGCACAAATGTGCGCGGCGCGCCGTGTCGGGGGCGGTAGCTCAGCCGGTTAGAGCAGCGGACTCATAATCCGTCGGCCGTGGGTTCGAGTCCCACCCGCCCCACCACAGCAAAATCGATGCGACCTGCGAGGACGGTCAGGTCGCCGGCTGCGGCCCGATCCGGGCACCCGTGGCGTCACCGTAGGCACGGATCCGCGGACGTCTTGAGCGCGGGTCGCGCGGTATCTGTTCGACTGATCACCACGCGACCGGCAGGCGATAGGTGCCGAAGATCAGGGTGTCCAGCCGGAAGGGCACCTCCTCGACCGGCACCGCCAGCCGGAGGCCCGGCAGCCTGCGGAGCAGGGCCGGCAGGGCCACCGTGAGTTCCGCGCGGGCCAGGAGCTGGCCGAGGCACTGGTGGCTCCCGTAGCCGAAGGCGAGATGATCGCGTGCGTCGCGGGCGGTGTCCAGGGTGTCGGGCAGCGGAGTGCAGGCCGCGTCCCGGTTGCCTGCGGGCAGGCTCATGAACAGTCCCTCCCCGGCGCGTACGTGCCGGCCGCCGAGGGTGAGGTCCGCGACGGCCACCCGGGCGACCGAGTTCTCCACGACCGACAGGTAGCGCAACAGCTCCTCCACCGCGGCCGCGATCACATCAGGGTCCTCGGTGTCCCGTATACGGCTCAGCTGGTCGGGGTGGCGGAGGAGGGCCAGCGTGCCCAGGGCGATCATGTTGCCGGTGGTCTCATGGCCGCCGAACAGCAGCAGCAAGGCCGTACGGATCACGTCCTCGCGGGTCAGCTCCCCGGTGCGCACCCGCTCCGTGACCAGGCGGCCGATGAGGCCGTCCCCCGGCTCGCGCTCCAGGCGGACCACCAGATCCCGCAGGTAGTCGTGGAGGGCGGCCGAGGCGGCCTGCGACTCCTCGGCCGTGGCCGTCACGGTGATGGTCCGGCGGCTGTTCTCCTGGAAGAACTCATGATCCTCGTAAGGCACGCCGAGCAGCAGGCAGATCACCAGCGACGGCAGGGGCAGCGCGAACTCCGCCACGAGGTCGGCCGGTTGCGGTCCGCGAGCCATGCGGTCGAGCAGTTCGTCCGTCAGCCGCTGGATCCGTGGGGTCAGTTCCCGGACCCGCTTGGCCGTGAAGTCCTTGACGACCATGCGGCGGAGCCGGGCGTGCTCGGGATCGTCCATCCGCAGGAAACTCTTGGCCAGCAGGCTCCCCGGACCGCCGGCGGTCAGCCAGGGGAAGCCGGGGCGGGTGGCGTCCGCGCTGATCCGCGGATCGCTCAGCGCGGCCTTGATGTCCTCGTACCGGGTCACCACCCAGGCGGTGGCACCGTTCCACAGGCGTACGCGCTGCAGCCCCTGTGCCGCGCGCCAGTCGGCGTAGGCGGCGGGCGGGTCGAAGGGGCAGGCGCCGCTGCGCGCGGCGGGGTAGGCGGGAAGGTCAGTGAGGGTGCTCATGAGAACGCTCCGGAAAAGCGAGGGCGACAGCTTCCCTGGGGCCGGACGCGCAGCCGGCGACGGCGGCCGCGCCTGGCCACCACTCCCACGGTGCCCACCGCCGGGAGACACGGGAAGGGGCCCGGAGCAGTCACGAGAGCACGTCATGCCCCTTCCGGCACCAGCGGCGACAGGTGTCCCCACCGCTGCCGCCCGGCCTTCAGCGACCACGACGGTCCGGCCCCGCGGGGGCCGGACCGTCGTCTGCGGTCACCCTGCAGGGGGCCGGGCCGTCGTCTGCGGTCGCCCCGCGGGAAGCCGGACCGTCGTCTGCGGTCAGACCTTGGCCGACTCCGCCGATTCAGCCGATTCCGCCGACTCCGGCGCCTGTTCCGCGTCGTCGGAAGACTCCCCGGAACGCCGGCCGGCCAGCTGCCGCTGCAGCTTCTCGCCCTCGATGTCGAAGTCGGGCAGGGCACGGTCGACGGCGCGCGGCAGCCACCAGGCGCCCCGGCCGAGCAGCGACATCACGGCCGGTACGAGGGTCATGCGGACGACGAACGCGTCGATGAGCACGCCGACGGCGAGGGCGAAGCCGATCGACTTGATGATCGGGTCCTCCATGAACACGAAGCCGCCGAACACCGCGGACATGATCAGCGCCGCCGCGGTCACGACGCGCGCGTTGTGGCCCACGCCGCTGACGGTGGCCTGCTGGGCCGTGGCGCCGTGCACGAAGTCCTCCCGCATGCGCGAGACGAGGAAGACCTCGTAGTCCATGGCGAGGCCGAAGAGGATGCCGATGAGCAGGACCGGCAGGAAGCTCACCAGCGGCCCGGGCGTGTCGATGCCGAACGCGTCGGCCAGGTGGCCCTGCTGGAAGATGGCCACGGTGATGCCGAACGTGGCCCCGACGGTGATCAGGAAGCCCAGCGCCGCCTTGAGCGGCACCAGGAAGGACCGGAACACCAGCATGAGCAGCAGGATCGACAGGCCGACGACGAGCAGCAGGTAGACCGGCAGCGCGTCGGCGAGCTTCTCGGAGATGTCGATGCCCAGGGCGGTGGCGCCGGACAGGGCCACGGTGGCGCCCTTGACGTCGGCGACGCGTTCGCGGATGTCGTGGACGGTGTCCTCGGTGGCCGCGTCGGTGGGACCGGTCTTCGGGATGATGGTCAGCAGGGCGGTGGTACCGCGCTCGTTCAGCTGCGGCGGGGCGACGGTGAGGACGCCGTCGGTGCTCTTGATCAGCTGCATGGTCCGCTTCGCCGCTGCGCCGGTCGCCGCGGCGTCGTCGCCGTTGACCACGGCGATCAGCCGGCCGTTGAAGCCCGGCCCGAAGCCCTCGGTGGTCAGGTCGTACGCCTCCCGGGTCGACGAGCCCTCGGCGGCGGTACCGGCACCTGGCAGGGCCAGGCGCATGTCCTGCGCCGGCAGGGCCAGCGCGCCCAGCCCGACGATGCCGACCAGCAGGAGCGGGATGCGCAGCCGGGTGGTGAACCGGCCCCAGCGGAAGCCGAAGCCCTCACGCGCGGGCGCGGTGGCCCCGCCGGTGCGCTGCTTGCGCGGCAGCAGCCGGCGGCCCGCGAAGCCGAGCGCCGCGGGCAGCAGCGTCAGCGCCACCAGGACGGCGATCGCGACCGTGCCCGCCGCGGCCAGGCCCATGACGGTGAGGAAGGGGATACGGACGACGGAGAGCCCGGCCAGCGCGATGACGACGGTGGCGCCGGCGAAGACGATGGCCGATCCGGCGGTGCCGGTCGCGCGGCCCGCGGCCTCCTCGGCCTCGTGGCCCTCGGCGAGGTACTGGCGGTAGCGGGAGGTGAGGAACAGCGAGTAGTCGATGCCGACGGCCAGGCCGAGCATCAGCGCCAGGATGGGTGCCGTACTGGTCAGCTCCACGACGCCGCTGAGTGCGTACAGGCCCGCCATGCCCGCCCCGACGCCGATCAGCGCGTTCAGCAGGGTCATACCGGCCGCGACCAGGGAGCCGAAGGTGATGACCAGCACCACCGCCGCGACCAGGACGCCGAGCACCTCGGTCGAGCCGACCTCCACCTTGGCGTTCAGTACGTCACCGCCGTGCTCGACCCGCAGGTCCTTCGCGGACTCCCCGACGTGTTCGTACGCCGTGCGCTGGGCGTCGGTGACCTTGTCGGCGGTGGTGTCGAACTGGACCTGGACCAGGGCGTACCGGCCGTCGGGGGAGACGGAGCGGGCCTTGAAGGGGTCGACGGCGCCGATGACGCCGGGTACGTCGGCGGCTTCCCGCACCACCGGCGCGACCGCCGCCGGGGCGAGCTTCTCGCCCTTCGGCGCGGCGATGACGATGGTGCCGGTGACGCCGCTGGCCTGCGGGAACTGCTCGCGGAGCGAGTCCAGTGCGCGCTGCGACTCGGTGCCGGGCATCGTGAACTTGTCGGTGGTCGGCCCCATCAACGAGGCGGCCGCCCCGCCGAGTACCGCGAGCAGGATCAGCCACACGGCGACTATTCGTCCCCGTCGGCGGAAGGAGAACCGGCCGAGCCGGTAGAGCAGAGAAGCCATAGCAGGAGGTGTCTCTCGTCGTGGATCAGCAGTGGCGTCGTGGGTCAGCAGTGACGTCGTGGGTCGGCAGTGGCATCGTGGATCAGCAGCGACGTCGTGGATCATCAGTGGATCAGCGAGGGGCGTGCCCGAGCGTCCGCAGGGCGCCCCGGATCAGATGCGTACGCAACTCCTCGTCCGGTACGTCCACATCGCTGGCGCCGGTGATGAAGACGGCGCCCAGGACCATGTACGCCGCGACGACGTCCGAGTGCTCCGCCGAGCGGCCCGCCAGGGCGTCCAGCAGCCGGTCGACGGTCCCCGGGCAGATGCCCAGCGCCGGGTGGCTGGTCATCGCGGGGATGTCCTCGAACAGGACCTTCAGCTCGCGCCGGAAGCGCAGGGCGAGGTCGATGTAACCGGTCACGGCGGCACGGGCGGCTTCCTCGCCCGTCAGGCCGGCCAGTTGCTCGTCGAGCGCGGTGAGGCCTTCGCCGGCCGGGGTGAGCAGCTCGGTCAGTATCGCGTCCTTGCTGGTGAAGTGGTACAGCAGGGACGCCTTCGAACAGCCCACGAGGGTGGCGATGTCGTGCAGCGATGTGCCCTTGAAGCCGCGGGTGGCGAACAGGTGCAACGCCGATTCGAGGATGTGCCCGCGGAGCGCGGAAGCAGGACGTGGCATGCGCAACACCGTAACTGACCGATCGGTCAGAGCTGACCGATCGGTCAGCGAGTCGGCGCGTGAGGTGCGTCACCTTTGCTCGCTTTGTGGGGTGACGTAACTTTCCGCCGGGCCGCGCCGTTGACGGGGCGTCCGATGATCTTGTGCTGGAGGAAAGCCATGCGCGCTCGGCTCAGTTACGCCACCGTCGCCGTCTCGATCGCCGCGGCGGCGCTCGCCGGAAACGTGGCCACACCGGGCGACGCGGAGGCCGCCGGTCACGGGGCGGCCGACGTACAGCGCGACCCGTGCGAGCTGCAGGACGTCCACGTCCTCGACATCCCGGTCAAGGCCGTCAACGGCGTCTGCCGCATCAAACGCCATGCGGCCGAGGACCTGACGGGGGTTGTCGCCTGACGGGGCGTCGGGTGACGGGCTCATCGGTTGACGGAGGCCATCGGTTGATGGGCGTCGTCGGTTGATGGGCGTCGTCGGTTGACGGGGGTCGTCGGTTGACGCCACCTGCGTCGTGCGGGCCCTGGAAGGTCCCGTCGGCCCTGGAAGATCCCACCGGTCTTGGAAGGACCCGCCGGCCGGGGAAGGTCCCGCCGGTCTTGGGAGGGTGCGCTGCTCCGGAGTCATCGGCCGGTCGGCCGTCGGAGTGGGCGGTCGGTCGTTGAAGCCGACCGCCGGGTCGTCGAAGCCGACCGCCGGGGCGTCGAAGCCGAGCGCCGGTGTGTCGAAGCCGACTCTCAGCTGTCGAAGCCGAGCGCCGGGGTGTCGAAGCCGGCTCTCAGCTGTCGAAGTCGACCGTCAGGGTGTCGGAGGCCGGGAAGGTCTGGCAGGTGAGGACGTAACCGGCCTCGACTTCGTTGGTCTCCAGGGCGAAGTTGCGGCGCATGTCGGCCTCCCCCTCGCGGATCAGTGCGCGGCAGGTGCCGCAGACGCCGCCCTTGCAGGCGAACGGGACGTCCGGGCGGGCCTGCTGGGCGCCGTCCAGTATGGCGCGGTCGCGGGGGAGCGGAGAGGTGGTCGTACGGCCGTCGAGGGTGATGGTGACCTCGCTGACCGGCCCGTCGGCCGTGCCCTCTTCGTGCCGGGTCTCCCGGACCGGCTCGTCGTCGGCGTAGAACAGCTCCTGGTGGACGCGGCCCTCGGGCACCCCGAGGCCGGACAGTACCTGCTGCGCGTCGCGGACCATCCCGTGCGGGCCGCACAGCCACCAGTGGTCGGCGTCGGCCACGTCGACCAGTGCACCGATGAGGGCGGAGAGGCGGTCCGCGTCCAGGCGTCCGGAGAGCAACTCGGCCTCGCGGGGCTCGCGGGAGAGCACGTGGCCGAGCTGGAAGCGAGCGGGGAAACGGTCCTTCAGGTCGGCGAGCTCATCGGCGAACATCACCGTGGCGGTACGGCGGTTGCCGTAGAAGAGCGTGACGCGCGAGGTGTCGTCGGCGGCCAGCACGGACGCGGCGATGGACAGCATCGGGGTGATGCCGGAGCCGGCCGCGATCAGCACATGATGGCCGGGGACGGTGAGATCCGGCGTGAAGAAGCCGGTGGGCGCCATCACCTCGACCGTGTCCCCGGGGCGTACGTCGTTGACCAGCCAGGACGAGAACAGCCCGCCGGGCACGACCCGGACACCGATACGCGGGGCGGCACCGGCCGGTGCGCAGATGCTGTACGAGCGGCGCTCGTCGCGGCCCTCGATCTCCCGCCGGAGGGTGAGCGACTGGCCGGGCGCGAACGCGAACTCCCCGGCCAGCTCCTCCGGTACGTCGAAGCTGACGGCGGCGGAGTCCTCGGTCAGCGGCTCGACGGCGGCGACGCGGAGGGAGTGGAACGCCGGACGCCGGCGGGCCGGGGCCGCCGCCTGGGCGGGCGAGGCAGGCGCGGTGGGGGCGGTCATCAGATCTCCTTGACGTGCTCGTACGGTTCCCGGCAGCTGCGGCAGCGGCGCAGCGCCCGGCAGGAGGTGGCGCCGAAGCGGGAGAGCTCCTCGGTGTCGGCGGAGCCGCAGTGCGGGCAGGGCACGGCCCGGCGGGTCGGCGAGAGGTCCAGCAGTACCGGGCCTCCGGAGTGGCGCGGTGCGGGGCCCGGCGGGGCGATGCCGTGCTCGGCGAGCTTGCGGCGGCCCTCGTCGGAGATCCAGTCCGTCGTCCACGGCGGGTCCAGCACCGTCTCGATGCGGACGTCGGCGTACCCGGCGGCGCGCAGCCGGGCCGCGAGCGTGGCCCGCATCTCGGCCATGGCCGGGCAGCCGGAGTAGGTCGGGGTCAGGGTGGCGGTGACCGAGCCGTCCCCGGCCACCTCGACGCCGCGCAGCACGCCCAGCTCGGCGAGGGTGAGCATGGGCAGCTCGGGGTCCACCACCTCGGAGGCGATCCGCTCGGCACGGGACGCCACCGCTTCCGGAGCTACGCGCAACGCCCCCTTGTGCGCCGCCACTCGGCCGGCCGTGGCTCCCTGCGGCGTTGCCCGGTCGGCGGCGGTGGCGTGCGGTGCTGTGGGTTGAGCCGCTGTGTCCTGCGCCGTTGCCCGGTCGGCGGCGGTGGCGTGCGCCGTGGGGTGAGCAGCTATGCCCTGCGGCGTCGCTTGGTCGGCGGCGGTGGCGTGCGGTGCCGTACGGCGGGTCGTGGTGTCCGGCACCGTCGCCCGCTCGGCGGCGGTGGCCTGCGGCGCCGTGGGGCGGGCAGCGGTGTCCTGCGCCGCCGTCCGGTCGGCCGCCGTGCCGTGCTGTGCCGTGCGGTGCGCGGCAGCGCTGTGCGATGTCGTGCCCATCGTCACCACGCGGCTTCCGGATGGGCGCGGGCGACCTCCTGCAACTCCGCGAGCAGCGGCTCCAGATGCTCCGTACGGTCCCCGGCACGGCCGGAACCCGGTACGGCGGTGACCTGCTCGGGGGCCGTCAGCCCGGCGGCAGCGGCCACCTGCCCGAGCACCGCGCGGGTCGCCTCGGCCACGTCCGCCGCGGGCGCGCCGAAGGCCTCGGCCGTCCGGTCGGCGTACAGTTCGTCCAGCCAGGGGGCCAGCTCCGTCCAGGCCGCCTGCATGCGCCGGTGCGATTCCTCGGTGCCGTCGCCGAGCCGGACGACCCACTCCGCCGCGTACTGCCGGTGGTACGTCAGCTCCTTGACGCCCTTGGCGGCCACCGCCGCCAGCACCGGGTCCGCGCAGCCGGCCAGCCGCTCGAAGAGGGCCAGCCGCCATGCGGACTGCACCAGCAGCCGCCCGACGCAGCACGCGAAGTCGCCGCGGGGCAGCTCGGCCAGGCGGATGTTGCGGAAGTCGGCGGCGTCGCGGAAGTAGGCGTACGCGTCCTCGTCCCGGCCCGTGCCGTCGGCCTGCCCGGCGCGGGCGTACAGCAGCCGGGCCTGGCCGAGCAGGTCGAGGCCGATGTTGGCGAGCGCCATCTCCTCCTCCAGCTCGGGGGCGCGGGTGCACCACTCGGCCAGCCGCTGCGCGCTGATCAGCGCGTCGTCCCCGAGGGCCACGCAGACCGCGGCCAGCACCGCGGGGTCCACGCCCTCGGGCAGTGCCGTCGGCACGCCGTGCAGCGGGTCGGCGAAGCCCGTGCCGAAGGCCCAGCGGGCGTCGCCCTCGTCGCCGTCGGCCAGTGAGAGGTACACGTGGTCGTCGGCCGCGTCGTGAGCTTCACTGATGTCGGCTGCCATGTCTTTGCTGCTCCTGGTCGGGCCGGTCAGAAGGAACGGACTGAAGGGAACGGACTGAAGGGAACGGACTGATCGAACTGATCGGATTGGTGACGCTGTCGGCCGAGCGGGCTGTCGGCCGAGCGGGCTGTCGGCCGAGCGGGCTGTCAGCCGGGCGGCTGTCGGTCGGGACGACTGCCGGCCGGGTGGGTTGCCGGCCGGACGGGTCGCCGGGCGGGCTTCGGCTGGTGTGCGGGTGGCCGGGCGGGCTAGATGTGCGGGACGTCCGCCGGGATGTCGTAGAACGTCGGGTGGCGGTAGACCTTGTCGCCGCTGGGCTCGAAGAACGGATCCTTCTCGTCCGGCGTGGACGCCGCGATGTCGTCGCTGCGCACCGCCCAGATGGAGACACCCTCGTTCCGGCGGGTGTAGAGGTCCCGGGCGTGGGTGAGCGCCATCCGGTCGTCGGCGGCGCGCAACGACCCGACATGCACATGATTCAGCCCGCGCTTGCTCCGTACGAAGATCTCGTACAGCGGCCACCGGCCCTGGGTGCCGCCCCGCGCCTCCTGTGTCTCTTGCGTCCCGCTCATGCGGCGTGCTCCTTCTCGTCCTGGCGGGCCCGCTCGGCCGGCTGTCCCCGGCGGGCCTGCTTGGCGGCGTGCGCCGCCGCTGCTTCGCGCACCCAGGCGCCTTCCTCGTGGGCCGCGCGGCGCCGGGCCATCCGCTCGGCGTTGCACGGCCCGTCGCCCTTGATGACCCGCATCAGCTCGGCGAAGTCCGGCGTGCCGAAGTCGTGGTGCCCCCGCTCCTCGTTCCACTTCAGCTCGGGGTCGGGGAGGGTGACGCCGAGCAGCTCGGCCTGCGGCACGGTCATGTCGACGAACTTCTGCCGCAGCTCGTCGTTGGAGTGCCGCTTGATGCGCCAGGCCATCGACTGCGCGGAGTTCGGGGAGTCGTCGTCCGGCGGGCCGAACATCATCAGGGACGGCCACCACCAGCGGTCCACCGCGTCCTGCACCATGTCGCGCTGTGCCTGCGTGCCCCGCATCATCGTCCGCAGCAGCTCGTAACCCTGCCGCTGGTGGAACGACTCCTCCTTGCAGACCCGCACCATCGCCCGCGCGTACGGGCCGTACGAACTGCGGCACAGCGGCACCTGGTTGCAGATCGCGGCGCCGTCCACGAACCAGCCGATCACGCCGACGTCGGCGAAGGTCGGGGTGGGGTAGTTGAAGATCGAGGAGTACTTCTGCCGCCCTTCCAGCAGCCGCTGGGTGAGGTCGTCGCGGTCCGCGCCGAGGGTCTCTGCCGCTGAGTACAGGTACAGGCCGTGGCCCGCCTCGTCCTGGACCTTCGCGAAGAGGATCGCCTTGCGGCGCAGCGAGGGGGCGCGGGTGATCCACGCGCCTTCCGGCTGCATGCCGATGATCTCGGAGTGGGCGTGCTGGGCGATCTGCCGGATCAGCGTCTTGCGGTACCCCTCCGGCATCCAGTCCCGGGGCTCGACGCGCTGATCGCGGGCGATGGTGCGGTCGAAGTGCGCCTGGAGGTCCTGCTCCGGGGGCGGCGCCGCGGTGTCGCCCGGCGACGAGGAGGCAGAGCTTGGCATGTCCATCCTTCCCAACCGACCGTTCGTTCGGTTACTCAGTTTGGTGTATTCGGCCGTGTATGGCAAGAGGCGTCTTGCGATTCGTGGCAACGGACGCGGGGCCCGGATTCCGGGCCCCGGTCCCGCGCCCGGCGGAGCACCGTCAGCGCTCGGCGGAGCACCGTCAGTGCCCCCCGGCCGCCGGCAGCCTTCCGTCGGCAGTCCTCCGCCGGCTCCCTCCGCTCAGCGCCCTTCGAAGGCGGGGCACTCGCGGGCGAGGAAGGAGCGGACGGCCGCCTGATGGTCGTGCGTCGCGCCGAGGGCCGTCTGCGCCGCCGCCTCCCGCTCCAGCACGCCCCGCGTGTCCGTACCCCGCGTGTCCGCGCCCGCGCATCCCGCAGCAGCCGCTTGACCTCGGCGTACGCCAGGGTCGGGCCCTCCGCGAGGCGTCGGGCCAGCGCCAGCCCTTCGGCCGCGGCCGCACCGTCGGGAACCACGCGGTGGGCCAGCCCCCAGTCCAGCGCCTCGTCGCTGCCGAACCGGTCACCCAGCAGGAACAGCCCGGCGGCCCGGGACGGCCCCACCGCCTCGGCCAGCGACGCGCTCAGGCCCGTGTCGGCGGCCAGCCCGATACCGGTGAAGGCGGGGGCGAACCGGGCTCCGGCGGCCACCACCCGTATGTCGGCACAGAGCGCGAGCCCCAGGCCCGCGCCCACGCACGCCCCCTCGACGGCCACCACGACCGGCGGGGCGAGCGCACGCAGCGCCAGTACGACCGGGTTGTACTCCTCGGTGACCGTGGCGAACGCCGCCACCGGCCCCTCCTCCAGCGCCCGCGCGTGCTCCTTGAGGTCCTGGCCCACGCAGAACGCCTTGCCGCGGGCGGTGAGCAGCACGGCCCGTACCGCGTCGCGCTCGTCCGCCGCCCGGCGCACCGCGGCGAGCAGGTCCTGCTTCATGACGGTGTCCAGAGCGTTCCCCGCGTCCGGACGGTCCAGTTCGATCACCGCCACGCCGTCCCGAAGCCGGTACGCCACGCCGTGCCCCGCCAGGCCGTGCCCCGCCACCGCACCGGGTGTCGGCCGAGTACTGGTCGTCGCCTCCGTACCGGGCGTCGCCGATGTACCGACCAGATCATCCGTACCGACCGACTTACCCGTACCGACCGGCTCCTCCGTACCGATCGCCTTCCCCGTACCGAACCCCTCCGACCGGCCGGGCGTCGTTGCCGGGCTCACTCGCTCACTCCCATGTGTAGAACCCCTGCCCCGTCTTGCGGCCCAGTTCGCCGCGGGCCACCTTCTCGCGCAGCAGGGCGGGCGGCGCGAACCGTTCGCCCAGCGTGGCCTGCAAGTACTCCGCGATGGCGAGGCGTACGTCCAGGCCGACCAGGTCGGTCAGCCTCAGGGGGCCCATGGGGTGCTTGTAGCCCAGGCTCATCGCGGCGTCGATCGCGGCGGGCTCGGCCACGCCCTCCTCGACCATCCGGACGGCCTCCAGGCCGAGCGCCAGGCCCAGCCGGCTGCTGGCGAAGCCGGGGGAGTCCTTGACCACGACATCGGTCTTGCCGAGCGCACGCGTCCAGGCGAGCGCCGACTCCAGGGTGGCGTCCGCGGTGTCCGGGGCGACGACCAGCTCGATCAGCGCGGAGGCGGGCACGGGGTTGAAGAAGTGCATACCGAGGAAGCGGGCCGGCCGGCTGAGCGCGGTGCTCAGCTCCGTGACCGACAGCGAGCTGGTGTTGGTGGCCAGGACGGTGTCGTCGGACACCGCACGCTCCGCCGCGGCCAGCACCTTCGCCTTCAGGGCCGCGTCCTCCGGCACCGCCTCGACGACCAGCGCCGCATCGGCGGGCAGCTCCTCGGGGGAGGCGACCGTGGTCACCCGCGCCAGGACCGCCTCCACCGGCTCGGCGAGCCTGCCGCGCTCGGCGGCGCGAGCCAGCCCGGTGGCCACCCGGTCCAGCGCGGCGGCCGCGGCTTCCGCACCGCTCTCGACGACGGTGACCCGCGAGCCGGCCGCGGCGAACGACTGCGCGACGCCGGCGCCCATCCGGCCGCCGCCGATCACGCCCACCGTCTCCGGGGCCGCGTTCACCCCGGCCTCCTTCGCTGCCGCGCTCACGACCGCTCTCCCTTCTCCGCCGGGCCCTTCTCCGCCGGGCCCTTCTCCACCGGGCCCTTCTCCACCGGGCCCTTCTCCACCGGGCCCCTCTTCTCCAGGCCCCGCTTCTCCAGAAACCGCGTCATCCGGTCCTTCTTGTCCTGCCCTTCGAAGAGCACCGCCTGCGCGAGGTCGTCGGCGACCGGATGCGCACCGGGTGCGTCCATCACGAGCTTGGTCAGCCGCAGCGCGGTCGCCGAGGAGCGCGCCATCCGGTCCAGTACGGCATGCGCCCGCGCCAGCAGCTCGTCGGCGGGGACGACCTCCATGACGAGCCCCGCGGCGAGCGCCGCCGGCGCGTCCAGGTTCCGCCCGGCGAGCAGCACCTGCTTGGCGACCGACTCGCCGACCAGCTCCGGCAGCCGCCAGGAGGCACCGGCCGCGGCGAGGATGCCCAGCCCCGGCTCGGGGTTGCCGAACACCGCGTCCGGCCCGGCTATCCGGATGTCGCAGGCGTAACTCAGCTCGGCGCCGCCGCCCAGTGCCCAGCCGTCCACCGCAGCCACCGTCGGCATCGGCAGCCGCCGTACCCGCTCGAACAGCCGGCTGTTGATGCCTTGCAGCGCCTCGTCCCGGCCGCGGCGCAGCAGTTCGGCGATGTCGGCGCCGCCCGCGAAGACGCCGCCGTGCCCGGTGAGCAGCAGCAGCCTCGGGTCACGCTCCAGCAGGTCGCAGACCGCGTGCAGTTCGGCGATCATCCGCCCGCTGATGGCGTTGCGCGCCTCGGGCCGGTACAGGGTCACCACGACCCGGTCGTGCCGCTCCTCGACGCGCAGCGTCTCGTAGGCACCGGAGGCCGAGCCGGGCCCCGCCGTCACCGTCCCGCTCATACCCGCTCCACCAGCATCGCGACGCCCTGGCCGACGCCGACGCACAGGGTGGCCAGGCCCCGGTGGGCGTTCTCGCGCTCCAGGCGGCCGAGCAGGGTCAGCAGGATGCGGGCGCCGGAGCAGCCGAGGGGGTGGCCGAGGGCGATGGCGCCGCCGTCGGCGTTGACCTTCTCCTCGTCCAGGCCGAGCCGCCGGACGACGGCCAGCGACTGCGCGGCGAACGCCTCGTTGAGCTCGATCGCGTCCAGGTCGGAGAGCTTCCAGTCGGCCCGGCCGAGCGCCTTCTCCGTGGCCGGTACCGGTCCCAGGCCCATGAGGTTCGGCTGGAGGCCCGCCGAGGCGGAGGTGACGACGCGGGCCCGGGGCGTCAGCCCGTACCGCTGGACCGCGTCGGCGCTCGCCACCAGCAGTGCGGCCGCGCCGTCGGACAGCGGTGAGGACGAACCGGCCGTCACGACGCCGTCCTTGCGGAAGATCGTGCGCAGCGTGCCGAGCTTGTCGAGGGTGGTGCCGGGGCGCGGGCCCTCGTCGCGGGTCACCTCGGTGTCCGTGCCGTGCTTGCCGCCCTTGACCGGCACGGGGACGATCTCGCGGTCGAAGTGGCCGGCCTCCTGCGCCGCGACCGCCCGCTGATGGCTGCGGAGCGCGAAGGCGTCCGACTCGGCGCGGGTGATGCCGTCCAGGGCAGCGACCTCCTCGGCGGTCTCGCCCATGGAGAGCGTCGTCTTGGCGGTCTCCGGCCCGGACCCCGCCACCTCGCGGTCGGCCGCCGCGAACCGGGGGTTGGTGAACCGCCAGCCCAGCGACGTGTCGTGCACCTCGCCCGGTTTGGCCCAGGGCGTGCCGGGCTTGGCCATGACCCAGGGGGCGCGGGTCATCGACTCCACGCCGCCCGCGACGACCAGGTCCGCCTCGCCCGCCCTGATGGCCTGCGCGGCCGAGGCGACGGCGGTCAGTCCGGACGCGCACAGGCGGTTGACGGTGTACCCGGGCACGGTGTGCGGCAGGCCGGCCAGCAGTACGGCCATCCGCGCCACGTCGCGGTTGTCCTCGCCGGCCTGGTTGGCCGCGCCGAGTATGACCTCGTCGACCGCCTCGGCCGGAGCACCGGCGCGGCGCACCGCCTCGCCGACCACGAGAGCGGCCAGATCGTCGGGGCGTACGGAGGCCAGCGCGCCGCCGTACCGGCCCTGCGGCGTACGGACGCCGTCGACCAGGAAGACCTCGTCGGACACGTCAGTTCCCTTCGGTGGCGGTGGTGCCGGCCGGCTCCGGGGCGACGTGGCGCCGGGACTGGAGCACGTCGAACCGGCCCGTGATGAAGGCGGAGTCGGTGAGCGTGGCGGAGGCGGCCGGGTTCGCCGCGCTGCCGTGGAAGTCGCTGAACGCGGCGGTCTGGTTGGGGAAGACCGCGCCGGTGAGGTTCTCCGAGAGGTGGACGCCGGCCTCGAAGGCGGCGGCGCGGGTGGCCTCCAGGACGTCCTCGCCGGTGGCGTGCACGGTGGCGGTGAGCGCCCCGTGCGCCCGGACGGTCTCGGTGAACAGCCGCAGGCTGTGTTCGGTGGAGTCGGTGGCGATCACGAAGGAGACCGGGCCGAACCACTCCCGGGTGTACGTCCCGGCGTCGGCGGCCGCGTCCAGCAGCGCGACGTGCGGCGTGCTCAGCGTGGCGCCGTCGTACTCGGGGTGCGCGACGGTCTCCGAGGGGTGCACGGCCCGGCCCACGCCCGCCGCCTCCGAAAGCCGCACCCGTACACCGTCGTTGACGAGCGCGCCGAGCGTGCCGGCCGCCCGCTGCGGATCGCCGAGCAGCTTGTCCAGCGCGCCCGCCAGGTCCTCGGCGAACTCGGCCGCGGTGCGGGTGCCCTGGTCCGTACGGATGCCGTCGCGCGGCACCAGGAGGTTCTGCGGGGTGGTGCACATCTGGCCGCTGTAGAGGGACAGCGAGAAGGCGAGGTTGCGCAGCAGTCCCTTGTAGTCGTCGGTGGAGTCCAGCACGACGGTGTTCAGGCCGGCCTTCTCCGTGTAGACGACGGCCTGGCGGGCGTGCTCCTCCAGCCAGTTGCCGAACTCCTTGGAGCCGGTGAAGTCGACGACCCGGACGTCCGGGTGGAGCGCCAGCTCGGCGGCGGTGCGCTGGTCGGCGGTCTCGGCGGCGAGCAGCACCACGTCCGGGTCGAAGCCGGCCTCGGCCAGCACCTCACGGGCGATCCGGACGGTGATCGCCAGCGGCAGCACCGCGCCCGCGTGCGGCTTGACGATCACGGGATTGCCCGTGACCAGGCCGGCGAACAGGCCCGGGTAGCCGTTCCACGTCGGGAAGGTGTTGCACGCGATCAGCAGGTTCACCCCGCGGCCCACGGGCGTGAAGGTCTTCTCCATGACCAGGGGCTCGCCCTTGCGCTGCGGCTTGGTCCAGCGGGTCACGGCCGGGAGCTTCTTCTGCTCGGCCCAGGCGTACGCCACCGCTTCCAGGCCGCGGTCCTGTGCGTGCGGCCCGCCCGCCTGGAACGCCATCACGAAGGGCTGGCCCGTCGTGTGGTGCACCGCGTGCGCGATCTCGAAGCTCGCGGCGTTCAGCCGGGACAGGATCTCGGCGGCGACGCCCGCGCGGGCGTCCGGGCCGGCCGCGCGCCAGGCCGGGGCCGCCGCCTTCGCCGCGGCCACCGCCTCCTCGGGCGTCACGCGCGGGTAGTCGACGTCCAGCGGCAGGCCGTACGGAGAGCGCTCGGCGACGGCGACCGTGCCGCTCTGCGGATGGCCGGGGAGCTTGAAGACGCTGCCCAGGTGGGCGCGGAACGCGGCCTCGCCCGCGGGCGCCGCCTCCTCGCCGTACACCTTCGGGCTCGGCGACTCCGGATACGCGGACCAGTGGTCCCGGTCGCCGGCCGCGGCGACGGCCTGCTCCAGCAGGTCCTGGTGGCGGATGAAGAACTCGGCTCGGTCAGTGGCGCGACGGGAGGATCGGTCGTCGGCTCGGTCAATGACGCTCTCGGACAAGGAAGTCCACCTCTTGACAGGCACTTCAGATGCTGATTGTTTAACCGCGTCGTTACGCTAACCGAATGTTCGGTCGGGCAGCAAGGGTGGTTGATGGCCTGTGGAAAACTCCGGTCCGGCCCAGCGGATGTTCGCCGCGGACCAGGCGTCCCGGCGGCTCGGCATCGAACTGCTGGAGGCCGATGACGGGGCGGCACTGCTCCGCATGACCGTCGGCGAAACGATGGTCAACGGGCACGGCATCGCCCACGGCGGCTACCTCTTCCTGCTCGCCGACACCGCCTTCGCCTGCGCCTGCAACAGCCACGGCCCGGTGACCGTGGCCGCCGGCGCCGACGTGACCTTCGTGGCGCCGGCGAAGCAGGGGGACGTCCTGCTGGCCCGGGCCGAGGAGCGCGCGCGGTACGGACGGAGTGGCATATACGACGTGACCGTCCGGCGGGGTGAGGAAGTCGTCGCGGAGTTCCGGGGGCGAAGCCGCGTGATCCGAGGTGTGGAGGAATGAGCAGCATGGGCAGCAACCTGACGGCCGCGGTGGGCGAGGCACGGAGGACCGGCACCCCGCTTCCCGCGGACCTCCTGGACGCCGGCGAGCGGCTGAGCCGCGACGAACTCCGGGCGCAGCAGCTCAGGAACCTCCAGGCCACGCTGCGGCACGCGTACGAGAACGTGGAGCTGTACCGCAAGAAGTTCGACGCGGCCGGTGTGCGCCCCGAGGACTGCCGTACGCTCGCCGACCTCGCGCGCTTCCCCTTCACCACCAAGGCCGACCTGCGCGACACCTACCCCTTCGGGATGTTCGCTGTGCCCATGGCGGACGTCCGGCGCGTGCACGCCTCCAGCGGGACGACGGGACGCCCCACCGTCGTCGGGTACACCGAGGCCGACCTGGACATGTGGGCGGACGTGTTCGCCCGCTCGATCCGCGCGGCCGGCGGCCGGCCCGGCCACAAGGTGCACAACTCCTACGGGTACGGACTGTTCACCGGAGGGCTCGGCGCGCACTACGGGGCCGAGCGCGCGGGCTGCACGGTGATCCCCGCCTCCGGCGGCATGACCGCCCGGCAGGTGCAGATCATCCAGGACTTCCGGCCCGAGGTCATCCTCGTCACGCCCTCGTACATGCTCACCCTCCTCGACGAGTTCGAGCGCCAGGGCATCGACCCGCGCACGTCCTCGCTGCAGATCGGCATCTTCGGCGCCGAGCCGTGGACCGAGGAGATGCGCCGCGAGATCGAGGAGCGGATGGACATCCACGCGGTCGACATCTACGGCCTGTCCGAGGTCATCGGCCCCGGCGTGGCCCAGGAGTGCGTGGACACCAAGGACGGGCTGCACATCTGGGAGGACCACTTCCTTCCCGAGGTCGTCGACCCGGTGACCGGTGAGGTGCTGCCCGACGGCCAGGAGGGCGAGCTGACGTTCACCTCGCTGACCAAGGAGGCCATGCCGGTCATCCGGTACCGCACCCGCGACCTCACCCGGCTGCTGCCCGGCACCGCGCGCCCCGCCTTCCGCCGGATGGCGAAGGTCACCGGACGCTGCGACGACATGATCATCCTGCGCGGGGTGAACGTTTTTCCGTCCCAGATCGAGGAGATCGTGCTGCGCACCCCCGGGGTCGCCCCGCACTTCCGGCTGGAGCTCTCCCGGCGCGGCCGGATGGACCACCTGACCGTACGGGTCGAGGCGCGCGCCGACGCCGCCACGGAGGCGCGCGCTGCGGCCGCCGGGGCGATCGCCAAGGGCGTCAAGGACGGCGTGGGCGTGACGGTGAGCGTGGACGTCGTCGACCCGGAGACGCTGGAGCGCTCGGTCGGCAAGATCAAGCGCATCGTCGACCTCCGGGACAAGGGCTCAGCCGGGGCCACGGCGCCCGCCGTGGCACAGTGAGGGAATGATCAGACGACCCGACCGGACGCCGGGGGCACGGCAGGGCCGGACCACCTACGACCGCGACTCCCTCGTGGAGGTCGCGGTCGCGGTGTTCAACGAGCGCGGCTACGACGGCACCGGCATGGAGGAGCTGGCCCGCCGGCTGGGCATCAGCAAGTCCTCGATCTACCACCACGTGTCCGGCAAGGAGGAGCTGCTCGACCTGGCCGTCAGCCGGGCACTGGACGCGCTCTTCGCCGTGCTCGACGAGCCGTGCGGCGAGCACGCGGACGCCACGGCCCGGCTGGAGCACACCGTACGGCGCAGCGTCGGGACCCTGGCCGCCGAGCTGCCCTACGTGACGCTGCTGCTGCGCGTGCACGGCAACAGTGAGGCGGAGCAGCGCGCCCTGGAGCGGCGGCGTGATTTCGATCACCGGGTCGCGGAGCTGGTGCGGCAGGCGGCGGCCGAGGGCGGGGTGCGCGGTGACATCGACCCGGGGCTGATCAGCCGGCTGCTGTTCGGCACGGTCAATTCCCTGATCGAGTGGTACCGCCCGGACGGCGGACTGTCCGTCGAGGTGCTGGCCGACGCGCTGACCAGCATGGTCCTCGACGGGCTGCGGGTGCACCGGCCCTAGGGGGCGTGCCCGGCCACCGGCGTGCGCGGGTGGCTCCTGGGCCCCGCGACACGCCCGGGCGACGGTGCCTTCCGGATTCGGTGGAATTCGTATGCCTAGGACGGCGCAAGGTGGGCAGGGGTGCCGGGCGGCCGCGTGGCGCGGACCGCGGAGCACGGCATCTGGGACACCCTGGTGGAATACGCCTCTCCGCGTCTCCCGTTGACGCGGCTGAACACCGACGACCGGACCGGAAGCAGGGAAAGTAATGAGCACGGTAGAGCTCACCAAGGACAACTTCGACGAGATCGTCTCCGGGAACGACTTCGTCCTCATCGACTTCTGGGCCGAGTGGTGCGGTCCGTGCAAGCAGTTCTCGCCGGTTTTCGAGAAGTCCTCCGAGAAGCACCAGGACCTGATCTTCGCCAAGGTCGACACCGAGGCGCAGCCGGAGCTGGCCGCGGCCTTCCAGATCCAGTCGATCCCCACGGTGATGATCGTCCGGGACAACATCGCGGTCTTCTCGCAGCCGGGTGCGCTCCCCGAGGAGGCCCTGGAGGACGTCATCGGCCAGGCCCGCAACCTGGACATGGACGAGGTCCGCGCCTCCGTGGAGGAGGCCCAGAAGGAGCAGCAGGGCGGCAGTGAGTGAGCTGCTGCTGATCCGGCACGGTGAGACGGAGTGGAGCCGTTCGGGACAGCACACCAGCTGGACCGACCTCCCCCTCACCGAGCGCGGTGAGGAGCAGGCCCGGGAAGTGGGCCCCCTGCTCACCGGCCGGACGGTGGCGCTGACGCTGGTCAGCCCGATGGCGCGGGCCCGCAGGACCGCCGAGCTGGCCGGTCTCGCCCGTGCCGAGGTCGACCCCGACCTGGTGGAGTGGGACTACGGCGCCTACGAAGGCGTCCGTACCGCGGACATCCACCGCACGCGCCCCGAGTGGTTCCTGTTCACGGACGGTGTCCCCGCCGGCCCCGAAGGGCATCCGGGCGAGTCACCGGAGCAGGTGGGCGCGCGCGCAGACCGCGTGCTGGCCCGGCTGGCGCCGCGGCTGGCGGCGGACGACGGCGACGTGGTGCTGGTCGGGCACGCGCACTTCCTGCGGGTGCTGACGGCCCGGCGGCTCGGCCTGCCCGCCTCCGCGGGGGCGCTGTTCACCTTCGAGACCGGCGCGGTCGGCGTGCTCGGCACGGAACACGACCGCCCGGCGGTAGTGGCCTGGAACACCCGAACGCCCTGAGCGGCCGGGCGCTCGGCCGGGCCTACGGGGTACGCGTCGTACACGGGGCCCCGCGCGTGGCGTACGAGCGGCGGTTCTCCTCATACGTACGGAGCCCGCGAGCCGGACGGCTCGCGGGCTCCGCCGCGTTCATGGGTACAGCAGGCGCAGCACTTCAAGGGGCCAGCGGAGCCAGCTCCAGTGGGGAGACGTGGCCCTCGATCATCGCGGCCAGCCCCTCCACGGCGCAGGTGTCGGGGCGTTCGGCGACCTGCACGGGCATCAGCGTGCCCTGCCGGATCATCGGCTCCAGGCCGGGGACCAGCGCGCTGCCGCCCGCCAGCATGATGCCGCGCTCGACGAGGTCGGCGACCAGATCGGGCGGGCAGCGCCGCAGTACGTCGCTGATGGCGTCCAGGACGCCGGTCAGCCGGGCGGCGATGGCCCGGTGTACCCGGTCGGGCTCCACGCGGACGCAGCGGGTCTCACCGCTGACCACGTCCCGGCCGTGCACCTCCGCCGGGCCCGGCTCAGGAGTGCCGTCACCGGCGAGCGCCGTGTGCAGCGGGCGGACGTTCCGGCTGGCCACCATCAGCTCGTGATGCACCCGCAGGTGCTGGACGACGGCGTGGTCGATGGCGTCGCCGCCTACCGGGACGGTCTCGGCGGCCACGATGGACCCCAGGGACAGCACCGCGACCTGAGTGGTCCCGGCCCCGCAGACCACGATCATCGTGGCCTCCGGCTGCTCGACCGGCAGGCCGCAGCCCACGGCCGCCGCCACCATCGTGTCGACCAGCTCCACGCGCCGGGCGCCGAGCCCGGTCAGCGTCTCCACGGCGGCCCGTTGGGTCAGCGGCTCGCTCCCTGAGGGCAGGCAGACCGCCGCCCGCATGGTGGGTTTGCGCCGCCACGCGCGGCGCAGTTTGTCGCCCACCAGCTGTCGCAGCAGCCGTTGGGCCATCTCGATGTCCACGATCGTGCCGTGGCAGACGGGCCGGACCACCCGGATGTGGTCCGGGGTACGGCCTGCCATGTACTCGGCGCGGGCGCCGACGGCTATGAGTGCGCCGGTGCGGCTGTTGACGGCTGTAACGGTCGGTTCGTCGACGATCAGGCCGTGATTCTTCACGTACACCCGGGTGCGCGCTGCGCCGAGGTCGACGGCGACCGAGCAACGACGCAACTGCGCAACGCTGGTGGTCATGGGGTCCTCCGGGGGTGGGCCGAATGGGGTCAGGAGCGGCAGCACATCTCTCGACCGTCATCCTTCTGCCGCACGCGTCCGGCTGCCCGCTGAACGGGGCCGTGCGAGGGACCCACGGGCCGTCCGCCGGCCTACTCCACGAGGCGCTGCAGCAGGCCCCAGGTGAACTCCGCGACCCGCTGTTCCGGGCCTCCCGACGGGCCCGGAGTGGCGAATCCCAGCCGCCAGCGGGTGGGTGCCGAGCCCTCCATCGGGCGGGCCGGCGGGAACGCGCGTGCGACCTCGTCGACGGTGCAGCACCACGGCTCCAGGTCATCGGCCGTTCGGAGTACGGGGCCCGGCGCTCCCGGGGCACGGACCAGCCACTCGTTCCACACCGCGCCCCCGGGTGCGGTCAGCACCTCGAAGCGCAGATCGGGCCAGAGCGGCACCGGCCACGTCAGCGCCCGGCAGCTCAGGTCGCCGATCCGGCGGGCGGTGTCGGTCTCCGGAGGGCCGAGGACCGAGCGGTAGCGTTGCAGCGCGCCGCGGGACCGGGGTGAGCGGCTCATCGCCTGCCAGCGGCGGTTGGCCTCGCGCATCTCGGGGCGGGTCGCGCCCAGAGTGCGCAGCGCATCCTCCACCAGCCCCGGCTGGTGGTCGGCCATCCGGCGCAGCAGGACCAGCTGGAAGCCGAGCCGGCCCGGCACCCCGAGCGGCCCCTGCGGCCGTCCCTCGGGCTCCCGCAGCCGGCTCCGCGGCTCGGGCGGCGTCCCGTCCCTGCCGGGGCCGGGAGCACCCGCGCCAGGACCGTCGGTGCCGGGGTCGTCCGTGCCGGACTCATCGCCAGGGCTCATGCCGCACATCGTCGCGCAGTACGGGACGGGTCGCGGCCGGGTTCGTACGGTACGCGGGGTCCCCGGGGCCGCGGCCGCGTGGCAGGAACAGCACGGAGTTGACGTACCGGCGGTGCGGCACCAGTGTGCGGCGCACCAGGCCGTGCTCCGCCACGTAGGACGTGCGGGCCTGATGCCCCGGCAGGTCGAAGGCGGCGAGCGGCAGCCAGCGGTCGCCGGGCAGCACCCAGCCCCGGTAGTCGCGCGCCGCGAACCACTCCAGGACCGGCCCGAGCGGCTGGATGCGCGTCTCCAGCTCCACGAAGAGCGCCGGCCGGTCCCGGTCGACGGTGCGCTCCGCGCCGCGCAGCACGGCCGGCTCGCCGCCGTCCACATCGATCTTGATGAGCGTGACGTCGGACAGTTCCAGCTGGTCCAGGGTCAGGCAGCGGACCTCGATGGCGCCGCGGTGCAGCCGGCGGCGGACCAGGGAGGAGACGCCGCGGTCGCCGCGCCCGCCCGGGGGTAACCACAGTGTCGCGGTCCCCGAGCGGTCGCCGGCCGCGGCCGGCACCACCTCCACGTTGTCGGGCGTCACGGCCGCCAGCGCCCGCGCCAGGTGCGGCACCGGCTCCAGGGTGACGACCCGGTCGGCGCGGCGCGCCAGGTGCCGCGCCCAGGGCCCGTACCAGCCGCCGACGTCCACGGCCGTGCCGCCGGGCCGGCAGAAGTCGGAGAGCCTGCGCAGTTCGGGCTCGAAGCGCGGGTACAGCAGCGTCGCGGCGGCGGAGAGCAGCCGGGGCGGTACGTGCGGGGCGAGCCGGGCGGCGAGCGTCACGGCCGGTCCTCGCCTTCGGAGGGGCCCGCCGTACCGAGTACGCCGCCGGCCGTCTCCATACGGGCGAGCAGCCGCTCGTGCTCCTCCGGGGAGACCTGCTCCCCGGAGGAGGGCAGCAGCTGCGGGACGCCGTCCACGATGGGGTAGCGGCGGCGCAACCGGGGGTTGTAGAGCATGTCGTCCGCGGCTATGAGGGCCAGCGGCCCCTTGTCGAGCGGGCAGGCGAGGATCCGCAGCAGCGGGTCGTCCGGCTTCATGCGTCAGCTCCCTAGTACGAGTCCGGTGGCGGAACGGCGTCGGCCGTCGTGCGCCGGCGGGTGACGGAGACGGTACGCCCGGAGACCACCGCGGGCGCCGGTGCGGACGGCGCGGGCGCGGGCGTGGACGGCGGCGGGCGCCGGTCCAAGGCGAGCAGCGCGGCCAGCGCCACGGCCGTACCGCCCAGCCGCAGCACCAGCCGCACCGGATCACCGGGCAGCGGCTCGCCGAACGCGAGCGTGCCGCAGACGACGGCGAAGACCCCGCTCACGGCCGAGCTCACGGGGACGAGCAGCGAGGCCCGGCAGCGCTGGAGCGCCGCCTGCGACAGCACCAGCCCGGCCGCCCCCGTGCCCAGCAGCAGATACGGGTACGGCGTGGCCCACAGAGCCCCGAAGGCGGCGAGCACCTCAGGGACACCCGGCGGCCAGATGTCCCGCGCGCCGGTCCCTTCCGTGGCCTCCGGAAGCCCGGCCAGCCCCTTGATCGCCAGCGAGCTCACCCCGTAGAGCAGCCCGACCGCCACCCCGTAGGGCACACCCGTCCCCGTCACCCGATGGCGCCGCCGGGCCCGGCGCTCGGCCGCCGCGTACCCCCACAGCCCGGCGACGAGTGCGGGCAGCGCGCACGCCAGCAGTGTGCCGGTACGCGCCGTGCGGCCCAGCTCCGTCGCGTCCGCGCCGTGCAGCGAGGCGGCCACCAGCACCAGCGCGGCCGCCACCGCCACCGTCGCCAGCCGCTCGCGCCCCGTCGTCCGCTCGCCGAGTACCACCGAGGACAGCAGCAGGACCAGCACCAGACCGGCCGCGAAGAGGCCCTGCGCGGCCGCCACGGGCAGTGTGCGGTAGACCACCAGCTGCGCCGCGAAGCCGGCCGCCAGCGCCAGTGAGCCGGCCAGCCACAGCGGGCTGCCCAGCAGCCACCGCACGACCTGGACCGGCCGCCGGACGCTCAGCGGGGGCAGCCGGCTCAGCGCCCGCTTCTCCAGGACGAAGCCGCAGCTGTACAGGACGTTCGCCAGCAGTGCCGCCGCAACTCCCCATCCCGGCACGGTCACCGCGCCGTCCGGCGGGCGTGCACCAGCAGGATGGACGCCAGTGACGGCACCCGGCAGGCCGCACGGTCCAACGGACGCAGCGGCCGCGGCACATCGTGGTACGGCGCCCCGGCCATCCGTACGACCTCGAACCCCGCAGCGGTCAGGAAGCCGCGCAGCGCACGGGCGGTGTACAGCCGGAGGTGGCCGACGACCTGGCTGCCGGGGCGCCCGTGGATGCCGCGCAGGCTCACTTCCGAGAACACCGGCTGCACACCTGCCAGCAGGAGGCCGCGGTTGTACCAGGCGGCGAGGTTGGGTGTGGAGAGCAGCAGATGGCCGCCGGGACGCAGGACGCGCCGCAGCTCGTCCAGGGCCGCGTCGGGGTCCACCAGATGCTCGACGACCTCACTGAAGAGCACCGCGTCGGCCGCCCCGTTCGCGAACGGCAGCCCGGCGCCGGTCAGTTCGCCGCGCACCACGTGCGGGATGCGGTCCGTCGCCCGGCGCAGCGCGTCCTGCGACCAGTCGACGCCCACGAGGCGGTGGCCGGACAGGTACGGCAGCGCCGTGGCCGCCGCGGTACCGTCCCCGCAGCCGACGTCCAGAACGGTGGCCGGGGCCCGCCCGCCACCGGCCGGGCCGAGCGCACGGGCCAGCATCAGCGCCTGCCGCCGCCCCCGCTCGGCCCCGGAGGCGACGGGCACCAACGGATTCTCGTAGAAGTCCCGCAGGCCTCCGGGGCCGTGCCGCGCGCCGGTCGTGGTCATGCGTCCCTCCAAGAAGTCGCCGCCAGGGATTCCTCGAACAGCGCGCAGAGCGCTGAGCCCGCCGCGTCGTCCAGCAGCTCCCGGGACCAGCGCAGCGCCAGCTGGATCCGGCCGCCGGTGGACAGGGCGCTGACGGACAGCCCGCGGGGCATTCGGGCCGGTGCGGAGAACCACACGCCGGTGGCCCGGCCGCCCTCGGCACCGAAGTCGAGCGGGTAGGGCAGTCGGCCGATGTTGGACAGCAGGGCGGTCGAGGTCCAGGGCGCAGCCGCGGCACGGGCCCCGCGGGTCACGGCGGCCCGCACGCCGACCGGCAGCACGGGAACGGTCAGGAGGGTGCCCCCGAGCCCTAGTTGGGGCCCTGGTGTCGATTTCAGGGCCCTGGTGCGGGCCGCGGTGCGGCACAGCAGCCGGGCGACCGCGGCCGGGTCCGGTGGCCGGCGGCCGGCGGCCGGTGCCGCGTCCCGTAGGTCCGCGGGCCCGAAGCCCACCGGGACCAGCCGCGTCCCGTTGCCGAGCGGCATCCCGGTACCACGTGGCCGGTCGTCGACGGGCATCGTGAGGACCACGGGAGCGGGGCGGGCACCGTGCAGGTGGTTCCAGCGTGTCACCGTCAGGCAGGCAGCCACGAGGAGCTGGTCGTTGACGGTGTACGAGGGCGGGGACCCGGGCGCGCGGGGCGGACGGTCCGGTACGGGCAGATCGGTGAGGAGCATGCCGTTACCGGGGGCCGCGCGGCCGCGGTCGGCGGCGACCCGGGCCGGGCGGCGCAGCCCGAGGCACACGGGTGCCGCGCCTCCGCCACGGGTGCGCCGTTCGTCCACCGAGGCGGCGCGTACGGGCGGCGGCGCGGGGGAGTTGTCCGCGCCGCCGTACAGTTCGGCGGTGGTCGCCAGCAGACGCAGGCAGGACGGGGCGTCCAGCGCGGTGTGGTGGGCCACCAGGAGCAGCACCGCGCCGGGGCCGGTGTCCGGTGCGCCGGGCCGTTCGGCCGCCCCGGGCGTGATCACCTCCAGCCGTACGGGCGGTGCGGAGTCCAAGGAGGGACAGTCGGCGAGGGCCCGCTCCCGGGCGCGGCGCAGCGCCTCAGGGCCCGGCTCCGGACAGGACACGGGAACCGCGTCCGGTGCGCCGGCCGGCTGCCATGAGTACCGGCGGTGCCACCAGCGCGCGGGGCCCTGCCGCAGCAGCGCCCTCGGATGCAGCGCGAGCGCCTGACCGAACGCGGCCCGGAGGCGTGCCCCGTCCACACGCCCGGGCAGATGCGCCTCCACGTGCACCGTCTCCGGCTCCGCTTCCTGGGCGCAGTGCCGGGCGATCTCGTCCACGAGGGGGAAGGGGAACGGCCCGGTGGTGTGAGCGGCGGGGCGTGGTGTGCGGACCGGGTGGAAGGTGGTCATGAGGCGGGCCCCTCTCCTTCGGGGGGTTCGCTCTCACGCTTCTTCCTCCGGGGCAGCGGGGGCCGCCGACGGGTGTCACCGGCCGGTGGCGGGGTCTCCCGGTCCGGTGGTTCCTCGTCCGTCACGGGTGGCAGGACGGCGGTGTCGTCCTCGGAGCCGGGCGGGGCCTCACCGCCGGCCGGGGACGGCTTCTCCGCGGCCTCGGTGCCCTTTTCGGCGGGCAGCGGTCCGGTCGTGCCCTCCTCGTCCGGGAGCCGCTTCGTGGCGGGCTCCTCGGCCGTCGGCGGGCCGGTGGTGGCTGCCTCCTCGGCCGCGGTCCCGCCAGGCGCACCCTCTTCGGGTACGCCCTCATCGGCCGCGGCCCCCTCGGGCGCCCGCCGCTTCCGGCGGCCCGGACGCAGTGCCTTGGGCCAGAGCCGGCCCGGCGGTACCGTCACCACCGCGGCGGCCAGCGCAAGCAGGGCGAGGGCCTGGGCCGGGGCGCTGAACGGACCGCGGCCGAGCGCGGCCGGGAGACCGGCCCCGAAGGACGCCAGTACGCCCGCCGCCGCCATCGCGAGGAAGGCGAGCGGCGCGAGCAGGGCCGGGCGGGCCCGGGCGAGCAGCGCGAGCACGGGGACGACCGCCGCGAACGGCCCGGCGACGAGCGCCAGGACGGCGGCGAGCGCGACCACGCCGAGCACCCAGGAGGGCGCCGGGGGCGCCGTCGGCACCGGCAGCTCCGCCGCCCCCGCCCGCCGCCGTACCAGCGCGCACGCCGCGACCAGCAGGACGCCGACGGCACCGGTGATCAGCGCCGTCCGGTACTGCGCGGCCGGCGCGTAGTACAGGTGGACCGTGCCGCCTCCGCCCGCCGGGACCAGGAACGCCTGCTGCCAGCCGTCCACCCGCAGCGGAGTGAGCTCGCGGCCGTCCAGGGTCGCGCGCCAGCCGTCGTTGGCGTTCTCGTACGTCTGGAGGTACACCGCGCGCCCGGGGCCGATGTACGCGTCGCGGCTGTCGCCCGACCAGCCGGCACCGGCGATGACCCGGCGCGGGGCGACGGTCGTCGGTGCCGGTGCACCGCGGCGGAGGGTGACGTCGGTCAGCGCGAGCGGTCCGCGGTCACCGGCCTCCACGCGGTGCCGCCCCGCGGGCAGCGCGATCCGGCCGCCCTCGGCACGGCACAGCTCGACCTTCACGGGGCGGCGCTGCACCAGATCGCGGACCGGGCCCGCGGCCTTCGTGGCGTACCGCACGCCGTCCACGGTGAGTTCGGGTCCCTGACCGCACGGCAAGGAGAAGCGCGCGTCCCTCCTGGGCGGCGGGGTGCGGTACTTCTTCAGGGCCGGGAGGTAGACCTCGCTGAGGCCGACCGGGAGCTGGAGCGGCTGACCGGCCACGGGGTTGTGGATGGTCAGCGGCTTGACCTGGGAGACGGTGATGTCGAGGCGGTCGGTGGTGATCGGGTCGAAGCGGGCCATGCCGTTCTCGTCGACCCCGGCGGTCGCCGCCCCGTAGGGCGAGTTGATCAGAATCTGTTCGGGGCGGGTGGAGATGCCGCCCGCTGCGGGCAGCACGATCGTGTCGATCTTCTTCTTGCCGGGCCAGCGCAGGTGGACGGTGGGCTTGTCCCCGGCGACCCAGGCGGTGGTCAGATCACCGTCCACGAGGTTGCGCGGGCTGAGGGACTGGCCGGTACGGCTGGTGGAGTCGGCGGTGGCGGTGATCCGGTCGCGCTGGTCGGGCGCCGCCTTCGTGAGCAGCGCGTCCAGTTCGCGGCCCGGAACGGCCAGCGCTTCGGCGGACACCTTGTACACGGCGTCGGCGCCCGTGAGGAACTGCCGGTGCAGGCCTGTCTCGGCGGAGACCGGGGAGAGGCCGCCGGGGTCGCTGCCCCGGTGCAGCGCGTACGTCGTGGCGGGCGCGTCCGTGTACTCGGAGTCCGCGGGCACCTGGAGGAGCCGGGTGACCCGGACACCGGGGATGCCGATCTCCGAGATGCCTGCTCCGGAGACGCCGGCGCGAGGCAGCTGGGAGCCCAGGATGGTGACCTTCAGCCACTTCGCCCGCCCCTCCGGTGCCTTGACCGGCTGGCGCCGGCCGTCGGTGCGCAGCTGACTGACCGCGCTGCCGCGGTCCGTGGTCACGCGTACGGCCGTGGGCGCGGCGCGCAGCCCGTCACCGGGCAGCGGGGTGAGCGAGAGCGTCGCGGGGACGTCCACGGGCCTCCTGAAGGCGACCTTGAGCCATTGGCCGACCGGGTCGCCCGCGCTGCCCTCGGCCCATGCGGTGTCCGGGTCGCCGTCGAAGGCGTTCACCGGGTCGTACTGGGGCAGGTGGAAGAGCCAGCTGCCGCTGGAGGACGCGGTGACCGAGCGGGCGCCGCGCAGCACGGCGGTCGTCTGGTGCTCGATGCCGTGGACGGGCAGGATCTGGCGCGGCGGGCGGCCGGGGTCCTGCACGCTGTCCGGGCCGTTCCGCTCGGCGGCGGTGTACGTGTAGGACGTGTTGGTGTTGACGAGCCCGAAGCGGGTGTCGGCGCGGCGCAGGCCGTCCCCGTTGAGCTGGAGCGCGGGAGCGTCGACACCCGGGTGCCCGTCGCCGGTCAGCACCGTGGGCCGGTCGCGCAGCGCCGGGTCGGCGGCGAACTGCAGCAGCGCTTCGGGGCCGCCGCTGAGCCGCGCGGTGTCGGCCGCGGCCCGGGTGGTGACCTTCCCGGGGCGCGCGGTGTCCACCGGTTCGTAGATCTCCACCGCGCGCTGCCTCGGGTACAGGCCCTGCACCTGTACCGGCGTGTCGGCGGCGATCCGGCCGGCGGTCGTCAGCGGCCCGAAGGAGGCCACCTTGCGGTAGCCGGACGCCACGAGCGTGCGCCGGACGGTCTGCGGGGGAACGTAGCCGATCTGGTCGGGATCCAGGTCGTTGCGCACCACCACGTTGTAGAGCCCCGCCCGGCCCAGGAAGTCGCGCAGCCCCGGCACTTCGGAGCCGGTCATCAGCGCCTGCTCCACGGCGTCCATCGTGCGCCGCGAGCCCTTCGTCCCGAAGGGGACGAAGTCGCGCTGCGCCCAGCGGGACTCGGCGAGCACGTCCAGCGGCTGGTCGATGGGGGAGCCCCAGGTGTACAGGCCGTGCGCGGTGGCCGGGACGACCAGCGCGCGGTCGTCGGGGCTGTGGTCCGCGAGCCAGTCGGCGGTCCGCTGCCAGTACGTGGGCAGCTTCTTGAAAGCGCCGGGCTGCAGGACCGTGCCGTTCAGGTAGGGCAGCGCGAGGGCCGGCAGCAGGAGGAGCGCGACGGCCAGGGGGACGTACCGGCCGCCGGGCAGCGGCCGGCCGGCGCGTGGCCGGGCGGCCAGGCCCGTGAGGTGCGCCAGCCCGAAGGCCAGCGCGAGCGCGAGGCCGGGGGCGAACTTGTAGACGTTGCGGAACGGCTGCAGCGGGCCGTCCAGCCAGCTCTGCACCATCTCGTGCAGCGGGCCGCCGAGCACGCCCCCGTATCCCGCCAGTGTGACCGCCGCGACGACCAGCACGGTCAGCAGCAGCCAGCGCCGCTCGGGCAGGTCCCGGCGGGCCAGCCCGGCCAGGCCCAGCGCGGCGGCGAGCGCGGTGCCGATTACGGTGAAGACGCCGGCCACGAGCGTCCAGCCGGCCGGCAGCCAGGGCTCGCCGAAGTTCAGGTAGGCGACCCAGTTGCCGGCGCCGCGCAGCAGTTCGGTGGCCGACATCGTGCCCGTGGTGGCGTCGGCCTGCTCCACGTAAGGCATGAAGTTCTCGCCGTGCACGCCCAGGAGGAGCAGCGGCAGCGACCACCAGGCGGTGACCAGCAGGACGCCCGGCAGCCACCAGGCCAGCAGCTGCCACCGCCGGGAACCGGTACGGGTGAGCACGTAGAGCAGCGCGGGCACCAGCGCGGCGAGTGTGCAGGCCGCGTTGACACCGCCCATGAAGGGGATCAGTACCGCCGAACGTGCCGCGGCGAGCCGGGCGTTACGGCGCGGGTCGGCCAGCGGCAGCAGTACCCAGGGGAGGACGGCGCCGGGCAGCGCCGCGGCCGAGGTGGAGCCGATGACGATGGTGAAAGCGGGCCACAGCGCATACGTGGCGGCGCCCAGCAGCCGGGACGCCGGGCTGCCCATGTGCAGGCGCTCGGCCAGCCGCAGCGCGCCCCAGAAGGCGGCGGTCACCACGAAGGACAGCCACAGCCGTTCGGCGATCCAGACCGGCAGGTGCACCAGGTCGGCCAGCGCGTAGTACGGGAGCATCGGGAACGCGTAACCGATGTACTGGTCGGCGAGGCCCCCGAAGCCGGCCCGGTCGTGCCACAGGGAGCCGAGGTCGGTGAGGAACTTCCACGGGGCCAGCGCCACGCCGAGCTTCGTCTCGAACGTCATCCGGCCCGGCGACGGCGCCAGGAAGGCGACGAAGGACACCGCCCAGAAGGCCAGCAGCCAGCTCCGCCGCCGTGGCCGCTCCGGTGGTGGCCCCCCGGGTGCGGGCGTCGGAGTGCTCCCGGGGACGGGAGAGCCCGGAGAGCGCGAGGTGGCGAGCGTCTGGGTCATGGCAACCGCCGGAGTATGAGAAGGAGGTTCCAGGTGGCGACCTCGCGCACGCCGGGCAGGCGGGCGACGGCGCCGGCCAGGAACGGCGCGTAGCGGGAGCGGGCGGCGAGCACTTCGACGTCCTGGCGGGCCCGTACCTGGCGCAGCGTGGGCCCTACGTGGAGCGCGAAGAGGTTCTCGCCGAGGGTGTGTTTGGGGGTGCGTCCGGTGCGCCGCCGGTAGCGGTCGCGGGCCCGGCGCGCCCCCAGGTAGTGCCAGGGCGCCGTCTCGTGGCCGCCCCAGGGGGACAGCCAGTTGGTGAAGGCGACGTAGATCAGTCCGCCGGGGCGGGTGACCCGCACCATCTCGCTGAGGAAGGTGTGCGGGTCGGCGACGTGTTCCAGGACGTTGGAGGAGAAGCAGATGTCGGCCGTGCCGTCCGCGAGGGGCAGCAGGTAGCCGTCGGCGAGCACCGCGCCCTCGGGCGGAGCACCGCGCGCGTACAGCTCGGCCGGGTCCGGTTCGAGGAGCACCGCGAGCGCGCCGCGGCGGCGGAACTCCTCGGTGAAGTGCCCGGCTCCGCCGCCGACGTCGGCCACCACGGCACCGGCCAGCGGGCCGTAACGTTCCAGCTGGTCGGCGGCGTCCCGGGCGAGCAGCCCGTAACAGCCTTCGGGGTCGGTCTGCTCGCGCAGGAACGCGCGGAAGAGGGCGAGGGACCTGCGCAACGAAGGATCGCGCACCGCGTGCGTCACCTCCCCGGGGCCGTGCGGGCGGTCTCCGAGGCCTCCGCCGCCACCGCGCGGAAGCTGCTGACCGTGGTGCTCCAGCGGAAGCGCGCGGCGCGCAGCTCGGCCGCACGGCCCATCGCGTGGCGGCGCTGCCCACTGAGGGCGAGCGCGCACCAGTGGGCGGCGAAGGCGCTCTCCCCTCGGGCGAGCAGCCCGGTCACCCCGTCGTGCACGGAGTCGCGCAGGCCCGGTATGTCGAAGCCGACGGCCGGGGTGCGCCGGGCGGCGGCCTCCATGACCACCAGGCCCCACCCCTCGATGAGCGAGGGGTGCAGCAGCAGCCAGGCGCGGCACAGCAGTTCGTGCTTCTCGCGCTCGCTCACGTGGCCCGTGAAGCGGACGCCGGGGCCCGCCAGGTCCTCCAGACGGCGGCGCTCCGGCCCGTCCCCGACGATGACCAGGCGGCCGCCGGTGACCGGCCGTACGCGCTCCCACAGGCGCAGGAGCAGGCCGATCCGCTTGTACTCGACGAGTCTGCCCATGGCCAGGAACAGCGGTTCGGGGGACTTCGGGAGCAGCGGGCCCGGCTCCTCGACGCCGTTGTGGACCAGCCGGATGCGGTCCCCCGGTACGCCGAGGTCCCGCAGCGCCCCTGCGGTGGAGTCGGAGACCGCGACCATCAGGTTGCCGCGGTGGGTGCCGGCCAGCGCCCAGCGCTCCAGGCTGCGGCCCAGGCGCGCTGCGGGGGCCGGGTAGCGCAGCCCCCACAGGTCGGTGTGGACGTGGTTGACCAGGCAGAGGGTCGGTCCGCTGTGCCAGAGGGGCGCGAGGTAGGGCATCCCGTTGCACACCTCCACCAGCAGGTCGCAGTCGCCCACCTGGCGGGCGAACTGGCCCCGTATGCGCAGGAAGTGGCTCGCGTCACCGCCTGCCGAGACCACCCGGTAGTCGCGGTGTGCGGCGGGCCCGCCGCACAGCAGCGTGACCTGGTGGCCCAGCGCGGTGAGCCCTTCGGCGAGCCGGTCGACGAGGAGTTCGGAGCCGCCCGCCGCGGGGTTCCCGAGGTCGCGGCGGGCGAGGAAGACGATGCGGCGCGGGAAGGGCGGCGGCGCCGGGCGTGACGGCGTGCGGGCGTGCGGGCGTACCGGCCCGCGCCAGGGGCGTACGGGCTCCAGGGTAGGGGCGTGCGGCGGCGGTGGCACGTGCTGGGGCATCTGCGCTCCAACTCGTCTCAGGGTGCGGTACCTAGGGTGGGGGACGTACTGCGTACTGAGCCGTGCGGAACGAGCCGACCGGAAAGCGACGCCGGCCCGTGGGGACGTCAGTGTTCGCCGCGTGCCCCGCCCTGGCCACTCACCGGAGTGACAAATTCCGGCCCGGTGCCGCCCGCCTCTTCGTCACCGCGCGCAGCATCGGGGCGCGGTCGCCGCCCGATGGCCACGAGCACCGCGCCCGCCAGGGCCAGTACGCCGCCCGCCCCGGCCGTCCACGGCGGGACCGTCTCCCCGGCCAGCCGCAGCTTCGTGGCGTCCGCGTCCGCCAGCGCCACCTGCGCGCGCCGGGTGGCGGGCGTGAAGCGCAGCCGCCGGCCGTCCAGCAGCGTGACCACGTCCCGCTCCCCGCCGGGCGCCCGCAGCGTCCTGCGCGGCGAGATCACGGCGTCGACGATCCGGCCGGTGCGCCGGTCCACGACCAGCTCGATCCCACCGTTGGCGTACCACTCCTCGGCCTGGATCTGCGGCTGCTTCTTCCGGCCCACGAGCTTGCCCGGCACCTGCCTGCTGCCCGTCCTGGCCGGCGGCACGGACCCCGTGAACACGTAGCCCTGATAGCCCGCCACCCACCGCGTCCCGGCGAACCTGAGCGGGACCGCCGCCTGCAGCGTGTCGTCCCACCAGCGGTACGTGCGCCGCTGCACGTCGAAGGGGAACTTCAGGTACGCCTCGCCCTCGTAACGCGCGGGGGACTCCCCGCAGCAGTGCACGGGCTCGTTCGTCCGCCGGTCGGTGACCCAGCGTGCCGTGGTCCACAGCAGCGCCTTACGGGGGTCCTTCAGCCGCAGCGTCCGAGGGGTGTCGACGGTGGTGGACACGTCCCACACGGCGCGCCCGCTGCGCTCGCTCGCCGCCACGTCGCCGAGCACGTGCCGGGTGATGGTGATCCGGCCCTTTCTGGTCTCCAGGTCCTCCGTCTCGAAGTAGCGCCCGGTACCGGTGAAGACCGTGGTGACGTCGACGTCCACGGGGGTGCGCTTCGCCCGCGGCTCCACGTACCAGGCCAGCATCGCCGCCAGTACCAGCAGGAAGACGCCGCTGCCGAGCAGCGCCAGGGACAGGGGTGAGGCAGTCTTCCGCATACGGGCACTCCTGTGGTGAGGCAGGGGCGGGGGCAGTGCACGTGGAGCGACTTCGGTGGCCTTGGGACCCGGGGCCGACCGGCCGGGAAGGCGGCGCTGTACGGATGCGGGAGCACGGGCCCGGGTGGGACACGGTAGCGGCGGCCCCGCCGGGCCGCGTGGCGGTGTACGGAGGTGGGCCGAAGGGAAGCCGGAAGCGGGCCGAAACCGTCCCGGAGGCGGTTCCCGGCCATCGGCCCGGGAACCGTAGGGGAGTACTTGACAGACCGTCAACTCCCTTTCAGACTCGGCACACCGCGACTGCCGTCAGACCGGTACCGGGCGCCGCGCCCGCCACCACGACGAAGGGTCCGCCGCGCCATGCCGAGACTGCTCGCCGCAGCCCTGACCTGTATCGCCGCCGCCGCGCTGGCCGTCGGCGCGGCCCTCGGCGCCGTCGCCGCGCTGAACGCCACCCCGGAGCAGCCGAACGTCCCACTGGTCACCTTCGACCGGACCGGTGAGTAGGCGGGCGGTGGCCGCTGTGGGCCCCGCGTGGCGGGAGGTGCCGCGCCTCCGGGTGCACCGCTTCACCACCCTGGCCATGGACCAGGTGCCCGCCCTCGCCGAAGAGATCCTGCGCGAGATCCGCCGGGAGTACCCGCACCTGCCCGTCGTCCTGGACGAACTCGGCGAGCCCAAGGCGCTGGTGGGCATCCGCCGGGCGCTGGAGCACTTCGTCACGCACCTCGCCACGGGCGACGAGCAGCCCCAGGGCCTGCCGCAGGACTTCCAGGACTTCGGCCGGGGCGAGGGCCTGCACGGCCGCAGCCTGGACGCCCTCCAGGCCATCTACCGGCTCGGCGTACGGCTGGCCTGGCGGCGGCTCGCCGAGATCGGCCAGCAGGCGGAGATCCCGGCCCCGGCGATGTACGAACTGGCCGAATCCGGCTTCGCGTACCTGGACGGACTGGTCGCCCAGTCCGTACGCGGCCACGCCGAGGCCGCCGCCCGGCAGGCCGGCGAGCGGCTCCGGCTGCAACGACAGCTGATGGCGGAGATCCTGGACGGCGGCCCGGCCGTCGCCGAGCGCGCCGCCCGGATCGGCTGGCCGCTCCCCGAACGCGTCGCGGTCGCCGTGCTGTCGCGGCCCGCGCAGGAGGCCGTGGCACCGGCCGTCGGCCCCGGCGTCCTGCTGGACATGGAACGCGAGCGGCCGTGCGTGATCCTGCCGGAACCGGAAGCGGCGGGCCGGCACGGCCTGCTGGCGCGGGCCACGGCCGGCTGGTCGGGCGCGGTCGGGCCACCCGTACCGCTCGCCGCCGCGGCCGCCTCCCTGCACTGGGCGGAGGCCGCGCTCGGCCTCGTGGAGCGCGGACTGCTGCCCCCGGGGGAGCTGCTGCACTGCACCGAGCACACCGAAGCGCTCGTCCTGCTGCCCCCCGAAGAGCTGATCGCCGACCTCACCCGGCGCAGCCTGGCGCCCCTGGAGAGCTTCGGTCCCGGCCACGCCCGGCGGCTCGCCGACACCCTCCTCGCCTGGCTGGAGACGCGCGGCGGCGCACCGGAGGTGGCCGCCCGGCTCGGTGTGCACCCGCAGACCGTCCGCTACCGGCTGCGCCAGCTCCGCGACCTGTGGGGCGAGGAGCTGGACGACCCGGACCGGCGTTTCGCGCTGGAACTGGTGCTGCGGGCGCGGCGCTTACGGGAGGGCGCGGCGGCGGACGGGGCCTCCGCCGCCGGACGACGGGTCAGCTGAAGTCGAGATCGCCGGTGCGGGAGCGCTTGAGCTCGAAGAACTTGTCGTAACCGGCCAGCAGCCGGGCGCCGTCGAAGACCCGCACCGCTTCCTCGCCGCGCGGGATCGCGGACAGTACGGGGCCGAAGAAGGCCACGCCGTCGATGTGGATCGTGGGCGTGCCGACCTCGTAGCCGACCGGGTCCATGCCCTCGTGGTGGCTCTTCCGCAGCGCCTTGTCGTACGCGGTGCTGTGCGCCGCCTCGGCCAGCTCGGCGGGGAGCCCGGTCTCGGCCAGCGCCTCCGCGATCACCGCGTCCGTCTCCTCGCCGCGGCCGTCGTTGTGGATCCGTGTACCGAGCGCCGTGTACAGGTCGCGCAGCACCCCCTCGCCGCGCTGCTGGGCGGCGGCGACGCAGACGCGCACCGGGCCCCAGCCCCGCTCCAGCAGCTCCTTGTACCGCTCGGGGAGGTCCTCGCGGCCTTCGTTGAGGACGGCCAGGCTCATGACCCGGAAGCGCAGCTCCAGGTCGCGGTGGCGCTCCACCTCCAGAATCCAGCGGGAGGAGATCCAGGCGAAGGGACAGAGCGGGTCGAAATAGAAATCAACGACAGGACGGCTGTTTCGGCTGGTTTCGGCGCTCATGGCCTCAGACTAGAGGCGCGGTGCCCTCGCCGTCGGCGGTGCCGGCACCGCCGTCCGTGTCGTCGGCGTCGTCGGCGCCGTCCGCGTCCAGGCCCAGCATCCGGCGCAGCAGCTCCTTGAGCACCGTGCGCTCGGTGACGGTCAGGCCGCCCAGGGGCTCGCGGGCGAAGCCGAGCGCGGCGCGCAGCTCCTGGGCCGTGGTCCGGCCCTCCTCGGTCGGCGCGGCGAGCTTGACGCGGCGGTCGGCCGGGTCGGGGCGGCGCTCGACGAGACCGCGGGACTCCAGACGGTCCACGATCCCCGTGATGTTCGACGGCTCGCACTTCAGGCTCTGGGCGATGCGGCGCATGGGGAGCGGCTCCTGCGCGAGCAGGCTGAGCACGCGGGCCTGGGCGCCGGTCAGGGCGTGCTCGGCCGCGGCGTGCTCGTACTCCTCGTGGTAGCGGGCGACGACGGTGCCGATCAGTTCCACGACCTCGAGAGTCAACGGGTCGGTGCGAGGCGTCATACCCACGAGGATACCCGGTTGCTTGACAACCTGAAATATTGAGGAGCATGGTTGTTTCAGTACATGAAACATCTCCCGCATCAGGAGGCTCCGGGCATGTCCGCACTCCCCACGACCGGCCGCGAATGGCACCTCGTCGCCCGCCCGCAGGGCTGGCCGACCCCGGCCGACTTCGCCCTGCGAGAGGCCCAGATCCCCGAGCTCGCCGAGGGCCAGATCCTGGTCCGCAACCGCCACTTCTCCGTCGACCCGTACATGCGCGGCCGGATGAGCACGGCCAAGTCGTACACCGAGCCGTTCAAGCTGGACGAGCCGATGGAGGGCGGCGCGGTCGGCGAGGTCCTCGCTTCGAAGGCGGAGGGCTTCGCGGCGGGCGACCAGGCGCTGCACTTCGCGGGCTGGCGTGAGTACGCCGTGGTCAAGGCCAAGTCCGCGGTGAAGGTGGACCCTGAGGCCGCGCCGCTGAGCACCTACCTCGGCGTGCTGGGCATGCCGGGCCTGACCGCGTACGCCGGTCTGCTGCGGGTCGCGCAGTTCAAGGAGGGGGACGCGGTGTTCGTCTCCGGCGCGGCGGGCGCGGTCGGCGGCCAGGTCGGCCAGATCGCCAAGCTCAAGGGCGCGTCCCGCGTGATCGGCTCGGCCGGTTCGGACGAGAAGGTCAAGGTCCTGCTGGAGGAGTACGGCTTCGACGCGGCGTTCAACTACAAGAACGGCCCGGTGAAGGATCAGCTCAAGGAGGCCGCGCCCGACGGCATCGACGTCTACTTCGACAACGTGGGCGGTGACCACCTGGAGGCGGCCATCGCGTCGCTGAACCTCCACGGCCGGATCGCCGTCTGCGGCATGATCTCGCAGTACAACGCGACCGAGCCGACCCCGGCCCCGCGCAACCTCGCCCAGATCATCGCCAAGCGCTTCCGCATGGAGGGCCTGCTCGTCGGCGACCACTACGACCTGCAGCCGCAGTTCGTCGAGGAGGTCAGCGCCTGGATCCGCTCCGGCGAGCTGAAGTACCGCGAGACGTTCGTGGAGGGCATCGAGAACGGCGTCGAGGCGTTCCTCGGCATGCTCCGCGGCGAGAACACCGGAAAGATGGTCGTCAGCCTGCCCGCCTGAGTCCACCAGCCTGTCCGCCTGAGTCCGCAAGCCCGCTCGCCTGAGGCCGGCCGTCTGCCCGCCTGAGACCACCAGCCTGTCCGCCCGAGGCCGTCCGCCTGCCCGTCTGAGTCCACCCGCCTGCCCGCCCGAGGCCGTCCGTCCGAGCCGGACCGCGGCCGGGGTGTGCCGGCAGGGTCGTACCGTGGCCAGGTCGCGCGGCGGGGCCGTACCGTGGCCGCGTCGTACCGGCGGCCGGGGTGTTCGTCAAGCCCCCTTGCTGGTGAGGCTCTTGCGGGCGCCCGCTAGGCTCGTGGCAAGCCGTCGCGATCGTGGGCGCGAGTCGCGGCGTACGTACGAGAGGAATCCGTATGTCCATCCAGCCCGTCGACGTCGTCTACACCGCTGTCGCCACGGCGGAGAACGGCCGTGACGGCCGCGTCGCCTCCGACGACGGCAAGCTCGACGTCGTCGTCAACCCGCCCAAGGAGCAGGGCGGCAGCGGCGCCGGCACCAACCCCGAGCAGCTCTTCGCCGCCGGATACAGCGCCTGCTTCCAGGGCGCGCTGAGCGTCGTGGCGCGTCAGGAGAAGGCGGACGTGTCCGGCTCGCAGGTGACCGCCAAGGTCGGCATCGGCAAGACCCCGGCCGGCGGCTTCGGCCTCAAGGTCGAGATCTCGGCCTCGATCCCGAACGTCGACGCGGACACCGCCAAGGCGCTGGTGGAGAAGGCGCACCAGGTGTGCCCGTACTCCAATGCCACCCGCGGCAACATCGAGGTCACCCTGACCGTCGCCTGACACAGCGCTTGCCCCGGAGGGCCGCATCCGATCGCGGGGTGCCGCCTGCCCGGCCTGGAGGGCCGCATCCCGTTGGGGGTGCGGCCCTCCGCCTTTCCGGGGGCCGGGACCCCGGAATCCCCGGAATCCCCGGAATCCCGCCGCCTCGCCTCCCCGGTCCCGTGCCGGGCGCCGTCCGAGGCGGTCTTTCCGTCGGGTAGGGGGACGGGCACCATGTGTCCGAGCGGGCGCCATGTGTCCGGTGTGACGCAGGCTACTCGTGCGGTGTCTTGACGGCAGGGGGATGAAATCGATTACGTAGGCGCCGCACAGACGCGCGTAATCGATTACACCGAAATCTCACCGGAGCGGCCGCACCATGTCGGCGGGCCGCCCGGGGACCAACAGCAGAACGGGACGGCAAAGGCGCCATGGCGAACATCAAGGACGTGGCCGAACGAGCCGGGGTGTCCGTCGCCACCGTCTCGCGCGTGCTCAACGGCCACTCGCCGGTCGCGGCCACCCGCGACCGCGTGCTCGCCGCGGTCGCCGAGCTCGGCTACCGGCCGAACAACGTCGCCCGCGCCCTGCGCACCGCCCGTACCGGCGCGCTCGGGCTGATCATCAGCGACCTCACCAACCCGTTCTTCACCGAGCTGGCCGACGCCGTGGAGGTCGAGGCCCGCAGCCTCGGCTACAGCCTGGTCATCGGCAACGCCGGCGAGAGCCCGCAGCAGCAGGACGACCACATCCGTACGCTCGTCGACCGGCGGATCGACGGCCTGCTGGTCAGCTCGGCCGGTACCGGCTCGCCCGTGCTGCGCGAGGTCGCCGCGGCCGGTACGCCGCTGGTGCTGCTGGACCGGGCCGTGGACGGGCTGGACGTGCCGTGCGTACGGGCCGACGGCCGGGGCGCGCTCGTCGACCTCGCCGCGCACCTCGCCGCGCTGGGCCGCCGCCGCCCCGCGATCATCGTCGCGCCGGCCGGTACCCGGACCGGTGCCGACCGGCTGCGGTCCTTCCGTGAGGCGCTGCGCCCGTACGGCATCGAGCTGCCCGACGAGCGGGTCGGCTCCACGCCCGACCTGCAGCACACCGGCGGCCGCCGGGTCATGCGCGGCTTCCTGGACCTGCCCGAGCCGCCGGACGCGGTGCTCGCCACCGACAACCTGATGGCGCTCGGCGCGATGGACGAGATCCGGGCGCGCGGGCTGCGGGTGCCGGACGACGTGGCGCTGGTGGTCTACGACGACGTGCCGTGGTTCGCGCACACCGACCCGCCGCTGACCGCCATCGCGCAGCCCACCCGCGAACTGGGCCGGGCCGCCGTGCACACCCTGCTGGAACGGATCGAGGGCAGGCCCGCCGAGTCCGTACTGCTCCCGGCCCGCCTGGTACCGCGCCGCTCCTGCGGCGAGCGGGGGCCGACGGGTGCGCCGGGGACGACGGGTGCGCCGGGGACGACGGGTGTGCCGGAAACGGCGGGGCAGCCGGTGCCGGCAGGTCTGCCGGTGCCGACGGGTCCCCACTCGCCGACCACCGAGGGCGGCAGCGCCCGTATCAAGAGCGGCGCCCGTACAGAGAACGGCGCCCCTACGGAGAGCAGCACTCGATGCGACAGCGGCATCCATAACAGCAACAGCAGCAGCACCCGTACCGAAAGCGACACCCGTAACGAGAGCGACACGTACGACGAGAGCCACACTCACGACGAGAGGGGCAGCGCATGACCGGCGTCGAAGACGATGTGCCGGGCGGCCGCGAACTGCTGCGCGTGGAGGGGGTGACGAAGTCGTTCCCCGGAGTGCGGGCCCTGGACGGCGTGGACATGAGTCTGCGCGCCGGCGAGGTGCACGTGCTCCTCGGCGAGAACGGCGCGGGCAAGAGCACCTTGATCAAGGTGCTCTCCGGCGCCCACCGCCCGGACGGCGGCCGCATCCTGGCCGACGCCCGCCGCTCCGGTGACAACGGTGGCAGCAGCGACAACGGTGGCAGCGGTGGCGGCGGCGACAGCGGTGGCAGCGGCGACAGTGGTGACGGGCTGCGCGAGGTGCACATCCGGTCCGCGCAGGACGCCGAACGGCTCGGCATCGCCACCATCCACCAGGAGTTCAACCTGGTCCCCGGCCTCACCGTCGCCGAGAACATCTTCCTCGGCCGGCAGCCGCGCACCGTGCTCGGCCTGGTCGACAAGAAGACCATGCGGGCCCGTGCCGCCGAACTGCTGGAGCGGGTACGGCTGGACGTCTCCCCGAACATGCCCGTCGCCGAACTGGGCATCGCCCGGCTCCAGATGGTCGAGATCGCCAAGGCGCTGAGCCTGGAAGCGCGCATCCTGATCATGGATGAGCCGACCGCCGTGCTCACCTCCGAGGAGGTGGCGACGCTCTTCGGGCTCGTCCGCGAGCTGCGCGAAGCCGGCGTCGGCATCCTCTTCATCACCCACCACCTGGAAGAGATCGGCGCGCTCGGCGACCGGGTCACCGTGCTGCGCGACGGCCGCTCGGTGGCCGAGGTGCCCGCCTCGACCGACGAGGACGAGCTGATCCGGCTGATGGTGGGCCGGGACATCGCCGAGCAGTACCCGCGCGAGCGCCCCGAGGAGCCGGGCGCGCCGCTGCTCCGGGTACGCGGGCTGTCCCGTACCGGGCCCCGGGGCGGGCCGGTGTTCCAGGACATCGGTTTCGAGGTGCGGGCCGGGGAGGTCGTCGGACTCGCCGGGCTGGTGGGCGCGGGCCGTACCGAGGTCGCCCGGGCGGTCTTCGGCGTGGACGCGTACGACGCGGGCACGGTCGAGATCGACGGCAAGGAGCTGGCCCGCGGTGACGTGCGTGCCGCAATGCGGGCCGGGCTCGGCCTGGTGCCCGAGGACCGCAAGGGCCAGGGCCTGGTCCTGGACGCGTCGCTGCAGGACAACCTCACCCTCGCCCGGCTGGACCGCGACACCCGGCGCGGCCTGGTGGACCGTGGCGCGCAGCGGCGCGAAGCGGCCCGGGTGGCGGGCCGGTTGAAGGTACGGATGAGTGGTCTGGGGCAGCGCACCCGCACCCTCTCCGGCGGTAACCAGCAGAAGATCGTCATCGGTAAGTGGCTGCTGACCGACGCCCGGCTGCTGATCCTCGACGAGCCGACGCGCGGCATCGACGTCGGCGCGAAGGTCGAGATCTACCGGCTCATCAACGAACTGACCGCGTCCGGCCGGGCGGTCCTGATGATCTCCAGCGATCTGCCGGAGGTGCTCGGCATGAGCGACCGGGTGCTGGTGATGTCCCAGGGCCGGCTGGCCGGCGAGCTGTCGGCGGCCGAGGCCACCCAGGACGCGGTGATGGAACTGGCGCTCCAGGCCGCCCCCGGAAGCGCGAGGTACGACGGCACGGCGCAGGACGACACGGCGCAGGGCGGTACCACGCACGGCGGTTCGGCGCACGGCGGCTCGGCGCAGGGCGGCACCACGCAGGACGGCACGGCGCAGGACGACACGGTGCAGGGCGGCACCACGCACGGTGGCTCGGCGCACGGCGGCGCGACGCGTGATGGGTCGGGCGGCGAGGCGAACAACGGCAACGGCGAGAGCGCGAGGGAGGGCTTCGATGTCCGCTGAGGTGAAGACGGGGGCTGCTGCCGAGGCGGTGGGCGAGGCTCCGGCGAGGGACGGCTTCGGGCCGTGGTTCTCCCGTGCGGTGCTGCGGAACGGGCCGCTGGGCGGCCTCATCGTTCTGGTCGTGGTGATGGCGGCGCTCTCCGGGGACTTCCTGAACGGGCAGAACCTCCTCAACGTCGGCGTGCAGGCCTCCGTCACCGCGATCCTGGCCTTCGCCGTCACCTTCGTGATCGTCTCGGCCGGCATCGACCTGTCGGTCGGCTCGGTCGCCGCGCTGTCGGCCACGGTCGTCGCCTGGGCCGCCACCACCGAGGGCCTGCCGGTGTTCGTCGCCGTACTGCTCGGCCTCGCGGTCGGCGCCGCGGCCGGTCTGGTGTCCGGTGCGCTCGTCGCGTACGGCAAGCTGCCCGCCTTCATCGCGACGCTCGCCATGCTGTCGGTCGGCCGCGGCCTCGCGCTGGTGATATCCGGCGGCTCGCCGATCGCGTTCCCCGCTTCGGTCAGCAAGCTCGGCGACACCCTCGGCGGCTGGCTGCCGGTACCGGTCCTCGTCATGATCGTGATGGGGCTGATCGCGGCGCTGATCCTGGCCCGTACGTACACCGGGCGCGCGATGTTCGCCATCGGCGGCAACGAGGAGGCTGCGCGGCTCTCCGGCATCCACGTCAAGCGCCGCAAGCTGGTCATCTACGCGCTGTCCGGGCTGTTCGCCGCGGTGGCCGGCATCGTGCTGGCGGCCCGGCTCACCTCCGCGCAGCCGCAGGCCGCCACCGGGTACGAGCTGGACGCCATCGCGGCCGTCGTGATCGGCGGCGCCAGCCTCTCCGGCGGCTCCGGCAAGGCGTCCGGCACGCTCATCGGCGCGCTGATCCTCGCGGTGCTGCGCAACGGCCTGAACCTGCTGAGCGTCTCGGCGTTCTGGCAGCAGGTCGCCACCGGCCTGGTCATCGCCCTCGCGGTGCTGCTGGACACGCTGCGGCGGCGGAGCGCGCGGTGAGGGGGCGTGCGGTGAGGGGGCGTGCGGTGAGGAGGCATGGCGGCATCATGAGTGGGCGTGGCATGGCGGGGCCGCAGCGGCGCATTGGAGCGTTCGGGGTGGTGGGGGCCGTGCTGGCCGCCTTCGCCCTCAGTGGCTGCGACCGGGGCGGGGACACCGATCTCGGTCTCGCCCTGTCCACCCTGAACAACCCGTTCTTCGTGGGCATCAAGGCAGGCGCGCAGGCGGAGGCCGACGCACGCGGGGTGAAGATCAACATCACCGACGCGCAGAACGACCCCACCCAGCAGATCAATCAGATGGAGACGTTCACCAGCCAGGACGTCAAGGCCGCGATCATCAACCCGGTCGACTCCGACGCCGCCGTACCGGCCGTCGGCGTCGCCAACCGCGCCGACGTCCCCGTCATCGCCTTCGACCGCGGCGTCAACGGCGGCAAGGTCGGCTCCACCATCGCCTCCGACAACGTCGCGGGCGGCCGGCTCGCCGCGAAGACGCTCGCCGAATCGCTCGGCGGCAAGGGCAAGGTGGCGTTCCTCGAAGGCCAGGCGGGCACCTCGGCGGCGCGCGAACGCGGCCAGGGCTTCGAGGAAGGCATCAAGAAGTACCCCGGCATCGAGGTCGTCGCCCGGCAGCCCGCCGACTTCGACCGCGCCAAGGCGATGGACGTGACGGCCAACATGTTGCAGGCCCACCACGACATCGGCGGGATCTTCGCCGCCAACGACGAGATGGGACTCGGCGCGGCGAAGGCGCTCGGGGCCAAGTCGGGCAAGGCCGTGAAGGTCGTCGGTTTCGACGGCACGCCGGAAGGTGTCGAAGCGGTACGGAATGGGACCCTGACGGCAACCGTCGCGCAACAGCCGAAGCTGCTCGGCAAGCTGGCCGTGGACTGGGGGCTCAAGGCCGCCCGGCACCAGCCGCTGCCGAAGCAGATCAAGGTGCCGGTGGTGCTGGTGACCGCCAAGAACGCGGCGCGGTACGACGGATGACCGTGGCGCGGTACGACGGGTGGCCGTGGCTCGGGACGACGGATGACCGTGGCGCGGTACGACGGGTGGCCGTGGCTCGGGACGGCGGGTGGCCGTGGCTCCGGGCGGCGGGTGGCCGTGGCTCGGTATGACAGGTGGCCGTGGCGCAGTACGAAGGATGGCTGCGGCGCGGTACGGCGGGTGGCGGTAGCGCCGCACGACGGATGACCGTGGCGCGGTACGACGGATGACCGTGGCGCGGCAGCAGGACCATGGGCGGCGGCAGACCGCCGCCCGGCAGTGAACGAAGAATGGAAACGGCGGACGTGGACGCACACAACGACGACCACAGGGACGACTACGACTACGACGTGCTGGTGGTGGGCTCTGCCAACGCCGACCTGACGGTCCGGGTGGACCGGCGGCCGGACGCGGGCGAGACCGTGCTCGGTACGGATCTGGTCGAGTCGGCGGGCGGCAAGGGCGCCAACCAGGCAGCCGCCGCCGCCCGGCTCGGCGGCCGGGTGGCCCTGCTGGCGCGGATCGGCGGCGACGCCTACGGCGAGCTGCTGCTGAACGCGCAGCGCGCGGTCGGCACCGACGTCACGCACGTCATCGCCGACCCGGAGGCCCGCACCGGCACCGCGATGATCATCGTGGGCGCGGACGGTGACAACAGCATCGTCGTCTCGCTCGGCGCCAACGCGGCCCTCACCCCGGAGGACATCGCCGCTGCCCACAAGGTGATCGCGGGCGCCGCCGTGGTCTCCCTCCAGCTGGAGATCCCGATGGAGTCCGTGGAGGCCGCGGCCGCCGCGGCGGGTGAGGCCGGCACCCGGGTCGTCCTCAACCCCTCCCCGGCGCCCGAGAGCCTCGCCCCCGGCCTGCTCGCCGCGGCCGACCCGCTGGTGGTCAACGAGCACGAGGCGCGCCGGATCTCCGGTGCGGGGGCCGGCGGGCCGGCGGAATGGGCCCGTGCGCTGCGCGAACTCGGCGCCCGCTCGGTCGTCGTCACCCTCGGGGGCGACGGGGCGTACGTCCTGGACGCGGACGGGGAAGCGGTCGTACCGGGGGTGAAGGTGACGGCCGTGGACACCACGGGGGCGGGTGACGCGTTCACCGGTGCGCTCGCGGTGCGGCTGGCGCGGGGGGAGTCACTGGCTGCGGCCGCGCGCTACGCCGTGCGCGTCGGCGCCGCCGCCGTCACGAAGACCGGCGCGCAGCCGTCTTATCCGACGGAGGATGAGCTGCCGGAGGGCTGAGTGAAGGGCGGGGCCGCCTGGTGGGTGGGCTGGGGTGACCGCTCCGGCTGCCCGCCGGGGGGGTTCCGCTGTGCCCACCCTCCCCCGAGCTCTTGAGGAGCAGGGACCCCCTCGCCCTGCGGAACGAATGCCCACGGCGGGGGGGCTACAGGTCCTTCGGGCCGTATCGGCAGTGGTGGGCACCGGTCATCAGGGCCCAGTAGCGGTCGCCGTAGGACCAGTGCCACCACTCCGTGGGGTAGTTGACCAGGCCGGCGCCGCTGAGGGCCGTGCCGAGTATGCGGCGGTGGGTGCGGGCCTCGGGGGTGAGCCCCGGGGCGTGGGTGTAGCACGCGCCGCCGCTCTCCTCGGGGTCCGCGTTGATGCGCGTCCCCATGTCCAGCTCCGTGCCGTCGGCCGTGACCAGCAGCAGGTCCACCGCGCTGCCCGCGCTGTGCGGGGCTGTCTCCGGCGGGGAGACGTACCGGCTGGTGGCGTCCCGGAGAAGCGCGGGCGGCCACTCCGGATGTGCGGCCCGCAGCTCGTCGGCGTACTCCTGGAAGTAGCGGCGCTGCAGGGCCGGCGGGCGGTACCCCTCCGCCACCCGCAGCCGCAGGCCGTCGGGCAGTGCCGCCTGGGCGCGCAGCAGGCGGTCCACCACGCCCTCCCGCAGATGGGCGAAGGCGCCGTCGGAGTCCTCGCGAATCTCCGACACCAGCAGCTCGGGCGCTGCCGTCCGGACGTCGAGCAGCGGCTCACCGCACTCCACGACCGGCACCGCCGCCACCGCCGGGTCCGACATCAGCGTGATCCGCTCCCGCAGGTCGGCGAGGGCGAGTCCGGTCCCGCCGCCCGCGTCCGCGATCCGGCCGGTGTCCGGTGACCAGGCGCCGCTGCCCCCGCAGCCGATGCCCGGCCGGTCCGGGTTCCCCGGGCTGTCCGAGTTCCCCGGGCCACCCGTATTCCCCAAGCCGCCCGGGTTTCCCGGGCCTCCCGGGGCCCCCGAGACGCCCGGGTTCCCCAGTCCGCCCGGATCTCCCGGGCCCGGATGATTGGCCAGCACCACGTGCAGGCCGTGCTTCCGGGCGGCCGTCGCGTACACCTCCTCGGTCCGCGCCGCCGAGTCGTGCAGGGCGCTCGCCAGCAGCACCCCGCAGCCGTCCGCCGCGGCCCGCTCCCACACCTCCGGGTGCGCGGTGTCGTAGCAGGTGGCCAGGGCGATGCGGAGGCCGCCGAGCGTGCACCTGCCGTCCGCACGGCCCGGCGTGAAGACCGCTTTCTCCGGGCCGTGCAGATGCCGCTTGTCGTAGCGGGTCAGCAGCGCGCCGTCCGGGCCGAAGACGTACGACGTCAGGGCCAGGCCGCCGGCCGCCGCGGGCGCCGGGCAGTTGACCACCGCAGCGGTGCCCGTCGCCCGGCAGGCTGCCGTGACCGGCGCGAGGGCCGGATCGTCGGCGGCGAACGCGAACCGCCCGGGCTCGGCGGCGATACCGTCGAGCTCGTACCCCGTCAGGGCCAGTTCGGCGAAGACGACGAGGCCGGCACCGCGCCCGGCGGCCTCGGTGACCAGCCCGGCCATCCGCGCCGCGTTGGCGGCGGCGGCCAGCGGGACGGGGGCGAACTGCGCTGCTGCGACGATCATTTGCCCATCATGCACCCGCCCACTGACAACCGGCACGACGCGGCCTTCGTCACCAGTTCCCGTACCTGGCCGACGATGGCCAGCCGGTTGCGGACGAAGGTGGGGTCGGTGACGGTGCCGGTGGCCGGGTCGGTGTTGCCGGGGGCGAACTCCAGTACCGGCGTGTGCAGATGACCGCCGGACAGGGACCGGTCCACCGCGTCCCGCAGCAGCGTCGCCCGGTAGGCGATCTCGTTGGAGAGGTAGTCGCCGCCCCCGCCCGCGCGTGCCGTGGAGCCCGGGGTCGGTCCGTCCGGACGCTTCACCGGCTCGGTGCCGCCCGCCGGGATCTCGGTGACCTCCGTGTTGTCGTGCACCGGGTACGGGCCGGTCGCGTCGCCCGTGAGCGCCTCGTACGGCAGCGTCGTGCGCGTCCACTGGGGCTGCGGCCGGACCGTCGGTACACCGTCCGGGACGGGTACCGTCTCCGTACGCGACTCCCGCGCGTTGTCCGGGTAGCCGCCCCGCCAGGCCCCGTTGGTGCGCTCCACGTCGAAGCGGCCGGGCCTGCCCTGGCTGATCGTGGTGAAGAGATCGACCTGGCGCGGTCCGGGCCGGAAGTGCGGCAGCAGCGTGTGTTCCACGGTCCCCGCCGCGAAGTCCGACCAGCGGACCGGGAAGACCGCCGTCTCGATGCGTACGGTGCGCCCCGAAGCGGTGCGCACCGTCGTGCCGTCCAGCGCGAGCGCCGCGGCGCCCGAAGGGTTGCTGCGCCGCGGGTCGGCGTCCAGTTGGAACGGGTCGAAGCCGGTGACGAGGACGCGTGTGACGCGCCGGCCCGCCGGCAGGCCGATCGAGTCCTCGCCCCGGGAGGCGCGCTCCAGCGTCCCGGACAGTGCGGTGCGCCGCCCGTCGGAGAGTCCGAAGGACGGCTGCCATTCCCGGAGCGCACGGGTCATCTCCAGCCGCGCCCAGTACAGCGGTCGGTCGTCGTCCCGGCTGAGGTCCCCGCCCGCCGGGCCGCGCCCCTGGACCCGGTCCACGGCCCGTTCCCACAGCTCCTGCCCGGCCCGTGCGACGTACCGTTTCGCCGCCCCGTACGACCGGGTCGCGGCCAGCCCCCTGGTGAACTCCGGCCCGGCGTCATCGAAACCGCTGCGCCGCAGGATCTCCCGCGGCGCCTCCAGGGCGAGCCGCTGCTCCTCCACGGCCACCGGGGACGTGCTCAGGGCCACCGGGGACGGGCCCGCGGCCACCGGGGACGGGCCCGTGTCCGGAGCCTGGTCGCGGGCGGCCGCCGGGGCGGTCAGGGCAAGAGGGAGCGCGGTGGTCAGCGCGGCCCCGAGGACGAGGAGCCTGGTACGTATGCGTCTCATGGGGCGAGTAAAGCCGCCCGTCCCGTGTGCCGGTAGAGGGCGACCGGCCGCCGCCCCGGCCGTCACTCCGCCGAGAACGCCCACACCGTCCGCGACCGGAAGACCTGCCCCGGGCGCAGCACCGTACCGGGGAAGTCCGGCCGGTTGGGCGAGTCGGGGAAGTGCTGCGTCTCCAGGGCGAGGCCGGCGCCCGCCAGGTAGGGGCGGCCGGTGGTGCCCGTATACGTACCGTCCAGGTGTTCGGCGGTGTAGAGCTGGATGCCGGGCTCGGTGGTCGACAGCCGTACGGCGCGCCCGGAGGCGGGGTCGCTCAGCTCGGCCACCGGACGCGGCGCGGGCGCCTCCTCGGAGGGTGCGCCGATCGTCCCGGAGCCGTCGCCGACCACGAACGTGTGGTCGTAGCCGCGTCCTACTGTGCGGCGGGCCCGGAAGTCGAAGCGGGTGCCCGCCACCGGGGCCGGGGGGGCCGGCGGGGATGCCCGTCGGGTCCACCGGGAGGTAGTGACCGGCGTCCATCCGGAGCCGGTGGGTCTCCGCGCCGCCGCTGCCGTCCCCGCTGAGGTCGAAGTACGTGTGGTTGGTGAGGTTGAGGACCGTCGGCGCGTCCGTGGTGGCGCGGTAGTCGCAGGTGAGCTCGCCGGCCGGGGAGAGGGTGTACCGGACGCGGACGTCCAGGGCGCCGGGGAAGCCCTCCTCGCCGTCCGGGGAGACCCGCCGCAGCTCCACCCCGTCCGGGCAGGGCGCGGCGTCCCACAGGGCCGTGGAGAAGTTCGCGGCCCCGCCGTGCAGACAGTTCGGGCCGTCGTTGGCGGGCAGCGCGTACCGCTCCCCGTCGAGGGTGAAGGCGGCGCCCCCGATGCGGCCCGCGTACCGCCCGACCAGCGCTCCGAAGTACGACTCGCCGTGCGCCTGGTACCCGGCGACGTCGGGGAACCCGAGGGCGATCTCGCCCCGCCGGCCGTCCCGGTCCGGGGTCTCGATGCTCTGCACGATGCCGCCGTACGTCAGGATCCGTACCCGGACTGCGCCTGCTTCGAGTGTCCAGCGGTGGACGATACTGCCGTTTTTCAAGGTGCCGAAGGGCTCTCCGGCGGCGTGCGTCGCGCTCATACGCCGACCCTATGCCCGCGCGGAACCGCCACCGTGCCGGGTCAGCCCCCGCCTCCGGGGCGGGTGACGGTGCGGTAGGCCATCTCGGCCAGCTGCCGCTGCCCGCGTTTGCTGGGGTGGAACCAGTCCCACTCGCTCAACTCCCTGCCGGTGAAGCGGTAGTCGAAAACCGCCTGGTCGAACCGGCAGCGGCGGTCCTTCGCGCACTCCTCGCGCAGTGCCTCGTTGTACGCCACCACCTGGTCCCGCACCGCTGCCCTGCGGTCGTCAGCGGCGGGCGAGACGTCGTCGGCGTCGCGCAGCATCGACTGGCAGATCCCGAGCTTCCACACCTGCTTGCCCACCGGGTTCCGTCTGCCTTCCGACCACAGCCGCAGCAGATCGGGCACCGCGGCGACGTAGACCTGGGTCCTGGGCAGTGCCTGGCGCAGCTTCTTCAGGGACGTCCGGAAACCGGTGCGGAATTCGGCCGTCGACGTCATGGCGGAGGCGTTGTTGCGGCAGGCGTCGTTGGCCCCCACCAGGATCGTGACGAGTTCGGGTTTGTGCGGAACCGCTCGGTCGATCTGGCGCGGCAGATCGTTCATGAGCGCTCCGGTGCGCGCGAAGTTCCAGGTGTGCCCGGACTGTTTCGTGACCAGGCGGCTCGCCAGGCTGTGCACGGCGGGGTCGGTGCCGGTGGCCCATGAGGCGGCTGTGCAGTCGGCGAGCAGCCCGCAGGCGTCGAACCCGGCCGTTATCGAGTCACCGAGCGCGGCCACGGAGTCCGGACGGGTGTCCCAAACCGGTGTGGGGGACGGGCGCGGACTGGCCGGTTCCGTGCGCCCGTGCGCGCCTGGGGAGTTGTCGCCGCCGGAGCCGGAACCGCAGGCCGGGACGGTGAGGAGCAGCGCCGCCGCGAGCGCCGCCGGCAGTGTTACCGGCCGCCGGCGGGGGCGTCCGGCGGCCCAGTCGATCTTTGCCATCCCCTGTCCCCCTCCGACGTGCGAGTGATATCTCTTCCGTGAGCGACGGTACGTCACCTCTCGGCGGTCACAGCGCGGTAGCTTTGCCCCGTGGCCGTCGGGCGGCGACCCGAAGGAGTAGCGCACTCCGTACGAACAAATTACAACACGTCATTTCCTGTCCCTTTTGTGGCGAATTGAGCCCCATGGTGTTTACTGTAGGTAACCTCGCGTGCTGGTGCCGAAGTGATCATTGGGGCAGAATGTCAGCAGCTGTCCCGGCCGCGACCGGAACGGGCACGAGGCCGCTGGGGAAGGCGAACCTCGAACCGTACTGGAGGTCCCGGTGACGACACGTGGAGTTCTGTACGTCCACTCCGCTCCGCGCGCGCTGTGCCCGCACGTCGAATGGGCCGTCGCGGGCGTCCTCGGCGTGCGCGTCAATCTCGACTGGATCCGCCAGCCCGCCTCACCCGGCACCTGGCGCGCCGAGTTCTCCTGGCAGGGCGAGTCCGGCACGGCCTCCAAACTGGCCTCCGCGCTGCGCGGCTGGCACCTCCTGCGTTTCGAGGTGACCGCCGAGCCGTGCGCGGCCGCCGAGGGCGAGCGCTACAGCTCCACCCCCGACCTGGGCATCTTCCACGCCGTCACGGGAATCCACGGCGACATCCTGATTCCCGAGGACCGGCTGCGGGCCGCGCTGGCCCGCTCCGCGCGCGGCGAGACCGACCTGGAGGCCGAGGTCGCCAAGCTCCTCGGCAAGCCCTGGGACGACGAGTTGGAGCCCTTCCGGTACGCCGGTGAGGGCGCCCCGGTGCGCTGGCTGCATCAGGTCGTCTGACCGCCGCCCGGCCGGGGCGCGCGTCGTTGGGTTCGAGCGCACTCCAACGCCTACGGTGCGGGGTATGGCTGACAACACCTCAGTGGCAGTGCTCGGCACCGGGATCATGGGTGCGGCAATGGCCCGCAACCTCGCCAGGGCGGGCCTGGACGTCCGGGTGTGGAACCGCACCCGCGCCAAGGCCGCACCGCTCGCCGAGGACGGCGCACGCGTCACGGACACCCCCGCCGAGGCCGTGGACGGCGCCGACGTCGTCCTGACGATGCTGCACGACGGCCCGGCAGCCCTGGAGACCCTGCGCGCCGCCGGTACGGCGCTGAGCCCCGGCACGGTATGGGCCCAGTGCACCACCGCCGGCCTCGCATCCCTCGGCGAGCTCGCGCGCTTCGCCCAGGAGCACGGCCTGGTCTTCGTCGACGCGCCCGTCCTGGGCACCAGGCAGCCCGCCGAGGCGGGACAGCTCGTCGTGCTCGCGGCCGGGCCGGGCGCCGCACGGGAGCTGCTCGCGCCCGTCTTCGAAGCGATCGGCAGCCGTACGGCCTGGATCGGCGAGAACGGCGACGAGGGCGCCGCCACCCGCCTGAAGCTCGTCCTCAACAGCTGGGTGCTCACCGTCACCCACGGCGCAGCGGAGGCCATGGCCCTCGCCAAGGGCCTCGGCGTCGCCCCGCAGGAGTTCCTGGACGCCGTCGCGGGCGGCCCGCTCGACATGGGCTATCTGCGCGCCAAGACACAGGCGCTGCAGGAGGGCGACCTCGCGCCCAGCTTCCGGACCCGTACGGCCGAGAAGGACGCCCGGCTCATCGTCGAGGCCGGCGAGGCGGCCGGTGTCCGGCTGGACGTGGTGGCCGCGGGCGCGGAACGCTTCCGCCGCGCGACGGAGCAGGGCCACGGCGACGAGGACATGGCCGCGTCGTACTTCGCGAGCTTCGAGGAGAAGTAGGACCCGGGCCACGGCGGACGCGGCGAGGCCCGCCCCGGAGGACATCCGGGGCGGGCCTCGTCATGTACGACTCACGTACGACGCGCGTATCAGACCGTACGGAACGCCAGGACCACGTTGTGGCCGCCGAAGCCGAACGAGTTGTTGACCGCGGCGATCGTGCCCTCCGGCAGCTGCCGCGGCTCGTCGCGCACGATGTCCGCGTCGATCTCCGCGTCGAGGTTGTCGACGTTGATGGTCGGCGGAGCCTGGCGGTGGTACAGCGACAGGACCGTCGCGACGGTCTCGATGCCGCCCGCGCCGCCCAGCAGGTGGCCGGTCATCGACTTCGTCGCGGAGATCGCGATGTGGTCGACCTCGTCGCCCAGGACCCGGCGCAGCGCCTTGATCTCGGCGATGTCACCCAGCGGCGTGGACGTGGCGTGCGCGTTCAGGTGCACCAGCTCGGCCGGCTTGAGGTCGGTGTCGTCCAGCAGGTTCTGGACGGCCGCCGCGATGCCGCGGCCGGTCGGCTCGGGCTGCGCGATGTGGTGGCTGTCCGCCGACAGGCCCTGGCCCAGCGCCTCGCAGTACACGCGGGCACCGCGCTTGGCGGCGTGCTCGGCCGACTCCAGGACGACCACGCCGGCACCCTCACCGAGGACGAAGCCGTCCCGGGCGGTGTCGTACGGGCGCGAGGCCTTCGTCGGCTCGTCGTTGTTCTTCGACATCGCCATCATGTTCGCGAAGGCGACGAGGGGCAGCGGGTGGATCGCCGCCTCCGTACCGCCCGCGATGACCACGTCGGCACGGCCGGTGCGGATCATCTCGACGGCGTACCCGATGGCCTCGGCACCCGAGGCGCAGGCGCTCACCGGGGTGTGCACGCCCGCCTGCGCGCCGACCTCCAGGCCGACGTTGGCGGACGGGCTGTTGGGCATGAGCATGGGCACGGTGTGCGGGGAGACGCGGCGTACGCCCTTCTCCTTCAGCACGTCGTACTGGTCGAGCAGGGTGGTCACGCCGCCGATGCCGGAGGCGATCACGGTGCCCAGACGCTCGGGCGTGACGACGGCCGAGCCGTCCTCGGCGGTGTCCTCGCCGGCCGGACCGGTGAAGCCCGCGTCGGCCCACGCCTCACGGGCGGCGATCAGCGCGAACTGCGCCGAGCGGTCCAGCTTGCGGGCGACGGGGCGGGGCAGGACCTCGCCCGGGTCGACGGCCGCGGTGGCGGCCATCCGGACGGGCAGGTCGGCGAAGCGCTCGTCTTCCAGGGGCCGTACGCCGGAGCGGCCCGCCAGCAGACCTTCCCAGGTCGAAGCGGTGTCGCCACCCAGCGGTGTGGTTGCGCCGATACCGGTGACGACCACGGTGCGATTGGTCGCGTTCACGGGAATTCTTGTCTCCACAGGTAGAGGGGTCGAGAATCGACGGCGCCACCGCGGGGTGGCGACATGCGGGGCTGGGTCAGCCCTGGTGCTCGAGGATGTACTTGGTGGCGTCGCCGACCGTCTTGAGGTTCTTGACGTCGTCGTCGGGGATCTTGACGTCGAAGCGCTCCTCGGCGGCGACGACGACCTCGACCATGGACAGCGAGTCGACGTCCAGGTCATCGGTGAAGGACTTGTCCAGCTGGACGTCCTCAACGGGGATGCCGGCGATTTCGTTGACGATCTCCGCGAGACCCTTGACGATCTCGTCCTGAGTGGCGGCCATGATGGCGCTCCTTCGGTGTTTTTCGAGTGAAACTGTTGCTTTGCGGTGAAGTTCCGTACAGCGGTCGGAACGTCCGAGGACGACGGCGCTGCGTAGATCTTGCCTAGGGGAGAGTAACGACCGTGGCGGCGTACACGAGACCCGCCCCGAACCCGATGACGAGCGCGGTGTCGCCGCTCTTGGCCTGACCGGTCGCCAGCAGCCGCTCCATCGCGAGCGGGATCGAGGCGGCCGAGGTGTTGCCGGTGGTCTCCACGTCACGGGCGACCGTGACCGACTCGGGCAGCTTGAGCGTCTTCACCATCGAGTCGATGATCCGCATGTTGGCCTGGTGCGGGATGAAGACGTCCAGGTCCTCGGGGCTGACGCCGGCCACGTCCAGGGCCTCCTGGGCGACCTTGGCCATCTCGAAGACGGCCCAGCGGAAGACCGCCTGGCCCTCCTGGGTGATCGCCGGGTAGCGGATCTCGTCCAGGGCCAGCTGGTCGCCGGGGCCGTCGCCGCCGGGCACCGGGGTGCGGCGGTAGACGTCCCAGCTCAGGGTCTGCTTGATGGTCTCGGACTTGTCGCCCTCCGAGCCCCAGACCGTCGGGCCGATGGCCGGTTCCTGCGCCGGGCCCACGACCACGGCGCCCGCGCCGTCACCGAAGAGGAACGCCGTCGCGCGGTCCTCCAGGTCGGTCAGGTCCGACAGCCGCTCCACGCCGATGACCAGCACGTACTCGGCCGAGCCCTCGGTGACCATGCCCTTGGCCAGGGTCAGGCCGTATCCGAAGCCCGCGCAGCCCGCTGAGATGTCGAACGCGGCCGGCTTGCCGGCACCGATGCGGTGCGCGATCTCCGTGGCCACGGCCGGGGTCTGCTTGAAGTGCGAGACCGTCGAGACGATCACGCCGCCGATCTGCTCAGGGGTGAGACCGGCATCGGCGATCGCCTTGCCCGCCGCCTCCACCGACATCGCCGCGACGGTCTCCTCGGGGCCGGCCCAGTGGCGGGTGGCGATGCCCGAACGCGACCGGATCCATTCGTCGGAGGAGTCGATGTACTTGAGGATCTCCTCGTTCGGCACGACCCGGGTCGGGCGGTAGCCGCCGACACCCATGATGCGCGCGTACGGGGCGCCCTGCGCGGGCTTGATCTTCGAGGTCATGCTCTTCGGTCTCCTTATCCGGCCGAGTTCTCGGCTGCGGGAGAAGCGTGCTCGGCGATCAGCTCGCGGGCCGCGTCGAGGTCCTCCGGCGTCTTCAGCGCGAGGGTCTTCACACCCGGCAGCGCACGCTTGGCCAGGCCGACGAGGGTCCCGCCGGGGGCCGCCTCGATCATCGCGGTGACGCCCAGCTCCTTGAAGGTCTCCATGCACAGGTCCCAGCGCACCGGGTTGGCCACCTGGCCCACCAGCCGCTGCACGACCTCCTGGCCCGAGGCCACGGCCGCGCCGTCCTTGTTCGAGACGTACCGGGTGTGCGGATCGGCGGCGGACAGCTCCGCCACCGCGGCCTCCAGCGCGGACACCGCGGGGGCCATGTGCGCCGTGTGGAACGCGCCGGCCACCTTCAGCGGGACCACCCGCCGGGTGCCCTCCGGCTTGTCCTCGGCCAGCGCGGCCAGCTGCTCGGCGGTGCCGGCGGCCACGATCTGGCCCGCGCCGTTCACGTTCGCCGGGGTCAGGCCCAGCTTCTCCAGGTGCGGCAGCACCGTCTCCGGCTCGCCGCCCAGCAGGGCCGACATGCCGGTCTCGGTGACGGCCGCGGCCTCGGCCATGGCCAGGCCGCGCTTGCGCACGAGGGCCAGCGCGGCCTCGTCCGACAGCACGCCGGTCAGGGCGGCGGCGGCCAGTTCACCGACGCTGTGGCCGGCGGCGGCGCCGACCTGGGCCGCGACGTCCTCCGGCGACGTGAACAGCTGCCGCGCGGAGATCAGTGCTGACGCGACCAGCAGCGGCTGGGCGACGGCGGTGTCGCGGATCTCCTCCGCGTCCGCCTGCGTGCCGTAGTGGACCAGGTCGAGGCCGATGGCGTCGGACCAGGCACGGAGCCGGTCCTCGACACCGGGAAGGTCGAGCCAGGGGGTCAGGAAGCCGGGCGTCTGAGCGCCTTGGCCGGGAGCGACGAGTACGAGCACCCTCACACTCTCTCTTGTGGGAGGTCCCGCCCGCCCGTGGGGACAGGGACGAAGAACCATCGGGGTAATTGTTGGTGTCCGACAAAAGCTTAGGGTTGCGCCTCACCGTCGGCCAGACGCCCCAGGATGAGGGCGATACGCAAGGTGAACGCCGAGCGGACATCGGACGGCGACCATCCGGTGACGTCCGTCACACGTCGCAGCCGGTAGCGCACGGTGTTGGGATGCACGAAGAGCATCCGCGCCGCCCCCTCCAGGCTGCTCGCCTGCTCCAGGTAGACGCTCAGCGTTTCGAGGAGCGCACTGCCCGCTTCCTCCAGTGGTCTGTAGATCTCCTCCACCAGCTGATCGCGTGCTGCCGGGTCGCCGGCCATCGCGCGCTCCGGCAGGAGATCATCCGCCAGCACTGGCCGCGGCGCGTCCGGCCACGCCGCGCACGCCTTCAGGCCCGCCGCCGCTGCCTGCGCCGACCGCGTCGCCGCCAGCAGGTCCGAGACCACCGGGCCCGCCACCACCGGTCCCGCCGCGAACGGCCCGATCAGCGCTTTCGCGGCCTTCAGCGGCTCGTCGGAGCCGCCCGCGATCACCACCAGCCGGGTCCCGAGCACCCCCGTCAGCACCTGCAGCTTCGCGTGCCGCGCGGCGCGCCGGATCGCCTCCACCGTCAGCTCGCTGTCCCCGTCCGGGGCCGTACCGAGGACCACCGCGACGTGCTCGGGGGAGTTCCAGCCCAGCGCCGCGGCCCGGGACACCGCGCCCTCGTCCGCCTCACCGGACAGCACGGCGTTGACCACCAGCGACTCCAGCCGCGCGTCCCACGCGCCGCGTGCCTCCGCGGCCTGTGCGTAGACCTGTGCGGTCGCGAAGGCGATCTCCCGCGCGTACACCAGCAGCGCCTCGCGCAGCACCGACTCGTCACCCGGAGCGGCGACGTCGTCGATCGCGGTCTCCATGACCTCGATCGTGGTGCGGACCATCTCCACGGTCTGCCGCAGTGTGATCGCCCGGGTCAGCTCGCGCGGCGCCGTACCGAAGACGTCCGTGGAGATCGCCTGCGGGGTCTCCGGATGCCGGAACCACTCCGTGAAGGCCGCGATGCCCGCCTGCGCCACCAGACCGATCCACGACCGGTTCTCCGGCGGCATCGCCCGGTACCACGGCAGCGTCTCGTCCATGCGGGCGATGGCATGGGCCGCGAGCTTGCCGGAGGACTTCTCCAGTCGGCGCAGGGTCGCGGAGTGCGGGTGGGCGTCGTGCGATGCGGGTTCAGACACGGGGACAAGCCTGCCTCATCGGGGCGGGGTGATGGCGCGGTGGGGCTACGGTGGCCGAATGCTGTGTTGCCCCGGGGGACGACCCCCGGACCCCCGGCCGGGGGTCTTGAGGGCCTGACCGAAGCGGAATCGGAGGCGAAATTCCGGTGATCGAGGTGCGCAGAGCCCAGGACCGCTACCCGGGCGGGGACCCGCAGGCCGGCGTCGAGACCCGCCACGCCTTCTCCTTCGGCCATCACTACGACCCGGACAACATCAGGTTCGGCGCGCTGATCGCGTGCAACGAGGAGCGGCTGGCGCCCGGCGCGGGCTTCGACGAGCACCCGCACAGCCACACCGAGATCGTCACCTGGGTCGTCGAGGGCGAGCTGACCCACCGCGACTCCACCGGTCACGAGACGCTGGTCGGACCCGGTGACGTGCAGCGGCTCAGCTCGGCCGGCGGCGTACGGCACGTCGAGCGCAACGACGGCACGGAGCCGCTGTGCTTCGTCCAGATGTGGCTGGCACCCACGTCCTTCGGCGGCGAGCCCGACTACGAAGTGGTGCGCGGCATCGCCGACGGCACCCCGTACGCCGTGCCGCGTGCCGACGCGATGCTGCACGTACGGCGGCTCGCGGCGGGCGACCGTACGGCCGTACCGGACGGCGCGCGGGTCTACGTGCACGTCGTACGCGGCGCGGTACGCCTCGGCGACGCGCTCACCGACGGCGGACCGGCGCTGCTGGAGGCGGGCGACGCGGCGCGCGTCACCGACGCCAAGGAGCTGGAGCTGACCGCCGAGTCCCCGGCGGAGCTGCTGATGTGGGAGATGCGGGAGGAACCCACGTACGGCTGATGTTCCGGGCGCGGCCCGGTCTCAGGCCGCCCGCAGGTCCGCCAGCACCGCGTCCGTGAAGGGCGGCCACGCCTCGATCGCCCAGGGGCCGAACGCCCGGTCCGCGAGCGCGGCACAGGCGGCGCCCGCGTCCGGGTCCACCCACAGGAACGTGCCTGCCTGGCCGAAGTGCCCGAACGTACGCGGCGAGGAACCGGCACCCGTCCAGTGCGGCGACTTCCCGTCCCGGATCTCGAAGCCCAGCCCCCAGTCGTTCGGCTTCTGGTTGCCGTACCCCGGCAGCACGCCCGACAGCCCGGGGAAGACCACCGACGTCGCCTCCGCCAGCGTCTCGCGGGCCAGCAGCCGCGGCGCCAGCAGCTCGGCCCCGAAGCGCGCCAGGTCGGCGGCGGTCGACACGGCGTCCTTGGCCGGCGAGCCGCCCTCCGGCAGCTCCGTCGCCGTCATGCCCAGCGGGTCGAGCACGGCCTCCTTGAGGTACTGCGGGAAGGGGATGTCGGTCGCCTTCGTCAGGTGCTCGCCCAGCGCCTCGAAACCCGCGTTCGAGTAGATCCGGCGCGCACCCGGCGCCGCCATCACCCGGTCCTCGTCGAACGCCAGCCCCGACGTGTGCGCGAGCAGATGCCGTACCGTGGCGCCCTCCGGACCGGCCGGCTCGTCCAGCTCGACCGCGCCCTCCTCCACCGCGAGCAGCGCCGCGTACGCGGCCAGCGGCTTGGTCACGGAAGCCAGCGCGAAGCGGTGCTCCTGCGGTCCGTGCGCGCCGGCCACCGTGCCGTCGGCTCGTACGACGACCGCCGCAGCAGTGGGCACCGGCCAGTTCTCGATCATCCGCAGGCTCTCCATGGCCCCGAGCCTAAGCGATCCCCGCGCGGGCCCCGGCGGTGTCCCCCGGCGCCCCCTGACCGGCCCCGCCTGGCCCTGTCCGGCCCTGTCCGGCCCTGTCCGGCCAAATATTGCGTCAAGTCTGCGCTTGCTTGGAGTGCACTCCAGCTCTCTAGCGTTGAGGACGTCGTGAGGGAAACGGCGAACGGGAGAGACGGCATGTCGGTCATGGAGAGCGCCCCGGTCCGGACCCGGGAGCGGCCGCGCAACTGCGCCGGCCTGCGGGTCGGCCCGCGCCGGCCGGACGGCCGGGACCAGTACACGATCAGCGAGGTCGTCGAGCTCACCGGGCTCAGCGCCCACACGCTGCGCTGGTACGAGCGCATCGGACTGATGCCGCACGTCGACCGGACGCACACCGGCCAGCGCCGCTTCACCAACCGCGACCTGGACTGGCTGGACCTGGTGGGCAAGCTGCGGCTGACCGGCATGCCGGTCGCCGACATGGTCCGCTACGCCGAGCTGGTCCGCGAAGGCCCGCAGACCTTCCCCGAACGGGAGGAGCTGCTGACCGCCCACCGCGAGGACGTACGGCGGCGGATCGACGAACTGCGCAGCACGCTGGACGTCCTCGACTACAAGATCGACCTCTACGCCGACGCACGCCGGGCGGCGGAACGGGAGCACGAACGTGGCTGAGCCCGGCGGCAAGGGAGCGGGAACATGACCGAGAAGATCACCTCCGTCGAACTGGGCACGGGCGGACCGCGGGTCGGCGTCCAGGGTCTCGGCTGCATGGGCATGAGCTGGGCGTACGGCCCGGGCGCCGATGCGGGGCAGGCCCGCGCGACGCTGGAGCACGCGCTCGGCCTGGGCGTCACGCTCTACGACACCGCCGACGTCTACGGCGACGGCGAGAACGAGAAGCTCATCGCGCCGTTCATCCAGGCGCACCGCGACGAGGTGGTGCTGGCCACCAAGTTCGCGATCGTCGCCGATCCGTCCGACCCGTACAGGCGCAGCATCCGCAACGACCGCCCGTACGTCCGGCAGGCGGTCGACGGGAGCCTGCGGCGGCTCGGCGTCGACACCATCGACCTGTACTACATGCACCGCCGCGACCCGGACGTCCCCATCGAGGAGACGGTCGGCGCGATGGCCGAACTGGTCGCCGAGGGCAAGGTGAAGCACCTCGGCCTGAGCGAGGTCACGGGGGAGGAGCTGCGCGCCGCGCACGGTGTGCACCCGATCGCCGCCGTGCAGTCGGAGTGGTCGCTGTTCAGCCGTGACGTGGAGCGGAGCGTGGTGCCGGCCGCCGCGGAGCTCGGCGTCGGCTTCGTCCCGTACTCGCCGCTCGGCCGCGGCTTCCTGACCGGCTCGTTCACCAGCGCCGACAAGGAGCTGACCGAGGACGACTTCCGCCGTACGCAGCCGCGCTTCACCGGGGACAACGCGGCCGCCAACGCGCGTCTGCTCGCGCCGGTACGGGAGATCGCGGAGGCGCACGGGGCGACGCCGGGGCAGGTCGCGCTGGCGTGGGTGCAGCAGCGGGCCGAGGTGCACGGCCTTGCCGTCGTCCCGATTCCGGGTACCCGGCGGGCCGAGCGGGTTGCGGAGAACGTGGCGGCGGTCGGGCTTCGGCTGAGTGGTGAGGAGCTGGCTCGGCTGGAGCCGATCGCTGGGCGTGTGGCGGGGGATCGGTACGCCGACATGACGCCGACGTCCGCGGGGCGGGAGTAGGCGGCCGCCTGGGCTTGTGCGGGTCCGTTGCCGGGTGCGTCTCCGTTGCCGGGTGCGTGTTCGTTGCCGGGTGCGGCGCCGTTTCGCCTGCGGCGGGCGGTGCCGCTGCGCGGGGCTTGGCGTTACGGGGACGGGCCTCCGCGGTAGGGGGTCCGGACTGCTTCGCTTTACGTCCGGACCCCCTACCGCTCCGGCCCGTCCCCTCCCGTCGGTGGTGGGTGGAAAGACGGGCGGGTGAGGGGCGAGCTGGTCATGCCATGCCCAGGGCGAAGAGGGCGAAGGACGCCGCGAGCACCGCGGCACCGGCTCGGAGGGCGCGTCCTGCGGTCCAGGGTGCTTCGAAGCGGCGGGTGAGCAGGCCTATCGCGGTCAGCGTCAGGGCGAAGAGGGGGAGCCAGGCCAGGCGGGTGAGCAGCCAGGCCAGGGAGTCGGGGGGTGTGGTCAGGCCTGGGACCGGGCCGAAGCGTGCGGAGGGCACCGCCGCTGCCAGCATTGCGGTCTGGTGCCAGCAGAAGATGGTCATCGCGCAGAGGTTGACGAGCACGACCGGGGCCCAGAGTGCCGGGCGGCGTAGTAGTGCCGTGAGGCGGTCACGGAGCAGGATCGCGGCGCCGCACTGGGCCGCCGCCAGCGCGAGGACCAGCAGCGACGGCGGGTGCGAGTTGGTGCGGGGCGCGCCCGGGACGCCGACCGTGCTGGCGGGGTAGTGGAAGGCCAGGAGGAGGACGGCGAAGAGGGCCGTGCCGCCGGTCAGCAGGGTCCATGCGGCGCGTCGGCCGAGTCGTTGCTCGCCCCAGCAGACCCCCAGTTGGTACGCGAACAGCCAGCCGGGGAGGAGGTTGAGCAGCGCGAGCCAGGGCGGTACGGCGGCCGCGTACGGGCCGTAGCGGAGGAAGTCGATCACTGCGACGGATGCGAGGAGAGGTGCGGCAGCCCATGGTCCGAGCCGCCGTGCGGCACGTGCGCAGTACGGCGTGAGGGCGGTGACCGCGGCGTAGACGCCGACGAACCACAGGGGCTGTACGACCAGCGTCGCGCCCGTACGCAGCGTCGCCTCGGGTACGCCCGCCGCGGACAGTACTCCGATGAGCAGCGCCCAGACGGCCGTCACGGCGAGCACCGGGCGGCCCAGGCGGGCCAGCCGGCCGCTCAGCCAGTGTGCGGTGGACTCCCCGCGTCCGGCCGCGCGCCGGTAGGAGAGGACGGATGAGTATCCGCCTACCAGGAAGAAGATCCCCAGGAGTTGGAGGACCCAGCTCAGGGGGGCGAGGAAACCGAGCGTGGAGAGTGGGCTGGCGTTGTGGAGCGCGCCGTCGGCGTCCAGGGTGAAGCCGCCCACCAGCCAGTGGCCGGTCGGTACGGCGAGCAGCGCGAGTGCGCGCAGTCCGTCGATCGCGCGGTCGCGGTGGGCGGGGGTGCGGGCCTCGATGGCGCGGATCGCGTGGCCCGCCTTGTGCCGGAGCGCGATGGTCATGTCGGGTCCTTGGGTGAGGGCGCGCTCAGCGCACGCCGGAGTAGTGGCCGAGCACGATGTCGGCGAAGCCGGCCAGGGAGTCGGTGCCGGGGACGAGGTAGCCCGTGTGGCCCTCGGCGCGGTCCGCGGTGACGCGGCGCGCGCCGAAGGCGGGGTCGGTGGGGTCGGTGCCGTGCCCGAGGCCCAGCACTTCGACGTTCGGGATGCTGCCGATCCAGTCGGAGGTGTCCCGGGCCGCCCATACCCGGCCGCCGGCGTGCAGGTCGGCGGCCCGTTCCGTACGGGCGCCGGGGGAGCCGAAGAGGATGACGTCGCCGACCGCGGCCCGGCCGGCCCGGGGCGCGGCCAGGCCGCAGACCACCGAGCCGTAGCTGTGGCAGAGCAGCGCGGGGGCCGGGGCGCCGGTCGCGGCCAGTCCCGTCAGCAGCCGGGCCAGCCGTCCGGCGCCGGCTTCGGCGAGCCGCCCGGTGGCCGCGTCCGGGCCGAGGCCGACGGGGGTGGTGTAGCCGGCCCAGGCGATCACCGCGGTGGGGGTGGCCGGTGCGGTTGCGGTCATCCGGGCGCGCAGTGAGAGCGCCATGCCGGTCGGGGTGCCGTACCGGTCCCGCTCGCGGTCGAAGGTGCCGAGGTCGATGTCCGAGCCGGGCACCACCACCGCCGTGTGCCGGGCCGCGGCGAGGTCCCCGTACACCTCGGCGACCTGCCCCCGGCCGCGCGGGTCGAAGAAGAGGATCTGCCGCCCGGGGGCGAGGAGTTCGGTGTACCGGGCGGCCAGCGCGCGGGCCTGCTCGCGGTCCTCGGCGGTGCGGTCCGGGTCGTCGGCGCGGGCGTACTGGCGGGCGCGTTCGGCCCGCAGGGCGTGGGCGTTCGCGCGGTAGCGCAGCTGTACGGGGGCGCCGTCCAAGGTGCCGACGGTCATCGGGTGCCGGTCGGCGAGCCGTTGCCGTTCCGCCGGGGTCAGTCCCGCGAAGAAGCGGGCCACGGCGGCGGCTGAGGCGGTCGCCGGGTCGGGCAGCGGCCGGCCGAGGGTGCGGTCGGCGCGCCAGGCGGCGGCGCCCGGTGCGGGGCCGGTGACGGCGGTCTGCTCCGTGCCGGCCGCCCAGCCTCCGGTACCGGCGACGAGCGCGGCGGCCAGGGCGAGGGCGGCGATACCGCGGCGACGCCGGCGGGCACCGGTCCGCGTGCCGGTGCGGAGCGTGGCGGTGGTGTCGGCGGTACGCGGCGGAGTGCGCAGCGGCATCGTCGGTCTCCCTCTCCCAGTGGCGTGGCGGAGGGAAACGTAGGAAGGGGATGCCGGGTGCGGCGTCACACCGCGGGGCCAAGTGGCGGGTGATACCGGGGTATCGGGCTCTCGTCCGTACGGAGGAGAGGGGCGGTGCCGCGCCGCGCAGCTCCCCTGGGCGGCTTCGCCCCTGACAGGCGCGGCACCAGGTCCGGGTCGGTCACCGGACCACGAGTGAAACGGTTCTTCAGCCGGTGGGCGCGGTCCGGATGGCGGCGATGTCGAACTGGAGGCGGACCTTCTCGCTCACCATGGCGCCGCCCTCCGCCAGCTTGGCGCTGTACGTCAGGCCCCATTCGGAACGGTTGATGGTCGTGGTGCCGTCGAAGCCGACCCGCTGGTAGCCGAACGGGTCGGTGACGTGCCCGATGTAGGTCAGCTCCAGCACGACGGGGCGGGTGACGTCGCGGATGGTGAGGTCACCGGTCATGCGGTAGACGTCCTTGCCCGCCAGTTGCACGTCGGTGCTCTTGAAGGTCATCCGCGGGTGCCCCGCGGCGTCCAGGAAGTCACGGCCCATCAGGTGGGCGTCGCGCTGCTCCACGCCGGTGTCGACGCTGGCGGTGTTCAGCGCGATCTCGGCCCAGGAGCGGGCCGGGTCGAGACCGTCGAAGTAGAGCCGGCTCTCGAACTCCGTGAAGGCGCCGCGGACCGTGGTCACCATCGCGTGCCGCACGGAGAAGCCGATTCTGCTGTGCGCGGGGTCGATCATCCACTCTCCGGTGAGAGCGGCGAGGCCGGGATCGTCCGGGAAGCCGTCCCGGTCACGTGCCGCTGAAGCGGCGGTCGCCTCCGGAGAGTGAGCCTCCGGGTGGCGGGGGGAGGAGCTACGGCTGAACAATTTCATGATTCATGTTGTTACTAAGAAGCCGAGCGGCGCCGCAAGCCCTGCTCAGAGGACGGAACAACCCCTGCTCAAGGGCTACGCAGGTGCTTCACCGGTCCGCCGTGAGGCTGCCTGTCAGTCCGTCAGCGGTCACCGGGAGTCACCAGCCCCGACTCGTACGCGAAGATCACCGCCTGGGCCCGGTCGCGCAGGTCCAGCTTGGCCAGCACCCGCCCGATGTGCGTCTTCACCGTCTGCTCCGCCAGCACCAGCTCGGCCGCGATCTCCTGGTTGGACAGGCCGCGCGCGATCAGCTCCAGCACCTCGGTCTCGCGCGGCGTGAGCCCGTTCAGCCGCAGCGACTCGCGGTCCTTGCGGGGCGCGGGCCGCTGCCGCGCGAAGTCGGCGATCAGCCGGCGGGTCACCGAGGGGGCGAGCAGCGCCTCGCCGGCCGCCACGATCCGTACCGCGGAGATCAGGTCGGCCGGCGGCGCGTCCTTCAGCAGGAAGCCGGACGCGCCGGCGCGCAGCGCCTCGTACACGTAGTCGTCGACGTCGAAGGTGGTGAGCATCAGCACCTTCGGGCGGTGCACCACGCCCGGGGGAGGGGAGAGCAGCTGCCGGGCCGCCTCCAGACCGTCCATCTCCGGCATCCGGACGTCCATCAGGACCACGTCGGGATGGGTGGCGCGGCTGAGCTCGACGCCTTGTACGCCGTCCGCCGCGTCGCCGACGACGTCGATGTCGCTCTGCGCGGCGAGCAGCGCGGCGAAGCCCGCCCGCACCATGGCCTGGTCGTCGACGATGAGCACGCGGGTGGTCATGCGGGCGTCGGGTCCTTTTCCGTCGGGGGCTCCGCGAGCGGGAGCCGCGCGGCGACACGGTAACCCCCGTCCGGCAGCGGGCCGGTGTCCAGGGTGCCGCCCAGCAGCCGTACGCGCTCGCGCATGCCGACCAGGCCGTGGCCGGTTCCGGTGGTCTCCAGCGGCGCGGCGGAGCGCGGCGGCGGACCGTTGACGACCAGGACGGTCAGGCCCGTACGGTCCGGCGTCACCGAGACCCGGGTACGCGCGCCGGGCGCGTGCCGCACGACGTTCGCCAGCGCCTCCTGCACGATCCGGTACGCCGACAGGTCCACGGCGGGCGGGAGCTCGCCGAGCGCCCGGGACAGTGCCGACTTCACCGGCACCCCGGCCCGTACGGTTCCTTCCACGAGCCGCGACAGCTGGTCAAGGCCCGGCTGCGGCGTCTTCTCCGGGCCGCCGTGCCGCTCGCTCTCCTCGCTGCGCAGCACGCCCAGCAGCCGGCGCATCTCGGCCAGTGACTCGCGCGCGGTCGAGGCGATCGTCCCGAACTCCTCGGCGGCTTCGGGCGGCAGGCCCTGGAGGCGGTACGGCGCACTGTCCGCCTGCACGGTGATCACCGACATGTGGTGGGCCACGACGTCGTGCAGCTCGCGGGCGATGCGGGTGCGCTCCTCCAGCAGCGTGCGCCGGGCCCGCTCCGCCTCGCTGATCGTCGCCTGTTCCGCCAACTCCCGCCGGGCGTCCCCGCGTTCCCGCAGCGCGCCCGCCACCAGCAGCACCACGCCGGACAGTACGAACATCAGCACCCAGGTGCCGTCGCCGTCGCCCGATCTGAAGAGCTCGAAGAGGATGCCGGCGGCGCCGGTCACCAGCCAGACGGCGACGAGCGTGCGCCGCCGTTCCCGGAGTCCGAGCGCCACCATCAGGGCGAGGAGCCCGACGACCGTCGGGGCCGGCCAGGGGTACGGCGGTCCGGGCAGCGGCGCCGACATCGTCAGCGCCAGCGCGGTGGCCAGATCGGCCGCGAAGATCACCCACCAGGTCTGCAGCGGGCGGGTGACGGCGAGCAGCAGCGGCACGGTCTGGGCCACGCCGAGGGCACCGGCGAGCCCGCCGTTCATGCCGTAGTCGTTGCTCAGTACGACGATGGCGGTGGGCAGCAGCGAGACGGTGAACGCGAGGGCGACGACGTACGGCAGCCACCGCAGCCACGGGCGTGCGGCGTTGCCGAGGAGGGGATCGCCGGGGCGCGTCGGGGTGGTGAGGGCCGTGGCGAAGGCGCGCAGTGCGTGCCGGGCCGCAGGGAGGCCGGCGCGCGGGGGCTCGGGGGAAGGAGATGACGTGGACATCGCCGGTTCAGCGTAGGCCGCGCGGGTCCGGCCGGGCGTCATACCGGAGTCGTGAGCACGCGGTCATACCTGGGTATCAGGCGCGGGTGGTACCGGCCCGCGCACGGCACCGCCCGGCGGCTACAGCTCCGCCAGGAGTTCGGCCTTCTTCGCGCTGAACTCGTCGTCCGTCAGCAGCCCCGCGTCGTGCAGCTCGCCCAGCTGCCGTATGCGGTCGGCGATGTCGGCGGGGCCGCGGTGCGGCTCCAGGGTGCGGCGGCGCGGCGCGGGGGCGGGGGCCGGGCCCGCGTTCCGTACGGCCTGGAGGACGGCGGCGGCGAACGGCAGCGACTCGTGGACCGGACCGTAGCCGAGCCCGAAGATCACCGAGGCGGGGTCCTGGTCGGCGCCCTTCCCGTCCTCCTCCTCGGTGCCGTGCGCCAGCAGCCGCAGATAGCCGCTGTGCCACGCGCCGGGCGCCGTGGGGGCCGAGGAGCCGTTCTCCGGGGAGCGCCAGACCACGCCGGCCAGCCCGTCGACCGGGAAACTCTGGTCGCCGGACTTCCACTTCGCGGTCGAGGCGCCGGTCCAGAACCAGCGGAACGCCACCGCGTCACCGTCGAAGGTCGCCTTGCCGTCGTACGCCTTGAAGGTCAGCGGCGGCTCGGGCGCCGCCACGAGATGCCGGCCGGCGGGGCCGGCCGCGTCGCCGCCGAGGAGATCGTGCAGCTGGTCGCGGTAGTACGCGGCCTGCTCGGCGCGGTCGGCGGGGAGCACCAGGCGGTACGGGTCGGCGTCGTCCTTGAGCTGGCCGTCGGCCGCCTCCATCAGTGGATCGGCGCCCGGCCGTGGCCGGGCGTGCAGGACCACCGTCCCGCGCTTGCCTCGCGAGAGCGTAACCGTCCTCAGCGCTTCGTAGGGGATACGGCGCTCGCCGAGCGCCTGGAACAGCTTGGGCTTGCGGATCCCCCGTTCGAAGCGGATGAGTACGGAGTCCGTGTCGAACTCCCAGACGGCATGAAAACCGGCCAGCACATCACCCATGCGGTTCATCGTAAGCGGCGGGCCGCCCGCCCGTCCCCCTTCCGTACAGCACGTGCTACGCGCGTCACGCCGTTCCCGGTCCGCGGGGCGCGCGCTCGGGCCGGGAGCCCCGTACGGTGCCCGGCCTGCTCCTCACGCCAGGTCGGCCGCGCAGTCGCCGTCGTCGGAGGCGCAGCTGACGCCCGCCACCGCGCCGACCCCGACGAGGGCGAAATTGGCCAGACTCTGCGTCCCGCGGGCGAAGTACCCCGCGTGCCCGCTCGCGCCCGCCGCGGACAGCACCCGGGAGCCGAACGCCGGGTCCACCGGGTCGGCGCCGTGCCCCAGCCCGCCCAGCTCCAGGTACGGCACGTCCTGGATCCAGTCGTCGGCGTCCCGCATCGCCCAGACCCGCGCCGTGGTGTGCAGCGCCGCGGCGTTCTGGGCGCGCATGCCGGGGCTGCCCGCCACCACGATGTCGCCGACCCGGGAGGGCAGCTCACGGGCGGCCACCCCGCACACCACGGAGCCGTAGCTGTGGCAGAACAGGGAGACGTCGGCGCCGGCCGGCAGCGCGCCGACCATCGACTCCAGGCGCTGGGCGCCCGCCTGCGCCAGCTGCCCGGCCGCCGCGTCCACACCGATCCCGGCGGGCGCGGTGTAGTCGGCCCAGGCGATCACGGCCGTACGGGCGTCGGGGCGCACCGCGCGCTCCGCGTCGTACAGCGAGGAGGCCATGCCGACCGGTGCGCTGTCCGCCCGCTTGGTGCGCTCGAAGTTCACCAGGTTGGTGTCGACGCCGGGCACCACGACCGACACCCGGCGGGCGTGCGTCAGGTCGCCGAAGACCTCGGCGGCGCGGCCGCCGGCGGCCGGGTCGAAGGACAGGATCTGCCGGTCCGGCCGCATCAGGGACTCCAGCCGGTGCATCAGCCGGCCGGCTTCCTGGCGGCCTTCGGGGGTGAGCCGCCCGTCGTGCGAGCGCCGCTCGGCGACCTCCCTGGCCTTGTCCATCGCCGTGCGGTTGGCGTGGTAACGCAGGGTGGCGGGGGCGCCGGCCATGTTGCCGACGGCGAGCGGGTAGCGGTCGGCCAGCCGGAGCCGGTCGGTCTTGCCGAGCTTGGCGAAGAACGCCGCTATGCGGTGCGGGCCCGCCGCCGGGTCGGGCAGCCGGTGGCCGTGGAAGGTGCCGGCCGCCCAGGCGGCGCGGGAGCTGCCCAGCGGGTCGGTGTCGTCCTTCGTGCCTCTGATCCCCGTCCAGCCGGTCACGGCAAGCATCACGAACACCACCAGCAGGGCGAGTGCCGCGCGCCAGGCGGAGGACTGCAGGAAACCGGGGGGAGCGCCGAGCTCGGAGAAGGAAGTCACCGCGGGACAGCCTAGGAGACGGCGCGCGACGCTCGTGGATTGGGTGAGGCAACTCACGTTTCGCTGTGGGTCATTAGGGTCACAACGGACACTTGGTACCCGTTTGTCCCGCTCCGACGTACGGCGGCGTGCTCGTCCGAGCGAATCAGTGGGCTGTTTTGCGCCACTCGCCGGCGATCGCCGGAACGATCTGGTCCAGATGACCCTCGGTGACGGCGCGGATGGACTCCACGCTGCACTCCCCGGCCTCGCCCCACAGCCGCCCCGACAGCCGCATCACGCCGCTGAAGGCCGCGACCACGACCCGCGGACGCGGATCGGCGGCCGGGTCCAGGCCCTCGCGCCGGGCGATCACCCCCGCGATCAGCTCCTCCAGCTCGCAGCTGCGCCGCAGGTGCGCGGCGACCAGTCCGGGCGTGGACTCGATCATCTGGTACGTCCGCATGTGCAGTTCGACCGGGATGATCGACTCGATCACCTGGCCGAGGTCGTCCCAGGCGAGCAGTACCGCGTTGCGCAGCGCCTCCAGCGGGGTCTCGGCGGCCGGGCGGGCCTGCAGGGCCTCCAGGAAGCGCGCCTCGACGGTCTCCTGGACGGCGAAGACCACGTCTTCCTTGGTGGTGAAGTACCGGAAGAAGGTCCGCTGGGAGACGTCGACCGCCTCGGCGATCTCGTCGATCGTGGTCCGGTCGTACCCCTGCTCGGTGCACAGTTCCAGCGCGGCGCGGATCAGGGCGTCGCGCGTACGCCGCTTCTTCCGCTCGCGCAGTCCGCAGCGCAGCCCTTCACGCGGCGTCACCTCGGCTTTCATGCGCCGCCCTCCTCGTCGTAACACTGCTGCTCACGATACCTGTGTGCTAACTGACAGTTACCGACTCATGAAACGCTCTGTCAATTGTCAGTCACTGACATGAGTGATCCTGGTCCTCGGCGGCGCGATCGTCGCCCTCGCCGCCCCCGACGTCCGGTGGATCACCAACGTTGTACCTCCTCGCGCCGGCCTTATCCGACCTGCGGTGCGCAGCGGGCCGTACGTGGTGCCCCGCGCGGCACCGTCGTGGTTGCTCGCGCCCACGCGACGGGGCCGCAGATCGACTCGCGCCGCGCCCCGCCCTACGGGGCGCGGCAATCTCCGGGGCCCGTCTTCCCTCGTCCGGGTGGGCGGGGCCCGGTTGTGTTTTCCACGTACCGGCGGGGCCGCCAGCGTGTCACCGGACCGATCGTCACACGATCACGACACGGGGGGACCCACATGCGTACGACACTGCTCGCTGCCACGTTCGGCGCCGCCGCGCTGCTCAGCGCGCCCTTCGCCGCGGACGCGGCCTCCGGGGGCTGCGCCGCCGGGCAGCTCTGCCTCTGGCCGAAGGCCGGGTACGAAGGCCCGCGCGCGACCCACGAGCTCTCCGACACCGACATCGAGAGCTGCGTGCCGCTGCCGGACGGCCGCCCCGCGCGGTCCTTCGCGAACCGCACGGGACGCCCGGTGACCACGTACCAGAGCGCCGAGTGCGCCGAGACCGGCGAGTACGACACGTACCCGGGTGGTGGTACCTACGTGCCGGACTCGCCGTACGAGGTGCGGGCGATCAAGATCTGGGAGCGCTGAAGGCGCGCCCGCCGGAACGGCGAAGGGCCCGGGCAGCAAGTGCTGCCCGGGCCCTCACCCACGGGAAACGGTCACCGCGGAGCGGTCACGCGTCGCCGCCCGCCTCGCCGGCCTCCGCCGCCGTGACGTCCAGCAGCTGGTAGCGGTCGATGGCCTGCTTCAGCGCCGAGCGGTCGACCTTGCCCTCCTTGGCCAGCTCGGTGAGCACGCCGAGGACGATGGACTGCGCGTCGATGTGGAAGAAGCGGCGCGCCGCACCACGGGTGTCGGCGAAGCCGAAGCCGTCCGCGCCGAGGGACTGGTACGTCCCCGGGACCCAGCGGGCGATCTGGTCGGGAACCGAACGCATCCAGTCGGAGACGGCCACGAACGGACCCTCGGAGCCGGAGAGCTTCCGCGTCACGTACGGGACGCGCTGCTCCTCCTCCGGGTGCAGGAGGTTGTGCTCCTCCACGTCGACGGCCTCGCGGCGCAGCTCGTTCCAGGAGGTGGCCGACCAGACGTCCGCCTTGACGTTCCACTCCTCGGCGAGGATCTGCTGCGCCTCGACCGCCCACGGCACGGCCACGCCGGACGCCATGATCTGCGCCGGGATGGAGCCCGCCGTGGCCGGCTTGACCTTGTGGATGCCCTTGAGGATGCCCTCGACGTCCACGTCCTCCGGCTCGGCCGGGTGCTGGATCGGCTCGTTGTAGACGGTGAGGTAGTAGAAGACGTCCTCGCCCGGCTGCCCGTCCGCGGTCTCGCCGTACATACGGCGCAGGCCGTCCTTGACGATGTGCGCGATCTCGTAACCGTACGCCGGGTCGTAGGCGACGCACGCCGGGTTGGTCGAGGCCAGCAGCTGGGAGTGGCCGTCGGCGTGCTGCAGACCCTCACCGGTCAGGGTCGTACGGCCCGCGGTCGCACCCAGAACGAAACCGCGCGCCAGCTGGTCGGCCATCTGCCAGAACTGGTCGCCGGTCCGCTGGAAACCGAACATCGAGTAGAAGACGTACACCGGGATCAGCGGCTCGCCGTGCGTGGCGTAGGCCGAGCCCGCCGCGATCAGCGAGGCGGTGCAGCCCGCCTCCGTGATGCCGTCGTGCAGCATCTGGCCGGTCGGCGACTCCTTGTACGCCAGCAGCAGCTCGCGGTCGACCGACTCGTAGATCTGGCCCAGCGGGTTGTAGATCTTCGAGGTCGGGAAGAACGCGTCCATGCCGAAGGTGCGGTACTCGTCCGGGGCGATCGGCACGAAGCGCTTGCCGATCTCCTTGTCCCGCATCAGGTCCTTCAGGACGCGGACGAACGCCATGGTCGTGGCGATCTTCTGCTGGCCCGAGCCCTTCTTGGCGGTCGCGTACGCCTTGTCGCCCGGCAGCTCCAGCGGCTTGGCGCGCACGACACGGGTCGGGACGTACCCGCCGTTCGCCTTGCGCCGGTCGTGCATGTACTGGATCTCTTCGGAGTCCCGGCCCGGGTGGTAGTACGGCGGGTTGCCGTCCTCCAGGTCCTTGTCCGGGATCGGCAGGTGCAGCCGGTCGCGGAACATCTTCAGGTCGTCGACCGTCAGCTTCTTCATCTGGTGGGTCGCGTTGCGGCCCTCGAAGTTCGGGCCGAGCGTCCAGCCCTTGACGGTCTGCGCGAGGATCACGGTCGGCTGGCCCTTGTGCGCCTTGGCCGCCGCGTACGCCGCGTAGATCTTCTTGTGGTCGTGACCGCCGCGGCCCAGGTGCAGGATCTGGTCGTCGGTCATGTTCTCGACCATCTTGCGCAGCCGGTGGTCGTCACCGAAGAAGTGCTCGCGGATGTACGCACCGGTCTCGGTGGCGTACGTCTGGAACTGGCCGTCGGGCGTGGTGTTCAGCTTGTTGACCAGCACGCCGTCGCGGTCCTGCGCGAGCAGCGGGTCCCAGGAGCGGTCCCAGACCAGCTTGATCACGTTCCAGCCGGCGCCGCGGAACTGCGACTCCAGCTCCTGCATGATCTTGCCGTTGCCGCGGACCGGGCCGTCCAGGCGCTGCAGGTTGCAGTTGACGACGAAGGTCAGGTTGTCCAGGCCCTCGCGCGCGGCGATGGACAGCTGGCCGAGCGACTCCGGCTCGTCCATCTCGCCGTCGCCGAGGAACGCCCACACGTGGCTGTCGGAGGTGTCGGCGATGCCGCGCGCCTCCATGTAGCGGTTCATCCGGGCCTGGTAGATCGCGCCGAGCGGGCCGAGGCCCATCGAGACGGTCGGGAACTCCCAGAAGTCCGGCATCAGCCGCGGGTGCGGGTAGCTGGAGAGGCCGTTCGGGGCCTTGGACTTCTCCTGGCGGAACGCGTCCAGCTGGTCGGCGGAGAGGCGGTCCAGGAGGTAGGCGCGGGCGTAGACGCCGGGGGAGGCGTGGCCCTGGAAGAAGATCTGGTCGCCGCCCCGGCCGTCGTCCTTGCCCCGGAAGAAGTGGTTGAAGCCCACGTCGTACAGGGAGGCCGAGGAGGCGAAGGTGGCGATGTGGCCGCCGACGCCGATACCGGGGCGCTGGGCGCGCGAGACCATGACGGCCGCGTTCCACCGGGTCGCGTTCAGGATCTTGCGCTCGATCTCCTCGTTGCCGGGGAAGAACGGCTCGTCCTTGGTGGCGATGGTGTTGACGTAGTCCGTGCTGCGCATCTCGGGCACGGCCACGCGCTTCTCGCGGGCTCGCTCGATGAGGCGGAGCATGAGGTAGCGGGCACGTTCCCGGCCTCGCTCATCGACGGCTGCGTCGAGCGAGTCGAGCCATTCCTGGGTCTCTTCAGGATCGAAGTCCGGGACCTGGCTGGGAAGGCCGCCAATGATGATCGGGTTGCGATCGGATCCGGAAGCCACGCTGTTCCTTCGCTGTTCTGGTCGTGTCGTGCTCTGCCCATTCGTGATGCGTACGTAAGGCACACGGATGTCGAGCCCGAGGTCAGATTTCTGTCTCTGCTGGTGTCGCGCCGTCTTCCATCGTGTACCGAGGCACGCGGATACGTCATCTCTACCTGCTGGTAACCGTCCCCTGGGAGACGCCGCCGGAGGCGCGCTCCGGGGGAGAGCAAATCGCAACCATACGCCCATGTCGCGCGCCCGTGGCGGTCGGCCGTACGGATATCGAACACCGGTCTCCGGGCCGCTCCGCTCCCCAGGCCGGCCCGGTCGCGCGCGAGTACCCTAAGGAAGTGGTGCAACGCTGTGGCGTGAATCACTGTCCCGCGGGGTAGAAGGGGTCGCAGTTGCGGCGAGACGGCCGTATCCGTCACCGTTTTGGCGGTCTGGACGGCCGGGTACTTGCGCGATTCGCCCCGCCCGTGTGGACTACGCCCAATGCCCCGCGCACGCGCGAGGTGTAAGGCCTATCCACAAGACATGACAGGAGGCAATCCGTGAGCGCGACCGCGGACCACGCGGAGGAGCGGACCAACCCGGCCATCAAGCTGGGGTTCGAGCCCGGACAGGTGGTCCAGGAGATCGGCTACGACGATGACGTCGAGCAGGAGCTCCGTGAAGCCATCGAGGCCGTGATCGGCCAGGAGCTCGTCGACGAGGACTATGACGACGTGGCCGATGTCGTCGTCCTGTGGTTCCGGGACGATGACGGCGACCTGACGGACGCGCTGGTGGATGCCATCGGTCTGATCGACGAGGGCGGCGAGATCTGGCTGATGACGCCCAAGACCGGCCGCGACGGCTACATCGAGCCGAGTGACGTCAACGAGGCCGCGCAGACCGCGGGTCTGTCCCAGACCAGGAGCATCAACGCGGGCAAGGACTGGACCGGCAGCCGGCTGGTCACGCCGAAGACCGCCAAGTCCGGCAAGCGCTGAGCCGCCGAGCCGGCTCGACCCCGAGCCCCCTTCCGGAGCTTCCCCGGCCCCCGCGCCGAGGGAAGCCGCCAGGGAGGGGGCTCGACGCGTATCGGCCCAGGGGTCGGCACGTAGGGTTGGCGGGTATCTGTTCAGCATCTGCGAAGGGAAACAGAACCCATGGCGATCGAGGTCGGCGCGAAGGCTCCGGAGTTCGAGCTGAAGAACCAGCACGGGGAGACCGTCAAGCTCTCCGACTTCCGCGGCGAGAAGAACGTCGTGCTGCTCTTCTACCCCTTCGCCTTCACCGGCGTCTGCACCGGCGAGCTGTGCGCGCTCCGCGACGAGCTGCCGAAGTTCGTCAACGACGACGTGCAGCTGCTCGCCGTTTCGAATGACTCGCCGTTCTCGCTGCGGGTGTTCGCCGAGCAGGAGGGCCTGGAGTACCCGCTGCTCTCGGACTTCTGGCCGCACGGCGAGACCTCCCGCGCCTACGGCGTCTTCGACGAGGAGAAGGGCTGCGCGGTGCGCGGCACCTTCATCATCGACAAGGAGGGCGTGGTGCGCTGGACGGTCGTCAACGGCCTGCCCGACGCGCGTGACCTGAACGAGTACGCCAAGGCGCTCGACACCCTCTGAGACAACAACCGGCAACCCTCCGGGGCAACAGCAGGTAATCGGTGGGAACCGGTCACTAGGATCAAATCGTTGTTCTGATGCCATGCACGACGGGGGCGCTTTACGTACCCCTCGAATCTATGGGAGGACTCGTGGGAGTCAGCCTCAGCAAGGGCGGCAACGTCTCGCTGACGAAGGAAGCCCCCAATCTGACCGCGGTGATCGTCGGTCTGGGCTGGGACGCGCGTACCACCACCGGTACCGACTTCGACCTGGACGCCAGCGCCCTGCTGACCAACGACCAGGGCAAGGTCGCGAACGACCAGAACTTCGTGTTCTTCAACAACCTGAAGAGCCCGGACGGGTCGGTCGAGCACACCGGGGACAACCTCACCGGTGAGGGCGAGGGTGACGACGAGCAGATCAAGGTGAACCTGGCCGGCGTGCCGGCCGACGTCGCCAAGATCGTGTTCCCGGTGTCGATCTACGACGCCGAGACCCGCCAGCAGAGCTTCGGCCAGGTCCGCAACGCCTTCATCCGCGTGGTGAACCAGGCCGACGGCGTCGAGCTGGCGCGCTACGACCTGAGTGAGGACGCCTCCACGGAGACCGCCATGGTCTTCGGCGAGCTGTACCGCAACGGCGCGGAGTGGAAGTTCCGGGCCATCGGCCAGGGCTACGCCTCGGGCCTGCGCGGCATCGCGCAGGACTTCGGCGTGAACGTCTGACCGAGGACGTACCCGCCCGGCGCCGTACGCCCCCCAGGGGAGTGCGGCGCCGGGCGCGCTTGGGACCAGAGCAGAACCGACACGGGGAGGAAGCGAAGAACATGGGCGTCACACTCGCCAAGGGAGGCAACGTCTCCCTCTCGAAGGCCGCACCCAACCTCACCCAGGTCATGGTCGGCCTCGGCTGGGACGCGCGCTCCACGACCGGCGCGCCGTTCGACCTGGACGCGAGCGCCCTGCTGTGCAGCAGCGGCCGGGTGCTCGGGGACGAGTACTTCGTCTTCTACAACAACCTCAAGAGCCCCGAGGGCTCCGTCGAGCACACCGGCGACAACCTCACCGGTGAGGGTGACGGCGACGACGAATCGATCCTCGTGGATCTCAGCAAGGTCCCGGACCGGGTCGAGAAGATCGTCTTCCCCGTCTCGATCCATGACGCGGACGCGCGCGGCCAGAGCTTCGGGCAGGTCAGCAACGCTTTCATCCGCGTGGTGAACCAGGCCGACGGCAGCGAGCTGGCGCGCTACGACCTCAGCGAGGACGCCTCCACGGAGACGGCAATGATCTTCGGTGAGGTTTACCGGTACGGCGGTGAGTGGAAGTTCAGGGCCGTCGGACAGGGGTACGCGTCGGGCCTGCGGGGCATCGCTCTAGACTTCGGGGTCAACGTTTCGTAAAGCGCCGTCCACCCGTGCGCGGGGGACCCCACACAACGAGGGATTGGGTAGGAAGTGGTCCTGAAAACCTTTGGCTGGTCATTCGCCGTAACGGCGGCGGGCCTGGCCTTGGCCGGCGTCCTCTGGGGGTGGCAGGGGCTCGCGATCGTCGGGATCCTCTCGATCCTGGAGATCTCGCTCTCGTTCGACAACGCGGTCATCAATGCCGGAATCCTGCGGAAGATGAATGCCTTCTGGCAGAAGATCTTCCTGACCATCGGCATCCTGATCGCCGTCTTCGGCATGCGCCTGGTCTTCCCGGTCGTCATCGTGGCCATCACGGCCAAGCTGGGCCCGATCGAGGCCGTCGACCTCGCCATCAACGACAAGGCCCAGTACGAGCACCTCGTCACCGCCGCCCACCCGGCCATCGCGGCCTTCGGCGGCATGTTCCTGCTCATGATCTTCCTCGACTTCATCTTCGAGGAGCGGGACCACAAGTGGCTGGCCTGGCTGGAGAAGCCGCTGGCCAAGCTGGGCAAGCTCGAAACCCTTTCGATCATCATCGCGCTGGTCGTCCTGCTCGTCACGGCCATGACCGTGGCCACCGACGTGGCGCACGGCGGCGGTGACAAGAGCGCCACCGTCCTGCTCTCCGGGGTCGCGGGCCTGCTGACGTACCTTCTCGTCGGCGGCATCTCCGGCTACTTCGAGGACAAGCTGGAGGACGCCGACGAGGACGCGGACGCCGAGGCGAGCGCGCCGGCGAAGAAGAACGGCAACGGCTCGGCCGTCGGCCTGGCAGGCAAGGCCGCGTTCTTCATGTTCCTCTACCTGGAGGTCATCGACGCGTCCTTCTCCTTCGACGGCGTCATCGGCGCCTTCGCCATCACCAACGACATCTTCGAGATGGCGCTGGGTCTGGGCATCGGCGCCATGTACATCCGGTCGCTGACCGTCTTCCTCGTCCGCAAGGGCACCCTGGACGACTACGTCTACCTGGAGCACGGCGCGCACTACGCGATCGGCGCCCTGGCGGTGATCCTCCTCATCACCATCAAGTACGAGATCAACGAGGTCATCACGGGCGGGATCGGCGTCCTCCTGATCGCGCTGTCCTTCTGGTCCTCGGTACGGAAGAACCGGCTGGAGGCCAAGTCGGGCGCGGGATCACCACCGAAGTCCGAGGTCAGCTCGGGAGTGTGACGGGCGCCCGCGTGTGACCGGCGCCTGATTGAGGAACGCTTCTCTGCGGGGCGGCCACGAGAGCCGGGACCGGGGGCACCGCCCCCGGCCCCACCGGCTCCTCGGGCCGCCCCGCGGCAGTTGGATGCGATGGACCCGCAAGCGAGGGGTGGGGCGAAGTGTCGTTCTTGGGGAACTGGCGACGCGGCGGAACGCCGCAGTTCGACAACGGCGGAGCGTCGTACGTCGTCAAACTGACCAAACGCGATCCCGTGGTCTCGCTGACCAAACAGGGCGCGGCCAACGGCAACCTCCGGGTCAACCTTTCCTGGCAGATGCGCACCACGGACTTCGCGGAGTTCAGCGGCCGGCGGAAGAGCATCTGGCGCCACCCGGGCCAGATCTTCAAGCCCGAGGTGGTGCAGGCGCAGGGCCCGGCGGTGGTCAAGATCGACCTCGACCTGGCGTGCATGTACGAGCTCAAGGACGGCACGAAGGGCGTCGTGCAGCCGCTGGGGAACTTCCTCGGCGACCTCAACAGCCCGCCGTACATCCAGCTCAGCGGCGACGACCGGTTCGGCTCGGGGTCCGGCGAGACGCTCTACATCAACCTCGACCACCAGGACGAGTTCAAGCGCTTGCTGATCTTCGTCTACATCTACGACGGCACCCCCGCCTTCGACCGCACCCACGCCGTCCTCACGCTCTACCCGAGCAGCGGGCCGCGCGTGGAGATCGGCCTGGACGAGCGGGCGCCGCAGGCCCGTTCCTGCGCCGTCTTCATGCTGGAGAACGTCAAGGGCGAGCTGACCGTGCGCCGTGAGGTGCGGTACGTCTACGGCTTCCAGGCCGAGCTGGACCGGCTGTACGGCTGGGGCCTGCAGTGGGGCCGCGGCTACAAGACCAAGGTGTGAGGACCGGGCGCCCGCGGTGCGCGGCGCCCGCCCTCGAAGCCGTTCCCGCCCCGCAGCCGCCGCCCGGGGCGGCTCAGCGCCGCTGGAACTGCGGGCCCTGCGGCGGCAGCACCAGCGGCCCGTTCTCCGGCACCGGCCCGGCCGGCTGCCCGGGCGCGGGCGGCGGGTAGCCGTAGCCGGTGGCCGCGGTCTGCGGCTGCGGATAGCCGTAGGCGGGCTGCGCCTGGCCCGGCTCCTGCCGCGGGCCCGGATAGCCGTACGCGGGGCCCGGGGGCTGCTCGGGCGGCGGCCCGGGATGGCCGTACGCGGGCGGGCCCGGCGGCATCGCGGGCGGCGGGGGCACGTTCTCCGGGTAGCCGTAGCCGCCCGCCGGGGCGCCGGTGGGCGGCTGCGGCGCCGGGAAGGCAGCGGCGGCGGCCCCGGTGGACTCGGCGGCGGCCGGTTCGGGGAAGGGCACCGGCTCGGGCACGGCCTGGGTGACGTCCTCGGAGCCGGCCGCCGGCACGGCGGCCGGCGGCTCGGACACGGCACGGGTCACGTCCTCCGACCCCGGCACGGCCCCGGGCGCGGCCGTCGCCCCGTCGGCCGTCCGCGCGGCACCGGTCCCGTCCCCGGTGTCCCCGGTGCCCTCGCCCTCGCTCTCGTCCACCGAGATGCCGAACTCCGTCGCCAGCCCGACCAGTCCGCTGTCGTAGCCCTGGCCCAGCGCCCGGAACTTCCAGGCGTCGGCGCGCCGGTACAGCTCGCCGCAGATCAGCGCCGTCTCGTCGCCGGTCTCCGGCTCCACCTCGAACACCGCCAGTGGCCCGCCGTCTCCTTGCGCCGCGTCGTACAGCTCCACCCGCAGGTCCGTCACGTTGCCGAACGGGCCGCCGTCCGAGGAAGCGGCCACCACCACCCGGTCCACCGACGGGTCCAGCGCGGCGAGGTCCGCCTCGACGGTGTCGGTCAGCGCGTCGGGCAGCCGCTTCTTGGGCAGGTGACGCACCGAGCCGCTGGGGTGCCGGGGCTGGTTGTAGAACACGAAGTCCGCGTCCGACCGCACCCGCCCTTCGGCGCCCAGCAGCAGCGCCGAGGCGTCCACGTCAGGCACTCCCGTGCCCGGCGTCCAGCGCAGGACGGCCCGTACGGCAGTGGCGTCGAGGGGCACGTTCGACCCCTTCTGCATGGCGTGCGTCATGACGTCATCCTGCCTGCTGAACGGGGTGCCGGACAACGCGGGGGCGCCCCGGCGCGCGGGAACGGCGGCGGCGCGCACCCGCCGGCCGGGCTCATGACACGTGATTTTCACCCGCGCGGGAACTTTCCGCAGGGGTCCACACGTACGATTACCGGCCGGATCCGGACACCGGAAACCGAGGAAAGAACCACAGGGGTGGCCGAATCCCGCCCGCACCCGGGGAGTTGTATGCGTCATTTCGGACACCTGCCGCCCGACGTACGCGCGACGCTGTTCCACCAGGAGCCTGCGGAGTTCACCGCCGACTCCCCGCAGCGGCTGCTCGCCGTCGCGCTCGGTGCCACCCTCTACTCGCCCGCGACCAGGCCCCGGCTGGCCGCCGACGTGGTCAAGCAGGCGGCGCGCGGCGTGGTGTCGATGGTGCTGTGCCTGGAGGACTCCATCGGCGACGGCGACGTGGCGGCCGGTGAGGACAACCTCGTACGGCAGTTCGACGAGCTGGCCGAAACCGTGCTCCGTGCGCCGGAGACCCCGCTGCCCCTGCTCTTCGTCCGGGTCCGCACCCCCGACCAGATCCCCGACCTGGCCCGGCGGCTGGGTCCGGCCGTCCGGCTGCTCTCCGGTTTCGTGCTGCCGAAGTTCACCGCGCTGCGCGGCGTCCCCTTCCTGGAGGCCCTCGCCGCCGCCGAAGCGTCCTGCGGGCGGCGGCTGTTCGCGATGCCGGTCCTGGAGTCCCCCGAGCTGCTCCACCTGGAGAGCCGCACGGAGACGCTGCAGGGCATCGCCCGCACCGTGGACGCCTACCGGGACCGCGTCCTCGCGCTGCGCCTCGGCGTCACCGACTTCTGCTCCGCTTACGGCCTGCGCCGCGCGCCGGACATGACCGCCTACGACGTACGGATCGTCGCCTCCGTGATCGCCGACGTCGTCAACGTCCTGGGCCGCGCCGACGGCACGGGCTTCACCGTCACCGGGCCGGTCTGGGAGTACTTCCGGCTGCACGAGCGGATGTTCAAGCCGCAGCTGCGGCAGAGCCCCTTCCTCGGGCGCGCCGAGGAGCTGCGCACCTCCCTCATCGAGCACGCCATGGACGGCCTGCTCCGCGAGATCGAGCTGGACCGGGCCAACGGCCTCCAGGGGAAGACCTGCATCCACCCCTCGCACGTCGCCCCGGTGCACGCCCTCTCCGTCGTCAGCCACGAGGAGTTCACCGACGCGGCCGACATCCTGCGCCCCGAAGCCCACGGCGGCGGCGTCCTGCGCTCCTCGTACACGAACAAGATGAACGAGGTGAAGCCGCACCGCGCCTGGGCGGAGCGCACGCTGCTGCGCGCCGAGGCCTTCGGGGTCGCGCGCGAAGGCGTCAGCTTCGTGGAACTGCTGGCGGCAAGCGTGCCGCATGCCTGAGAACACGCCTGAGAACACGCCTGAGAAGAGGGACA